>NZ_JAIZQG010000005.1:0-291528 GCF_020419965.1 Burkholderia sp. AU39826
GCGTCCACCCCGCACCGCGGGCGGGCCGCCCGCCGACGATCTGCGGCGCCCCCGGGCGCGCCGCGGCCGCGTCGCGCACGTCGGCCTTCGCGGCGTGCTCGTTGGTGCGGATGTCCTCTTCCGGTCGAGGATCGAGAGATGACTGATTCATCCGGAATCCTGCGCTTTCGTTAAACATTCTTCTTGGTGAACTGCACCGCCAGCCTCTCGAACCGGTCGGTGTCGACCGCCGGCAGTTCCCCGGCCGTGTCGGTCGTCAAATTCGACAGCGTTCCCGAAGCCTTTCGAACCTGCCCTTCGAACCCCGGCGCCGCGTTGCCGTCCGTGGGGCGGATCAGCTTCGGGACGCGGCCGAGCGTATGTCGATCGAAGGCCGGCAGATCGGCGCTCATGCTGGCGGGGCCGTCCCACGCGTGACCGTTGGATTTCACGGTGAACTTGCCGGGGCATCCGAGTTCGATATCGCTCCCATGCAGCTTCAGATACGCGCCGCCCGCCGTGACGAATACGACTTCGTCGCTCGCCGTGCCGGCAAGCTTGCCGCCGGCCGCGGTCAACTGAATGCTTTTGCCGGACTCGATTTGCGTGTCGTCGTGCTGCGATTGAATGGCCACTTTCCCCTGATGCGCGATCGCCGATACGCCATTGCCGTGCGCGAACATCGCGACGCCATGCCCGGCATGCAGATTGATTCGCTCGCCGCTCGTGATTTGCACGTGTTGCTGTGCGATCTGATCGATGTTCTCGCCCGCATACGTGACGTGCGTTTTCGGCGTGACGTTCAGCGAACCCGCTTGCGCGCCGAACGCCATGAATGCGCGGGCGTCGCCGGTAGCGCCGGATTCGGAACTGCCGGGTTTCCAGTGACGGAACGCATCGGCGAGGGTGTCCTGGCCGGCCGTGTCGGGGGAATGCCCGCCATGCCGGCCGGCATGATCGCCGAGCGACTTGAACAGCGCCGTGCATTGATTGAGCAAATGGATCAGCTCGTCGCGATCGAGCTGACCGCCGGTTGCGTGCGAACGCGCATAGGTCGTCAACAGCATGCCTTGGGCGGCGCGCAACGCCGCGGCGGCGTCGGTGCGCAGCTCCGCGCCTTCGCCACGATCGTCCCCGTAGCCGTCGATGCGCGGCTGCGTCAGGTAGCCGAGATTCAACTGCGTGTGCGCATGTTCGCTTGCCAACTGCGCGGAGATCTGCGACGGCGTGTCGTCGAGGCGAAGCTGGTTGTGCCGGCGACCCCGGATTTCCCGCGTCTTGATGCCGGACACGTAGCGATTGCCTGGAAGCGCGCCGGTATCGCTGAAGGTCGCCGGCGGGTTCGCACCGTTGCTCAACACGCCGATGATCACCAGACGGTCCGGATCGCCCGACAGGCTCCCCAGCAGGACCTCCATGCCGACGCGCGGCAGGAACAGCGCGCCGAAGCATTCGCCCGCGAGACTCGCCGCGACGCGAATCGGCGCGCTGTCGCCGGCCAGGCCGTTCGTACCGGCGCCTTGCGTATGAGCGTGGTCCGCCGGATCGAGACCGTGAAGCTGCACACGCACGCGGCCGGCCTTGTCGCAAAACACCTGCTCGCCCTGCGTGCCGACGATCGTGCCGGTCAGCAGGTGAACCGGCGGCATGTCGATCGTCGGATCGTAGGCGGGCTTGAGCGGTACACCGCGTTGCACGCACGTGAAGCTGTTTTCGTAGCGCGTGTCCGTTTGTCCCGATGCATCGGGCGGCGGAACGGTTGGCGTCAGGTTGCGGCTTGCCGAGAACAGCCCGCTTGCGCGTCCCGACAGGTCTTTCGGCAGGTTGTTCCAGATGACGTGTCGAATCGACGTGACGACGAACCGACGGCGATCGATCGACTTCATATCCAGGTCAGGGTCGCCCGCGAGCGTGAATCCGTATCCGACCAGCATGTCGCGCACGGTGCCGATGCCTTCGAAGCGCGCGGCTTCGAACTGATGGGCCAGCATCCGGTCGTGCGCGATGCGTGCGTGATCGTTCCACGAGTCGCCGACGTGCGGGATGTCGATCGCGACGTCGGTCAGCAAACGCGCGAGATCGTTCCCCGACTCGCCCTGATCGATGTCGGTGAAGGCCTCGAAATCGTCCACGCGCGCGGTCTTGTAATCCCACGACGGGCGGCGGACCTTGCCCGCGGACAGACGCTGGTCGTACGCGAAGAGCGTCACGGTGTCGCGTTGCTCGACGCCGGCGTCGCGCGAGTGAAGGCGTACGGTGCCCGCCGGCGCGTCCGGAAGACGATGCGGATCGTCGCAGAACACGAGCGTGTGAATCGGCCGCTCGTCGGTCACGCCGCGTCTGCCGTCGACCGGGGCGGCCTTCGCAAAGACCGTGATGCCTTCCCGGCGCAGCAGGCGCCGGATGAAGCGTGCGTCGGATTCGTTGACCTGCCGCGTCAGCTCGCGTGCCGGATAGCGATCGGCCCGCAAGGTCGACAGGTCGAAATCGAACGCTCGCGCGAGCGCGGGGCTGCGCTGTTTCCACTCGTTCATCAGCGTCGCCAGAATGTCCGGCACGCTGCGCGAGCGGAACAGGCGCGCGTTCGTGCGACGATCCATCAGCGACAGGGCGTCGCATACATGCAACTGATAGACGGTCAGTTCGCCGTCGGATTGACCGGCCCGCACTTCGTGCACGATTGCGTTGATGGCCCGGATGTCGCCTCGATCGGTCGTCAGCCGGACCGATACGGGCAAACCGAGAAACAGCGCAGGCGGCAGATGATCGTAGGTGGATACGCAGGTCAATTGCCCTTCGATGCCCGACATGAGCCCCTCGCGGATATCGGCGTGATGGAGCGCCAGCAGATGACCGACTGCGCGTTGCGCCTGACCGAAATGAAGAGCGACCGGTCGCTTGTTCCGGTCGACCAGACCCGACGCAAAGTTTCGCAAAGTTGCTGCAATCGACATAACGACAATCTCGTTATTTTTTGTTCCGGATTCGGATGGGTTCGAATCCGCCTCTCAGGGTGACAAGGCGATGGTCTTTGGGATTTCGGTGCGAAGAATAGCAAGCTATTTCTATCTTTAACTGATATTTTTATTTTGAGATGGAAAATAAGTTCTTTTGAAACAATGGTTAATGTTTGTTTGGCTTGGGCGGGGATTTTGTTTGAATGAGAATATATCGATTCGACTATTCGGGATTGGTATTTGTCTCGACTCGTTTTCCAATATCGCTGAAGTAAGGATTTTTTGTCCGGACATGATTGAGTGGGAGTTTGAAAAATCGGAATTGTCCCGACTCAATGTGAGCAGCGACATGTCATGTCTTTGAGATCGATGCGAGCGGGCTTGCGCTCTGGCGCGCGATATGCCCACCCGTCGATCGAATGTTGAAAATGCAGGATGATTTGATCAGCGCCGCGCTTCACTACCGGTTGTCGAAGCGGGCGATGCGGGGATGCGTCGCCGGGCTATCGGTGGGCGAGTCGCGGCGCGAATGCGCGCGTGAATGGCGTGCCGGATCCGAACGTGTTTCGCGAGTCAGGCGATGGCGCGGGATGCGTTTGCGGATGCTCGACGGGCGCCGCCGCGCGCTTTGCGTCGGTTGTTGTCGCCAAGGCAACACGGTAGTGTTGCCCATTGACGTGCCGCCGGGCCGACAATGAATCTGTGGCAACGCGTGCCGGCATCGGCCAGTTTCAAATGGCGGATGCGTGGCCGATCATTCCATCCTATAGTGCTCGTCGTTGATTGATCTGGACGCGTTCGGGAGTTCGTCGTGTTTCACCGGAGATTCAAATTGGGCTGTTCACGCTTCGCGTGCATCGTCGCCGTGACGACAATGCTGGCGCCAGTCGCGGCGCATGCACAAGTGGAGGCTGGCGGCGCCGCGACGCACGTCGCGGCGGCTGTCGATCACGGCACGTCCGCGGCACGACCGATCGTCGGCGACGACCCGGTTGCCATCCGGGAAGCGTTGCAGAAGCTGCACGTCGATACGCTCCCCCCTTCGTTGCGTGACCGGATTCGCGGCGCGGTCTCCGGCGCCGCCGGCCGGCACGGCCCGGATCCCGACCTGGCGGCCGTCGGTCTGGATCGTGACGTGACATTCGTGGTGCCG
Source organism: Burkholderia sp. AU39826 (assembly GCF_020419965.1). Classification (NCBI taxonomy): domain Bacteria; kingdom Pseudomonadati; phylum Pseudomonadota; class Betaproteobacteria; order Burkholderiales; family Burkholderiaceae; genus Burkholderia; species Burkholderia sp. AU39826. Next base: position 4,090 of record NZ_JAIZQG010000005.1, read on the forward strand.
GTGCGGTACGGGCTGAGATACCGGTCACGGCCGCACCTGCTGACGCTGGATGTCGACCTGTTCGATGCGGAGCGCGACGGCCGGGCAGGCATCCTGCTCAGAAGGGTGACGACGGGGCCGCGAGGGCGCGGGCTCGTGATTGCGCCGGAAGCGAAGGCAAAAGGGTACATCCAGCACGTCGACATCATCGAACTCGACGCCGGACAAGGCAAAAAGACCACGGTCAGGAGCCGCATGCGGCTTTCGGCCGCCGAGTACGCGCGGACGCAAGGCGACTTCGCACTCGTTTTTTCCGGGCGCCTGGTTCGGCCTTACCTGACCGAACAAACCGAACACGCCGATCCGAGTATCGAGGAGCCGACGGACATTTCGACGAGAATCTCCACGTTGCACATGGATCTCCGCGATATCTGGCTGGTGAGTCCGTCGAGCGGCGTCGTGGTGTCGAAGAAGCTGCGGTTGTCGAAGTAGCGGTTTCCGGCGGGCCGGTCATGCAGGCGCCCGGATAGGGAAGGGCCGGATCAGCGGAGCCATCCGGCCGAAGCGGCGCGTTCGGGGGCCGCTTGTTCAACGCCGGGTTTTCGGTATAATGGAACCACGTTCGGAATGTCGAACGTGAGAATTCAAGCATCCAGAGTCGGGTTTCCGACGCCAACCTGCCCTCCCGGGCAAGGTGGACGCCCTCGAGGCGATGCGGCCGATTGACGGCAACGAAACGGGAGCAGCATGGCTGGCACCGGTTCGATAACCATTCATCCGGAGCAACCATGAGCCAAGTTTCCTCCGCTTCCCATCCGACGGTCTGTGAAGACTGGTCGCGTTTTCTTCCCGGTTTCACGTTGACGCATACGGTTCATCTCGTTTCGAGACGGAATCCGGGCATTGTTTCGACCGCGGCTGCCGTACTCGAAGGTGAAACGGCGACGGTCGACCGGTGGGCCATCACCCGCTGTGGCGACGTGCTCGAGCAGAAGATCGTGCTCGGCGAGATGACGGAAGGGCAAGCGGTTCGGCTGCGTGAACGGCTTGCGGCGCTCGATGGCGTGCTCCGGACGAGGGTCGAGCATCATTTCGTTCGGGTGGGGGCGGCGGCCGCCGGACATGGGTCGAAGAGCGGCCATTAGACGATGCGTGCGAGTCGTGGCTTCATCTGCTGAGTTGCATTAGTTTTAGTTGCACGTCGCCATCAGTTCTGGTTTAACGCAGATTTCTTTGAAAAATCAACGGCTTCCTTGGCTTGCCCGGTCACACCCAAGCCGGTCGGTGTTTGCGTGCACGTCTTGAGTATCGGTACCCTCGTTTTTCCAATAGTTTCGGTTACGGCCGGCCTCGCAGAGAGCCTCGATATGTATGCGGTTCCGTTGCGGTCAAAAGGAAAATCCACCATCTGGAGGATTTTCTTATATATGACCTCTTTTCCTGGCGACGGACAGCTCGCTTCGGGCGCTCGCTCAGGGAAGGGGCGATGATGTGCTGAGTGCTGCTGTCGCTTTTGCTACTCGATAGCGTGCCGTTGCCGTACAAAAAAATGGTGACTTCGACGACCAGACTGGAAGGTCAACAGTCGGCGAGGATGTCCTTGAGCTTCCAATAGCGCTTACCCAGCTCTCGCACGAGCGAGTGTTCGTCATAGATAGCGACATCGAATCGTCGCGTTGCTGCATTGATATTTCGTCCGTCGATGGAGTCGGCATAGCCCGCCATCAATGCGTTATGGACGCCTTCCGCGTACTGCTTGGCAAGGTGGTATTGGTCGTACATCGTCAACACGCGATACTTTCTCTTGGTGTCGTCGCGGGCTTCGGCTACTTCGGCGCTTTCACCTTCCTTCGTCTTTCGGCCCCGCTCGGCGGAACTGGCATCAACGCGCCGCGCGCGAACGAAGATAGGCCACCAAGTGATGCCCTTGTCATCCTCTTCGACGAACTTGTCCCACTGCTTGTTGAAGATGTCGATGACATTGTCGTTTGCATAGAATCGGAATTCCTCGTTTGGAAACTCCTTCGCCAATTCGGCCTTCAGATACGAGAGACGGCGCAACCTCCCCACCTTTTTGATGAGTTCCGGATAGTGCTGCGCAAACAGCCACATCTGATTATCCGGGCTCTGGCCGCCGTCTTGCGGGAGCCGTTTGCCGTTGCCAAGTGCTTCCCGGTTCAGCTCAACGAGCCGGTCAAGTACCGGGCCATGCTGATGTATGAGCTTCGAAAGCATCTCGTCCAAGTGCTTTTCGGCCGGCGACTCGTAATCGTCAAGTTGACGCTGGCAATATGAAATCACAAGGCTCGCTGAGTGATTGCCTCGTTGCATTTGCGCCTCGGCCCGCTTAGCGCTACTTTCGAGCCAGCTATAGTCAAGATAGACCCAATGTTTCCACTCATCACTTTCAACTCCGATTGAGCGTCCCTTGTCGAGAGCGACTAAGGCGACGGACCATCCCTTGAAAGCCCCGTTACGGCACATCTCAATCACGGCGCTGCGATACGCTGCCAACTGCCGGTCGTTGTGAATTGACTTGTACTTGTTCTCGACGACGATTAGCGCCCGGTTTTGGGGGTCGAGAATCAGGATGTCGAGCCGTAGAAACTCAGTGATGGAAAACTCGCGCAGGACCACGGCGCCGTGAAAGCCAGACATGTTGATGCGCGCGGGCGTCCACTCGGCGAAGAACTTACTGCTTCGTGCGCTACCGATGATGTCGGATTTCTGCATGGACTTCCAAGCCGCGATGAGGAAGTCCTTGAGGATGGCGTCACCTTGCCCATGGCCCTCACGCGGATTGAGCAGCCACTGCAACATCTGCGAATGCTGGGTCTCTGAAGGCGTTAGGATGTCGAAAACATCATTCGCCCTTTTCAGCGCCTCAATGGCACGCCCGGTGTTGGGGTCGCCGACGAACTTCTGGAAATCCTCGTGCGAATACGACTCTGTCTTGCTGGCTTTCATCTGGTTAGAATCCCGAGGTCTGTCGCTGCAATTTTTTGCCGGCGCGCTGATGTTGCGACCGGCGCAGCGGGGTCGATGCTGACTGCTTTGTTTACATTCTGAAGCAACGGACAAACCCCATGTCGGTTGCGGTAGCCGCGATGCCTCCGGTAGCTACGGCGCCGTGTCGGAGTGCCTTTGTCAGCCCGCCCTGACATGGGCGAGGACGTGGGTGTTCTGGGTAGGTCGCACTGACCTGCCCTGGAATTTTCGGACCAGTTGAAACTTGAGAGAATGGCTTCCAACGGAGAAAGGGAAGTCATGAAGAAGAGTCGGTTTACCGAAGAACAGATGGTGACCATCCTGCGCGAGGCGGACAAGGCGCCGGTCGCTGAGGTTGCGAAGAAGCATGGGATTAGCGAGCAGACCATTTACAACTGGCGGCAGCATTTCGGCGGGCTGGAAGCTGCCGACGTGAAGCGGCTCAAGCAGCTCGAGCAAGAGAATGCGCGGCTGAAGAAGATGCTCGCCGAGCGAGATCTCGAGCTGGACGTGATGAGAGAGATCAACGCAAAAAAGTGGTGAGCGCGCCCGCCAGACGCCTGCAGGTCACGTACGCGAAGGCACGTGGCCTGTCGGAGCGACGTGCGTGCGCGCTGATGTCGGTTGCCCGATCGGCGCTGCATTACGAATCGACGCTGGCCGTGCGGGACGCGCCGGTGCTGGCAGCGATGAGCATCCTGTCGGCGCAATATCCGCGTTATGGTTACCGCCGTATTCAGATCTTTCTGGAGCGGCAGGGTCACCCGATGAGCGCCGACCGGGCCTGGCGGCTGTGGCGTCTTGCCGGGTTGCAGGTGCCGCGCAAGCGACCTCGTCGACGCGTGTCGGTCCATCGCCCTCGGCCGCAGCCAGCGACGACGGCACGACACGTCTGGGCGTACGACTTCGTATTCGACGCGTGCGCCAACGGCCAGCAGCTGAAGTGTCTGACGGTGATCGATGAGTACACGCGTGAATGCCTGGCAATCGACGTGGCCGGATCGATTCGTTCCGGACGTGTCATCGAAGTTCTGTCCCAACTGGTCAGCCTTCATGGTGCGCCTCGTTACTTGCGTTCGGACAACGGCCCGGAGTTCGTATCGCGGGCCATCCTGAAGTGGGCGGCACAAAACGGCATGGACATGGCGCTCAGCGATCCCGGCAAACCTTGGCAGAACGGCGCGGACGAGAGCTTCAACGGCAAGTTCCGAGATGAATGCCTGAGCCTTGAATGGTTTCGAACGCGCACGGAAGCGAAGGTTGTGATCGAGCAGTGGCGGCGTCACTACAATGCCATCCGGCCGCATTCGAGCCTGGCCTATCTGACGCCCAACGAGTTCAAGCAGCGGTATTGTTCAACTGAAGCAACCGAGGCCGTTCTCCAAGATTGAAATGGCCCGAAGAAATCAGGCAGGTCAGCACTCTTTTGGGCGAGCCACTCGGAGGCGGACGCTCGCTCAAGAAAAAGGGCAATGAAGTGATGAAGACTGCGATTGCGTTCGCGTCCCAAGGAGCCACTCGGTTATGAGCTCGACCTTGGCTCGCCGTCGCAGCGGTTTCTGACGTCGTAGCCAACCATGAACAGGGCCTTCTCAGCTAGAAGGAAATCAGATTTCCCAACAACCTGTTCGATGCAACGCGCTCCTAATCTCGCGAATTGCGCGCGCTGGAGATTGCTTATTGAGTGCAAGTTGGGGAAAGTGAGATGGGCGCAAGACGGGTCGCGTCGTCGTTTTGACTCTCGACTGGCAGGGAATCGAAATGCTTTCGGAACATGATGAGAAACGCGGCGCGCGATAAGTCCGAGAGCCGCGGTAACTCGCCCGTCGAAAATCAGCACATCTTGGGTTGGTGTGCCCCAGCCTGCAGAAAAATCTAATGCTGCGGCGGCAAAGATTTTTGTGGTTCCGGACGTCATTGGGATGTCGTCCCGAGCGAACAGACCGTCGAGAGGTGTCGTCGATGATGCGCGCAGAGCGCGCGTTGCAGATTGGATGCTTGAAATCAAATTTCCGCGCCGAGTTCGCTCGTCGAGCCAGTCGATGCGCGCCGCGTCTTCTCGGTCGCGCACGCCGCCCCAATCAAGAATTTTTCGGCAAACTACGTTCGTCAGGAGTTCATCTCGGCTTCTCATGGCGCATTGAAGCGCGGCGCCTAACTGCTCAAAGCTTCCTGCGGGGTGGCGTGTCCAGGAGTATCGATGGCCGGCTTCCCTCAAACTCGAGCACGACCAAACAGGCGAACCACCGTTTTGCTGGCGCCAAGCCCTGAAGACCGCCTCACCTTTTCCACGAAGGCTCGTTCGATAACAGTGAAAGTGGCCAGCGTGACAACTGTCTACCGGCTTCGAATCCGGTTCTGACGTTTCACATGAACAGAGCCACAAGCTCCGGATGGTTTCGATGGTCGCCGAAGACAGTCTATGGCCTCTTTCTCGATGCGTCTTGTCTGGACCGTCGACTGCCGCAACCCAACTGCTTCCGTACGGAAGCAGTCCTTTGATGGGTTCCCAATTCTGAATAGGGCCGTCCGTTTGACCTGGTGGGCCCTTCCATTCTTTCTCGAGTGCTTTCATCTCCACGTCACCCCGGTAGCTCTTCGCACCACTTGCCCGTGGTGGCTTGAATTCGTAAACGCTCATCGGTACATCACGATGCGACCGACAATACCTCGTTCAAAAGTCGTCGGGAAGGGTCTCGCTTGCCGGCATCACGTCGAATCCAAACAGCATGCGTAGCAGGCGAAGCTTGTGGGTGGTGCCTTCCAGCTTCGGCTGAATTCTAGCCTTCAGGTCATCAAGGTGCTGCTGCTGGAGGCGCAATTTGCGTGTGTACAGCGCGAACGCAAACTCACATGCTGCCTCGCCTTGTCGCCGGTTGTGCTGTTCGAAGATGTTGGCTAGCAGGTCCAGCATGAACTGGCTGGCGCTCGCTTCTCGCGAGTAGTCCAACTCGCTGGGTCGCGCGCAGCGCAAGAGTGCTGCCTGGATGGCGCCATCGTTGTACCGTGTAAAGTTTTCTGGATTGAGGATGACCTGCTGGAATGCGTCGGTGGCGAGCCGGTCACTTTCACTCGTAAATTTTTTCCCCTCTCTGGCATTCTGGAGAAGCGCGCCGGCCGTCGCCAGAACGGCAGCGTTTGTGTCTTGCTCCTCCTCGTAGAAGCCGTCCCAGTACGCGAAATCAGGGCGGAGTCGCATATCCTTAACGAGGTTATCGTCGAGCGGCATGAAGACCGCGTTCCCCAAGCCGTCCGCGGAGCCAGCGAGGCGCTCGAGGCGCGCAGCGAAATGGGCACCCAACTGCCATTGGATGTCTCGCAGCGCCTGTAACTCTTCCTGAAACGACTCGTCGATACCTTGTCCAACGGCGATGCCCGCAAATCGCTTGATTTTGATTTCGGCTCCTGTCGCCGAGTGTTCCAGATTCATCGGAAGTGCGGAGAGCTGGGCTGCGGTCTCCGTAATCTGGGCCCCAATGAAGTAGGTGCGCGCGCCCGAGTGGACGTCGCGTAAGTCACGGCTTATTGAAAGCAGGCGCGTGCCACGCCCGACCACCGCTGCAACGACCAAAATCGCGGCCTTACCATCCAGCTTGGCGTCACCAGACTCGATTTCGGCATCGCTTACCAGAGTGAGCGGAGTCGCTCGATGCATGACCTCCCGCAGCCTCGCAGCACAGTATTCCGCAATCTCGAGCGACGCTTCATCATCTTGATAGACGATGGCGCTTACCGATGCGGGGGTCTGCTGACTCACCAGCTTGTCGGCAAAATTCCTAAAGCCGGGGTTACCCATCAGCTTCCGCCCATCGAGATAAATGGGGCGGACTTTGGAGGTTGGAATCGGGCCGCGAGCTTGAACAGCGAGCGCGCCGTTTAGACCGTAGGCCTTACAGAAATCAGAGACATCTTGCAGCCGATGTTGCTTCTTTCGGAGCAGGACGGACTTCGGCAACAAGTCCTCTGGAGCGAAGCGCTCGCCGACGATTGGCAGGTCCTTCAGGTGTTTATGGTGCGGTCTCTCATCAAGGTTTGCCGGAGCCGGAAGTGCAAAGAGAGCATCCGTGGCGTCCTTCGCGTCGGCCAGCGTCAGAAGCGTGACGACCTCGGTTGCATCGCATTTCACCTTCTGTTTCCAGTCTCGCTCCAGATTCATCGACGATGATGCCGAGATGAGCGCGAACGACGTGCCATGAAGCGGCGCGTCGATTTTATCTATTCCTTCGTGCGAATGGAATGTGACTACGCGAGGCTTTGCAACGCCGAACAAGGTGCAGTACATCTCACGCAGCGCGTAGGCCACCGCAGCAATTCCCATCGTGTCGACGAAAATCACATCGAGTTTCGCCCCAACTTTCATGGCGCGATTGCAGAGCTTTTCGAGCAGAGCGAATGCGAGGAACTGGACTCCCTCAACTTCGGTCAACGCTTCTTCGGCACGCAAGAAGTGCGTCGAGCGCTTTTGAGACGGTTTGACGAAGGTGAAGCCCGGCGGCGCAACGACGGAGACGTGCTTGGCCGAAAACAGTTTTTTGAGACCCGCGTTGCGGATGGCCGCGGTCTGTCCGCGGAACAACTGTTCAAGGTCGGCAACCGGGTTAGTGAGCGCATCCACGTGCTTGATGGTCCCGTCGTGGCCAAATGAGCAGATACAAAGACAAACTTTGTTTGACGTACGGTTCGAAGCCTGGACGAGCAGCGATTGCTCGAACGCCTTCTTGACCTCAGCGGCTTCCTCTGTCTCGCAGATGATGGCGACCACGTCCGGCGGATTGATGCCTTGCAAGCCGACCTCAATGGCATCGGCCAAGTTCGCTACGTTGAATGTGCCAGGGGGTTTGAAGAGGAAATGGAAGTTTCGGACCGGCGAACTGCTTTCGAGTACCCAATCAAACGCAAAAAAGCCTTTCATCGCGACACCGCCGTCGTCATGGGAATAACAATGGAGTACGACGCGCCTGCGGTGTGGCTCAGCTCTCTCTGGTCTTCAAGCCAATGCGTTGGCTCGAATGCGCCAGTGGGTGTGTTCGAAAAATCCTGGACGAGGCAAATCCGTCCCGTGCGGAGTCGAAGATATGCGTTCAACTCGCTCAGTGTCTTGAGTACGTAGGTAAGCCCACCACCGCTCGCATTCGTGTCCTTCGTTGTCGCGTGCAGAGCGAAGCAGCGCTTAACGATGTCGACCTCTTCGTCAATGGAAAGAGCTCCTTTGGGCGGCGCACCGTATCGTGACATCCAGCGCCGGACGAGACCGGGCCCGGTGTCAAGCACCGTCAACTCTAAAAATGACGTGCGTTGGAGAGGGGAATCCCCGCCGGGCGCCGCCGCAGCGTGAGCCGCAGTATGCTCTGCGAGGTATTCGCCAAATACCGCGTCGTCGGAGACCACCTGCTCGTGTTGAGCATCTCGGTCATAGGAAATGAACTTCGCCATGAGCGCCCGTACGTTTCTTACATACGGTTTCCCCTCCTCGTCGACGGTGGCGTGCTCATCCGTGTTCTTGAACAACTCGTAAATCAATGTTCCAATCGCGGTGTTATCTTGCTCGGAAACCTTCCATTCCGCCGCAGGCGCGCATGCACTGATTATCTTTGAGGTGAGCGAGACAAAGTCCGCTCGCGAGCGCAACCCACCGGGATGCGGTCGGCTATAAAGCGGAAGGAGATATTCGTTCTTTGCCCGCGCGAAGCAACAGAGGAAGACCCCTCTGCCGCGCATCGTGTCGCGGAACTGACTCTCCTGCATGGCCTGGATTCTGCCGACGCCAAACGACAGTGCTTCCCGTGTCGATAATGGGTCTTCACGTCCCGGCACTTCGACCGAGCCTGCGAAATACGTGGACACCAGCCCGTGAGGTTCTTGCGCCAGGGCTTCCATCGGATTGCTATCGGCGTTTCCGTACAGTCGAAGCGCGGAATTCGCCTGCAGGCGCGACCAGGTCGCGACGTATTGCATCAGCGCCGATGGGACGCCAACTGCACCGCCATACCGAAGGGAGAGTGGAATCCGCAAAATCGAATCGCGGACCGCTTCATCGTACGCGGCTTCAATCTCGCGGAGGCTGACGGTCTGCTGGAACGAAATCATAGAGAAAATGTAGAACGCTCAGGGTTCAGGGTGCTGACAGCCGTCGGCTGGTAGAAGAATGCAGCCTTCGCCGCCAGTCCGATGACACGAGCATAGCGGACTTAGGAAGGCGGTAGAACGGCCATGGCCGTTGAGAGCATGTCTTTCGGCTCCCTCGGGCCGGTCAGCGAAACGCCATTCTAGCCTTCGCTTCAACAGGTTGCCTACCGAGGGCTGGCGAGGCGATGCGGGTGCATTTCCGGACCCGTTTGCCCGCTTCCAGTAGTAGTACGCGAACCCCAGCGCCCCGTCTGTCGATGCGGGGCACCTGAAACCCGACCACAGGTTGGACGACTGTGCCGTCAGGGCTCCACTGTGGAATCCTCTAGCGTCGGTCTCGTCCAAGCCACGGCGAACGATAGCATCCGTACGCCCAGTAATTACATTCCAGGCAGCGATTGCTGGCGCGAGGTCGGCAACGCAGCGTCATTCCAAAGCTTCGTAGCGAGCGGATGACGGGCAAGATGGATGAGGCGATATAGCGGCCCCTTGTTCATGTTGACGAATAGCGGCTTGGACTGGGCAACCTGCATCTTAGTCAGGTCCGTGACGAGCGATTCCCAATACTCAAGATACACGCTGACTTGTTCGCGCTTGGGAACCTCTTTCAGCCGCAAATTGTTGCGCCAACCCGGCGCGGCCGCATCCAATCTTGAACTGGCCAGATTGAAGTCGACACCGATGTTTCGCTGAACGTCCATTACGCTGAAGTGAATCAAGAGGTCGATGTTCGGCCGAGCGGCAAGCTTGCGGATAATCTCGAAGTCCAAGTGCTCGATGTTGAATGGGTCGAGGAAGGCGAAATGTAATCCCCTCGGAAGCGTCTCGAGCACCCAGTCAACGGTCTTGGATGCGGTGCCCGCGCATGCCTGCACTTTGGCGCCTGCGGCGCGAAGTCGCGAGCTACAAGCCTCCACGCTTTCAGCATCAGCATCGGCGATGTATATCTCGTTGAACGGCGCTCCACCGCGTTCCGACATACGCCAGGCAGATAACACGCCGCCATCAGAGATAACCCCCGATTCACGGTTCATGACTCGTCCTGGCCCCGAAAAAAGGTCGATAAACGAGGCATATGGCCATTTTGCGCGAGCTTTTCGGGCGGCGTCGACATAACGGGACAGCGCCACACGTTTGTCTTCCGACCAAGGACCAACCTTCATGACCGGCAGACCATCAGCCGGGTCGATGACAATCTCGTCGTCATTTTTTTTGACCATGCTTGTGTCCCGTATTTTGAGGGCTCAATGGGGATGTCAAATAGTATGCCGTTATTTCAAAATATCTACTAAAACCTGATAATCTTTCGAGAGACCAAGAGCCCCGCATTACACCAGGAATGGCAAAGACAGAAGACAAGTATTTCTGGCAGGTCGGACATCCGCCGCCGCTTCTTGACCAGCACAGCGCCGTTAAGCACGCGATTGTCGAGGAGTATGTTCAGCAATACATCGAAACCCTGATGAGTTTGCCGACCATGCCCAAACTAACTTTGACGTTGGTCGACGGGTTTGCCGGCGGTGGGGAATACCTCAACGAACAGGCCAAATCAGTTGATGGCACGCCTCTGCTCATGATGCGGGGGGCGCACCTGGCGCGAGCCGCCCTCAATGTCGGTCGGCGCACGCTGCGCGAAGTGGACACTGAGTTTTTCTTCGTGGAAAAAAAGAGGGAATCTGCAGAGTTTCTGTGTCAGCACTTGGAAAGGCGGCGAGCGGAGGGTGCCATCGCGCAACAGGACTTCGAGCGGTCGAAAGTGCTGAACGGTGGATTTCTCGGCGAGCTGCCGAGAATCGTCGAGCGCATCAAAGCACGCCGAGGCGGAGGCCGGGCGATTTTTCTGCTCGACCAGTACAGCTACAACGCCGTTCCGATGGACAAGCTTCGGTGGCTGATGACCGAACTGCCGAACGCAGAAGTCATCATGACTTTCAACGTCGACTCGCTCCTCACTTACATCAGCGACAGAGAGGCAAATCGGAAGGCTGTGCGCGGCATCGGGATTGAGCAGTACATCCCGTGGGAACAACTGGGGCAAATTAAGGCAGAGTCTGGACGAGTGGCGCTCCAACGTTACGTCGCGCATGGCATCAAAGCCGAAACAGGTGCACCGTACATGACGCTGTTCTTTGTTCGGCCCGACTCGGCCAATCCGTGGAGCTACTGGCTCGTGCACTTGTCGCAGCAATACAAGGCCCACGACGTAATGAAGTCGCTGCACTGGGCGCACTCGAGCGAGTTCGGGCACGAGCTTGAGCCGGGACTCTTCATGCTGGGCTACGACCCGAAACGGGACGAGCAATATACCGGTCAGTCTATCCTCTTCGATGCTGGTGGGGCAGAGCTCTGCATCGAGACATTGAAGGAAGACCTCGGCCGCGTTCTGTCAGGCCGGCAGCAGCCGCTCACCGTTCGGCAACTGCTCACCGACCACATTTCCAACACTATCGCAGACGAAACTCGGCTGCAAATGGTTATCCAGGGCTTGCACGCCTCAGGAAGTATTGTGGTGTCGAATAAAGACGACAGAGTGCGACGGCCGTCAAAGCACTACAAGCCCTCCGACATCGTCGAATACTCACCGCAGCGAAACTTCTTCACGTAAGCCGCACGTGGTCGGGCATATCGTCCCAGGTGCGTCCTTCGAGGAGCCGCCCATTTGCGCCCTTGGAGCGACGTACGCCATCGCTGCCCCATGTACCCCACTGCTTGAAGAAGAACTTCACGCCTTGCTCCTCGCACTGGACCTTTACGTTCTGCACCCACTCTTCGAGCATCGGGCGCGCCTTCGCACCGGATTCTCCGCCGACGATGACCCAGTCGATGTTCTCGAGATTCAGTGTTCCGAGGTCCTCAAGCAGCGGCTCGACGGACAGAAAGCGCACACCGCCTTGCACCGCGCGCAGCTCATCGATGCGAGGTACCCCATACCGGCGGTCCTCCACGGTCACACCGAGCCAGGCGTTTGCCGGAATATCACGACGGCTGCAGTAGCTCGCGAGGCGCTCAGCGCGCTTCGTGAGAATCTGGAACGTGTGCTGAGGGCACGCCCGAATCGCGTCGAATACCTGCGTGATGTAGGCATCAGGAACCGAGCGGTGGAACAAGTCGGACATCGAATTGACGAAATACACTGTCGGACTCTTGCGCTTCAACGGCTCGTCCAAGCGACTCGGCAGAATGGTCAGTTTGAAGCCGTTCTCATAGCCCGGGGTGCCCATGGCGTGCAGACGCCTTGCCATGCCTTCGGCGTAGCAGTTCTTGCAGCCCTTGGAGATTTTCGTGCAACCCACGGTTGGGTTCCACGTGCGTTCCGTCCACTCAATCTTGCTTTGCCCACCGCTCATTGTTCGACCTCTCAATTAGGTTGCGATTTTATCGGGCTTCCTGCGGCTACTACGAAATAGCCATACTTTCGTCATGTGGTCGCGACTTTCTCGATGCTGATATGAGACAAACGAGAGAAAGAACCAAGCGTCTCGGTCAAGGGCTACGGAAGTATAGGAGATTGTGCTGTATATTCATACAGCATATAGATAAATGCGATGCTGGGGGAAGCCGAATAGGCGCGCGCTATGTGTCGGGTTGGCGCGGGCAGCCGGGGGAACGAGTGTGTGGTGGGAACTTGGGGGCTGTGGCGCCGTGGTCGCAAAATAGCCGCCCCACGTCTCACTGGACATGTCCTGGCGATATTTGAGCCTTCACGAAGGAGCGGATTATTTCGGCCCCTTCGACGGCGGAGACAATCGAGGTATCCATCCTCGATGACAAGGACCGGCCTTACTACGAGCAGAAGCTTGCGGCGTGACGTCATAGCGATTTCGCTCGGCTGCTGGCATAAACTACCAGTTTTCCTCTTGTTTCATACGTAGAAATGAACCCTGACGACATTCGAGCAAGCATTCTTGATGGAACAATTAGAGCGATTTCTGTAGACACTTGTATCTTTGACGCTTCTGGATTGCGTCTCGAACATGGACAACTGAAACAGCTGGAGAGTCTGGCCGCATCCGGGTTTCGATTGGTTTTCTCTGAAATGACCCTGAAGGAGCTTCGCAAGCATCTGGCAAAGAAGACTGAAGAGGCGCGCTCCGCGCTACAGAAAGGACTCGCAGAATCAGTCAACTACTGGGCGCTCCCGGAGGAGAGGCGGCATCAGCTTTACGAAGAGATTGTTGGCAACGCGGACTTTAAGAGCAAAGCAGAAACTAGACTTACGGCGTTCCTTGAACGGTGCAAGGCCGAGCGTATAGGCGTCCGGGAAAATCTCGATGTCGACAAACTCATATCTTCATATTTTGAGCCGAAAGCACCCTTCGAATCTACTAAAGACAAGAAAAGCGAGTTCCCAGATGCGATTGTGCTTCTATCGCTAGAGTCATGGGCTACCAGGGAACAGACGTCAATCCTATTCGTCACGAAGGACCAAGGATGTCAAACGTACTGCGGGACTGCGGAGCGCCTTGCGGCAATCGACGACCTTGGTAATGCCCTAACGCTTGTTCAAGAGCGAAACGCCCATACGCGTCAGCTAACGGACTTGGTTGCTCATCGCATCGGGCAAGGCTTGTATCAGAATTTCGTTGCGGAACTTACCGAGCATATTTCGGAAAACATCCAATACTTCAACCTTATTCCCGAGGCATCCTCGGCTTTCTATTTCGATGCTGAGATTGAGGGCGAGTGCGTAAATGCGGCGAGTCTTGAAGTGGCAGAGGGAATTCCGGTTCTTAAGCCGATTGGTTATGTCGACGATGTTCTAACGGTACAAGGCAACGTTAAAGTCGACCTTGATGTAGATGGCGTCTTCTCATTTTCTGTGAGAGACGGTATCGACAGAGACATGGTGCGCATCGGTAACGGCCGTGCTGAGACCAACCTTAGCGTGAACGTCGAGGTGTTATATACCTTCGAAGATTTCGAACACGGCGAGCCGGAACTCGTCCAAATCGAAGTCGTTCCGACGACAATAGAGGTTGACTTCGGAGAGGTTGGCCCAGATTACGACTCCTGACCCGGGACTAGATTTATACGCTACTGGAAGATTCGCCCGGGCTCGCCTCGCGAGCGCCGGTAGCATCGGTAGCCATTCCATGCGCGCCACCTATCGGATTCCGTGCCGGGCGAGCAGTCGGTCGAAAAAATCGGCAACGCGGCGCTGCGCGTCGGGACCGACCTGCGGTTTCTCTCCAAGGGCCACGTCACGGAATTCGTATCCGCCGAAGCGATATACCTCGTAGCCCATCAACCGAAGCCGCCGGTCTTCCATTGCCATCTCGGCATAGAGTTGTGCGTTCGCGATGTAGCGCTCGGGAGCGCTCGGGTCTCTCACCGCGTAGTGATGGCGCCCATCTATCTCAATAACAATGCGGACGCCTTGCTCAAGCATGAGAAGGAAGTCCATGCGCTGCCGCGCCAAGAATTTCTCATCGCCTCGCTCACGGCGCGTGTACGGGTCGTAGTGCAGGTAGACCTGCGGAATCAGAGCCGGCAGTCGCTCGTCGAGAAGTTTGCTGAAGCGTTTGTAGTAGCCGTGAAAAATCGCGTACTCGCCGGCCGAGTTGGTGCCGATGACGGAATCGCGCAAACGCGCGTACAAAATCCTCGAGCCTTCAGTTTTGTCTACGCCATGAATGTCGGCGTACCAGTCACGGAGGTCGCTCCACAGCAGCATGCCCGAGCTGGGAAGCGGCCGGTCGTAGACGAGCACCTTGTCTGCATGCTTTGTGATTTCGACGTCATTGTTCAGTGCGTCGCGAAACACGAGCTCCGGTTTCTCGCCTGTCGATGCGAAAATCAGATTCTTCATCGTCCCGGCGACGCCAGCCTGAATGCGGACGACGCCGTAAATCGCATATCCCGATTCCACGGCAGTTTGCTTCAGAGTGAAGCCGTCTCGTTTCAACGCGTCTCTGATGGCACTGACTAGCTCAGCCTGTTCGACATCACGACGGGTCATCGGATGGACAAGCTTTTCGAGTAAAGAGAAGAAGCGAAACTGAGAGCACGTCAACGCACCGCACTCAATGAGCATCTCCTCACTGGTCCAGTCAGGGTTGCGAAGATAGTGCTGGTCTATCTGAGCCTCCAAGCTGGAGTTATCCAGCCACAACGACCCACCTTCGCGTAGCGCCGCAGCGCCAAAAACTTCCGCCAGGCTTTCCAGGACCGGAGCATCCCCGAACAGCGTATCAAACCGATTCAGAACTTTGAGGACGTCGCCGCGAACAAGCTTGCTCACGCGGTGCTGACTATGCACCGTCAACTCGACGAGCGCTTCCATCAAGCTCTCATCCGGATATTTGAGGAGCACCTTGCGCGCGAGCTCGACGAGCGCGTCTTCGCTCAAATCGGAGATTCTCGTGCTGACGTATGACCTTTTGCTGGCGTGCGCCTCTGTTTCGTCGCCGGGTCCAACGGACGGCTGAATTCCCAGCTGCGTGCACACGCGTGGAAGGTTGTACGATTTGACTTCGTGCAGAACAGCTGGAATCAGCGTCCTTATCGTCTCGAAGGAAACTGCCGGGAGCTTGATGCTCGAACCGACCATGAAAGATGCCTCCTGGTTTCGCACTTGCTCATCGCCTCACTCGAGGCCTACGCAAATGCGTGCCTCGATTCTGCAACAATAACAGGCGGCGAGACAGCGGGGACGCTGGCCATTGCGTCGGCCGCAGGTATCGCATCCCATGGCGAGCAGCGCGCCGGCCGCGCGTCGACAGGCGCCTGCCCAACGCGCAACGCTCAGTCTCAGCTCCCAAGCTTAGATGCGGCGAGAGGCTTGGCAGCCTTTCAATCTCAAGCTGAATATTCGATTACGACGAGACCACGTTCACGTAATTCAGCTACCACCAATGGTGATAGTTGCTGTATCAGCGACGCTGGTTGCTGCAAGAACCAGCCCCGAACCTGGTCCGAGCTCAACGACGAATCCGTAATCAGCGACGCCATTGCCGCAGCTGTGATACGTGACAAACCAAACTCGACCAGCGAACGACCGGTACGCGTCGACACTCCCAGTTCAAGAGCCAACGAGAAGTCGTAGACCTGGGTAACCATTTCATCGAGCCCCTCTTGGGCAAGAGCGTACTTCAGCAGGTCGACGTAGGCCTTCGCCCACTGGACAAGTTTGAATCGAATTGTTTGCTCGATAAGCGTGAACATGTCGCGGATGGCGCCATCGATAGCCGCCTGCGTGAGCGGCCGTTTGTTCGTTTGCTGCGCAACCGTCTTCTTATACTTCACAGCTTCAGCGACCAATTGCGTCAGCGGTTCGCCTCGCATCCACTTCAAGGCCGTAACGGTCACGTGGCTAACGTAGCCGCGCTGTCTTCTCCCTTCTTCTCCGGAAAGGTTCATGCCTCCCAGATACTTGTAGAGCCTGCGGATGATTGAGTTGTACACCGTGTACGAGTCGCCCGAAGGATTCGAAGGCATCAGTTTCGAGAAGTCGCGATGGCGCACGAGTTCACGAATCCGCTGCAGAAGGCCTGCGAGCGCGACTGGGTCGAGCATCCAGCTCGTAGTCAAAACCGAAGCCGGTAGCTCAAGACTCGCAAGCGCCTGCTCGGCCAGCTCAGTGAGGGTGTCTTTTTGCTCGGTAGTCAGCGAGAGACCGCGGCGACCCAGTAAACCGTCTAATGTCTTCTGTGACGAACGAAACAGGATGAGACCTGCAGCTGCGGTAATCCGGTCCCCAGACGCGCGGTCGCGCTCAAGTATGGGAGCCTTGTCGACGGCTGCCTGGAGTAGCTCAACTACCGCATCAAAATCCCCCTCGACTGTCTGCTTGAACGCTGCCTGCATTGCGAACGGCTTGCGCTCGGTCAGTGGCTTCGTTTCCCAGTTCTCGTAGTTTACGAGAAACACGTTGCCTACTACTTCCTCGCCAAGACGGCCGGCACGACCGGCGAAGTTCCAGAGCGAAGCTTCATCGAGCGCCGCGCCCTTACCGCGAGTCGGTGTATCAATGAAGACGTTTCGCGCAGGGAGATTCACTCCCTGAAACAGGGTTGTCGTGCAGCAGAGGTAATCCAACTCACCGCGCTTGAACGCCGCCTCAATCCCCTCACGCAAGAGGCTAGGCATGTTCCCATAGTGGAATGCGACGCCTTGCCGAACGTAAGTCGCAAGGGAGTATTGCTTGTGGATATGTTGCTCGATGAATTTCGCTAGGTCCGATAACCCCTTCGAGGTTCCGGGTTGGCGATTGAGTGCGAGCAGTGCCGTCAAATCTTCCGCGTTCTTTGCTCCGGTGGCGTAAACCAAGGACCGGCCAGAGGCACCCAGCTCAAGCGCGACCGCTGCGAGCTTCGTATCGTCGCCTAACGCAAACCCCCGCCGGAAGTGGTACGTTCCAATTGGCTCAAACCTCTTCGGCGTGACCAGGTCGAGACGCACTACGTGCTCGTCCAGGTCCGAAAATCCGACGCTGATACGGTTCTGCACCACCGGCGAAAGAGTGGTTTCCTTCACGTTGATGTCGGGCAGCCCGATGCTGTCGCCAATGAGCTGCAGGCCGGATGCCCCCGGCGCCAAAAACAGGAAGCGTGCAGCGGGATTCGACTCGCGCAATTTCTCAAGCGTGTCCTGCAAAATCATGCCGCGGCTGTCATCACCGAGGGACTGTGCCTCGTCGGAAATGACAAGGTCAATGAGACCGGAAACGGCCACCGTCGACAGAAGAAACTGCGCTCTTTCCTGCGTGAGCACGTAAATCTGCTTCGGCCGGCTCTCTGGGTCGGGCACCGGAATGGTCGTGATTCGGATGGAATCGGAAATGCTCGACAGGCGCTTTTCCAGTTTGCCGTGTATTTCGGTCAGTAACGCTCGTGTCGGTGCAATATAGATTGCGCCAAACCGCTCGGCAGCAATCGCGCGCTCGGACAGGTGCTCGAGCACGACGAAAGACTTTCCAGACGAGGTCGGCGCGGAGACAGCTGTAGCAGCGGACGAGTCCAAGCTTCGCCAGAGGTCGAGCTGGTACTCCGTTAGCGGGACCCGCGCGCCGGCCATGTCGACTGTGTTGAGCTCTCGAAGCAATCCACTGCGCATGTGGGTTTCGAAGCCGAGGTCGACAGGATGCTCGCGCTCCAGCTTACGGAGACCGGGGAAGTTGCCGAGGTCGGAAAGAATGCGGATGCTTGCTTCGCGAACGATGTCATCGCCCGAGGTCAAGCTGGCGAACACTGCAATCTGCTGAGCCAGCTCCTTACTCTCTTCGTCAGTTGCGGATGCGAACACACTCGCGGTATTGAGCAGGCGCGCCAGGGCCTTTTCGGCAAGAACGGGCCCTTCAACCCGAACCTGTTGATTTTCCTGTAGGACCGTCGACCGGATGCCGACCGCACGAAGTTCGGCAAGGTCGCTCCAGAAGCCCGGCTCCTGCCGGATTTCAATCGCAACTTCGGTGGCGAATGTGCTCATGTGTTCAACTCGGCGAAGATTCGCTTGAATTCATTTACATCAGGTATAGCGACCAAAAAAACGATGCAGCCGCCAAGGTCAACGCCTTTCGCGTCGGCTTGCTTTTTCAGGTTCTTGCTGAACGCCTTGTGTTTGGCTGCATACAGCTTCTCCAGATGTTGCTCATGAATCTCTGGCGGCTTTTTCAGGTCGCGAGGCAGCTTTTTCTCGAAGGCGCTTTCGCTGAACACGAGACTGCCGACGTGGATGTCGCGACGTCGGAGATGGCTGCCGTCACCAGTGTAGGAGTTAAAGAACGACTTTGCCGCCTCGCGTGCATCTCCCTCTAAGGAGTCCAGGTTGGACAAGTCGCTAACCAGTCGAAGTTCGTTCAGCATCCGCCCGCGGTCTGCCTGATGCTCCGCGATGGAATCGACCATTTCCCGGGACGCATCGGTTGCGCTCGGGATTAGCTTGGACTCCAGGAGGTAGAAGAGAACGGACCCGTCGTCCGCCTGGCTACCATGCAATCCATCCACCCCATGCACCGGCATTTCGGAAGACGTCTTGAGTGCCATCTTGGCGCCGAGTTGCGCAGCGCCGAGGTATCGCACCGCGACAACGTAGGCAATGAGCTCGCCAACTTCGCCGTAGCGTCCGGGGTGCTTCTGGTTGTACATGACCAGGAGTCGTTTGGCCTCACGGCGAAGCCGCGATACCGCTGCCATATCGCCGCCCGTCGCCGAGTTGCTACTCTGGGCGAAGGCCTCTCTCCGTTTGCGAAGGGGGATGACGTAATTGACGAGCTGGTCAACGAGCAACTCCGCAAGCGCATCGACTTGCGGAATGTGCTCCTGCATCCGAACGAAAAGAAGTCGTGGATGTTCAAGCGGCGGCGTTGCTGTCACTTCCTTCAGGACGTTGTCGACGCCATGAATCGGGTCCAGCAACGCGGCAAAGCTATTATTTGCCTTCGTCATTTGCGTTCCCCGGTTCGCTACTACGACCTTCAGTCGTTCTAGTCAGCACTATAGTTTCTCCGCCAATCACCATAGGGCGATGGCCCTGGCGCCCAATATATTACGTGCTATTTTAATGGTTTTGTTAAGTAAACGAATGAACAGTCGAGCGGGCCGTACATCGTAAGCAAGCGCACCCTCGCGTCTATCGAATGGTGCTTGTCACAACCGACTGCGCTAACGCGAGCAACCTAGCTCCAAGGTCATCGACGTATATATCCTCTCCTTCCAATTGGACCATGAATTTTGCGCGGCTACGGTCGAAAACCTGCGATTAAACTAACTCCATCGTCATCTCGCGCTCATGCTCGATTGCCGATATCAGTTCCAGCAAGCAGACGTTCGGTGACGTCGACGTACGATGTCACCTCGTACAGTTCGCACCACCTCGTCCAGACGTATTCGACGTTCAATGACGAGCCATGCCTGCCGACCAGCTCATAAATTCGGCCCGTTTGAGTCGTACCCTGCAGGGTGACGGGGTCGAACGTAACTATCGATGAACTGACGCGCCCCGATAAGTCGAACATATTCAAACCGACAAAATACCGGCTGCCATCCTGAATTTCGAGTATGCGCCACCGGGATAACGGAATCCTCGGCAGTTCGGAAGCAGGGCGTGGTTTCCAAATGGGCATCGCAGACTCCTGGTGGTGGAAAATCGTTCCGTTGAGTCTCGTAGACCTAGCGGAACAATTTGTAGGCCCCTGCCATGTTCTGACCGGCACATGCGTTACACCCGAGTTGAAGGAGTTGATTCGATTGGCCGCCGAGAGAGAGCACAGGACGATTCCCGCTAATGCTGCTCCATGTACATCATGAGGTCCTGCATCGAAGTTGCCGGGCTCAGGTGTTCGTGGCGCTCGTAGCGCGCTATCGCCGCAACCGTGCGAGGTCCAATGTTTCCATCCGCTTGCCCACGCAGGTATCCACGGGTAATCAATTGTCGTTGGACCGCGCGACGGACATCGGTTTCGCTTAACGTTGCAGTCGCCACTCCAGCCGGGGCCGATGTCGCGAACTTTGCGAGAAGAACGTGCGCTCGTGAATCCGTAGTGGTATGCGTCATCGCATATGAAATCGCTGGAGCCGCTGCTTCGCGCACCGTTGGCACCCAGTGCATAGCGCCTGCAGCGCCGTACAGCGCGCCACCAAAGGCCGCAATAGCCGAGAACAGGCACGCTCCTTTCAATGGCGCCCAGTTGCGCCCGCGCTGGCGGTACTCCATTGGCACCTTGCGCCGCAGAAGAGAGCTTGTCGCGGCGCTGAGCATCCAGCCCAACGGCGACACCAGTATCATGGTCAGCACTGAAATGCTGACAGCGAATGTCAGAGGTAGCAGAGCGCTCCACGGATTCGCTATCGAAAAGTTTGCGAAGTTGTTGGCCGTAACGACGAAACCAGCGACCGCCGGGAACGCAGCAACAAGAGCCCAAGCCGCCGGCGAATTTGGCGGCGAAATCTTGTCAAGTACGTGGAGGAACGCTCCACCAATCGACTCCGCTGCCTCCTTCGTGATGAAACCCTCTGCCGCGCGAGTGACCGCATGCTCGGGATTCGCTCGGGCCTGCTTGTCGAGCTTCGCCAGTGCGCGCATCGAGCGGTCCAGGACCGGCAATTCACATAGTGACGAGAAGAGCTTCTTGGCTTGCCGCCGGACCTTCGAGCGTCCCCGCTTACTATTGCTCAATGACGCAATTCGCTCTAACTCGGCACGCAGCAGCTGGTCAAACACCGGAGGCGTCACGATAGGGACGAGGTTGCTGCCGACAGCGGCTACTTTGTACGGCTTCTGCACAACGGTGAGGCTGAGTTCGACAACGTCGGCGGTGCCTTCATAGCACGCGACCCAGTTGTCATTGTCGTTGTACTCCGTACCGGTCAGTTCGAGCGGGACCAATCTCCGGGCACCGGTTGGTCCTCCTCGTTCAAGGGCTCGCACAAGCGCATCGGCAGCCAGTCCGCGGTGGGGCGGCACGTGCCATGACGGACGTGCCAACGCTTGAACACGAGCAACGTCGGTGAAGAATCCATGTCCCGCGCATGCACCGCATGTCTGCTTACCTGAGCCGCCGCAACGCGCGCAAACAACACGTCCACTGCCAATACAGAAGCCGCAGGTCTCGCGAACTGTTTGCGTGTAAGTCTCGTTACGGTTGCCGTTCCATCGGGTATGCGTGACCGTTCTATTCTTCGAGCCGATACCGCCGCAGCTGGAACAGCTGTTCCGTCCTCTGCCCGAGCAGCCTCCACACGGCACTCTGCCGCTACCGCTGCAACTCCCGCATTGTCGAAACACGGAGTAAGAGCCGAAATCGTGAACAGGATGGACTGCTGCCGATAACTCGAGTCCGTTCGCGCCGGCGACATCGATGCGCTGCATGAACGGAACGCGAATGTCGCGGTTGCGTACGGCCTTCTCGCACAACATCCGCAGGTGATTCTGGAAGTCGGCGGAGTTATAACCGAAGTGTGCGCCGGATATTGCGGCATTACCTTTCGACGTAGTCGTCGTGACGTCGTGCTCGAATCGCCAAACAACGAACGCAGTCGCGAGATAGCGCGCAGTCGACTCGTCCGTGGGTACTACGTCTTCTTCTCGAGCATGATTGCCGACAAAGAGATGCCGGAGATTTTTCAGTAGGCCGCGCCCTTGATGACTCAGTTCCACGTCGTTTGTTCCTGGTCCGCTATTGCTGCTACCCAACTCGGCAGCATTCCATTCTGGCGTATCGGCAAATCCGACAGCAACTTGAGCGGCCGACGTACGTCTTCAGTAGCGCCAGCCACGAGAACTTACGCTTTGCGTTCGAATTCCCAGAGAGCGGACTGCATACGGTAAGCACCGGTCTTGTCAGGCGCGAACACCTCGGGCATGCGCTCGCCCTGCTGAACCAGCACGCCCGGAACGTGATGGCCCAGCGCCTTCCAGATGCCGGTTTCCGGGCAGACTTGACCGGTTCGTACCGTCTGGGGGCCCGCGCCGATATCCGATGATTTTGCAGGCTCCTCGTAGCCTCTCTGGCCGGTCTCGGCATTCTCGAGGCGCCTACCACCTACGATGAATCGTTGCCGTCTCTAGTGCGAACCGGTGCCCCATTGCGCAACATTGCGCCCTGCATCTCCTGCCACGGCGGGGGACCAGAAGCTTGCCGCACCCTGGCTCGAAGGAATACCGAAGGCGTATCTCGTCACTCAGTTGAAGGCTTTCGCGTCCGGCGCGCGGCGTAACGACTCGGAAGCGCAGATGCGGAACATGGCGCGCCCGATGACAGAAAGCGAAATCGACGCTGTGGCGACGTTTTACGCGCGCAAGGCGCAACCGGGCACCCAGTAACGGCTCGAAGTTTGGGGCGCTTGTTCCGTCACATGGTCGTCGCGTCGAGCGAGCGCATCCTCGCTTCAGCAGGCGAGCTTGCATACGGGGCAGCCACGTCGCCGGACATTCATCAATGTTGAGGGGCGTCCCAGACTCCTGGCAATGCAGCGGCCGAAACTTCGAGGTCGATGTCGAGCGGATAGTGCCTGAGCAGGCGCATCGCCATCGTTTGAACGAGACCTCGGACGGTTATCTCGTCGGCAGAAGCGAGTATCAGCAAGAACTCTCGCGTGTCCACAACGGCTTTCGTGCGCTCACGTGGCGTCGTCATCAGTAGCACCGTCAAGCAGACGTTTGGTGACGTCGGTGTATGACGTGACCTCGTTCAGTTCACACCATCTCTTCCAGACGTACTCGGCATTCAATGACGAACCGTTCTTGCC
This sequence comes from Burkholderia sp. AU39826, assembly GCF_020419965.1. NCBI lineage: Bacteria > Pseudomonadati > Pseudomonadota > Betaproteobacteria > Burkholderiales > Burkholderiaceae > Burkholderia > Burkholderia sp. AU39826. Next base: position 27,369 of record NZ_JAIZQG010000005.1, read on the forward strand.
GACCAACTCATAGATGCGTCCACTCCGGGTTGTACCCTGCATAGTTGCCGGGTCGAACCGCACTATCGCAGAACTGACACGCCCCGACGAATCCAGCATGTCCACACCGACAAAATGCCGGCTCCCATTCTGCGTCTCGAATATGGACCATCGAGACAGCGGAATCCTCGGCTGTTCGGCGGAGGAGGGTAGCTTCCAGATGGGCATTGCGGCCTCCTGCTGGTGAGGAGATTCATACCGTTCCAGACGTGCCGCGTCGAATTACGGACAACATCCATGAAGCGAGCATGCTCTGGCGAGCGCGCATACATCTCCGATTGGAACGACCTAGCATCCCTGCGTTGCCGGAATCCATGCGCTTGCCGCTCCCAGGCGGAATGTAGCAAAAAGACCGTATGCGCAGACGCGGGTCTTGGTGCCAAACGCTAGATGCCGTGGCAGTAACGCGACGTCCCAAGATTGGGTGGTTCCGGCGAGCCGACGAGTCTTGCCGACACCAAGATTGCGCTCAACGAATCGGAACAAATGTATCGATGCGTTCAGTCTAGTGCACCGATTGAAGAACGCAAGGACTCAGCTACTCGGGCTTTTGCGGGCGGCCGCCCATATCAACTGCGGCAGCGAGGTCTGCGAAGTCGATGTAGCTGTGTAGGCTGCAACTTCCCAGCACGACCGCGCACTGGAGAAAGAGCGAGAGTGGAATCGTCCCCGTCGAGAACTGGGACGCGAGCAGCTCCTCGGTTGTGGCAACTCCGATATCCCCGAGAAGGGCGACGAGCCGGTCCGGCGTAACCCATGGCCGTTGCCCCAATTCCGCCATAATCACTGCCTGCGCTCGCTCCTCCCACGTCCCGCGCAGAGCCAACGGTCCGAGCCAAAGGCGTGGAGCAAGGGCTTCCGTTACATGAATGATTTGTAGCAGAAGAGTGAGCTTTGCCGTACCGCGAGCGAGGCGCGAGATAAGTGCGCGTTCTGTTTCGCGGACCCCTATGGCGGTTAGCTCCTCGGCCAATCCGGCATAGGTCAGTCCTTTTCGCTCAAGCGCGACCCGGATGACGCGGGAGGCTAGTCCTCCCCACACCGCATCTTCCTCGCTTACAAGAGTCCTTGTCATCTTTGTAGAATCGACTATCTTTGTAGATACAAATGTATCGGCATTGAACTCCGTCCACTCTTGGAACAGTGTTTCCGATAACACGGCGCGCCAGGAAGGCGCGCGCTGCGCGCACCCGTCGACTTAGATTATCTAGATGGGAAGCGGCAGCGTCTACAGTCCGCGCACGAGCTGCGGTAGCTCAAATGCCGCGCTGCCCGCGAAATTCTCGCGTCGTTGGGCTCGGATGAATGCGGCATCGACACTTTGCCGGCAAGAAAAAGAAGGGAGATGCAGGCCGCCAGGGAATCCGGTGCGGCGCGGAGGACCAATGTCGCTGAGCGCGACAGACTTGCGGAAGATAGAGTGCTTCGGCTACTATCGCACCCTGTCATAATCTCGAGCTATCGGAAATCTGCCCCAGATAGTTAACAGTATATCGAGAAATGCAGAGTCCTGCAACTCAAACCAATGTCAGGCAATTTTGAGCGCATTGACGCCTTGATAGGAACCCGGTAGCGGAATACAGACCCCAAAAATAAAACGGCGTCCAAGGTTGGCCCCTTGAACGCCGTCTCACACGTGGTGCACCCCGAAAGGCACATCTACGCTCACTCACGCGCGTCAGATTGCCAGACGGAGCGCGCCTTGTCAAGTCACGCCCGTAACCGGGCGTTGAGAGGCAATTATGACGACACCCCGTTTGTCGCCGCGTATGCTTGCGCGCGACTTTTCCATCCGCTGCAACAGCAGCGGCACCGCAGCCCCGCGAACTGAAGCGTTGGGGCCGCAATCTACGTGCACTGTCCGCCGCAAGCCGGCGCAGCGACTTTCCCTCCGGTTGCGTGTGTGCTTCGGGCGGGTCGCGGTTCGTTCTTGCGCGTGCCAGCGAATGCCTGGCGCCGCCGCATGGTTTTCGCCAGCCGGTCAGGTGCCGTCATGCAACTGACCATCGATGACACGGGCGTCCTGAATAGCGCTCGACTTGCGGACATCCCAGACCAGTCCAATCCGTGCGCGCGGTTTGCCAGGGACGTGACCACGCTTGACGACGGTTACGACGCAATGGAGTGCATCCCCTCGGAGCGGCTGGGGGAGCGCGGTATCGGCGTAACCGATTTTCAGATTCCTACGTTCGAGCATGCCCGATTCGCAGTCGAACTTTTTGCCTCGGCTACCGAAAGCGCGACAGAGCGCAACTTGAACTCTGAAGAATTCAGACGCAAGACGGTCTCCGCGGCCATGTACATAAACCATTCGGCCGACCGGCATGGTCATGCATTGGAGGGTGCGCCAATTACCATCGCCAACGCTGGGCCGCGCGGCCATGTCGTCGTTATTCCAGCCGGGATGAGCCAGCAGGCGTTTCGAAAAGCCATCCAACGCATGTTTGGTACGGAATACGAAAAAATTGATATTGCGGTCCCGCAAGGTGGGACGATTCGATACACGCGGCTGCCATCTCTGACCGTGCCGTTCCCGGAAAACGGCGCGCCGCGCTCGTTTGGAAAGCTCTTCCTCCGCTACTTCGACGACGCTATGAAGATGACTCATTCAGCGCGTCTTCGCGGCCCATTTCATCGCGGGGAAGAGGAGGTCGGGCCGGCCTTGCAGGCCTATGCGATTGCAGCAAACATCGGCGTACTGATTGTGGAGCAAATCAATACGCGCAACGCAAGCACGAAGCTGGCCAAAAGCTTGTGGGCAATCTTGGCGCGTTTCACCGCAGACACCGGGATTCCGATTGTTTGCCTTGTAACGCCCGGGGCGGCTGCGGCACTCTCCGAGCAGAGCACCGCTGCTGCGCTCCTCGCCGGGAATACCTGGTACAACATTGCGTCCGCAGAACCGCACTCCGCCCAGTGGTCCCTGACGTGCGAGTATCTCTACACGACGTATCTGACGAGCTGTATGGGTTTTGGCGAACCGGAATGGTTCGCTGAAACGATGTGGTGGCTGACTTGCGGACTCAGCGAGCTTGCGGTCAAGGCGTGCCTTCATATCGTCAGTGTTAGCCGGAAAGAGGATTTCAGGCGACCTGGCAAGGACGAATTTGTGAAGTTGGCAAAAAATGCCCTTGCTCTTGAATGGCCACATCTGCGTGCAATCAGGAAACTGCGCGAAGGAGGCTCATTCACTTCAGCCAGCATTCGTCGTCACGGTGACTGGCTTCCTGTCGAACCGATGATGCAGTCGGTGCCGGGACTGGACGAGACGAATCCTGCATTCCGAATCACCGAGGTGTCGACGCCGGGGGCCAACCATGCTTAGCACCTATGTCTCCGCTACCGCCGGTGAAACAGCAACGAGTCTACTCGAGGCCGCTGCTTTTGCTACTGGCTCTGCAGCGGCTCGCCATCTTTCTGCGCGTTGCTATCGTCGTTGCGCACCACTAGTCGGGACCCTGCCGTCGCGGGCGAAGGCGTTCTGTGACGCAACGGAACAAGCATACGGCACACCCGAAGAAGTCGTGTCAAAGTTTTCGCTCGCCCCTTTGTATTCCCGGGGAATGAATCCGCTAATGCAACAGAAGCTAGTCGCCCAGTTGGTGGATGGCCCGCATTCCCGAACTTGCTGTCCTCGGCTGCGACCCTTCATCCAATGCGGAAATCGCCACGGCCTGCAGTGTCCCGAATGCGCGATGCTGGCCACCAAGATGCATGGGCGTCGGATTTCTTATTGCATGCACTGCATTGATTTCGTTAGTCGCTGTCCGATTCATGGCTGCAAGCTGGTCAGTGACGACGATTGCAGTTCCCTCGAAGAGAGGCTCGCGTTCAACGCCGGCGTCAATGCGGCGCGCAATGCATCTCGCTACGCACAGTTGGCTCATGCTATGGCGCAGGGTTGTTCATCGGAGTACACCCGGGAAAGTGTACGTCGGCGACTACGCGAGAAACAGTACCTCTCCGAATCCGGAAGGTGTCGACTGGATGCGCTACGAAGCGCATTCGCCGGGGCGTTTTCGGACGGCTTCGAAGACATTCGTCTTAACGAACTGTTGGCGAATACGGATGTTGCAGCGACCAGTGCTTATCTGTTGAACCGCGAGGCGAGAGCCATACATCCGGTCTTTTTGATACTCCTTGAGTGGCTGTCGGTGGAGTTGGACACACTGCCTATCAGGTCGCATGCAATAAGCCCTGATGTAGGCAACGCAGAACCTGCTATGGATACACGTGACGCAAAACGAACTGCGTGGTTGCGACATCAAATGCAGTGCGCAGGCATGGGGCGCAATGAGATTCGGCATCGGCAGCCAGCTCTTTGGGTCTGGTTATATCGATATGACCGTGATTGGCTCGTCAGCCATCAGGTCGCCCCTCGGCAACCCCGCGGTCGGAAGACCCGCGCCATGCCGTCGGCGCCGTTCGCACGCGCAATCGTTTCAGCTGAGCGTTCCGTGCACCGTGGCGCGATTGGCCGCGAGCCGCTTCCGTCGGCATACCAGATGCGTCTCGCCTATGGAATGAATCAATACCTGTTCGACCGTGCAACAGAAGTGTTCGATGGCGCTGGAAAAGCTGCGCAGTTGCCCGCACGTCGTGAGGTCTTCATCGCTCGCCGGCTAGCACGAGCCATTTCGGGGCTTGCGGCGAAGGGAATGGCCACTGATGTGGCGTCGGTCGCACGCGAAGCCAGATTGCGGATTTCAACCGTTGTCCGCTATCAACGCGAGGAGTCCGCTAGATATGCAAGCGAATGAAGCCCTCGCGTCCATGGTGATGACATCCATTGCCGATGGCGAGCACTTTCCCCTCTACTTCGCGCGACTTCGCAGCTTCGCTTGCGTTGACTTGACGCCAACTGCCCTGTTGTTCCCAAGCGGTATGCGCAAGCTTATCGACCAGTTTGGAGACCTGGTTGGACCGCTCGATAAGGTTCTCGGTGGCAACATGCTTTTGCCGTTATTCAATCGTGCATTGGCCCCCGACGACCAACACATTCTCAAAGCCCACTGTCTTGACGCGCCGAGACTGGGCTTACCGGCCTTAGTCGGGCTCAATGGGCCGCGTTCTGGCTGGGCGCGCGCGGCCGTCGCTTGCTGTCCGATGTGCATCAAGGATGATATCGCGCCGTGCGGCAATCCTTATTGGAGACGGGACCACCTGGTGCCTGGCGTTCTCTTCTGTGGTCGCCATCACCTGCCGTTGCACGTCCGGTGTGAGACGTGTAGCGACTTCAGGACCTATCCGAATTGGACAACTCACCCGGGCAGGCATTGTGGCTGTGGACTCAGGCCTCAGCGCCGAGCGACCACGTTGACCGACGCCCAAACGGCATCGGAAATTGAGATGGCGAAGGCCGCGTCGAGACTGCTTCAACCTGACTACATGCCGCAACTCAACCACGTGGGTTTTGCGACCCTCGTTGGAAAATCCGCCCGTCAGCTTGGACTGACGCAGGACCGTGGCGTTAACTGGCGTCACACCGAAGATTATTTTAAAGAGACCCCGCACGCGCGACTAATCTCTCGGACATCGCTTCTGGTCGGACGCGGCTACGTCGGGACCATTTTGCGTGGGAAGGGCGTATACCGCAACCCGATGCAAAACGTCGCATTGCTGATTGCGCTCTACGGAACGTGGGAGGCAGTTGAAGGTGCCTGCTCGACTATGAATTCTGAGGAGCATCAGGCTGCACCATCTACGAAAACTACGAACGCGAGTGCTCGAAGCAATTACTCGAGATTCAGGACATACCGCGCCCGATGGATGGACAAACACCACGACCGGTGGTTCGAGCACTATGCAGGGATGTATCGGGACGTTCGAAGGAAGCATCCCGACGATACCTTTTCGCAACTGATGCGTCGTCTACCTGCTACCGCAGCTCAATTTCTCACTCGCACAAAGCTGATTGCAGCCGGCGAAGACGTACCTCCGTCGCGCGCCGGCGCTTACGACTCTGCGTTGGACCGGTCATACGCCGAGCACATACGTGCGACGGCAAAGCGACTTTTCGAACAGGGTTTCCCTGGGCGAGTAACACGGCATGCCCTGATACGCGGACATCGCATGGACGTCGCTTGGTATCAAATCCGCGACCGACTGCCGCTCGCAAAACTGGCACTCGCGCAGAGTGAGGAGTGGATGCCAGCGTATAGACGCCGCCGCCTGCTGATGCTCTCAAATTCCGCGACCGTCTTGACGATGCCGCGACTGACCAAAGAACAAATCGACGAAATGGATGACGTGACAGTCCGCAAGCTGCTTAGACAAGGAGCCGCACGATGAATGTCTCCGTACCCGGCATGGATAGTGTTTCCGCGCGCAGGGAAGCACATGGCTCTCTCCCTACTAAAAACGTTGAGTTATTGCGAGTCTGGCCACCCCTAGCTTCACGACATCGTCCCACGAACGAAAAGCCGTCCGCCGGCGAGTTCAAGCTAGCGAATCTCGCGCGCCCGTTCGTCACACCGAGAGACGCCCGATTGCCGCCCACCGACAAGTACGGCTGGCCGCACGGAGTTGCATACGAAGCATTGCTCAAGGCCCGCCAGCCATCGTTGAGTACGCGTTCGACATTTCGCGGGATGAAATTCCGCCGACGCTACGAGGCGCTATCGGGAAACGAACAGCGCATCCTGTTCTCCCTTGCATTCAATCCTTACGTTATTGATGTGCGAGACCAGTATGGAATCTACGACGTCGAGGCCCTACACCGCGCGCAAAGCAAGGGCGAACTCCTGCTGCGCACAGACATGATGACCATTGATGTCATCGTTACCTACGTGATGCCAGGGAGCCTCGATTTGCATTGCCACGGAATCTCCATCAAGCCAGCAGATTACGTGCCGGACCAGAATGACCTCGACCGGGAGCACCGCGAGCAGAACGCCCTTGCATCTCGTGGCTGGACGTGGGAGTTGATGCGCGGAGATGCCGTCAGCCAGCGGGAATTCGCGAATAACTTCTGTATGTATCGAACTGTGCGCGACCAGGATGTGGCGTTGAACTACGACGACGCACATTGGTTTGCGAAAAAGCTACTTCGGAGCAGCACGCGGGGTACGATGGGCTCCGTGCTCAGGCGCATCTCGAAACGCGTCGGCATCAGCGACGATGCCGCGCATCAGCTGTTTGCCGTCGCCGTGTCGTATGGCTTCTTGACGGTCGACCATTCAAAGGACCTGCGGGTGGACTTACCACTGCACCTGCTCTGTTAGACCCGGTCAGTCACGTAACCCCACAAGTCGCCGAGGCCACCGTCTACCTGGCCGTGGCCTCGCTCGTCCTCCGATTCTAGAAACACGTTAATGACGTCGTTTTGCGTATCTATTTAATTCGAGGCAAGAATGCAACCCAACTCTTCCGATTTCATCAAGCCGCCGGTACCGAGCCCTGAACTGCTTGCACAACTGCTCGAATTCCAGTCGGCTACCTGGCCCCACCAGCTCGGTCGGTTCACCCCTTTCAAGCGGCAGCGCGATGGTGATAACGTAATCTACCGGTCCGTTGCCTGGAACCCATACAACAAATCCCTCCACGTACTGCGAGTCACTTCTGGGACCCCCAAGGATGTCGGCTCATGGGAAACGTGGCATGAGAACGCGAAAGACAAGCCGCTCGACGACATTTATCTGGTTGACGACACTATCATGCCCGTCGAGATGAAGGTGACGCGCGACAAACTGAGACCGAGCGCCGTGAAGGGGATGGATAAGCGCATGCGGATTGTGCAGGCGTTCGCGTATCTGGACCTGGTCGGAAAAGGGAATCCTTCGGATTTCATTTTCAACGACCTGGTGGTGGTGAGCGACAGTGCTCGCTCAGCGGCCCTGAAACGCGTAGTCACTGCACTTGGTCAGCCGCATGGATTCCAGACCGCTGTCAGAAAGTTGTTCCACAAATTTGTGCACAACGGCGGCCATCCGAACGCACTCGCGAAACATACGTTCCGGCAGGGGCATCCTAAAATGTCGCGGGTGGGAATAAACAGGAAAAAACCGGGGCCAAAATCAGCGAGTGAAGCCCGCGTTGCATCGAGGAACAAGGCGCTTGGTACAGACAGCCGTGCACGACGTCATCCCGTCAGGCCGAGCGACGAAATCAAGTTTATTCGCACGTTGGAACAACGTTGGGTGCGGTTACGTTGCACCATACGTGAGGCCTATGATGGCATGGTTCTCGTGGACTATCCGAAATGGCCGAAGCGCCTCATTCCTAGTCTTCGGTCGTTCCGTTATCACGCGACGAAGCGGCTCATCCCCAACCTTGACCTCAAGCGCCTGCGGAACGGAAAACGGCTATCAGCGCAGTACAACGACGCCCGCGCCGGTCAGGCCAGCCACCTCACACAAGGACTCATCGAGATTCTCGATGTCGACGGCTTCGTGGCGAAGATTGGCGTAGCTGCTCGAGTTGGCGGCCGGATTGAAAGTGTCCACATGACGGTGATGTTCGCCGTCTCACGCCCGTCCGGGGCAATTCTCGGTTACGAGCTTGCCATCAGGGGGGAGAATGCGGAGGCTTTTCGCCGGTGCATCGCATCCGTCTTTCTGCCTAAGGCCGAGCGTGCGCTGGAACTCGGGCTAACGTCGACCAAAGGGCTACTTCACGGCAACGTTGATGCGATTTTCGTAGACAACGGAGCTGGCGCTTCAGAACAAGTCATCGTAGCTGCTTGCGACGAAATGGGTCTCATGAGGATGCTGCCACCGCCTGGTCGCGGGGACCTCAAGGGCGTTGGAGAAGGCGTCAACAGTTTGATGATTCGGATGATGCTCGGCGAAGACAGCGCATACACCCGAGCGACCGACCACCTATCCAAAGAAATACGGCGACAGAGGGCAAAGAATGCGCCTATCCCCTTGGAGCAGTTTGAACGCCTGCTGCTCAAGGCAATCCAGCACTACAACCTGTTCACGAACAAAAAGCGCTTGAGGTCGTACGAGATGCGAGAGGCCCGCATTGGCGTGACCCCGGCGGCCATCTTCAAATACACCCAGGAGCAACGCCGCGGCGACGCCCGCCGCCAGCTCACCCCCCGGGAGGTATTTGAGCGGTTTGTCCCGTGGCAGCCCCGGATATGTCAGCGAGGACTGGTCAACTTCATGTCGATGCGGTACAGCTCCGATGAACTCGTTGAGCATTTCAATGAGCATGTGCGGCAGCTTGGAAAGCGCGAACCTTTACCTGTGCGAGTGAAACGCCTGGACGGACATCCACTCATCCTGCTCTGGCAAAAGTCTGATGGTGCGACGTCTGTGCTGAACCTCGTCGAAGAGGATGCCCGCAGCATTGGCTCGGTAACCTGGAAAGGACTGGAGTTTCTCAACGCGGACGATTCATGGCGCGAGGAAAAGCTCAAGCCTGGCCGCCGAGCGAGTCGCAACCGGGTTACGGCCAGGATTCACGCGAGTGCCGTCAAAGCGGAGGGCGTTCGCGCCGGAAACGAAATGGGTGGGCTCGAAGGCGTCACCGCGAGAAGCGCAAAGGCGAACGCCGAAGCGAAGCAAAACGCCCGCCGGGGCGCTGCCCAGGCAACGGCTTACGGCATCGTGGATGCTGGGGTTGAAGTACATAGGACGGAGCGCGTGCAGCTTACAGCGCCCTCTTCAGTCGCCGAGTCGTCCTACTTACGTCGGCTTGCGCAGCGTCTTTCCGCGCGGAAGTCGAATCCGGATGCACCGGAGCAGCGCTGAAGCGAGTCGGTTATTTTCGGTCGGGCGGCTCAGCTCCGACTCGAACTACGTAGACTTGGAGCCCTGCATCGGTTCGATGCGGCTCCGCACCAAGAGAATCAAATGGACGAAGTTAAAGAGGTGTTCTTTGCGCCGTCAATCGCGTGGTTCAAATCGATGGCAAAACAGTTGCGTCTGCATATCAGATGGGATGTCAAACAGTATTACGCGTCACTGAATCTGCTTGCACGGATTTACGGCTTCACTAGTTGGTTCGACTATCTTGAATATTACGGTGGAGAACACGCATACGAGACCTTCTGGGATTCCGACCTTGACGAAAGGAGCTTCGAAGAGCGCCGATACCTGCAGGCTACGGCGTTGATGCAAGCCCTGCAAATCGGCGAAAGTGAGGCCACCACAGTCCTAGACGACCTCCTCGTGTCTAGCCAGCATGGGGGCACGTCAACTTCGACCAAACGCGACCAAATCCAGGACTTTGGTTTCGCGCTGCAGGAGATGCTCGACGAACACCTCGAGTCGCCACATGCACTGAATGCGGCGCCCGCGAAGCCGGTTGTAACCTACAAGAAACGACATAGGATGACCCCCGATGTCGTGTGGCCGAGAGGGCACTAGCGACTGCTTCCCCGTTACCGGCGTCCTCATGAGGAGGCGATAACGCTCGCGTGTTCAGCCACACGTCGATGAGTCGTGAATGCAGCGCCCCCCGGGCGCTGCAACAAGATTCACCGCGTCGCTCCCATCATGACGACCTTCAAAACCGATTGCTTCCGGAAATCTGAAATACCGCCGACATCAAAAAATATGGACTCTTCTGCGGGCAAACGTTTGCGTACGTGAGACCAGGAGTGGGTCGCACCAAAGATGCGTCTGTCTACGCATCAACACTATATCTAGTGCCTTGACCGTGCATGACATGGCGCATATAGTATGGCTAGCACTTGCGGTGCTAGAGTGCCAATTCGTTGTGAGCCACGGTATTGCGTGGCGGCAGTCCCTAGTTCGTGTCAAAAAACTGGCCCGACCATTCTGGCCTGCGTTATTTGCTCAGGGATAGTGGATGGATAAGGCAAAGCCGCGATTTCAAGTCCTCGCCTTGTCCGGTGGCGGCTATCGGGGATTGTTCACGGCTCGAATCCTGGCGGAAATCGAGCGGCAAATCGAAGCACCTATTGGCTCGCGCTTTGACCTCATTACCGGTACGTCCATCGGCGGCATCTTGGCACTCGCCGTTGCGCTTGAGATTCCGGCGCAGACGATGGTCGAGCTTTTCCAACAACACGGGGAAGCCATCTTCCGCAAGCGCTTCTCCGTTCGAGGTTTTTTCCGCTCCCAGTACAGTAGCGACGCGCTGTTTCGTTACCTGTCAGGTGACGATGTTTTTGGTCAGCGCGTGATTGGCGAGTGCCTGCACCCCGTTATCGTGCCGGCTATCAATTACACGCGCGGCCTGCCGGTCGTCTTCAAGACCCCGCACCACGCAGATTTCAAGACGGACCATCGCCATCGCATAGTGGATGTCGCGATGGCGACCAGTGCGGCGCCCATCGTGTTTCCCCGTTATTTTTTCAACGACTGCCAGTATGTAGACGGCGGGCTCTTTGCAAACGCTCCCGGACTGCTTGGCGTTCACGAGGCCTATAAGTTCTTTGGCGTTTCTCGCGCGGAGAGCGACGTTCGGGTGCTTTCTATCGGAACGATGTCCTCCAAATTCACGGTCAATCCCAAACGGAATCGCTCCGGCGGAACGATGGATTGGGGCGGCTGGTGGCCGGTCAATGCACCGAAACGACTTTTCGGGCTGAGTATTTCTGCACAGGAAGCGATGACGAACAAAATGCTCGAGCATCAGTTTCCCGAAGGCAAGTACGTTCATATCGATGACGTGCTTACGGACGAGCGGGCACAGGCTGTTGCCCTCGATAAGGCCGACGCAGCGGCCCGTGAAGTGCTGCTCGGGTCGGCTGCCGAAGCTGCAAAGGATTTCGTGGGAAGCGCTGCCTTCAAGAATTTTATGGATTACACGGCAGCTTCGCCGGTCTATCACTATGGCCCTCGCGCCAACATTCTTAAGGTGGCGTAATGCTGAAACTTCATCGCTTGTTTTACTCGTCAGTGCAGACCGGAACTTTCGCCGACAACATTGCCGTTTCCCCTGAGCAACGCCGGTTTCTGGTGTCGTGCAAAAACAAGATTCGGGACCATCTGCGCCCGGCCATCGAGAAGGTCTCTACGACAGTGCTCGGTATGGACCGACAGGTTACGCCGCGGTTTCGCACTCAAGGGTCCTGGGCTTATGGAACCTGCGTGCATCCCTGCACGTTGCCGCCGCAGGAAATGGATTGGGATTTCGGAATCTACCTCCCTGTTACCGTTTGGGAAGAGAACGGTCCGCCTGTCCAGATGGCCAAGGCGTACTTCACGCTGGTGGAGCGGCTTCTGAAAGAGCTTTGCGACGACGAGGGTTGGACGCTGGACAAGTCCAAAGAGACTTGTATCCGCGTCAATGTGTCAGCTTGGGCACATATTGACGTCCCGCTCTACGCCGCGTCTGAAGCTGAATTCAAGAAGGTATATGAGGTCCGCGTGGCCGCAGCCGTGCGAAAGGCCTTTTCGATGGATTCGGCGGATTTTGCTGAAAGCCCTAATCTGGGCGACCTGGTCGGCCAATCCTGGGACGAGATGGAAGGCATCGTACTGGCGACTCGCTCTGGGGAATGGGTGGCTTCAGACCCGAACGACGTGGCCAAGTGGTTCCTGGACCGGATTGAAGAGCACGGAGTGCAGCTTCAGCGAGTCTGCCGCTTCTTGAAAGCCTGGCGGGATTATCGTTGGGATAAAAAAGGTCCAACTTCCGTATCCATCATGATTGCCGTGGCCCAGAACTTTGAGCCCGTCCCGTTGCGTGATGACTTGGCGCTTGAGCGTGCTGCACTGGTACTCGCGAAAGCTCTGTTGACTGACATTCGGGAGCCGGGTATCGACAACGGAGCCGACGATTTCAATCGACTTAAGGCGGACGAGCGCCTTGAAGCGTCTCGTCTTGCACAGGAGTTGGCAGATACGCTGAAGCATGCCCGTGAGCATAGCGTTGCGCAAGCGAACCGAGTCATCATGATTTTGCAAGCCCAACTGGGTGACCGGCTGCCGAATCAACCCGGCTGGATTGACGTCGACTCGTCAGGGGAGGACATTCGTCGGGTTCCGGCGGTAACGGTGCCTCCACCCGTGGTTGGGGCCACGAGCGCAGGCTGACCAGAGGATGCAAAGCCGGTACGGCCGTGCTCTGGCCCTGCTGACGCAATATGGGCTGCGGCCGGTCAAAGCGCGCTCTGGCGTTCGCGCATTCGAGGGGCGTCTTAAGACAGACACAGGGGGAGTTCCAATTCGATTTGAAGTTGAGGACTGGGACTTCCTGCACTACCCGCGTATCACACTGCTCGAGCGGCCAGTTGGCACGCCGCAATTGCTGCAACATGTCGACGCGCTGGGCGGCCTGTGCTACCTAGCGCCGGGCTCCGTTGTGCTCGACCGGTTTCAACCCGACGTGGCTATCCATCAGTGCCTCCACGCCGCCATCGATGTGCTGAACCGTATCACGCGCGGGCAAGGGCGAGAACAAGATATTGCCAATGAGTTCATCGCGTACTGGACCGTGGGACAGGAACCGGCGGCCTATCCTGTATTGGTTGACGAGCTGGAGCCCCAAGCCGAATCTGCACTATATTTCCTGCTGGACCAGACCGGCCAAGGCCGAAGAGCACTGATTGCGCAGGATATCTTTGCGGCGCAACGAATTGCCACAGGTGTCGACGCTGAGAGGCTGGTCAAGGGTGCCTTCACGTGCCTTCTGTTCACAAGCGAGAAGCCGCCTGGCGCGTCGGCCGATTGCCTGCCAGCAACCATCAAGCAGTTCTTTACGTGGGTTAAGCTATGGGACGGTGACCTCGCCAATGCGATTCAGCATCGTCTGGGTTCTGACAAGACGTACCTTTCTCGCGAAGGGTGTGTTCTTGCTATCACGACTCCCGTCGGGCGCCTCGGTGTAGCGTTTTCATTGGACAGGCGGCATCGCATCGGCTACGCCAATACACCGAAGCACTATCGGCACTACATGCACAACGGTGGTGGGGACGCAGCGGTTTTGCGACTTCGGCTCGACGAAATCGGCCCATCCTATATCCACTCGCGAAACTTGGAATTTCCCAGTCTGGTTGGAAAGCGGCTGACGCTCATCGGCTGCGGAGCGATTGGTGGGTATCTGGCGCAGGCATTGGTCCGGCTGGGTGCTGGCACCGGAAAGGATGGCTTGTTGCGACTCGTCGACGTAGGACAGCTTGAGCCTGACAACTTGGGACGACACGCTCTGGGATTTCCGTCTCTGTACCAGAACAAGGCTGTTGCCCTTCGCGAGGAGCTCATTCGGCAATTTCCGTATCTGCAGGTCGAGGCACAGTGGGAGGCGCCTAGATTGAACGACCAGTTTTTTGCGACGGACCTCATCATTGAAGCGACCGGGGAAGAGGCCCTGAGCAGTCTCGTGAACGCCTCGCATATGGCGCATCGGCTTGGTCCCGTTCTGTACGTGTGGGTAAAGGGGAACGGTGAGTGTGTCCAGGCGCTGTGGTCCGATTCATCGAAGTTCGGCTGTTTTCAGTGTCTGCGCCAGGGAATCGGACCCAACTATCGTCGAGACCGGTTTCCGGTCCTGACGAATCCGCCTCGGACGAAATTTCGGGGCTGTAGCTCGTTTACGCCCTATGCGGTTTCTGCTCCCATGTCCGCGGCGGCGTTGGCTGCCGATATGGTCAGTGATTGGCTGAAGGGGGTAGTCAGCCCAAGATTTCGTACGCGTTATCTGGAAACGGCCGATGCCCACCGCATCAAGAATCAGGATATCGCCCCGACGAACGGATGCCCCGCATGCCAGTAGCCATGATTCTTCGACACCCGTTCCACGATGACGCGCGAATTCTGATTGAACCGTTCGTGCTGTCGACGTTGATGGGCTTTCGGCAAACGGACCCTGCAGCGCCAGAGTCCGGTGGCATCCTGCTGGGCTATCGACGGGGCATGCACCTTCACGTGTCGATGGTGACGACTCCACAACCAGGTGACACCCAACACCGTTACGGTTTTCGACGACAGGCACATGGGCATCAGAAAATCGCCCTTGACCTCTGGAAAGCCGAGCGCGAGACAATGGACTACCTCGGTGAGTGGCATACCCATCCGGAAGCTGTCCCTACACCGTCGTCAATCGACACCGGGGAATGGCGAAAGATTTGCGCAAAAAAAAGCGACTCCATGATGTTTCTGATTCTAGGTACCCGCAATGTGCTGTGGGTCGGAGCGGGCCGACGTGGCGAACTGCGTGGGGAAACTGCCGACGTGCCTAGCGAAAGTCGAACTGAATAGCGGACGAATGCTCACCGCAATGGTGAAGCCGCAGGATGCCCCTCAAAGTGGAACATTGATTGCCGGAGGGCGTTTGGGTCATGTGATGGCATTCCCCCTCGTCCATCGCTAACTTAAGCGTCTAAACGGCATCATTTATCGCGCGCCAACGCTTCGAACCTTCCTCCATGGGCGCAGCTGCTGAAGATAGAGACTCGGTTGGCGTCGCTCGCCGAACGGCTCAAGTGGAGCCCCCTTGGCTCGACGGCGGCTTCCATGGGCTGATGCGTCGTGCAGGCGAAACCCGAGGGCCGTGCGCAAACGAAGGGCGCTAGGAAATGCTTCAGCGCCCCCTGAGGCATTAGTTTTGGTTACCGCTTGCTAGGTGCGGCTCAGCGGCCGGAAAGAGCCGCGTAACCAAAACTGAATCGAGGCTTCGTAACCGAAATTAATGCAACTGAGCACATCGGGGGACGAGGGGAAACCCCTCACTCCACCGTCACCGACTTAGCCAGATTCCTGGGCTTATCGATATCCGTCCCCCGCGCGAGCGCCGCGTGATACGCGAGCAATTGCATCGGCACCGTATGCAGGATTGGCGACAAAGGCCCGTAGTACTCGTTCAGCCGAATCACCTCGATCCCCTCGCTCGGCACCAACCCGCAGTCCACATCCGCGAACACGAACAGCCGCCCATTGCGCGCACTGACCTCATGCATGTTCGACCTGAGCTTCTCGAGCAGCATGTCGTTCGGCGCGACCGCGATCACCGGCATTTCGTTGCTGACGAGCGCCAGCGGCCCATGCTTCAGCTCGCCGGCCGGATAAGCCTCCGCATGAATATAGGAAATCTCCTTCATCTTCAGCGCGCCTTCGAGCGCGATCGGATAATGCATCCCGCGCCCGAGAAACAACATGTTGTCGCGTCGCGCGAGCAATTCCGACCACGCCATGATCTGCGGTTCCAGCGCGAGCACCTTCGACATCGCGTCGGGCAGGTGCCGCAGCGCACGCAGATGTTCCTTTTCTTCGTCGTCGTTCAGCCGCCCGCGCACCTGCGCCAGTGACAGCGTCAGCAGGAACAGCGCGACGAGCTGCGTCGTAAATGCCTTCGTCGAAGCCACCCCGATCTCGATTCCCGCACGCGTCACGAACTGCAACGCACATTCGCGCATCAACGCACTCGTCGCGACGTTGCAGATCGCGAGTGTGTGCATCATCCCGCTGCGTTTCGCGACATGCACGGCCCCGAGCACATCGGCCGTCTCGCCGCTCTGCGACACCGCAACCACCAGCGTGCGCGAATTCGGCACGCTGTCGCGATAGCGGAACTCGCTGGCAATCTCGACGCTGGCCGGCAGCTTCGCAATGCTCTCGATCCAGTACTTCGCGGTCAGCGCCGCGTGATAGCTGCCGCCGCACGCGAGCAGCAGCACCGAATCGACGTCGTTGAACACGCGCCACGCGCCGTCGCCGAACAGCTCGGGCATGATCGACGAAACGTCGAGCAGCGTATCGGCCACGGCCTGCGGCTGTTCGAAGATCTCCTTCTGCATGTAGTAGCGGTACGACCCGAGATCGGCCGCGCCGCTATGCGCGGCGACGCGTTGCACCGCGCGCTCGACGCGCTGGCCGGCCGCATCGACGATCCAGTAGCGATGCAGTTGGATATCGGCGACGTCGCCGTTCTCCAGGTACGCAATGCGATCGGTGATGCCCGACAGCGCCATCGCATCGGACGCCAGAAAATTCTCGCCTTCGCCGACCCCGACGACGAGCGGCATCCCGTCGCGCGCGCCGACGATCCGGTGCGGCTCGTCGCGGCACATCACCGCGATCGCATAGCTGCCGCGCAGTCGCGCGACCGCAAGCCGCACGGCCTCGAACAGATCGCCGTCGTACAGATGGTCGATCAGGTGCGCGATCGCCTCGCTGTCGGTCTGGCTGGCAAACACGTAGCCGTGCGCCTGCAGCTCCGCGCGCAGTTGATCGCAGTTCTCGATGATCCCGTTGTGCGACAGCGCGATGCGCGCATTCGCGTCGCTCGGTGAGAAATGCGGATGCGCGTTGAGCGTGACGGGCGCGCCATGCGTGGCCCAGCGCGTATGCGCGATGCCGGTGTAACCGGACAACGCCTGCGCGGCGATCTCGCGCTGCAGATTCGCGACACGATCGACGCTTCGGGCGCGCGCCAGCGCGCGGTCGCGGTAGACCACGACGCCGCACGAATCGTAGCCGCGGTATTCGAGCCGCTTCAGGCCGTCGACGAGGTTCGGCAGGATGTCCCGCTGGGCTACCGCCCCGACAATTCCACACATATCGCGCTCCCTAAATGTCCTGTCTGGATCAGTGAGAGCGATGGTAGAACCGGCGAAATGGAATTAAATTTCAAAAAATAGTGATGGGTGAAATTAACCGTGGATAGACTATCATGTTGAAATTAAATTTCATCCTCTAACCGGAAGGAGCAGCCGATGCCCGGCATGACCCTCGACGATCTCGACCTGCGCATCCTCGCGATCCTGCAGGAGGATGCGTCGGTGTCGAACCTGCAACTGGCCGAGCGCGCGCTGTCGTCGCCACCTACCTGCATGCGCCGCGTGCGGCGGCTGACGGAGGCCGGCGTGATTCGCCGGCAGGTGGCGGTGCTCGACCCGGTCGCGATCGGCACGGCCGTCACCGCGCTGATCGAGATCAGCCTCGACCGGCAGACGGCCGAGGACTACGACACGTTCGAAGCGTACGTGTGCGCGGAGCCGGCCGTCACGCAGTGCTACCGCGTGTCGCCGGGGCCGGATTTCGTCGTGATCGCCGATCTGGCGGACGTGGCCGAATACGACGAATTCGCGCGGCGGCTGTTCACCGGCGCGTCGAACGTCCGCAACGTGCGGACGTTTTTCTCCACGCATCGCGCGAAATTCGAGGCGAACGCGCGGGTCGCGCATGCGTTGCGCAAGCGCACATAGCGTGGGTGACCGGCAGCGCTGTCGCGGCTGTTCCGACAGGACACGGGGCTGTCGTTCACCGAATGGCGTCAGAACGCGAGCACCTGCTGCATCGGTTGATGCATGCCGCGCGAGAACCCGGCGCCTTCGAGCGACAGCAGCGCACGTTTGCGCTCGATGCCGCCCGCATAGCCGGTCAGGCTGCCCGATGCGCCGACCACGCGGTGGCACGGCACGATGATCGATATCGGATTGCGGCCGACCGCGCCGCCCACGGCGCGCGCGCCGCTCATCGGCAGCCCGACGCGCTCGGTGATGTCGCCGTACGACAAGAGTTCGCCGAACGGAATCGCGAGCAGTTCCTTCCATACCCGTCGCTGAAACGCGGTGCCGCGCAGGTGGATCGGCACCGAGAACGTGTCGCGCGCGCCGGTGAAGTACTCGGCGATTTCTTCCGCGACCTGGCGCGCGACGGGCGACATCGCGTGCGCGTCCGCTTCGGTCGCGATCGCAAGCGACGGAAAGTATTTCTGGCCGACGAAGTACAGGCCGGTCAGCGCATCGTCCTCGATGCGTACGGCGATGTCGCCCAGCGGGCTCGGAATCAGGTGAGCGGGAGTCATCGCGACACATCTCCATGAAGGCGCCGCACATGCTGTGCGGCATACGCGCGTCACGGCGCCCGGCGCGCCGCATGTGACGACTGTAAACCATCCTCGACGTCGATTCCGGCCGGAATCGGTCGTGCGTTTCGGCGGCCGCGCGGCCGCCACGCCGCGGCGGGAAAATCGGCGGAAAAACGGTTAATACCACTCTGCGAAACAGTCGTCTCTTTTCTCGCGACCAATTTGAGATGACTCATCGAAATCCCCGACTGACACGGTGCCGGTAGGCGGCCTATCCTTTGAAAAACGTTTTCCAGATTGGTTGGTGAAAGGGCCTGTGCGCGAGTGCGCGGGCCGTTCACCCCGGCGCCGGTCGCCGGTCAACGAACTTGGTGCGGCGCGACGGGCGCGACCGCGCATCGGAGACATTCATGCCCTCTGCCGTCGTCGGCGCCGTGCGCGCGGCCGCGAGCCGCTACCGCTGGACCGTCTGTGCGCTGCTGTTTTTCGCGACCGTGATCAACTACATGGATCGGCAGATCCTCGGCCTGCTCGCGCCGATGCTCCAGCACGACATCGGCTGGAGCCAGGTGCAGTACGGCCGCATCGTGATGGCGTTTTCCGCGTTCTATGCGCTGGGCCTGCTCGGTTTCGGGCGCATCGTCGACTGGCTCGGCACGCGCGTGTCGTACGCGGTCGCGATGCTGGTGTGGAGCATCGCCGCGATGCTGCACGCGGCCGTCGGCTCGGTGGCGGGCTTCGCGTTCGTGCGCGCGCTGCTCGGGATCGGCGAGGGCGGCAACTTCCCGGCCGCGATCAAGACGACGGCCGAATGGTTCCCGCGCCGCGAGCGCGCGCTCGCCACCGGCATCTTCAACTCGGGCGCGAACATCGGCGCGGTGTTCGCGCCGGCGATCATCCCGGCGATCGCGGTGGCCTACGGCTGGCGCGCGGCGTTCGTGATCATCGGCGCGATCGGTATCGTGTGGCTCGCGGTGTGGCTGGTGATGTATCGGACGGCCGACACGCGCGCGCTCGCCGCGGAATACGACGAGCCGCGCGACGAAGCCGAAGCGCTCGACGCGGCGAACGCGAACGCCGGCGCGCCGCGCTGGGGCGAACTGATCCGCAAGCGCGAGACGTGGGCCTTCCTGATCGGCAAGTTCCTGACCGATCCGGTGTGGTGGTTCTACCTGTTCTGGCTGCCGAAGTGGCTCAACGAGTCGCGCGGGATGGACATGCAGCACATCGGCTTGCCGCTCGTCTGCATCTATGCGCTGACGACGGTCGGCAGCATCGGCGGCGGCTGGCTGTCGTCGATGCTGCTGCGTGCGGGCTGGAGCGTGAACCGTGCGCGCAAGACGGCGATGCTGATCTGCGCATGCTGCGTGCTGCCGATCGCGTTCGTGTCGCAGGTGCAGAGCCTGTGGATCGCGGTGCTGATCGTCGGCCTTGCCGCCGCCGCGCACCAGGGCTGGTCGGCGAACCTGTTCACCACGGCATCCGACCTGTTCCCGCGCCGCGCGGTCGCGTCGGTGGTCGGCATCGGCGGGATGGCCGGCTCGATCGGCGGCGTGCTGTTCTCGGAAGTGATCGGCCAGGTGCTGCAGCGCACCGGCCACTACTGGGTGCTGTTCGCGATCGGCGCATCGGCCTATCTGATCGCGCTGGCCGTGATGCATGTGCTCACGCCGAAGATGAAGCCCGCGAAACTCGACGCGTAAGCGCATTCCGGCAAACGAATGCGCCGCCCTCGGGCGGCGCTTCCTTTTTGCGCTGGGGGAAAGGGCGCGTCGCGACCGCGTCAGCTCGCCGCGGCCGTCGACGCGCGCATGATCAGCCGGGGCTCGAACGTCGAATAGCTCGCGTCGGTGCGCCCGGCGAGCGCGTCGATCAGCTTCTGCATCGCGAGCTCGCCCATGTTCTCGCTCTGGATGTCGACGGTCGTCAGCGCGGGCGCCGCGTATGCGCCGTACGGCACGTTGTCGATGCCGGCGACGGACACGTCCTGCGGCAGCCGGAAGCCGAGCGACGCGGCCTCCTTCATGAAGCCGAGCGCGATCAGGTCGTTGTAGCAGATCACGGCCTGCGGGCGCTGCGGCCCGAGCATCACGCGCGAGCACGCGCGCTCGCCGGCCTCGGCGGTCGGTGCGTGCGCGTCGTGCACGTCGAGCGTGAGCCCTGCTTCGGCGAGGCAGTCGCGCGCGCCCTGGATCCGTTCGTCGTTCACGCGCGCGGTGCCGAAGCCGAGATATGCGATGCGCGTGTGGCCGAGGTTGAGCAGGTGACGCGCGAGCATGTAGGTCGACAGCCGGTTGTCGATGCCGACGCTCGGAATCGGCAGGCCGGGGCTGCGACGCAGCAGCACGAGCGGCTTGTTGAGGTCGAGCATCCAGCCGGCTTCCTCGTCGGGCATCCGCGTGCTGACGATCAGCCCGTCGACGCGCTGCGCGAGCGCCTCGATCAGCGAGCGTTCGCGCGTCTGGTTCTCCTCGGTGTCGACGAGCAGCAGCGTGTAGTCGTGTTGCAGCGCGACGCGGTTCGCGCCTTTCACGACGTTCGTGAAGTGCGGGTTGCTGATGTCGAGGATCACGAGGCCGATGGTGCGCGTGCGGCCGGTGATCATCGAACGCGCGAGCGGGTTCGATCGGTAGCCGAGCCGCTCGATGGCTTCCTTCAGCCGTGCCTCGACGGTCGGCGAGAAGCGCTGCGTGCCGTTCACGTACTTCGATACCGTCGCGACCGACACGCCGGCTTCCGCGGCCACGTCGCGGATCGTCGGGGAAACTTTTTTCATCCGAAGGGTAACGTTTTCGTTCGATAACGCCGGATTGTGGCAGAAAAAGCCCGCGCGCGGCCGGCCGCCGATATCGGGAAAATGCGGATGGCCGCGAACAGGTCCGACCATTGACGTTCGGCGCGGCGCCCGCGTATAGTTGGAAAACGTTTTCCGGTTTAGATCAGATCCAAGGAGATTCGATGAACGCCTCATCCACCGCCGCGCGCAAACCGTTCGGCCGCCTGCTGCTGACGGGCGCGGCCGGCAACCTCGGCCGCCAGTTGCGCGGCGCGCTCGCCGACTGGGCCGACGTCGTGCGCGTCAGCGACATCGCGGCGCTCGGCGACGCGGCCGCCCATGAAGAGCTCCGGGTCGTCGATCTGGCCGATCGGCCGGCCGTGATGCAGCTCGTCGAAGGCGTCGACGCGATCGTCCATCTCGGCGGCATTTCCGTCGATGCGCCGTTCGACGATCTGGTCGGCGCGAACATCACCGGCACGTACAACCTGTACGAAGCCGCGCGCAAGCACGGCGTGAAGCGCGTCGTGTTCGCGAGCTCGAACCATGCGATCGGTTTCCATCCGGTCACCGAAGTGCTCGATGCCGATGCGCCGCTGCGCCCGGACAGCCTGTACGGCGTGACGAAATGCTTCGGCGAATCGCTGTCGCGCTACTACTTCGACCGCTTCGGGATCGAAACCGTATGCCTGCGGATCGGCTCGTCGTTCGAGGTGCCGAAGAATCCACGCATGCTCGTCACGTTCCTCAGCTATCGCGATTTCATCGAGCTCGTGCGCTGCTCGCTGCTGACGAACCGCGTCGGGCACGCGATCGTCTACGGTGCGTCGGACAACCCGGTGAAGTGGTGGGACAACACGAAGGTCGGCTTCCTCGGCTTCCGCCCGCGCGACAGCTCCGAGCAGTTCGCCGGGCTGTTCCCGGTGACGGCGCCGACCGCCGAGTACGATGATCCCGCGCAGCGGTTCCAGGGCGGCGGGTTCGTCGTCGGCGAGCCGATGGAGCGCAAGGTGTCGTAAGCGCTGCCGGCGTCGCCGGCGTCAATCGTCAACGCAGGATATCGGTCGCCTTGTGCCGTTCGTCGACACCGTCGATCAGGATCAACGGGCCGCTCGCGTGGCGTGCGCGCAGCGGCTGGATCTGCCGGTACGCATCCGAGTCGTACCACGCGCGCGCCGCGTCGAGATCGGGAAACGCGATCGCGATCAGGTCGCCGCGCCACACGCCTTCGCGCACTTCGGGCCGTGCGCCGTGAATCACGAAATGGCCGTCGTACGGCGCGAGCGTGCCGTCGATCCGTTCGAGGTATTCGACGATGTCGTCGCACATCTCGACGTCGTGCAGGTGGGCGATGGCGTAGGCGGTCATGGCGGGCTCCTTGGCGGGATGCGGTGCGTGAGTCGATGGGGCCATGATCGCGGCGCGGGCGGCGCGCGTCGATTACCTGCGACGTAAGCAAATCGCGACAACCGCGCCGTGTCGCGCTTCAGGTCGCGAGCGCATCGATCGATGGACGACGCGACGCAATCCCGCGGCACACTCCATCACGCCCGCTTGCGCGCAGGCCGCACGACGGGCGCCGGTTCCAGCGGCTCGCTGGCCTGCTCGCACAGCCGGTCGAGCATCCGCTGCGCGGCGCCCGTGCAATCCTCGCCGGCCGGCTTGTTTTCGATCGCGTCGATCAGCGTTTCCAGATGCTGCCGGTTCTGCGCGAGACGCCGTTCGAGCAGCGCGATTTCATCGACCTTATGCCGCAGCGCGACCAGCAGTTCGTCGTGCGGCCATGCGCCGAGATCCGGCGGCAGCACCGCGCGGATTTCGTCGAGCGAGAAGCCCGCGCACTGCGCGCGATCGATGATCGCGAGCCGCGTCAACGCTTCCGGCCCGTATTCCCGATAACCGTTCGCCTGCCGGCGGGCCGGTTCGAGCAGGCCGCTCGCCTCGTAGAAGCGGATGCGCGACGCCGCGAGGCCGCTCGCCTTCGCCAGTTCGCCGATTTTCATGGTGGGCTCCAAAAGGGCTTGACCTTAAAGTTGACTTTAAAGTTATCGTGGGCCATCGTCAATCGAGGATGTTCCACCATGAATCTGTTTGCGCCCCTCACACTGCCCAACGGGGCGGTGATTCCGAACCGTCTGGCCAAGGCCGCGATGGAAGAAAACATGGCCGATGCGGACCACGCGCCGTCCGACGCGTTGCTGCGCCTGTACCAGGCGTGGGCCGACGGTCAGGTCGGCCTGATCCTGACCGGCAACGTGATGGTGGACGGCCGCGCGATGACGGGGCCGAACGGCGTCGTGCTCGAAAGCGACGCGCATCTCGATCGCTTCCGCCGCTGGGCGCAGATCGCGCGCTCGGGCGGTGGACACGTGTGGATGCAGATCAATCACCCTGGGCGCCAGATGCAGGCGGCGCTCGGCCAGACGACGCTTGCACCGTCGGCCGTGCCGCTCGCGCTTGGCGCGCTGTCGAAGCAGTTTCCGGTGCCGAAGGAAATGACCGCAGCCGATATCGCCGACGTGCGGCAGCGCTTCGTGCGCGCCGCGCAGCTCGCCGAGCAAAGCGGCTTCACCGGCGTGCAGGTGCACGCGGCGCACGGCTATCTGCTGAGCCAGTTCCTGTCGCCGCTGACGAACCGCCGGCAGGATCAATGGGGCGGCAGCATCGAGAATCGCGCGCGCCTGCTGCTCGATATCGTGAAGGCGGTGCGCGCGGCGGTGTCGCCGGCCTTCGTCGTCGCGGTGAAGCTGAACTCGGCGGATTTCCAGCGCGGCGGCTTCAGCGCGGACGACGCGAAGCGCGTGGTCGAACTGCTGAATCCGCTCGGCGTCGATCTCGTCGAACTGTCGGGCGGCAGCTATGAAGTGCCGGCGATGCAGGGCGAGGCGCGCGATGGGCGTACGCTCGCGCGCGAAGCGTATTTCCTCGAATTCGCGCGCGACATCACCGCCGTCGCGCGGATGCCGCTGATGGTCACGGGCGGGATCCGCCGCCGTGCGGTGGCCGAGCAGGTGGTGGACAGCGGCGTGGCGATGGTCGGCATCGCGACCGCGCTGTCGATCGACCCGAACCTGCCGCGCGACTGGCGCGCCGGCAAGGACAGCGCGCCGGTGTTGCAGCCGATCCGCTGGAAGAACAAGGCGCTGGGCGCGCTGGCGAACATGGCCGTCGTCAAGTTCCAGCTCGCGCGGCTCAGCGAAGGGCGCCGCACGCACCCGCGGGTGTCGCCGTTGCGCGCGCTGGTGCGGGAGCAACTGGCCGCGCAGTGCCAGACGCGGCGCTACCGGAAGTGGATGGCGGGCCCGCGTGCGTGACGGGCGCCTCCGGATTGGCGGCGGCGATGCCGAAGGCTGACCGGCACGCCGCCGCGCCCGTGCCGCCTTGCACGTTGCGCGGCGGCGTGCGCGCTCAGAAGCGGTAGTTCGCCAGCACCTCGAACCGCCGGTCGTTGCCGAGCAGATACTGCGTCTCGTTGTAGTACGCGGACTGCACGTAGCGGCGATTGAACACGTTGTACGCGCGCGCGGTGATCGTCGTGTCCTTGCGCGGCTTCCACGCGAGGCCGAGATCGACGGTCGTGTACGACGGCATCACGAGCTGGTTCGCGGTATCGGCGAACCGCTTGCCCACGTACTTGACGCCCGCGATGCCCGTCCAGTCTGGCGCGAAGCGCCAGCTCACCCACAGGTTCGCGAGCCGCTGCGGCACCGACACCGGCACGTTGCCCGCGCGCGACACGGTCGCGCCGCCTGACGACTGCTGGAAATCGTCGTATTTCGCGCGCAGGATCGACACGTTCGCATCGACGCGCCAGTCCTTCGCGATCTCCGCGCCGACCGTCGCCTCCAGCCCGCGCGACGACTGCTGGCCGACCTGGATCGACTGGTTCGGGTTCACCGGGTCGACCGTCAGCAGGTTGCTCTTGACGATCCGGTACGCGGCGAGCGTCCATTCGGCCTTGCCGTCGAGGAACGACTGCTTGACGCCGATCTCGATCTGCCGGCCGGTCGCGAGCGTGAAGTTCGCCTTCGATGCATTCAGCGACAGCAGCGAGCTGACCGGATCGGCCGCGACCGAGTACTGGCCGTACACGGCGAGGCCGGGCCGCACGTCGTACACGGTGCCGATGCGCCAGCCGGTATTCGCGAACACCTTCGTGAATGCGCCGCCGTTCACGAGATCGTCGCGGTTCACGCTTGCATGGTCGTAGCGCAGCCCGCCGATCACCGACCAGCGCGGCGTGATCTCGAGCCGGTTCTCCGCGAACAGCGCGTACTGGTTCGACTGGCTGCGGTACTTCGGAAACGTGCCGGCCGTATTGATGAAACGGCCCGGATCGAAGTCGAACGGATCGACCGTCGACGTGCCCGCATACGGCGAGTTGTTGTCGTGCTGGAACGTCGTGTGGTTGAACTCGACGCCCGCCGAAAACGTGTTGCGCATCCCGAGCAGCACACTGCCGACGGTGGCCGTCGTCACGTTGCCGTACTGCTCCTGGTCGTGAAAGATCTCGGTGTAGCTGCTGCGCCGGACTTGCGCGCTCGACGGCAGATACGTGTAGTACTCCGCATCCTTCCAGTGACGGTTGCTCTTCATCCGGTACAGCGTGCTCGTCACGTTCAGGCCGTCGCTCGGCTGCCAGTTCGCCGATACGGTGGCCCAGCTGTCGCGGAACGCGATGTCGGCGTCGCCGACGTTGTAGTTCTTCTTGTCGAGCGCACGATCGCGCGCACCGTTGACGAGCGGCACGCCGAAATACTGCATCGGATGCATGAAGCCCTGCGCGTACGATGCCGTCACGTACAGGTCGGGCGTCACGTCGTAGCGCAGCGCGCCGGAGACCGACAGGTTGCGCGAATTGCCGCGATCGACCCAGTTGGACGATCGGTTGCCGCTGATGTCGAAGCGGTACGACAGCTTGTCGTTGATCGCGCCGCCGCTGCCGAACGCGGCGCGCGCCGTACCCTCGGTGCCGCCGCCGATTTGCAGTTCGTTGCGGATCGGCGTGCGCGTCGGCTTCTTCGGGACGATGTTGACCACGCCGCCGATCGCGCCTTCGCCGTAGATCACCGAGGCGGGGCCGCGCAGCACGTCGATATGGTCGACCGACCACGTGTCGAACGGGAACGTGACGCCAATCGCGCCGTACGGGCGCACGCCGTCGTACAGCTGCGTGACCGACGACGCGCCGACGAAGCCGCGCGCGGCGAGCTCCGAGTTGCCGTTGCCCGGATGCGGCGACGCGCTGATGCCGGCGGCGCGGCTCACGGCGTCGATGATCGAGCTGTCGCCGCGCGTGTCGAGTGTCGCGCGGCTGATCTGTTCGACGCTCGCGGGCGTTTCGAGCGGCGACAGCCCGAGATGGCTGCCGGTGTCGAGCGGTTGCGTCAGGGCGGGCGACTTCTGCGCGTCGACGCGAATCGGTGCGAGCGTGGCGCCGGTGCCGTCAACGCCACTTTCCTGTGCCTGCCCGGCCGGCGACAGCGCCGCGAGCACGGCAGCAGGCAGCATCAATCTGAACTTCATTGTTTCGGGTTCCTTCGAATGGGGGAAGCGCTTGCATCGATCACGCCGCGGCGGCAGCCGCGCGGCCGAACAGCAGCCGGTCGATCAACCAGACCGCGACGATCGTCAGCCCCATCAACGGGAAGACGATGCCGAGCAGCACGAGCCCGGCGATCCAGCCGCGCATCGGCGGCGTGCCGCGTTCGCGCGACGGTGCGCCGAGCGTCCCGGCCGGGCGGCGCTTCCACCACATCACGGTACCCGTGACGGCCATCGCGGCCAGCCCGAGCGACAGCACCGCGCAGATGATCTGGTTCGCGAGCCCGAAATATCGGCCCATGTGCAGCGACGTGCCGTACGACACGGCTCGCGCTACCGCGCCGTAGTCGTCATAGCGGATGTCCTTCAAGACGGCACCGCTGTACTGGTCGACGTAGATCGTGCGTTCGGCCTTCGGGTCGGCCGGAAAGTACGACGCGGTGAACACGCCGTCCGCGCCGGACGGCAGCGCGAGCGTGTAGCCGCTCGTCACGCCGAGGCCGGCGACGATCGCGATCGCGCGGGCCAGCGGCAGCGGCGCGGGCGTCGGCGCGGACGGCGAATGCGGCACGGGCACGTTGCCGACCGCCCACGGCGTCTGCGGCAACGGCAGGTCGTCCATCACCATTCCCGGCATCGCTTCGCCGGAATCGTGGTGATGGCCGGACGGCGCGGCCGCCTGCGCACGCGCGGTCTCGGGCGTCGCTGCGGCGCCGGGGCGCGTCGAGCGCACCGATGCACCGCCCCACGCGCCTTCCGGCGCGCCGAGGTTCACGGTCGCGGCGAGCGCCTTGAAGTTCTTGCCCCACGAGCCCGACCACGGCAGCCCGGACAGGATGAACGCGATCGTGCCGGCCGCGAGCCAGATACCGGCCGTCGCGTGAAGGCTCTTCCACAGCGGCCGGCCGCGCAGCGACAGGTCGGGCCGCAGCGCGCGCCCGACGCGTGCCGCGCCGCGCGGCCACCACAGCGCGATGCCGGTGCCGATCATCACGAAGGTCCAGCACGCGACGAGTTCCATCAGCAACTCGCCGGTCTTGCCGAGCAGCAGCTTGCGATGCAGCATTCGGTCGACCTGCATGAAGCGGTTCTCGACGCTGAGCGTGCCGAGCACGCTGCCGTCGTACGGGTTCACGTACACGCTCTCGCGGCTGCCGTCGCGCAGCCGGAAAACGTACTCGGCGCTGCGATCCGGCGCGGTGGCGACCTGCACGGAAATCGGCGTCGCGCCGGCCGGCATCGCGGTGCGGGCGCGGGCGAGCAGCGTGTCGGCATCGAGTCGCGGCGTCGCGCGCGGCTCGACGATCAGCCGATGCGGATACAGCAGCGGCTCGATCTGCGGCTGGAAGCAATAGAGCGTGCCCGTGATCGCGAGGATCACGAGGAACGGCATCACGAACAGGCCGGCATAGAAATGCCAGCGCCAGAGCGTCCGGTAACCGGCGCTGGCGGAACGGGCGGGCGAGATGGCCCGATCGACGGTGGTCGACATGGTGTGAACTCCTCGGGTTCGTCGAGCGGCGGGAGCGGCGCGGGCCGGCCGCCGTCGACGTGCGTCACACCCGCGTGCGTGCATCGCCGCAGGCAGGCGGCGCGGCCCGCCGCGCAAACGGTGCGCGGGGCGGCGTCGCCCGCGCGAGGCGGGCATGCGAGTGAACGCGTGAATCAGGTCGGGTGAAATGAACGGCGTGAACGCGCATGCACGTCGACGTGCACGCGCCACGGGGCGGAACGTTCAGCAGAACAGAGGAGGCGCGTGGGAGGGCGGGCGATCGTCGAATATCGATCGCACGAAAGGAAGGCTGTCGAATTGAACGCGGAAGCGCCGCGGCGGCGCCGCGGGGAACAGCAGCACCAGCAGCACGAACGATGCGAGCGCGGTGAACAGCGCGGCGCCGAATGCGCACAGGCCGTCGCCGTGGCCGGAGGGCGCGGCCTTGTCGGCGTGCGCGTCATGCTCGAGCGCGTCGACGAGCGCGCGCGCATCGTTGGCCGGCGTGATCGGCGCGCTCGCGTCGAAGCGGGCGGCCAGCGCGGCGCTCGTGACGATCAGCGGGCCTTGGCCGGAACACAGCACCACCGAGCCCGCATCCGGACCGTCCGGATCGAGCATCACGGCGCCCGACATCAGCGCGCGGGACAGCAGCGTCACGAGGAGGAACCCCCACAGCAACTGTCGCGCGACGCCTGGCCGGAGCAGGAAGCGGCGAAGTGCGTTCATGGCGCGCGATTGTACCTCCGTTTGCGCGGAGGGGCAGGCGGGCCGTGCGTGTGCGTGGGGCGAATCACGCATGGCCGGCGTGGCCGCACCGGTCGTGCGCGGCCTCCGGCCGGTTGCGCCGGCTCACACCGGATACGCGTCGTCGACCTTCAGGTTCGCGAGCCGGAACAGCGTGCGCAGCGTCTGCGGATGAATGTCGCGGTGCGCGGCGAGCGACGTCAGCATGAAGTCGAGCACCTTCGCGTAGCGGAGCAGCACGAGGCAGCGTGCGAGATCGGGCGCGCGGCCGCGCATGTCTTCGGCGAGCGTGACCATTTGCGTCGACAGCGTGCGCGCCATCTCGAGTTCCATCTGCTGTTTTTCGGTCCAGTCGGGCAGCGGCTGTTCGAGCACCTTCGCGAGGAAGAGCTGGAACGACGAATCGGACGAGTTGGGCTGCGCATCCATGAAGAGCCTCGTTGCGTGTGCGTATCGTACGGGCGGATCCGTGGAGCGCCCGAGGGTGAATCATGTCCGCGCGGTATGGGGCGCGGCTTCTGCCCGAACGGAATGCAGATTCCGTACCAGCGCCGCCGAACGATTGTTGAGTAATGTTGAGACGCGATCCGGCATCGGTCGGCGAGTCCCGCCGGGACTGGATCGCGCAGGTGATCGACGAGGGTGTCTACGGGCGGGAGGTGGGCGGACCCGGGCGCCCGACGCGGCGCGACGATGCGAAATGCTTCATGTATGTAACGTAACGCGGACCTCGGGCGGGCCGCGCGTATCTGCCGGCGAACGGCCGGCATCGCGCGTGCCGTGCGGTTGCGCCACGCCCGCCGTGCGTCCGCTGCCGGGAAACGTCTGCATGGCGCGTGTGCCGCCGCGTCGCGCGAACCGGCGGCGCGCGCGCCGGTTGTTTCAAAACAGAGACGGTCCGGCGCGCGGCAATCGGTTGCATGGTCACGCAACTGGCCCAGCGAATCGCCGCGCAATTGTCCATGGGCACACGGTGCGGGTTTGCCGACAATCTCCCGATCATCTCCCGAGGTGCGACATGAACGCCCACGCCTTCTTCTCCGCCAACCTGCTGCTTGCCTACACCGCCTATTTCATCGGCACGGCCAGCCCCGGCCCCAGCAATCTCGCGATCATGTCGGTCGCCGCGAACCAGGGCCGCAAGGCGGCGCTCGCGTTCGCGCTCGGCGTGATTTCGGGGTCGATGTTCTGGGCAACGGTGGCGGCGCTCGGCGTCTCGGCCGCGCTGCTCGCGTGGTCGAAGCTGCTGGTCGCGATCAAGGTGTTCGGCGGGCTGTACCTGCTGTGGCTCGCGTTCAAGTCGGGGCGCATGGCGCTGTCGGGCCCGCCGGCTGCAACCGCCAACGCGGCGCGCGAGCAGCGGCTGTCGCGTTTCTACGTGCGCGGCGCGATGCTGCACCTGACCAATCCGAAGGCGATCCTCGTGTGGGTGTCGATCGTCGCGCTGTCGTCGAACGGCGCGGGCGGCGCGCACGGCGCCGTCGTGCCGGGCTGCCTCGCGATCGGCTGCGTGGTGTTCGGCGGCTACGCGCTGGTGTTCTCGATGGACGGTGCGCGCCGGCTGTACGTGCGCGGGCGGCGTGCGATGGAAGCGTGTCTGGCCGTCGTGTTCGGCGTGGCGGGCGTTCGGCTGCTGGCGACGAACGTTTAGCCGTGCAGCGTGTGCCGGAGCCTGCGCCGCACCGGCGTGCGACGGAGGCTCCGGCATCGGTCAAGCCGGCTTCAGAAAATGAAGCCCGTATTGATGAACTTCGAGTGGTGATCCGACACGATCGAGTCGAGCAACTGCTTGCTGCTGTCGGTCTGCTTCGCCGCGACCATCGAGCGAATCGAGAACGCGCGCAGCGCGTCGCTCACCGACAGCGTGCCTTCCGCCGAATCCTTGCGCCCCGCGAACGGGAACACGTCGGGCCCGCGCTGGCACTGACAGTTGATGTTCACGCGGCACACCTGGTTCACGAGCGGATCGACGAGCGCGCCGATCTGCGCCGGATCGGAACCGAAGATGCTGACCTGCTGGCCGTGCTCCGACGTCGTCACGTAGTCGAGCGCGGTATCGACGTCGTCGAACGGCGCGACCGGAATGATCGGCCCGAATTGCTCCTCGCGGTACAGCTTCATCCCTTCGGACACCGGATACACGACGGCCGGGTAGAACAGCGTCTTGCTGAACTCGCCGCCCTGGTGGTTGACGACCCGCGCGCCCTTCGCCTTCGCGTCGTCGATCGCGTCGGTCATGTACGCGGTGCGATGCATGCCCGGCAGCGGCGTGATGCTGACGCCCTTTTCCCACGGCATGCCGATCTTCAGCTGTTCGAGCGCGGCGGTGAAGCGCTTCAGGAATTCGTCGACGATCGAGCGATGCACGAGCAGCATCTTCAGCGCGGTGCAGCGCTGGCCGTTGAACGACAGCGCGCCGAGCAGGCACTCCTTCACGGTGAGGTCGAGATCGGCGTCGGGCAGCACGATCGCCGCGTTCTTCGCGTCGAGGCCGAGGATCGCGCGCAGCCGGTGCGACTTCGGGTGCTGCTTCTTCAGGTGATCGGCGACCTTGCTCGAGCCGATCAGCGCGAGCACGTTGATCTTGCCCGACGCGAGCATGTGCGGCACGACCACCGCGCCCGGTGCGTAGATCGTGTTGATCACGCCCTTCGGGAACGCGTCGCGGAACGCCTCGAGCAGCGGTTCGAACAGCAGCGTGCCGTACTGCGGCGGCTTGAACACCACGGTGTTGCCCATCAGCAGCGCGGGGATCAGCGTCGCGAAGGTTTCGTTCAGCGGATAGTTGTACGGGCCCATGCACAGCACGACGCCGAGCGGCGTGCGGCGGATCTGGCCGATCGTGCCTTCCGCGATCACGAAGCGCGAGTTCGCGTTGTCGAGCTCCTTCAGCGCGTCGATCGTCTGCGTCATGTAGGTGACGGTGCGGTCGAACTCCTTCTGCGAATCGGCGAGGCTCTTGCCGATCTCCCACATGATCAGGTTCACGACGAGTTCGCGCTGCGCGACCATCCGTTTGATGAAGTCCTGCATGCACGCGATGCGCTGCTCGACCTTCATCGTCGGCCACTCGCCGCGGCCGGCGTCGTACGCGCGCACCGCGGCGTCGAGCGCCGCGTCGCTTTCCGTTTCGCCCATCACCGGGTAGCTGCCGATCTCGACCTGCTCGACGCTGCCGTCCGCCTGCCGCACGCATACCGGCGACAGCACGGTCTTGGTGGCGCCGTCCCACGGTCGCAATTCGCCGTCGACGAGCGACACGCGCTGGTGGATCGGCGAAGCCAGCCGGAATTCGGCGGGAATCTCTTGTAACGCGGGAAACAGGTGCTGCAGGGAGGCGGAATCGGGCATGACGGTCTCGTTTGACGGGGTGTCCGGGAAGGACGGGCGATGCGAATCCTGAGCGGAATGATCCTCGATCCTGAATCGGCATCATGACGCGCACGCGGCTGCACGTCACGCGCCAATGTGGCCGATCCGGCGAATGGAACCAGTTCCATTTAAAAGGAACGCCGCAGCGAATGCAACAACGCGGAATCACGTCGCAATTACCGCAAGTATTTCGAAAGACTGTTTCCGAATCGCCGGCATAGCCGTGCGGGTGCAATCGCAAACGTTTTACTTCGGCCGAATTGAGCGGATAATGGCGCGACGCGGTGAGGAAAAAAATGCAGTGAACCTGAGAGCAGACGCAGTGAAGAACAGAAGAAGATCCGCCGCGCCGCCGATACGAGGTCGGCTGCCCGGAGCGCCGGGTCGGGGTTGCCCGGTCCGGCGCGCACCGGACGATTGAATCCGTCGCGCCTGCTTGTCTCGATCCTTCGTGATCCTCTCCAGCTTCTCCATCGCCGTATCCCGAATCCCGCCTTTTACCGATCGTCGCCACACGAGACGAGCGATTCAATTCTTTCGTTTACATTACGAATCAAGCCGCTCGACGGCCTGAAACGGAAAGGTATTCGTCAGGAATACAGAGCGCGCTCCACGTCCGCGTTGCAGGCAGGCGACATGCCGCAAATTAATTAAAAACACGAATCATTCTCGTTTATTATTTCGCCGCATTACGAGCCGTGACCGGACGTCACGGCTTTTTTCGTGCCGGGCGCGCGGCCGGCGTGCCCCGTTCGCCGCTTTCTTCACTACCTCTACGTTCACGATGAAACTCAACAAGAGCGCGTGCCATGCGCTTCTGATCGCCACGTCGCTGGCCGGCGCCCGCACTTCGTTTGCGCAGGCGAGCGACGCCGCGGCGACCCTGCCCGCGATTTCCGTCAACGCGGCCGCCGAGCATGCGTCGTACGACGGCGGCCATTCGCGCGCGGCGACCAAGACCGACATGTCGCTGATGGACGTGCCGCAGACCGTGAACGTCGTGCCGCACGCGGTGATCGAGGATCAGAACGCGACGTCGCTGCAGGACGCGTTGCGCAACGTGCCGGGCGTCGGCTTCTCGGTCGGCGACGGCCAGCGCGACCAGATCACGATCCGCGGCTTCAACAGCATCACGGACCAGTACGTCGACGGCATTCGCGACGACGCGCTCTACTACCGCGACCTGTCGAACGTCGATCGCGTGGAGGTGCTGAAGGGGCCGGCGGCCGTGCTGTACGGGCGCGGCTCGGCGGGCGGCATCGTGAACCGCGTGCTGAAGCGGCCGCAGGCGAACCCGGTGAACGACGTGGGCGTGACGCTCGGCACGCGCGGCGAGCGGCGCGGCGAGTTCGACCTCGGCTGGAACGCGAACGACGCAGCGCGCTTTCGCATGACCGGCGCGGCCGAGAATTCGAACAGCTTCCGCGACAAATTCCAGCTCAACCGGCAGGCGATCGCGCCGTCCGCGCAGTTCAAGCTCGACAGCGACACGGTGCTGAACGTCGAATTCGACTACCTGCACGACCGCCGCACGTCCGACCAGGGGATTCCCGCGTATCGCGGCCGGCCGGTCGACGTGCCGATCAACACGTACTACGGGTCGGCCGACGGCGGGAACAGTTCGTACAACGACGTCTCCGCGAAAAGCGCGACGGTGTCGCTCGATCACCGCTTCAACGATTCGCTGTCGTTTCACGGCGCGATCCGCGCGTACGACTTCTCGCTCGAGCGGAAGAACTACGTGACGTACGAGCCGATCAAGACCGCTGCACACCCGGTCGTCACGCTCGACCAGTCGACGCGCCAGCGCACCGACCACGGCATCGACGGGCTGTTCGAGCTCACGCAGAAGACGTCGCTGTTCGGCATGCGCCACGAGCTGCTGTACGGGCTGGAGCTGTCGCAGCAGCAGAAGTTCGACACGATCTACAGCGTGACGAAGGTCGCGAACTACGATCTCTTCAATCCGCAGCCGGTCGTCCTGCCCGGCGTGCCGATCGGCGCGCGTGCGAAGACGAACGCGTCGACCGTCGTCGGGCTCGCGGGCGTGTACGCGCA
This sequence comes from Burkholderia sp. AU39826, assembly GCF_020419965.1. Taxonomy (NCBI): domain Bacteria; kingdom Pseudomonadati; phylum Pseudomonadota; class Betaproteobacteria; order Burkholderiales; family Burkholderiaceae; genus Burkholderia; species Burkholderia sp. AU39826. Next base: position 62,069 of record NZ_JAIZQG010000005.1, read on the forward strand.
GGACCTGATCTCGCTGACCGAACACTGGAAGGTGCTCGCCGGCCTGCGCTTCGACTACCTGAACCAGATCCGCCACGACTACACGTCGTCGAACGTCAATCTCGACCGCACCGATCACGCGTGGAGCCCGCGTGTCGGCCTGATCTACGAACCGCTCGACTGGCTCACGCTGTACGGGTCGTTCAGCCAGTCGTTCTCGCCGCTGGCCGACACGCTGATCAGTTCCGGCGCGTTCTCGAACGGCGCCGCGCTCGCGCCGCAGAAGACCACCGCGTATGAAGTCGGCTCGCGCTTCGACCTTGGCGGCAAGGCGACGGCCAGCGTCGCGCTGTTCGACATGCGCCAGACCAACCAGCAGATCGGCGACCCGGCGAATCCCGGCTATGCGCTGCCGATCGGCACGCAGCACGTGCGCGGGATGGAGCTCGGCTTCACCGGCGAGATCGCGCCGAAGTGGTCGGTGTATGCGGGTTACGCGTACCTGAACGGCACGGTGGACGGTTCCGCGCAATCGACGGCGGCCGGCCTCTCGCTGTCGAGCAACACGCCGGGGCTGATGCCGCGCCACAGCGCGAACCTGTGGCTCAAGCGCGAGCTGCCGTACGGTTTCTATGCGGCGGCCGGCATGCAGTTCCAGTCGGCGCGCTATACGTCGGCGAGCGATCTCGTCACGCTGCCGTCGTTCACGGTGTTCAACCTGGGCGCAGGCTATCGCAGCAAGAAGGTCGACGTGACGCTCACGCTCGACAACCTGTTCAATCGCCGCTACTTCATCGCCGCGCACGGCAACGCGGACCTGTACAACATGCCGGGCGATCCGCGCACGCTGACCGCCACGGTGAAGTGGCACATGTAACGCACGCGGTGCGCGACAATGCGGGTCTTCGTCACGACGACCCGCGCCCCTGACTGCCCATGATCCGCCACACGATCGATGTATCGAGCCTGACCGGCCGCGCCCGCGCGCTGTTTCTATCGTTGCTGGTATGCGGCCCGGTCGCGGCCGGTGCGCAGACGATCGCGGCGGATGCCGAGCCGGGGTGCCACGCGATGCATGTCGACCGGACGATCACGCTGTCGGGGCGCTACGCGCTCGACTACGGCGACGAATCGCTCGGGTCGGACGTGTGGTTCGAAGAGGACGATGCGTCCGCCCGGCGCTTGCCTGATCGCTCGCAACGCGCGGGCGTGATCGTTTTCACGAACCAGCGCGAGGCGGCCCGCGGGCTGCGGCTGCCCGCGGCGCAGCCGCGCGGCGTATGCCGGTTCGACGGGCGCGCAACGCTCGTGATTCGCGATCTGGAGACCGCGTGCCCGGGGCTGGAAACGCCCGATCGCGCGCGGCTGCTGAGGGTCGTGGCAGCCGACGTGCCGGCGCGGCACGCCTGCGGCGCCACCGCGCCATGACGCCGGCGCGGCGGCGCCCTTACTCGACGTCCTCGTCGTCCGCCTCGTCGGCGTCGTGCGCGTCGCGCTCGGGCGCCGCATACGCGCTTGCCTGTTCGAGCAGCCACCCGCGAAACGATTCCAGCGGCTTGCTGTGGCTGAACTCCGTCGGATACACGAGGTAGTACGCCGAATCGCCGACGGTGGCCGCATCGCACGGTACGACGAGGCCGAGCTGCTGCAACTGTTCCTCGACGAAGAACTTCGGCACGAGCGCGACGCCGAGCCCGGCCGCCGCCGCGCTGATCAGCATCGTATGCAATTCGTAGCGCACGCCCTGCATCGTGCGGATGTCCTCGACGCCGTGCGTCTCGAACCACTGCGCCCACGCGCCGGGGCGCGTGGTCGAGTGCAGCAGCGGATACGCGAGCAGATCCTCGACGCGCTCGACGGGCCCCTTCAGCAGCGCGGGGGAGCAGATCGGCACGACTTCCTCGCCGAACAGGTAGTCGGACGACGTGCCGGGCCAGGTCGGCTTGCCGTAGTGGATCGCGGCTTCGAAGTGCGTGTCCTCGAACGAGAACAGGTCGGTGCGGCTGCCCATGTTCACGCGCACGTCGGGCGTGCGGTCGTAGAAGCTCTTGATGCGCGGGATCAGCCAGTGCGACGCGAAGGTCGGCAGCACCGCGAGTTCCAGGTAGCCGCCGCCGCTGCCGTGCGCGATGATCGACAGCGTGTCGCGGTCGAGCGCCTCCAGCGCGCGCCGCACCTGCGTGCCGTACAGCTTGCCGGCGCGCGTCAGCACGACGCGCTGCTTCACGCGCGCGAACAGCCGCACGCCGAGGCTCGCTTCGAGCGTCGCGATCTGCCGCGACACGGCGCTTTCGGTCAGGAACAGCTCCTTGGCCGCGTGCGTGAAGCTCTCATGGCGGGCGGCGGCTTCGAAGGCCACGAGCGCACCCATGTTGGGGATCTTGAATTTGCGCATGATGCTCGTTTTGTCTGATGGACGGAGCCGCCCGACGCCGGGGCGAAATGCCGGCGAAGAACAATCGATAATTCCAAAAACTCATCACATATCAATTTAATCTCGCTTTACGCGCCGTTGCAACCCTTTGAATAATGCTTGCCATGCAAGGTCAGGCGCCCGTGGGCGGCCGGCCGACGAGTGGCCGGCGCGCTTGCCGGCGGGTCCCCCGAGACGAGAATCCCGATGCGCAATCCGAATATCGACAGCTTGCTGACGAAGCTGCTGGGACAGGCGAAGACCGACGCCCTGTTCTCGACCCTGAACATGCCGGCCATCCTCGAGGAGTGGGAGGACGGCGTCGTGACGCGCGCGGAAATCGCGCAGGCGATGAACATGGCGCTGTTCGAAGGGCTGCTCGAGCGTTCGGCGAACGGCCGCGCGTACACGGCCGACGCGATCGAAAGCGGCGGCTCCGTCTATTTCGACCACGGCGCGCTACGCACGGTGCGCTGGCCGCATACGGGCGCGCTGCCGCCGGGCGAAGCCGCATTCACGCGTATCCTGCGTCCGCTCGGCTTCCGGCTGAACGGCCGTTATCCGCTCGACAAGCTCGGCATGACGGGCCGCGCGTACGCGCATGAAGACGCGCCGGACGAAATCGCGCAGTTCTTCGTCAGCGAACTGCATCCGGAGCGCTTTTCGAAGGAATTCCAGCAGGCCGTGACGAACGTGGTCAGCTCGTCGCGCGACCCGCTGTCGCCGGCGGCCGTCGCGCTGCTGTGGGAGGTCGAGCGCGAAGGCTGGCTGCCGCTGGAAGCCGCGCACGCGCTGCTGCCGGAAATCGTCGGCGCGTTCGCGCGTCAGCACGACGTGCCGAACGAACTCGACTACGAGACGCTGCTGATGGAATCGGCGGAAATGGCGTGGATCGCGACCGAGGGCAATGCGTTCAATCACGCGACGGACCGCGTCGCCGACGTGTTCAAGCTGTCCGACGACGAGAAGGCGAAGGGCCGACCGATGAAGCCGGAAGTCGAGCGCTCGCGCTCGGGCCGCGTGTTCCAGACGGCCTATCGCGCGGATACCGTCGAGCGAGAGTTCCGCACGCGCGACGGCGGCACCGTGAAGCGCAACGTGCCCGGTTCGTTCTACGAGTTCATCACGCGCAAGCGCACGTTCGACCAGGCGTCGCGTCGCTGGGTGACCGACCTGCGCTTCGATGCGGGCAACGCGCAGGGCATCTTCAAGATGACGGCGAACGCGGCGAAGTAAGCGCTTCGCGTCGCGCGGCAGGGAGGAAAGCAGAAGGGCCGGCGGCTGGTTTCAGCCGCCGGCCCGTTTGCGTCGACGGGGCGTCGCGTGCGTCAGAACAGGTGCGTGACCAGATAAAACAGCACCAGCAGCCCGATCGGTACGCCGAGCAGCCATGCGATCAGATATTTGCCCATGTCGTTGTCCTCCTCGTGGCCGCGACGCGGCGTGCGTCGCGGCAGGGTGAGACGACTGGCGCGTTACAGCTCGCGGTCGAATTCCTTCAATTGCTTCTCGGCTTCGTCGCGGGCGATCCCGTAACGCTCCTGGATCTTGCCGGCCAGATAGTCGCGATTGCCTTCCGCAACCGCGAGATCGTCGTCGGTCAGCTTGCCCCACTTGGCCTTCAGCTTGCCGGTGAGCTGCTTCCACTGGCCCTGGATCTTGTCCTCGTTCATCGTGTACTCCTTTCATAAGGGGAGAAAAGTGCGGCGCTCGGCCGCGGGGTAGCTCAGGCCTTCGCCTTCAGGCCGGACGCGTCGACGTGCTTCACGCCCTTGATCGCGCGGGTGACGGCGATGGCCTTCTTCACGGCGGTCTTCGTCTGCAGCACGCCCGTCAGCGTGACGACGCCGTCCACCGTCTTCACGCTGATGTCAGTGCTTTCCACGCCCTTGGTGGTCGCGAGTTCACTCTTTACCTTGGTCGTGATCCACGTGTCGGTGACAGGCTGGTTCGATTCGGTCGCCATGCCGCTGTCGGTCGACGATGCCTGGGCATGCGCGTTCGTGAGCGGGGCCGCGGAAAGCAGGAACGCCGCGCTGACGGCGAGCAGGGTCGAAAGGTGCGAGGTCTTGTTCATTGATGTCCTCCTTCGATTGGCGGGTTGAATCAATCGGTGGGCGAGCACGGATCGTTCCCGTGCATTCCGGCCCATGGCGCGGCTTAGCGCGCGATCGGCGTGTCGTAACCGGGCTCGCGCGGCGGCATGTCCGGGCGCGGCACGTCGGGCGGCAGCGGCACCGGCGGATCGGTGCCCGGCGCCGGTTCGGGCGGATTGTCCGGGGCCGGCTCGGGCCGCGTCGGATCGGGTGTCTGATGCAATTCCATCCTGGTGTCCTCCCTCTGCGGTATGAAAGGGCAGCGCATGAGCGCCGATGCAGTACCAGCGTACCGACGCGAACGCGGGCGGACATCGCGCAAATTCACCGGGTGGGCTAGTGCGTTTGCACCGGGGGACGGAACACACGGGCGGGAACGGCACATGCACCACGACCCGGGCAACCCGCCGTGGCGGGCGCGCAGGCCGCGCCGCCTCGTTCGGCGGGGCGCCGCACGATCGGCGGCGGCGTGCGAATGTACTATTCGGGGTAGTGCATCCGCGCCTGTCGCGCCGTTGCCCGGCACACGATCATCGCCGCACGCGGCGGCTGGCATGTGCCGCCGCCACGGGCGCGCGGCCGGCGCGCATGTTGACCGCTCATGTTGACGACAGGGACGACGATTCGATGAACGAACCAGTAGACGAACAGGTGCTCAAGTCGCATACCGACCGGCGCCAGCTGCACCAGATCATCGCGGGGCTCACCGAGGGCGTGATCCTGATCGAGCCGGACCAGCGGATCGTCTGGGCGAACGAGGCTGCGCTCGCGATGCACGGCGTGACCGAGCTTAAGGCGCTCGGCGCGGACGTCACCGAATACCGCGAGCGATTCCGGCTGCGCTACCGGAACAACCATCCCGTGCGCGACGGCCACTATCCGATGGATCGCGTGATCGCCGGCGAGGAGTTCAGCGACGTGACGGTCGAGGTCGAATCGGCCGCCGACGAGTCGGTGAGCTGGGTGCACCGCATCCGCAGCCTCGTGCTGACGAACGCGGCCGGCGAACCCGACTGCCTCGCGCTGGTGCTGCACGACGCGACCGAATGGGCGAGCGCCGAAGAGCGCTTCGAGCGCACCTTCAACGCGAATCCGGCGCCGGCCGTGATCTGCCGGCTCGACGACTTGCGTTACGTGAAGGTCAACCAGGGCTTTCTCGACATGACGGGCCACGCACGCGACGACGTGCTCGGCCGCTCGGTGTACGAGGTCGACGTGCTGGACCAGGCCGAGCGGCGCGAGCTGGCGATCGAGCGGCTCGGCGAAGGCGCGACCATCCCGCAGATGGAAGCCGTGCTCAAACTTGCCGACGGCAGCACCAAGGCGGTGGTCGTCGCCGGGCAGCCGATCGACATGAACGGCGAGGCGTGCATGTTGTTCACGTTCATGGATCTCGAGCCGCGCAAGCAGGCCGAACGCGCGCTGATGCAAAGCGAGGAACGCTTCGCGACGGCCTTCCGGATGGCGCCGGTCGCGACCGCGATCGTCACGGCCGACCGTTTCGAGCTGCTCGACGTGAACGATGCGTTTGCCGCGATGACGGGCCACGCGCAGGCCGACCTGCTCGGCAAATCCGCGGACGAGATCGGGCTGTGGGCCGAACGCGGCGCGTGGTCGCGCATCGAAGGCCGGCTCGCGCGCGACGGCCACGTGCGCAACGTGGACGTACAGATCCGCACGCGCGACGGCGACGTGCGCGATTGCGTCGTGTCGGCCGATCCCGTCGCGATTCACGGGCGCGACTGCCTGCTCGTCGCGCTGCTGGACATCAGCGACCGCAAGCGCACGGAGATGGAGCTCGTCTATGCGATCGAGACCGCGATGCAGGACGCGTCGTGGTTCAGCCGCACGCTGATCGAGAAGCTCGCGAACGTGCGGCGCGCGAACGCGCCGGATGCGGGCGCCCAACTGTCCGACCTGACCGCGCGCGAGCGCGACGTGTTCGACCTGCTGTGCCACGGCCTCGCCGACAAGGAGATCGCCGGTCGCCTCGGGCTGGCGCCGAACACCGTGCGCAATCACGTCGCGACGATCTACGCGAAGCTCGACGTGCACAGCCGCGCCGAGGCGATCGTCTGGGCGCGCGAGCGCGGCATCGTCGGCGCGGCCGAAACGAACGGCGCGCGCGGCGACAAGGGCGGCGCGAAAGGCACGGACTGACGGGATCGGTGCGAATGCACCATGCGCACTGGTGCATCCGCATCTGCCGCCCGTGGCCGCCGCTTGCGATCCTGTCCGCTCGGCGGTGCCGCGCAGGCCGCTGCATTGCCGGCTTTCCTCAACCATCGCAGGAGACGACCATGGACAGGAATCGCATCGAAGGCAAGCTCAAGCAGGTCAAGGGTTCGGTCAAGGAAGCACTCGGCAAGGTGACGGGCGACCGCGAGACCGAAGCGCAAGGCGTGGCCGAGCAGCAGGCCGGCAAGCTCCAGGAGAAGGCCGGTGAGGCCGCCGATGCGGTGCGCAAGCATACGGGCACCGATCGGCACTGACCGATGACGCGGCGCCCGCCGTGGGCGTCGCGAAGGCCGGCCGGGCCGGCGCCGCGACGATGATGCGCGGCCGGCATGACGACGACCGGCCTTTACCCTTCGGCGCGGCCGCCATTCCCCACGGAATACCGCCATCCACGGCCGCCGCCGGACGGCCGTCGATCGGCCATCAGCACGGAACTTGATGACAAATCCTCACGACATAGTTCCGATATTTCGTTTGCTGGACGGGTATTGGCTACCCACAATCCCTTCACCTCTTTCGCGATGAAAGGTTCCTCGGAGACGGAGCCGCGGTGATCGTCCGGCCGGATCGGCGTGTCGCACGCACTCCGGCACGGAAAGGCATCACCGGCGCGCAGGAGGTTGCCGACGCGTGCCAGTCTCGCGTTGCATCCCGACCCATAGAAGAAGGATTGCCATGACGTTCCGCATTCGTTCGCTTTCCGGCGTCGCGCTGACCGCCGCGCTTTTCGCATTCCAGACGGGCGCGGCCCATGCGCAGGAGACGATCGTCAAGGTCGGCGTGGCCGGCCCGCTGACGGGCGGCGGCGCGGCATACGGCAAGGACATCGAGAACGGCGTGCGCATGGCCGTCGACGAAGCGAATGCGGCGCGGACGACCGTCGGCGGCAAGCCGGTGAAGTTCGTCGTCGCGTCGCAGGACGACCAGAGCGATCCGCGCACCGGCGTGCAGGCCGCGCAGCAGCTCGCCGATGCGCAGGTGGCCGTCGTGATCGGCCACTTCAATTCGGGCACGACGCTGCCCGCGTCGAAGATCTATGCGAAGGCCGGCATTCCGATGATCACGCCGTCGGCGACCAATCCCGACATCACGCGCGCGGGGCTCGACACCGTGTACCGCGTGATCGCGACCGACACGCAGAACGCCGGCAACGCCGGTGCGTACGCCGCGAGCGTGACGAAGGCGAAGCGCATCGCGATCATCGACGATCGCACCGCGTTCGGCCAGGGCGAAGCCGACGAATTCGAGAAGGCCGTGAAGGCGAACGGCGGCACGATCGTCGCGCGCGAATTCACGAACGACAAGGCCGTCGACTTCAGCGCGCAGCTCACGAAGATCAAGAGCGCCAATGCCGATCTCGTGTTCTTCGGCGGCCTCGACGCGCAGGCCGCGATGCTCGTGAAGCGCATGCGCCAGCTCGGCATCCGCGCGCAGTTTCTCGCGGGCGGCGGCGTGATGAACGCGAACTTCATCAAGCTTGCCGGCAATGCGGCCGAAGGCGCATCGGTGTGGGAATACGGGCAGCCGCTGTCGCGTCTCGCGAAGGGCAAGCTGTTCGAAACGAAATTCAAGCAGAAGTACGGCGTCGACATGCTCGCGTATGCGCCGTTCGCGTACGACGCGACGTGGATCGCGATCAACGCGATGCAGAAGGCGAACTCGACGAAGCCGGCCGATTTCAACGGCGCGCTGAAGGGCACGCGCTACGACGGCATCACCGGCACGATCGCGTTCACGAACACGGGCGACCTGAAGAACCCGAGCTCGACGCTGTATGAGGTGAAGAACGCCGCGTGGCAGCCCGTCACGACGAAATCGGCGGACTGAACGCAACATGCGCGCGGACTTTCGCGGCGATGCCTGACGTGCTGAAATAGCCGAAGCGATCGTCGAGGAAGTTTGCCCGCGCGATGCCGCGCGAGTCGCGGCACGCATCACCACAGGCCCTGAGCCTTTTACGTGCAACCGGAGTCAGTCGTGAGTTCTCAAGTCGTCATCGTCGGCGGTGGTGTGATCGGCAGCTCGATCGCTTATTTCCTGCGCGCCACCGATCCCACGGTCGCCGTGACCGTGATCGAACGCGACCCCACCTATGCCAAATCGTCGTCGGCGCTGTCGGCCGCGTCGATTCGCCAGCAGTTTTCCACGCCGTTGTCGATCGAGATGTCGCTGTTCGGCATCGACTTCCTGCGCACGATCGGCGAGCGGCTCGAAGTGGACGGCCACCGGCCGTCGATCGACCTGCACGAGGGCGGCTACCTGTTCCTCGCGACGCCGGCCGGCGACGCGACGCTGCGCGAGAACCATGCGCTGCAGACGCGCCTCGGCGCCGATATCCGGCTGATGGACGGCGACGCGCTGCGCGCGAAGTTCCCGTGGCTGAACGTCGACGATCTCGCGTCGGGCGCGTACGGCGTGAGCGGCGAAGGCTGGTTCGACGGCTACGGGCTCGTGCAGGCGCTGCGCAAGAAGGCGCAGGCGCTCGGCGCGCGCTACGTGCCGGCCGACGTGAAGGACGTGGTGCGCGACGGCCGCAGGATCACGCATGTCGTGACGGGCGACGGCGAGCGCTACGCGTGCGACACGCTCGTCAACGCGGCCGGTGCTTGGACGCGCACGCTGTCGTCGATGATGGGCATCGACATCCCCGTGTATGCGCGGCGGCGCAGCATCTTCAACGTATCGTCGCCGGCGAAGCTCGCCGATTGCCCGCTGCTGATCGATCCGACCGGCGTGTATTTCCGGCCGGAAGGGCGCACGTATATCTGCGGCACGTCGCCGAGCCCGGATCGCGACCCGGACGACCTGCCGCTCGACGAAGTCGACCACGACCTGTTCGACGACGTGATCTGGCCGACGCTCGCGCACCGCGTGCCGGAATTCGAGGCGCTGCGCGTCGAGCATTGCTGGTCCGGGTACTACGAGTACAACGTGTTCGATCACAACGCGATCATCGGCTACCACCCCGAACTCGACAACGTCGTGTTCGCGAACGGCTACAGCGGCCACGGGCTGCAGCAAGGGCCGGCGACGGGGCGGGGCGTCAGCGAACTCATTCTGGGCGGGCGTTACGACACGCTCGACCTGTCGTCGCTCGGCTGGGCGCGCGTGCTCGAAAACCGGCCGATCGTCGAAAAGAACGTCGTGTAGTGCGGCGTAACCGCCCGGTATGGGGTGGGCGGGATTCTCCTTGTGTCTCAAACCCGTTGGCCCGACTTTGTCGGGCCTTTTTTCGCAGCGTGCGTCAGCCAACGCCGTAGACGGCGTCGCGCAGATCGAGCGTGTACTGCCCGTTCATCCCTTCGTAGAGCGTGTTCGACAGCGACACGACGGTGAGCCCGCGTGCGCGATCGACGAACCACGAATGACCGTAGACGCCGCCCCAGCGCCACGTGCCGACGGATTCCGGCGACGCGGCCGCCTGCGGGTCGCGCAGCACCGAGAAGCCGATCCCGAACCCCGCGCCCGGCAGGTCCGGCAATTCGAGATCGCCGGTCTGCACGCGGCCCATCTCGTCGACCAGCTCGGCCGGCAGAATCGCACCGCCGCCTGCGCGCAGCGTGTCGAGCACCGTCAGCACGTCGCCGGCGGTGCCGACCATTCCGGCGCCGCCCGACGGGAACGCATGCGCATCGAGCGCGCGCGACGGCGAGTACGTGACGCCGACGAACCCTTCGTCGATGGGCACCGTCTCGTTCTCGGCGAGCCGGTGCGGCTGCGGCGTGTCGTTGACGTACGGCGTGGCGAGCCGTGCGGGATCGCGTGCGACGAAGCCCGTGTCGCGCGCCCCGAGCGGGCGCAACACGAGCGCATCGATCGCATCGGCGAGCGGCATGTCGCAGACGACCTCGATCAGCGCGCCGACGACGTCGATCGACAGCGAGTAGTTCCAGTTGGTGCCGGGCGCGAACAGCAGCGGCACGCTCGCGATCCGGCGCAGGTTTTCCGCGAGCGTGATCGATGCGCCATCGAGCCCGTCGGAGACGCCCGCACGCGCATAGGGGCCGTTCGCGTCGGTTTCGTTGAAGCGATAGTCGAGGCCGGCGGTATGCACGAGCAACTGGCGCACCGTGATCGTCGGCACGCGGCCGTCGGGCAGCGCCGGGCGGAATTCGGGCAGCCAGCGCGTGATGTTTTCGTCGAGCGACAGCTTGCGTTGCGCGACGAGCGCCATCGCCGCTGCCGAAACGATCGGCTTGGTGACCGACGCGAGCCGGAACAGCGTGTCCTCGCGCATCGGCGTGCGCGATTCGCGATCCGCGAATCCGGCCGCGCGGCGATAGACGAGTTCGCCGTCGCGGGCGACGAGCACCACCGCGCCGACGAGGCGCTGCGTGTCGAGCTGGCGGGACAGGACCGCGTCGATGCGCTCGGCGAGCGCGGGATCGGTTGACGACTGCAGTGACGATGCGGGAGAGGAGGTCATCGAAAGTTCCGTCGTGAAGGGGCCGATCGACATGTTAGGCGGCTGCGGCCGCACGCGTCGTTAACCCTTACACGGAACAGGGCGATGTGCGCGGTACCGGCCGGCGTCGACGAGCACCGGGCGCGGCGGCAGGCAAAATAGGCGCCAAGCGGCCGGCCGCGTTCGTTAGAATCTGCTTTCGTCGAGGAAATGACGCAGTTGCATGGTGCAGAGCAGTATCGAATCGAAGACGCTGCTTGTCCTGATTCCATCGTTCATCTTTCGCCGGAGGCGAGCATGCCAGGTTTACTTCCCGATGTTGACCGCGAGGGGCTCCTCGAATATTCGGTGGTGTACACCGATCGCTCGGTCAACCATATGTCGCAGCGCTTTCAGGGCGTCATGCGCGACATTTCCGCCACGCTGAAAAAAGTCTACAACGCGAAGTCGGTCGCGATCGTGCCGGGCAGCGGGACGTTCGGCATGGAAGCCGTGGCGCGACAGTTCGCGACGAACAAGAAGTGCCTCGTGATCCGCAACGGCTGGTTCAGCTTCCGCTGGTCGCAGATTTTCGACATGGGCAGCATTCCGTCGGAAACGACGGTGCTGAAGGCGCGCCCGGTCGAAGCCGGGAGGCAGGCCGCATACGCGCCGGCCCCGATCGACGAAGTGGTCGCCGCGATCAAGGAAAACAAGCCCGATCTCGTGTTTGCGCCGCACGTCGAAACCGCGTCCGGAATCATGCTGCCCGATGCGTACCTGCGCGCGGTGGCGGATGCCGTGCATGCGGTCGGCGGCATGTTCGTGCTCGATTGCATCGCGTCGGGCACTGTGTGGGTCGACATGCAGGCGAGCGGCGTCGATATCCTGATCAGCGCGCCGCAAAAGGGCTGGAGTGCGTCGCCGTGTTGCGCGATGGTGATGTTCAGCCCGCTCGCGCGCGAGCGCATCGATTCGACCACCAGCACCAGCTTCGCGTGCGATCTGCGCAAGTGGCTGCAGATCATGGAAGCGTACGAGGGCGGCGGGTTCGCGTATCACGCGACGATGCCCACGGACAGCCTCACGACGTTGCGCGACGTGATGAAGGAAACCGACGCGTACGGTTTCGACAAGGTGAAGGCGGAACAGCTCGAACTCGGCGAGCGCATTCGTGCACTGCTGACGGAGAAGGGGTTCCGGAGCGTGGCCGCGAAAGGGTTCGAGGCGCCGGGTGTCGTGGTCAGTTACACCGACGATGACGGGATTCGCACCGGGAAGAAGTTTGCCGATGTCGGTTTGCAGATCGCGGCAGGCGTGCCGTTGCAATGCGACGAACCGGAGGATTTCAAGACGTTCCGGCTCGGGTTGTTCGGTCTCGACAAGCTGCATGATGTCGATGGCGCGGTGAAGCGGTTTGCCGATGCGTTGAACCGGATTGTTTGAGGCGGTTGTGCGGGATGGAGTGCTTCGGTGGCCACCGCTCATTCATTGAGCGGCGGCTCTGAGTCGTTGAAAACGCAACTATTCAGGATCATGACATGGCCGAAAGCGCTCTCACCTTTACCAGTCAAGCCGAATGGGAAAGCTGGTTGGGGCAGAACGGCAGCACGTCGACCGGAGTATGGCTGCGTCTCGCGAAAAAAGGTACTGGGCAGCAAACCGTCACCTACCAAGAGGCGTTGGAGAGTGCCTTTTGTCATGGCTGGATCGATGGTCAAAAGAAGGCCGAGAGCGAGCAATACTGGTTACAACGCTTTACCCCGCGCTCGGCGAAAAGCATTTGGTCCAAACTCAACAAGGACAAGGCCGAAGCGTTGATCGCCGCAGGCAGGATGCGCCCGGCCGGCATGGGCGAAATCGAGAAGGCGAGGAAGGACGGCCGTTGGGAGGCTGCCTATACGTCGGCCAGCAACTCGATCGTGCCGGACGACTTGCAGGCAGCGTTGGATGCCAATCCGAAAGCCGGGAAGTTTTTCGCAACACTGAACAGCCGTAATCGCTATGCGATCCTGTTTCGGATACAGAATGCCAAGAAGCCGGAAACACGAGCACGGAAAATCGCCGAATTCATCGACATGCTGAAGCGGGGCGAGACTTTTCATCCGTAGAGCGTGGGTTTCCGACGGAGATTTTGTCGAACGCGATCGGCGCGTGAATTGTTCCGATCGCCATATGAATGGGAAAACGGGAATGGGAGCAAGAATGCATATCCGCGCATCGGCGTTCAGCCTTCGTCGCGCGGCGCTGGGCGCCGCCATGGCGCTGACATTGTCGTGGTTCACCGCTGCGCAAGCGCAGGGCTGCGCACCGGATAGCGTAGCTCCCGAGTGCTTGCTGCAACGTAGTCAAGATGAATTTCAGCAAGCAGACGACGAATTGAACCGCACTTACCAAAAGGTATTGAAGTCGCTGTCTCGGCCACGTGACGAGTACGTCGACTATCCAGCACTCAAGGTGAAATTTGTCGCGGCTCAGCGGCAATGGATCCGTTTTCTCGGCGACGAGTGTTCCGCTTGGTATCTGATAAACGAGGCAGGCGCGGATCGTAATCTTGATCTACTGACTTGCGAAATCGACAGAACACGTGATCGTACGCGTCAATTGAACGCGTGGCTCAAACAAGTGAGCCATGGTTAGTGCGGCGCTAGATAAAGACAGAATGAGTGCCGGGAGCGCGGCTAGCGTCAGGCTTGTTACGTGGTGCGCCGGGATGGTAGCTCGGATATAACGGGGGAAACGAGCGATGGTGTCGAAAAGCCTCCGCAGAGCGACGGCAGACGATGTCCCGGTACTGACACAGATCCGGAACGATGCACATGCAAAGAAGGTCGCGCATGGCGACCACGTATGGGGCAAGGAACGCGACGGCTTCTCCGAACGGTGGGTACGAAACCACGTCGCAGAGAAAGCCGTGTACGTCGTCGAACAGGATGGCACGCTGGTCGGAACGTTCTCGCCCGACTTTGACGATGACAGGCACTGGGGGCCCAAGCGCCGATTGCGGGCTACGTGCACGGTCCCGCGTGCGGAAAGGTTTCAACGGGCTCGGCAGCTTCATGCTCGACGGGTGCGTTCATGAGGTGAGCCGCTTGAACCGGCGTTTGCTTCGACTCGACTGCGGCGCTGAAAACATGACGCTCTGCGCTTACTACGAGTCGCTGGACTTTGTCCGCGTCGGATTGCAAACGGACGGTATTGCCTGGTCCCTGTACGAAAAACCCGTCAGTTCGGTCCGCCGGTGATCGCGGCGGCCCAGCAGCAAACATCGGCGACGGATTCCACGTCAGCCGGGGTCACACGATCGAACATCATGCGTTCGCGAACGGTCGACGTCGTCCGATGCCGCGTCACCGTTACCCTGCTACGCCGGCAAAAGGCCCGCTTTACGATAATTGTCGATCAGCGCGTCGTAGAGGGAGAGATCGGCGCGACTCCGCGCGATGAGCTGAGCGCCGGCGATGGCGGCGAAGATTGCCCGCGCCCGCTGTTTGCTCTCCCGGGCGCTGACCACCGCCGCTGCGGACAGCACCTTGCTCAGCCACGCCACATTCACGTCTGCGAAGGCCAGGACTTCTTTCATCACGACTTCCGGCAGATCGTCGGTTTCGGCGGCCATGAAGCTGCAAAGACACAGGCGGTTGCCGGTCTCGAGCGCCTTGCGGAAGGTATCCGGATAGCGGCGCAGGCAGTCCAGCGGATCGCGCGATCGGGCCAGCATGTCGTCCAGCGCCGCCGCGGAATCCTCCCAGTAACGCCTCGCCACCGCGGCGCCGAGATCGGCCTTGCTTTCGAAGTGGTGGTAGATGCTCGCGGCCTTGATCCCCACCTCGCTGGCGAGATCCCGATAGTTCAACCCGCCGTAGCCGTGCGTCTGAGCGAGCCTCGTGGCGGCTGCCAGAATTCTTTCTCTCGAGTTCGAGCTCGCTTCGTTCGTCACTGCTTCAGTCTCCGCGCACGGGAAATGGGTGTTGACACTCCGGATTCTACCTTATATGGTTAACCTAACAAACGTTAGGTAGTTTTCTCCGGCGACATGTTTTCACGTCGTCCGATCCAGTGCAACCGACTACGGAGCGCCCCTGCAATGACTTCCAGTAACGTCGACTTCGACACAGCCCAACTGCCCATGATGAAGATCCACGATTTCCCGACAGGGCCCTATCCGACACGCGTGCGCATTGCACTGGCCGAAAAGGGGCTGCAATCGCGCGTCCGGTTCGTGATGGTCGATCTTTACAAGGGCGAGCATAAGGAGCCCGAGTTCATCGCCAGCAAGAATTATTCGGGTACGTTGCCGGTGCTGGAACTCGATGATGGAACGTGCATTGCCGAGTGCACGGCCATTACCGAATACCTCGACGCGCTCGTCGGCGTACCCACGCTCACCGGCACCACGCCACGCGAAAAAGGCATCATCCACATGATGAGCAAGCGCGCCGAGTTGGAACTGCTCGACGCGATCAGCGTCTATTTCCATCACGGCACGCCGGGGCTGGGGCCCGACGTGGAGACGTATCAAAATCCGGAGTGGGGATTCCGTCAACGCGACAAGGCGTTGAGGGGCATGCGCTACTTCGATGCCGTTCTGCAACGGCAACCGTATGTCGCGGGCGAGACGTTCTCGATGGCCGACATCACCGTCATCGGTGGTTTGATCTTTGCGATGCTCGTGAAGCTGCCAGTGCCTGAGGAATGCGAAGCGCTTCGAGCCTGGTACGCGAGAATGCTGGCGCGTGAGAGCGTCAGGAACCAACCGGTGTTTGCGATGCTGGCCTGAGCTGCCCCCGCACCGGTCGATAACGGGCGGATGAGGCGAGCGAACGGATGACCGCGCTACCGCGTCAAGCGGTACAAAACATCGGGACAACCCTCCTCGTTTCTGCTTCCGTCGCTGTACGCAATGGCAACGAACCCGTGCTGCTCGTAAAACGCAGCAGCATCGTGGTTCATTTGGAACGTATGGAGCTGGAGCGTGCCGTCCGTTTGCTACTTCACCGATTCCAGCAGGGCAGTGCCGATCCCTTGCCGTTTGAATTCAGGGCACACGTACAGTTGCTCGAGCCATGTCACGCCGTCGGTGACGGCGTGTGCGGCCATGCCGATGATGTGGCCATCGTTCACGGCAACGGTAACATTGCCCGACGGAACAAGCATGTTGGCAACCCAATCGCGGACGGCCGCTTCGGCGTGCGCGAGTGGCGCATAGGATGCCAGCGTGTCGCGCGACGCAAGATCAGGGGCATGGTTCGGCCACTCCGAAGTCGTCAAGGAATGCTCGACGATAGCAGCATGGCATCGAACTTCCAAGGCCGTGTGGAATGCTGCTGAAGGGGGCGGCTGAAATCGGCAAGTCCGCGCAATATATCGAGTTTGCAGCACGGACGATTGACGCAGCGTCCGGCCGACAGGCGACGTTCGCGATCACCGTTACGTCGACATGCGAGCGACGGTTCCGCTCGAACAACCGCCCTTGGCCGCGCAATTGCCAAGCCCCGTTTGACAACCGAGCCTGTCTCCGTGCGTGCCGGAAACGCCCTCATACCACGCGGATTCAAGGATGGAAATGGTGCCGGCCACAAACGCTTGCTCTGGTAAGATTCCGCGGCGCTCACGCTGACATTCGCTTATCAAAGTTCGCACACGCAACACTATCGGGGGAAAGATTGGACTGGCCGGCTTCGATTCAAGCGTTTGGGAGTATCGCTTCTTTAGTAGTCGCTGTAGCTGCTTTTTGGGTTCCACACAAGATCAGTAAACGCGCTTTGGAGCAGGCAGCTGTTGACAAAATAGCGCGCTCTCGAATTGCACAGGCATCACTACTACCAACCCTCTACCGGCTCCGCTCCGCTACATCAGACTTTCTCGAAGAGGAATCCGGCGAGCTCTCATTCCTTGGCGTTCGGAGAGAAGCGGAAAGCTTTGACAGCAATTTCTTCGACTTGGTACCCGAGGTTGCTGCCATACTCGCGCTCGCTGTTGAAAGTGGTGCCATCCAGAAAGACGTAACTGAACTTTCGATCCTTTTGTTTAAGACAAAGGAAGATCTTTCGTCTACAACGAAGCTGCAGAGGGACGGCTATCACGCAGCGTGGATTAATCATAAAGACATTTTCATTGACGCCGCCCGGGCGCTCAACACGTTATCTGACAAGATCATCAAAGAAATCGAAGCCCAACCGAGCAGCAAGCCCTGACATCAGCGTCGCATCCAGTCACTGGCAGCTCGTGTAGTGCGGCAGGTTGCCATTGAGATTCGAGGCAACGCCGACGGGCAACAGGTCAGCCGGCTCGACGTCAGCAAGACTGACGATAGCCACCGTTCCCCGATGGTTACGCCGGCGGCGGCTTCTGTCGATGACTCGTCCTCAAATGACGGCACCGAATGACCGTTGCGATTTGCTACTTGCCCTTGGAACCTTGACCGATCGACCGGCTGCAACGGGTCGTTCTTAGCCGGTAACGGACCACCGCCGCATGTGGCAACATTGCGGCCATCGCTACATCACACCACCGTGCTGACTGATCGATCCATCGGAGGGAACTCATGTTTGACCACGTCAAATTCGGCGTCAGCGACTACGCCGCCAGCAAGGCGTTTTTCCTGAAGGCACTTGAACCGCTGGGCGCTGAAATTGTCGGGGAAGGTGAGCCGTCGTACGGGATCGAGATCGGGCTGCCCAGCAAGTCTTCACTGTGTTTGTTCCCGACCGACGAGAAGCCGGCGCCTCTCCACATCGCGTTCGCGGCCGACACGCGGCAGCAAGTCGATGCGTTCCATCGCGCGGCGCTGGAGGCCGGCGGGAAAGACAATGGCGCGCCCGGGCTGCGGCCGCATTATCACGCGAACTACTACGCGGCGTTCGTCATCGCTCCGGATGGACACAATATCGAGGTGGTGTGTCATCGGGCGGAGGGGTGATGCGCTGGATCGGTAAAACGCTCGCGGCGATCGCAAGCATGCCGCTCGTCGGCATCGCCTGCGTTCAAGCAGCGCCCCGCGAAACGGCATTCCCGCGCTTCACGCAAACCGAAGGCAAGCTCGATGCCGACGGGCTTCCGCTGTCAGGCGTGAAGCTCTGCGTGCTGCCCGACCGTGCGCCGTGCTTCGAGATGCCGCCGGCGCCGCTTCCCCATTCTTCGAAGGAGTGGTACCAGTTCGGCCTGAATCCGCGGTCCGAGCGGTTGCCGATTGCATCGGGCGGCTCGTGGGTGTTCTTCTCGGGGATGTTCTCGGGTGGCGGCAGCGGGATGCTGGAGCGCGTGGCGGTGCTGCGGGTCGGCGCGAACGGCAAGATCGAGAACCTGATGCCGATCGTCACAGAAACGGAAATGGCCGACCGCGCGATGTGGAACTTGCCGGAGGTGTCGCCGTATCCGCTGTTCGTCCGGGCCGATTACGTGTGGGGCAAGGACGAGGATCATTTCGGTCAGCACTTCTTCGACGTCGACGCGTGGATGTTCGATCCCGCCGCCAATCAATACGCGAAGCGCTTTTCCTACCGTACGAGCAAACGCTACGACAGGGGCGAGGGCGCGGACCACGTGCTGAGCGCCGAGCGTCCGGAAATCCTGCGGCGCCTTGCCGCCGGCAAGTAACGCCGCTAT
Source organism: Burkholderia sp. AU39826 (assembly GCF_020419965.1). NCBI lineage: Bacteria > Pseudomonadati > Pseudomonadota > Betaproteobacteria > Burkholderiales > Burkholderiaceae > Burkholderia > Burkholderia sp. AU39826. The sequence goes on from NZ_JAIZQG010000005.1 coordinate 80,787, forward strand.
CGCTGCACTTCTCCGTACGTCTCCTTGCACACCTCGCGTAGCGCGTCGACGAGCAGATCGCGCGCGGGCGACTGCGAATCGGCGGAGCGCGTGAACAGCGCAATCGGCGGCAGCGTCCACACCAGCGAATAAGGCACGATCGCCACGCCGGCGATCCGCACCAGTTCTTCCGCGATATCGGCCGGCACGATCGACACGGCCTCGTCGCTCGACGCGATCATTTCGCCGATCAGCTTCGACGAGTAGCTTTCGACGATCGGCACGGGCGGTGCGATGCCGGCCGACAGGAACAGGTCGGTCACCTGTTCGCGCATCGGCGTATGCGGCGCGCCGAGAATCCAGTCGAGCGCGTGCAGCTTGTGCCAGTCCAGCGGCGTGCGGGCGAGCTTGGCGGCCAGCCGCCGGCTCGCGATCATGCGCGGCTGCTGCTGGTACAGCACTTCAAACGAGACCTGCCCGAGATCGATCGCCGACGACGCGCGCCCGATCACGATGTCGACACTGTGATCCCTGAGCTGCAGCAGCAGCTGGTCGCTGGTGCCTTCGTGAATCGTCACGGTCAGGCGCCGCTCCATGCGCGCTTGCAGCCGCTTCAGCGCGGCCGACAGCATCTGGCCGGAGATGAACGGAATCACGCCGATGTGCAGATGAGCCGCATGCCCGGCGGCGACGGCCTCCATCTCGCGGGCGAGGTGGTCGAGATCCTTGATCATCGCCTTCGCGCGCTCGAGCACGACCGCGCCGAGCGCGGTGGGCCGCATGCCGCGCGACGAGCGCTCGAACAGCGGCGTGCCGAACATGCTCTCCAGTTCGGACAGCGCGTTCGTCACGGCCGGCTGGCTGCTTGCCATGTGCTCGGCGACGCGCGTCAGCGATCCGTGCTGCTGGATCTGCAGCAACAGCACCAGATGCCGAATCTTCAGACGCGTGCCGAGCCGCCTGACCACGTCGTTTGCGTCAAAATTCATTGACTGGTCATGCATTCATCATGAAAAAGTGATGGGCCGATATTAAAACAGAATCATCACGTTATGGCGGATCCCTAGAATCACCTTCATGGATCGCGCCGGGACTGGCCTGGCGCCCACGCCGGGACGAAAACATGAAACAGACAGAGACACAGCAGCAGGCCGCCTTCGACTATCACGAATTTCCGACCCCCGGGAAAATCTCGGTCGTCGCGAGCAAGCCGCTGGTGACCCAGCGCGATCTGGCGCTGGCCTATACGCCCGGCGTGGCGAGCGTGTGCGAGTCGATCGCCGCCGATCCGCTGACGGCGCACCGCTTCACGAGCCGCGGCAACCTGGTGGGCGTGATCACGAACGGCACCGCCGTGCTTGGCCTGGGCAACATCGGCCCGCTCGCGTCGAAGCCGGTGATGGAAGGCAAGGCCGTACTGTTCAAGAAGTTCGCCGGGATCGACGTGTTCGACATCGAGATCAACGAGACCGACCCGGACAAGCTGGTCGACATCATCGCCGGCCTCGAACCGACGTTCGGCGGCATCAACCTCGAGGACATCAAGGCGCCGGAATGCTTCACCGTCGAGCAGAAGCTGCGCGAGCGCATGAAGATTCCCGTCTTCCACGACGATCAGCACGGCACGGCCATTACCGTGTCGGCCGCGTTCATCAACGGGCTGAAGGTGGTCGGGAAATCCATCAAGGAAGTGAAGGTCGTGACGTCGGGCGCCGGTGCGGCCGCGCTGGCGTGCCTGGACCTGCTGGTCGACCTCGGGCTGCCGGTGGAAAACGTGTGGGTGACCGACATCGAAGGCGTCGTCTATCGCGGCCGTACCACGCTGATGGACCCGGCCAAGTCGCGCTTCGCGCAGGAAACCGATGCGCGCAAGCTCGCCGACGTGATCGGTGGCGCGGATGTGTTCCTCGGGCTGTCGGTCGGCGGCATCCTCACCGCGGAGATGCTCAAGCAGATGGCGGCGCGTCCGCTGATTCTCGCGCTGGCCAACCCGACGCCGGAAATCTTCCCGGAACTGGCGCACGAGACGCGGGACGACGTCGTGATCGCGACGGGCCGCTCGGACTACCCGAACCAGGTCAACAACGTGCTGTGCTTCCCGTACATTTTCCGGGGCGCGCTGGACGTGGGCGCGACGACGATCACGCGCGAGATGGAGATCGCCGCGGTACACGCGATCGCGGGGCTGGCCGAGGAAGAGCAGAACGAAGTCGTCGCGGCGGCCTATGGCGCGTACGACGTGTCGTTCGGCGCGCAATACCTGATTCCGAAGCCGTTCGACCCGCGCCTGATCGTGCGGATCGCGCCGGCCGTGGCGAAGGCGGCGATGGAAGGCGGCGTGGCGACGCGTCCGCTCGCGAATCTCGATGCGTACGTCGAGCAGTTGCAGCAATTCGTCTATCACTCGGGTGCGTTCATGAAGCCGCTGTTCGCGACCGCACGCCAGCTCGTGCGCGACGGCGGCAAGGCGCGGATCGTGTTCACCGAAGGCGAGGACGAGCGTGTGCTGCGTGCGGTGCAGGTGATCGTCGACGAGAAGCTGGCGCGGCCGATTCTGGTCGGGCGTCCGGAGGTGCTGCTCGCGCGCATCGAGCGGTTCGGGCTGCGTTTGCGGCTCGGTCAGGACGTCGAAGTGACCAATCCGGAATACGACGAACGTTTCCCGCAGTACTGGACGAAGTATTGGGAACTGCGGTGCCGCGACGGTATTTCGAAGGAAATGGCGCGCGTGGAAATGCGCCGCCGCCTGACGCTGATCGGCGCGATGATGGTGCAGCTCGGCGACGCGGACGGGATGATCTGCGGGACGGTGGGCGAGTATCACAATCACCTGCGGTTCGTGGACGAAGTGATCGGCAAGAAGCCGGGTGCGTCGACCTACGCGGCGATGAACATCCTGTTGCTCGATCAGCGGACGGTGGCGCTGGTGGATACGCACGTGAACGACAACCCGGATGCGGAGCAGATCGCCGAATTCACGATCGCGGCGGCGCGGCAGATGGAATGGTTGAACCTGACGCCGAAGGTCGCGCTGCTGTCGCGGTCGAATTTCGGGTCGGGGAGTGCGGCTTCGGGCGTGAAGATGCGCCGGGCGCTGGAGATCATGCGGGAGCAGGCGCCGGATATCGAGGCCGATGGCGAGATGCATGGCGACTGCGCGCTCGATGAAGGGCTGCGGGCGAAGCTGCTGCCGATGTCGCCGTTGAAGGGGGCGGCGAATTTGCTGGTCTGTCCGAATGTGGATGCCGGCAACATCGCGTACAACCTGCTCAAGACCGAGGCGGGGAGCAATGTGGCGGTGGGACCGTTCCTGTTGGGCGTCAATGCTCCCGTGAATATCCTTACTTCCAGCGCCACCGTGCGGCGGATCGTGAATATGGCAGCGTTGACCGTGATCGAGGCGAATCGGGGTGTGGGTGGGTGATTGATTGATGGGTGGGGGGGCGGCGATGGCCGCCCGCCCCTCTGTTGCTGATACTCCAGTGTAAAACAACTAAAATAACACCGCAGTTGAATGCATGAGGAGATGGCTAAACGATTACATATTTTGCGGGTAGATGAAATAGGCGGAAAGTAATATAGTGAATTTGCAAAATATCGACAACGTCGCCCAGGGGGCTGGTGCATGAGCCTAACAAAAACTCGAAAATATCAATTCAAATTGAAATTAGTTGGTGCGGCACAATAAAAAGCAGAAAAGGAATCGGCATTGGAAATCTTGTTTTTTAAGTGTGTTGGTTTGCATTTGCGATTCATTTTTCCACGGCGCGCTTCAGCATCGCAATAACTCTTGGAATTGCCCGAGCCAAACTTGGCGCCCGATCGACCGCTCGGGCGATATCCCAATGCTCCGCTACGAATTCTGTCATATGGATGTTGTAACCCAGGCCAACCGGAGATGTCGCCCCTTTCCCTGGGAGCATTTCGTCTCGCAACTCTCGCCGCTTACTCTTTTTCACGATAGCTAGCAATGCTTGCTTGGGATCAAGCACCTCTTCTGGCTTCGCGGGAAATAGATCTTTGCTGACGATTGCGAATTTCGAAAATCCAATATGATCAGCAAGGACCCACGCCTCTGCTTCCTTTACTGCCAAACGCATTGAGAGTCTTTGACTTGCATTTGGTGGTAGCCAAGCGTTGCGCTGAGTCACTACACATGGCGCTTGATCTGCGTCGGCGACCATCAACACCGGCATCACATTATTTGCAACATTGTTCATCGCAGGAATCCTTTTTTTGAAAGGATCTGCCCCTCCAGTGACGATTCTTTGCTGAATAGTCGCGGCTACACCGCTATATGCAATTAAAGCACATGCGATAGCGCAGCACAATTCATCCTCGCCTACAACGAAAACGGCAACTGTCATGCGAACAATCCAAGCTGATCAATACCCTGTGGATGTGTCTTGGGCAACAGAACATCAGCAGGAGATAACCCTGACGACATCAACTCGAGCTCTGTTTCATCTGCTACTCGCGCGATAGTGCCGTCGCTCGCCGGTTCCAGTAGCAGAATTGCCCTACCATCAAGCGGATTCCGTAACAACGCTTCGCTATGAGTCGTGATAATTACTTGCCGACCAAATGCTTTTTGCTTTCTTAATACACGATCAATCATCAGCGGGGTGTGAGCCACGATCGCATCATTCAAAGAAAGCTCTGGCTCTTCCAGCAACAGTAAGGAATTGCTTTCCTGCAGCATCCATAGTAGACCCAGCAGACGTAGCGTACCATCAGAAAATTGATCTTCCCGTTGCCATGCTCCGTGAGTGCGCCAGTGCTGGTAGGACGCCATCAGATGCGGCAAACCGGTAACCTTATCTTGTTCAAATTTTAATTGATTAAATTGTGGAACAGCTTTCTCAAGAGACTGCTGTATTCGACGCAAACGGGCATCTCGAGTTTTCTGAGAAGTTTTCGCGATGCGCTGCAACAACCCCTGCCCAAAAGGATCTCCCTCTACTATACGTGCGCCAATCTCGCTATGTTTCAATAATTGCGGAACCAAATGGAGGTACGTGGTTTCGCGAAAAAAATCAGCAACCTCTCGAAAATTGGAATTTGAATTTATTTGCTCGATAGCCGTCTGGGTTCGTCGCAAAGTATCTTCTTTATCCTTCGCATCCGGGCGAGCAAGAACAGGCACGGTTTTCCCGGCGCGCTTTACGATTTCTCGCGTAACGAGAACTCGATGCAATCCCTTCCCCTCGGGTTTAAATGCGAGCGTATATTCCCATATTGGCTCAGAGTCGGCGTCCTCGGAGATGGCTACATGGATTTCAACTTCGTTGTCTGTTCGCGCCTGCAAGCACCGCAACTTCGTCAAACCGCCTCTATCCTCGATTGCCTTTTGCAGTCCGCCGCCGGCGGGTTTGCAGATATCACGAAGGAAACGAAAAACATCGAGAAGATTTGACTTTCCGGATGCATTCGCACCGATTACATAAGTGCGACTTCTGAGTGGCACATCAAGATTCTTGAAATTGCGCCAATTTTTTAGTCTCAGTCGGGTAATCAGCATATGCGAAATTTTCAATAATTTTTGGCGCGATAGAAAGGCAAACGGCCCTGCACCTAGATCGGGTGGAGAACCCCCTCGGTCAAGTATAGCGCGACGCGCTGTAACCCATGCAATTCATGTCAGCTCTTCTTCCTACAAGCACCCCGAATCAACCGCCGATGCTCGCTTCTCAATCCGCTTTCACCCGAGCTGCCGTTCACTTGCGGCAATCTGTTCCCGCCGAATCGATCGGCCATGACGACCACTATCTCGACCTTCGTGCCCGACGCCCACGTCGCCACCGCGCTCCGTACTACTCCCCATTTAATGACCAAACCGCAAGACCTAGTGCATAGATATCGTTTGCCGAGCCCTTAATGACTGTCGACAATCGTGGCTCGAATTCACCGCCGCGGCGCCAGAAGCGCCCTGGCGGCCGGCACTCGACGGCTATCCCGGCCGCCCGCGCCTTCCAGCTCACGACGACATGTACGCGTTCACGCCCTCATTCCAAAACCCTGCCGGCTCGCCGATCCGCGAGTTGTTCAAGTACCTGTCCGAACCCGGCATGATTTCCTTCGCGGGCGGTTATCCGGCCAGCGACCTGTTCGACGCCGCCGGCCTGAACGCGGCCGCCGAACGCGCGTATGCCCAGCCCGTCCGCTGCCTGCAATACGGCCCGACCGACGGCCTCGCCGAACTGAAGCAGCAACTGATCGCGCTGATGGCGCGGCGCGGCGTCGCATGCACGCCGGCCGAACTGCTCGTCACGACCGGTTCGCAGCAAGGCCTCGACCTGCTGCTGCGCGTGATGGTGTCGCCCGGCGACGTCGTGCTGACCGAACAACCGGCGTACCCGGCCACACTTCAAGCCATGCGTTTGCAACAGGCGCGCATCGTGACGATCCCCGTCGACGGCGAAGGCCTCGACGTCGATCGTCTCGGCGAACAACTCGCGTCCGGCGCGATCGCGCAGCCGAAGCTGCTCTACACGGTCCCTACCTTCGCGAACCCGACGGGCGCGACGCTCACGCGCGAACGCCGGCTGAAGCTGCTGCGTCTCGCGGTGCAATACCGTTTCCTGATCGTCGAGGACGACCCGTACGGCGACCTGCGCTTCGCGGGCGAACCGGTGCCGTCGATGCTCGCGCTCACCGGCGAGGTGGACGGCGCACGCGACTGGCTCGTGCATTTCGCGAGCCTGTCGAAGATCGTCGCGCCGGGGCTGCGCGTGGGCTGGACGATCGCGCCGGACGAGATCGCGCGGCGCTGCGTGATCGCGAAGCAGACGGTCGATCTGTGCAGCGCACCGTGGACGCAGGCCACCGCCGCCGAATATTTGGCGGACGGCGCGCTCGAACGCCATCTGCCGCGCATCACGGCCGCGTACCGGATCAAATGCGACGCGATGTGCGACGCGCTGCGCGACGGGTTCGGCGATGCGATCGAGTTCCATCGTCCCGAAGGCGGGATGTTCGTGTGGGCGCGAATCGGTGCGGTGTCGTCGGACGTGCTGCTGCAACAGGCGATCGCGCACAAGATCGTGTTCGTCCCCGGCAAGGCGTTCTTCGCGGACAACGTCGACGCGGCGTCGCTGCGCCTGTCGTTCGCCGCGCCGGACGTCGACGCGATCCGGGAAGGCGTCGCGCGCCTCGTGCGTGCGTATGGTGCGGCGCGGGCCGCGTAAGGAGACATCGGCATGACCATCACCGTCAACGAAACGGCATCGACGCGCGCAGCGGCGAGCGGCGGCGACAAGCGGCCGGCGAAGCATCGCTCGTCGCAGATCAGCGCCGGGCCGCAGTATGTGGCCGACGTGCTCGGCCGCTTCGGCGCGGAGCCGGCGACCGATGCCGGCGATGCGGCGCCGGCGGTGCTCGGCTACAACTGACTGGCACAGGCGCGGCGGCGCACTGGATGCGAGCCGTCGGCGAAACGAACGGTTAAGCTTGCGCGATCGAAACACCGACGATCGCCGCCGCCCCATGTCCGACTCGACCTCCGAATCGCTCGCGCAAACGTACGACCGCATCTGGTCCTGCCTCGAATCCGGCGTCAGCGTTCAGCGCTCGCCGTTCACGATGTTGCAGGCGGCGACGCTTGGTCTCGATGGCGCGCCGAAGGTCCGGACGATCGTGTTGCGTCAGGTGAACCGCGTCGAGCGCGTGCTGTCGTTTCATACTGATGCGCGCTCGGAGAAGGTCGCGGAGTTGCGTCGCGATCCGCGTATCTCGATCGTCGCCAATGATCTCGACGCGCTCGTGCAGATTCGCGCGGAAGGAATTGCATCGGTCTGCGATGACGAAACGCAACGGCGCGCGCTCTGGGCATCGAGCCGCCCGCATACGCTGCTGCTGTATCGAGCACCGTTGCCGCCCGGCACGCCGGTCGCGTCTCCGGAAGCCGCACATGTCGACAGCACCGCACCAACCGGCGACGGCTACGAAAACTTCTGCCTGATCCACATGACGGTCACACGCATCGACTGGCTCGAACTCGCGCGCGCCGGCCATCGCCGAGCGGTATTCGACCTGAACGAAAACCGCTACGAAGCCCGCTGGATCGCGCCCTGAAGCGGGCCGAACGCGCTCGAGCCGCTCAAGGCCGCCCGTCCGACGCGGCTTGAATCATCCACTCGCGCATCACCGCGATCGCACCGTCGTCGCGGCGCTCGGCCGGATACACGAGATAGAACCCCATCGACAGCGGAAACGCGAAGTCGAACGGCTTGCACAGCCGTCCGGCGGCGATGTCGCGCTCGACGAGCGGCTCGGTCGCGAGTGCGATGCCCTGGCCGGCGACGGCCGCATCGATCGCGAGCGACGTCTGGTTGAAGCGCAGCCCCTTGTGCGGATCGACGTCGACCGGTTCGGGCATCGCCGCGAGGAACTCGGGCCACAGGTCGTGCGCGTCGTGCAGCAGCACCTGGCCGGCAAGCGCGCGCGGCGAAGCCGGCGCGGTCAGCAGCGAAGGGCTGCACACCGCGCACACGTCGAGCGGGAACAGCGCATGGGTGACGAGATGCTTGCCGAACGGCGGCTTGCCGTAGCGGATCGCGAGATCGACGCCGTCGTGGCGGAACGTCGCGATCTGCGGGTCGGCGATCACGCGCACGTCGTAGTCGGGATGCGCGTCGGTGAACTGCGCGAGCCGCGGGATCAGCCACTTCGACGCGAACGACGGCGTCGTGCTGATCGTCAGCGCGGCGCGCCGTTTCACGAGCTTGTCGGTGGCGTCGGCGATCGCATGCAGCGCGCGCTGCACGTCGGAAAAATAAGCGGCGCCATCGTGCGTGAGCGCGAGACCGCGCGGCAGGCGCTCGAACAGCTTCAGGCCGAGCACGTCCTCGAGGTGGCGCACCTGCTGCGCGACGGCGCCCTGCGTGACGCCGATCTCGTCGGCGGCGGCGCGGAAATTGAGGTGTCGCGCCGAGACTTCGAACGCGCGAAGCGCATTCAGCGGCGGCAGGCGGGAAGGGCGTGGCGGCATCGTCAGACTGTAGAAAAGCTATCGGCTGGCGGCAGAAATACTGGTTCGACAGCCGGAATCGATGCGCCTACATTACCACCATGGCGCGCCGAATGGCGGCTGCGCGGCGGCGGAATCGGAGCAAGGAGCACATCGTGACTGTAGAAAAAGTGGCGTTGATCACGGCGGCGGGCAAGGGCATGGGCGCGGCGATCGCGCGCGAACTGGCGGCGACGGGCTTTCGCGTCGCGCTGATGTCGCCGTCGGGCAGCGCGGTGGCGCTCGGCGAGGAACTCGGCGGGTTCGGCATCAAGGGCTCGGTGACGGACGAAGCCGATATCGACACGCTCGTGCAGGAAACGGTCGCCCGCTACGGGCGGATCGACGCGGTCGTGAACAATACCGGCCATCCGCCGAAGGGCGAACTGCTGGCGATCACCGACGACAACTGGCACGCGGGGCTCGACCTGATCCTGCTGAACGTGGTGCGCGTGATGCGCCGCGTGACGCCGATCTTCCAGAAGCAGGGCGGCGGCGCGGTGGTGAACATCTCGAGCTTCGCGGCGGATGCGCCCGAGCAGCCGATGCCGGTGTCGTCGGCGCTGCGCGCGGCGCTCAGCGCATGGACGCGCCTGTACGCGGAACGCTATGCGGCCGAGAACATCCGGATGAATGCGGTGCTGCCGGGCTTCATCGACAGCTGGCCGGAAACGCCGGAGATCGTCGCGCGCATTCCGGCCGGCCGCTTCGGCAAGACCGGCGAGATCGCGAAGACGGTCGCGTTCCTGCTGTCGGACGGCGCGGGCTACATCACGGGGCAGAACATTCGCGTCGACGGCGCGATCGTCAAGGCGCTCTGAGCGCCGCACCGGCGAGCGAGCGGTGGCGCGGGCCGCCCGCTCGCGGTGCAGCCGCTACAAACGCGTACAAATCAGACAAATCCCGGATACATCAGACCTTTCAAATGGGCGACGCCGCGTGACGAGGGCGCGCCGGATCGAAAGCCTGGGCGCGATCCCGCGCGCGGCATCTTCACTTTCCACTTCACGAAAGGATGCCGAACGATGTCTTCCACACCGTTTTCCCCGATGCGTCGCCACCTGCTGGCCACTTCCGTGGCCGCCGGGGTCTCGGCGATGCTGCCCACCGCGCTGCATGCCGCGACCGGCGCGAGCGGCATACGCCCGTTCACCGCGCACATTCCCGATGAAGCCGTGGTCGACCTGCGCCGCCGCATTGCCGCGACGCGCTGGCCGGGCCGCGAAACCGTCGCCGACGAATCGCAAGGCGTGCGGCTCGCGCGCATGCAGGCGCTGCTGCGCTACTGGGGCACCGACTACGACTGGCGCAAGGGCGAGGCGCGCCTGAACGGTTTCCCGATGTTCATCACGGAAATCGACGGGCTCGACATTCATTTCATCCACGTGCGCTCGCGGCACGAGAACGCGATGCCGATGATCATGACGCACGGCTGGCCCGGCTCGGTCTTCGAGCTGCTGAAGGCGATCGGCCCGCTGACCGACCCGACCGCGCACGGCGCGAGCGCGGACGACGCGTTTCACGTCGTCGTGCCGTCGTTGCCGGGTTTCGGCTTCTCGGGCCGTCCGACGAAGACCGGCTGGGGTTCCGATCACATCGCGCGCGCGTGGGGCGAGCTGATGGCGCGGCTCGGCTATACGCGCTTCGTGTCGCAGGGCGGCGACTGCGGCTCGGTGATTTCGCACCGGATGGCGATGCAGCGTGTGCAGGGCCTCGTCGGGATTCACGTGAACATGCCGGCGACGGTGCCGCCGGACATCGCGACGCTGCTCCAGGTCGATGCGCCGGCGCCGGCGTCGCTGTCGCCGAAGGAGAAGGCCGCGTACGAGAAGCTCGCGACGTTCTACCGCGACAACTGCGGCTACTCGGCGATGATGGTCACGCGGCCGCAGACGGTCGGCTATGCGCTGGCCGATTCGCCGTCCGGACAGGCCGCGTGGATGTACGACAAGATCTCGCAGTGGACGTACAGCGGCGGCGTGCCCGAACGCTCGATTCCGCGCGACGAGATTCTCGACGACATTTCGCTGTACTGGCTGACGAACACCGCGACGTCCGCTGCGCAAATCTACTGGGAGGATCACTCGAACAACTTCAACGCGGTGGATATCTCGCTGCCGGCCGCGATCACGGTGTTTCCGGGCGAGATCTACCAGGCGCCGCGCAGTTGGGCGGAGCGCAGCTATCACAACCTGATCTACTTCAACGAAGTCGACAAGGGCGGGCACTTCGCCGCATGGGAGGAGCCGGAACTGTTTGCGCGTGAAGTGCGTGCCGGGTTCCGGCCGTTGCGGCGCGTGTAAGCGCGGTTGCACGACGAATGCGGGCCAGGCGGTGGCGCGGCCCGTGTTCGTTTTCAGGTAACCGCCTGCAAGGCCTGCGCAAACCGCTTGTCCGCGAGATACGCAACGTTGAAGCGGCAATACTTCGACGGACGATCGGCCTGCGGCGAAAACACCGCACCGGGCGCGAGAATCACGCCACGCTCGAGCATTGCCTGCGCGAGCTGCATCGAATCGGGCCAGCCGGGCAGCGCGGCCCACAGATACAGGCTCTGGTCACAGGGCCGATAGACCTCCGCGCCGAGGCGGCCGAGCGCATCGAGCGCGGTGCCGGTCGCGCGCCGCAACTTCTCCTGAAGATGGTTCGTATGCCGGAGGAAATGGCCATCGCTGACGATCGCGTCGAGCGTGCGTTCGCAGTATTCCGAGCTGCTGACGTGCGTCAGCATCTTCACGTCGGCGAGATCGCTGGCAAGCGCCGCATTGCACGCGAGAAACCCGACACGCAGCGCCGCCGACACCGATTTCGAAAAACTGCCGATATAGATGGTGCGGCGCAGCTGGTCGAGCGTCGCGATGCGCGTGAGCGAGCGCGGCCGCAGGTCGGCGAGCGCATCGTCCTCGACGATGATCAGATCGTGCGCGTCGGCGAGCTGCAGAATGCGGTGTGCCTTGGCCGCGCTCGTATCGGTCGCGGTCGGGTTGTGGCCGACCGATTGCGTGAAGAACAGCTTCGGCCGGTACGCGGCGACATGCTCGGCCAGTTTCGCGACGTCGGGGCCGTCGATCTCGCGCGGCACGCCGACGATGTTCGCGCCGCTCAGCTTGAGCTTGCCGAACAGCGGGTAGTAGCCGGGATCGTCGACGAGCACGGTGTCGCCGGGACGCACGAAGTAGCGCAGCACGAGGTCCATCGCCTGGTTCGCGCCGTGCGTGAGCACGATCTGCGCGGGCGGCGCCTCGATCTCGTAGCCGGCGAGCTTCTGCTGCAGCGACTGGCGCAGCGGCAGATAGCCGAAGCGGCTGCCGTAGCGGAACAGCGACGCGGCGCTCGTACGCATGATGCGCTGCTGGTACTGGTTCAGCCGCGTTTCCTCGAGCCACTCGATCGGCGGGAAGCCTTCGCCGAGATTGAGCACGTCGGGCTTCACGTGCAGTTGCTCGCGCATCAGCCACACGATGTCCATCGCGCGGTCGAGCGAGCTCGGCTCGTCGATGTCGGGCACGGCGGCCGCGCGCCGCGTGACGAAGAAGCCCGAGCCGCGGCGCGGCTCGATCAGGCCGTCGGCCGCGAGCATCTCGAACGCGCTGATCACGGTGTTCTTCGAGCAGCCGGACGCCTCGGCGTATTCCCTGATCGACGGCAGTTTCGCACCGGCCGGCAACACCCCTTCTTCTATCTGTCTGGCCAGATTGTCCGCCATTGCGCCAGACAGGCTGGCTTTCGCACGCTGTTTCATCGGAATGTCCCGTCGGGGCCGGCCCACTGTCATGGGTACGGCTGGGTGATTGTCTGCGCCGTCTGTACCTTTTCAATGGGTACAGCGTGACTATTATTCGGCTATCCGCTGCCTGCCGCAAGCGCCGACGGGCCACACCGCCACCCCGAAACAGCCGACCCATCATGCCGATCGATTCCGCCTTGCCGAACTTCCGCTCGCTCACGCCCGAGCAACGCCTGTCCCACCTGTCCCGCACCGTCGGGCTCGACGATGCCGAGCACGCGCTGCTCGCGAAACCGGGCGCGCTGCCGCTCGACACTGCGAACGGGATGATCGAGAACGTGATCGGCACGTTCGAACTGCCGATGGCGGTGGCCGGCTACTTCCGGATCAACGATCGCGACGTGATCGTGCCGATGGCCGTCGAGGAGCCGTCGATCGTCGCGGCCGCATCGTATATGGCGAAGCTCTCCCGCGCGGCCGGCGGCTTCCGCACGTCCAGCAGCGGCCCGCTGATGCGTGCGCAGGTGCAGGTGATCGGCGTCGGCGATCCGTACGGCGCGCGGCTCGCGATCCTGCGGCACGCGGCCGAACTGATCGCCCTCGCGAACAGCCGCGACAAGGTGCTCGTGGGCCTCGGCGGCGGCTGTCGCGACATCGAGGTTCATGTGTTCCCCGACACGCCGCGCGGCGCGATGATCGTCGCGCACCTGATCGTCGACGTGCGCGACGCGATGGGCGCGAACACGGTCAACACGATGGCCGAAACCGTCGCGACCCGCATCGAGGCGATTACCGGCGGCCAGGTACGGTTGCGGATACTGTCCAACCTCGCCGATTTGCGGTTGGCGCGCGCGGAGGTACGGTACTCGGCGGCGACGCTCGCGACCGACGATTACGCCGGCGAGGACGTGATCGACCGCGTGATCGACGCATACGTGTTCGCGGCGACCGATCCGTACCGCGCGGCGACCCACAACAAGGGCATCATGAACGGCATCGATCCGGTGGTGGTCGCGACCGGCAACGACTGGCGCGCGGTCGAGGCCGGCGCGCATGCGTACGCGAGCCGCAGCGGCCGCTATACGTCGCTGACGACGTGGGAGAAGGCCGCCAACGGCGACCTCGTCGGCACGATCGAGATGCCGATGCCGGTCGGGCTCGTCGGCGGCGCGACGAAGACGCATCCGCTCGCGCGCCTTGCATTGAAGATCATGAACGTGACGTCGGCGCAGGAACTCGGCGAAATTGCGGTCGCGGTCGGGCTTGCGCAGAATCTCGGTGCGCTGCGCGCGCTCGCGACCGAAGGGATCCAGCGCGGACACATGGCGCTGCATGCGCGCAACATCGCCGTCGCGGCCGGTGCGACGGGGGCCGACATCGACCGGATCGCGCAGCAGATGGTCGCGGCGAAGGACGTGCGTACCGATTTCGCCGTCGCGTTGCTCGCGGGCCGCAGCGGCGGCTGACCCGCGCGCTGCACGCCGCGCGATACAGGCGGCGTGCAGCGCGCCGCGCCGGCACGGCCGGCGACATATCAAACCAGGAGGAGACACATGGAACAGACCGGTTCAAGCGCCGTCGCACCCGCGCCGCATCGCGCCCGGCCGTTGGCCGGCGCCGATGCGGCGGCCACGACGCTCGTCGAGGTATGGGGCGACACGGTGGCGACGAAGCATCTTGCGTGGTCGGTGCTGCTCGGCATCGCGATCAGCCTCGGCGCGTTCGAGGTCGGCCGCATCGCGCTCGCGTCGTTCGTGCACGACGCGGCGATCGCACGCGCTTACGCGATGCTCATCGGCCTCGGCGGCTGCCTGCTGGGCGGTGCGATCTGCGCGCGGCTGTTCAAGCCGAAGCGCACGGTGATCGAACATGCGGCGGGCGGCGCCGAGCGCGACGACGCATTGCGGCAACTCGCCGAAGCATCGGGCGGGCTCGGCTCGACGAACGACCTGTCGCCCGCCGCGCGCGCCGAGATGGAGGAACTCGGTCTGCTCGACCTGTTCGCGTCGTACGACGCCTCCACCGGGCGCGCCCGCGCGGGAGGCCGCTGATGGACGCGCTGCTGCATACATTGCCGGCCGCGTTCGCGATGGGGCTGCTCGGCGCGATCGTGTTCTCCGCCATCGGCCTGATCTCCGGCACCGACGAAACGACGACGATCGCGCCGCTCACGTTGCTCGTCGCGCTGCTCGGCGTGCCGCCGGCCGGCGTATTCACGTTCTTCCTCGCGGGCGCGGTGGCCAAGCACATCACGCACGCGATCCCGACCGCGCTGCTCGGTATTCCCGGCGACACGATGGCCGCGCCGCTGCTGCAACAGGCGACGCTGCTGCGCGCGCTCGGCGTGCCGCACATCGCGCTGCGCAAGATGATCTCCGGCGCGATCGTCGCGGCGTTCGTCGCACTGCCGCTCGCGGTGCTGTTCGCGTCGCTGCTCGCGCCGTTCGGCGCGGCGATCGCGAAGGCGGCGCCGTGGGTGTTCCTCGCGGCGGCCGTCGGCATCGCGTATTTCTCCGCCGGGCGGTGGGCGTCGGTACTGCTGCTCGTGCCGTTCGTGATGCTGGTGGTCGGCTTGCAGGCGCTCACCGGTCGTTACGGCGTGAAGCTGAGCGTCAGCTACTTCCTCGGGATCGCGATCGGGCCGCTGGTGGCCGACCTGTTCTCGATCCTGTCGCCGGCCGAGCGGCGGCGCATGCGTCGCGACGGGCCGTCGACGTTCGTGCTCGCGCCCGACGTGAAAAGCTGGCGCGGCTACTTCCCGAATCCGCTGAAGGTGCTCGACCGCGAGCAGGTCGCATGGACGGTCGGCACGGCCGCCGTGTCGAGCGCGACGTTCGTGTTCAGCCCGGTCGCGATGACGGTGCTGATGGGCGAGATCGTCGGTGCCCGCGTGCGTCATGCGTACCAGCGCCTGACGACGGTGATCGCCGCGCGCAACGGCGTGACGGAGGCGACCTACATCGCCGAAGCGCTGATTCCGCTGATCGCGTTCGGGCTGCCGCTGAGCCCGGTGGCGGCCGGCCCCGCGGCGCCGCTGTTCAATGCGCCGCCGCGCTTCACGGTCGATGCGGCAAGCGGGCAGGTCCACAACCTGCATACGCTGATGAGCTGGCCGGCGTTCCTCGGCTACGGGCTGCTGTCGATCGTGCTGGCCGCGCTGATCGCGTATCCGCTCGCGATGCACCACGCGCACCGCGCGGCGTCGTTCGTCGCGCGCAAGCTGAGCCATGAAGCGATCATCGCGACCTTCGCCGGGCTGATCGTCGTGATCGGCGTGTGGGAAGGGCAACTGCTCGGGCTCGCCGTGATCGTGACGATCGGCCTGTTCGGCGGAATGCTGTCACGCCTGTTCGCGTTCAACACGGGCGTGCAGTTCATGGGCTATTACGTCGCGGTGCTCAGCGTGCCCGCGATCGCCAAACTGTTCTGACGCGCCGGCGCCGGTCGCGGATGCCCGGCCATCGCGGCGAAACGTCGCTTTTCCGACGATTTTTGAATCGCTTTTTGTCGTGTTCGCACACAGATACGTTGGGATACAAAGCGCCCGGTCGGTTCGGATATAAAACCGGTGAAGCGATTCACACGACGGCGCGGTGCGATGCGCCGCCGCTGCGAACGACGATACCCGAATGCCCGCACGTGCCGCGGGCCCCTTCCTTAGCGATCGACAATGGAGAACGAGTCATGTCCGATAACGTGAACACCCGCCGCCGCCTGATCCTGGGCTCGACGCTGGCGAGCCTCAGCCTGGCCGACCTCGGCTTCAGCGCGCTTGCGCATGCGCAGTCCGCGCCCGATGCATCGGCCGGCAAGCGTGCGGCCGGCGCCGCGTCGCTGGGCACGATCCACCAGATCGACGCGGGCGTGCTCAACGTCGGGTATGCGGATCTCGGCCCGAAGAACGGCCCGGCCGTGTTCCTGCTGCACGGCTGGCCGTACGACATCTACAGCTACGCGGAAGTCGCGCCGCTGCTCGTCGCGGCCGGCTATCGCGTGATCGTGCCGTACCTGCGCGGCTACGGCTCGACGACGTTCCGCTCGGCCGACACGGTGCGCAACGGCCAGCAGGCCGTCACGGCCGTCGACATCGTCGCGCTGATGGATGCACTGAAGATCGACCGCGCGGTGTTCGGCGGTTACGACTGGGGCGCGCGCACGGCCGACGTCATCGCGGCGCTGTGGCCGCAGCGCGTGAAGGCGCTGGTGTCGGTGAGCGGCTACCTGATCGGCAGCCAGGCGGCGAACGCCAAGCCGCTGCCGCCGAAGGCCGAGCTGCAGTGGTGGTACCAGTTCTATTTCACGACGGAGCGCGGCGAACTCGGCTACGCGCAGAACCGCGATGCGTTCAACAAGCTGATCTGGCAGCTCGCGTCGCCGAAGTGGCAGTTCTCCGACGAAACCTTTGTGCGCACGGCCGCGTCGTTCCAGAATCCCGACCACGTGGCCGTCGTGATCCACAACTATCGCTGGCGTCTCGGGCTCGCGAAGGGCGAAGCGCAATACGACGACATCGAGCGGCGTCTCGCGGCAGGCCCCGCGATCACGGTGCCGACGATCACGATGGAAGGCGACGCGAACGGCGCGCCGCATCCGGAGCCGGCCGCGTACGCGAAGAAGTTCACCGGCAAGTACCAGCACCGGACGATCACCGGCGGCATCGGCCACAACCTGCCGCAGGAAGCGCCGCAGGCATTCGCCGATGCGATCCTGCAAGTGGAGCATCTGTGATGCGGGCGCGCGTGGGAGTGTGGCGGCGCGGTGCGCGCCGGGTGGTCGCCGCGGGCGTGCTGCTGGCCGGTGCGTGGTCGGCGAGCGGGCCGGCCGCGTTCGCGGAACAGCCGAAGCCGGCCGCGGCCGCGTCGCCGATCTACGGCGTGACGATTCCGCCCGGCTATCGCAAGTGGGAAATGGTTGCGCCGGCAGAGGAAGCCGCGCCGCTCGACGAGTTGCGCGTGGTGCTCGGCAATCCGGTCGCGATCCGCGCGCTCGAAAAGGCGACGCTGCCGTTTCCGGATGGCACGATCCTCGTGAAGCTCGCGTACAAGCGCAAGCAGTCCGACGAGTTTCCGCCGGCGACGGTGCCCGGGCAGGCGACGACCGTGCAGGTGATGGTGAAGGACTCGCGCCGCTATGCATCGACGGGCGGCTGGGGCTTCGGGCGCTTCATCAACGGCGTGCCCGCCGACATCGGCCAGCATCAGACGTGCTTTGCGTGTCACCAGGCGCGCGTGAAGAATCACGATTACGTGTTCACGCGGCTCGCGCCGTGACGTGACACGGCGGCGTGAAGTGGAGGGAAAGGCGTGCCTTGCGAGGCACGCCTTTTTTCATGGGTGGGCGGCGGGGGGGCGAAACGGATCACGCGCGTTTGTATCGCACTGTATCTGCGGTCGTTCCTGAAAAACTGGCATGCAGAACGCCCCGGTTTCGGAAACATGCCGGATACGTGCGCGGGTTCTACTGTCGACATGCAGCAAGCGTTCAGCGCCAGACGTTCACGCCGAATGCCAAGTGATCGACACCCCAACTTCCTTCAAGGAGAACTCTCATGAAAGCCGCTCGAATCCTCGTCGTTGCCGTCCTCGCCGTTGCTCCGGCCCTGTCGTTCGCCGATACGGGCCACGGCCTCACGCGTGCCGAAGTGCGCGCCGACCTCATCCGTCTCGAGCAGGCCGGCTACAACCCGGCCGGCAGCGAAGCGCACTACCCGGACGATATCGCGGCCGCGGAGCAAGCCGTCGCCGCCGCGCAGCAGGTCGCACGCTCCGACCAGAACGGCCCGTCGAAGTCGCAAGGCGACAACGTGGCCGATGCGTCGACGTCGGCCGGCCATCGCAACGCCGCCGACGACCTGTACGCGCATTCGTGATCGGTCGCCGCGCCTGCTTCACGTAGGTGTGGCGCGCGCTGAAGCACTTCACTTGAACAACACGACAAAGAAAGGAGCATGACGATGGCCGGTTTGATGAAACGCGTTCTGGTATCCGCCGCGATAGTCGGCGGACTGTTCGGTGCGGTCGCGGCGCAGGCCGCACCGAAGGAAGACCTGAAGGGCACCAACGTCGTGCTCGTGCACGGCGCGTTCGCCGACGGGTCGAGCTGGAACCGCGTGATTCCGCTGCTCGAGGCGCGCGGGCTGCACGTGGTGTCGGTGCAGAATCCGCTGAGTTCGCTCGCCGACGATGCGGCCGCGACGAAACGCGCGATCGACGAACAGAAAGGGCCGGTCGTGCTGGTCGGCCATTCGTGGGCCGGCGTCGTGATCAGCGACGCGGGCAACGACGACAAGGTGAAGTCGCTCGTGTACGTCGCGGCGTTCGCGCCCGACAACGGCCAGTCGATCGCCGACGTCACGCAAGGGCTGCCGGCGCCGTCGTGGGCCGGCGAGTTGCGCAAGGACGCGGGTGGTTTCGCGCGGCTGTCGGACAAGGCGATCGCGCAGGATTTCGCGCCGGATCTGCCGCCCGCGCAGCAGCGCATCGTCGCGGCGACGCAAGGGCCGTGGTACGGTGGCTGCATCTCGGAGAAGGTCACGCAGGCCGCGTGGCATGCGAAGCCGTCGACGTTCGTCGTCGCGACGCAGGACCGGATGATCGATCCGAAGCTGCAGGAAGCGATGGCGAAGCGGATCGGCGCGACGGTCGCGCGCGTGAACGGCAGCCATGTCGCGATGCTGAGCCAGCCGAAAGCCGTGGCCGACGCGATCATCGCCGCCGCCGAGCGCGCGAAGCACGATACGCAGTGAGCGAACACGGCGCCGCGCTTTCGTGAGGATGCGCGGCGCCTTGAGTGATGGCGATGTCTTTCCACCAGGAGAAGTGATGACGCAACTCTGGCAACTGTCGGCAACCGAACTCGCGAAGCGCGTGCGGCAGCGTGAAGTGTCCGCGCGCGACGTGGCGGAATCCGTGCTCGACCGGCTGGACGCCGTGAATCCGGCGATCAACGCGGTGGTCGAGCATCGCCCCGACGACGTGCGGCGGCAGGCCGACGAAGTCGATCGTGCGATCGCGCGCGGCGACGATCCGGGGCCGCTCGCGGGCGTACCCGTCACCGTGAAGATCAACGTCGACCAGGCCGGCTTCGCGACGACCAACGGTACGCGCTTGCAGGAGAGCCTGATCGCGCAAGCCGACAGCCCGGTGGTCGCGAACATCCGCAAGGCCGGCGGGGTGCTGCTCGGCCGCACCAATTCGCCGACGTTCGCGTTGCGCTGGTTCACGTCGAATCTCGTGCATGGCCGCACGCGCAATCCGCGTAATCCGTCGCTGACGCCGGGCGGATCGAGCGGCGGCGCGGCGGCGGCCGTTGCGGCCGGGATCGGCCCGCTCGCGGTCGGCACCGACATCGGCGGCTCGGTGCGCTACCCGGCCTACGCGTGCGGCGTACACGGAATCCGGCCGTCGCTCGGCCGCGTGCCGGCGTTCAATGCGTCGTCGCCCGAGCGGGCGATCGGCGCGCAACTGATGTCGACGGCTGGGCCGATCGCGCGCACGATCGACGATCTCTCGCTCGCGCTGCGGGCGTTCTCCGCGCCGGACCCGCGCGATCCGTGGCACGTCGCGGTGCCGTTCGACGGGCGCGCGGTGCCGAAGCGCGCGGCGTTGTGCGTGCGTCCGCGTGGCCTCGAGGTCGTGCCCGAAGTCGAGGCCGCGTTGCGCGATGCCGCGCGTCGGCTCGTCGATGCAGGCTGGACCGTCGACGAGATCGACGATACGCCGCCGATGCGCGAGGCGGCGCTGCTGCAGGAGCAGCTGTGGCTGGGCGACGGGTTCGACGCGCTGGCGAACGCGGTCGAGCAAGACGGCGATCCGGGCGCGGCCGCGGTGATCGCCGCCGTGCGCGGCAAGGTGCGCGACCTGCCGGCCGACGTGATCAGTCGCGCACTGGTTCGACGCACGACGCTGACGCGAGCGTGGCGACTGTTTCTCGATGAATATGCGGTGTTGCTGCTGCCTGTTTCCGCGGAACTGCCGTTCCCCGACGATCTCGACCGGCAAGGGCCGGACGGGTTCGAGCGCGTGTGGGAAGCGCAGCTCACGTTGCGCGCGCTGCCTGCGATGGGGCTACCGGGGCTGGCCGTCACGACGTCGCTCGTGAACGGCGTGCCGGTGGGCGTGCAGGTGGTGGCCACGCATCATCGCGAGGATCTGTGTCTGCTTGCCGGGCGCGATATCGAGGCGCGTGGCGCGCCGGTTGCGCCGGTCGATCCGGTGGCGTGATGTGCTGACGGCGCGTGCATCGACGAGGCTCGGCGGCTTCGTCGGTGCATCGCGTGGCTCGTGTCATTTCGGATTCCATGACGACGCGCGAAATGCGCGTCGATCGTCCCCCTCCTTTCTTTTCACCCCCTTCGATGCACGACATCGAACGGCCATCGCCCTCCATTTCCAGCCCACGATCGACCGCGCGCCGATAGCGCGCGTCCGCTATTGCATTCCCCGCGGCGCTGATTAGGAAATGAATTTTTATTGGTTCTGCTTCCCCGACCGCACTCGCATAGTGGCGCTGACGGCTATAGACAGCACGCAAGCTGCGACGGCCGCATTCCCGGTGTTTTTGTTCATACGAATCTGCGAGAACGAGGAAGTGTCATGACGGTTGAACTGCAAGAACGAACCGCTGCGCAGCAGGCGCTCGAAGACGCGCGCGCGGCAGCCGTGGCGGCCGGCACGCCCTACGCGGGCGGCGTCGCGCCGCAAGCCGCGTGGGCGCTGTTCGCGGCGGGCGATGCATTGCTGGTGGACGTGCGCACGGCCGAGGAACGGAAATTCGTCGGTTACGTGCCGGAGTCGCTGCACGTGCCGTGGGCGACCGGCACGAGCCTGACGCGCAACCCGCGCTTCGTGCGCGAGCTGGAAGCAAAGACCGGCAAGGATGCGGTCGTGCTGTTGCTGTGCCGCAGCGGCAACCGCTCGGCGCAGGCGGCCGAGGCTGCCACGAAGGGCGGTTTCACGCAGGTATTCAACGTGCTCGAAGGCTTCGAGGGCGACCTCGACGACCGGCAGCATCGCGGCGGCCGCAACGGCTGGCGCTTTCGCGGCCTGCCGTGGGCGCAGGATTGATTCACGGCCGTTACGGGGAGAAAGCAGCATGGCCGCGTTCGACATCGACGACATCGTTCAATCGCTGCAGACGGTGCGCCGCGCATGGCGCGAAAAGCAGCGGCGCTCGCTTGAACCGGGCGGGCGCGATTTGCCGGCGCGCGAGGCACTCGCGCAGATCGTCGGCGCGCTGAAGGGCGTGCTGTTCCCGATGCGGCTCGGGCCGCCCGACCTGCGGCAGGAAAGCGAGAACCTTCACGTGGCCCACGCGCTCGACGCGGCCCTGAATGCGTTGCTCACTCAAGTGACGCTCGAATTGCGCTACGCGGCACGTCAGCGTAATGCCGACGGGCCGCTCGACAACCTCGACGAAGTCGCGTCGAAGGCCGTGCAGGCATTCGCCGCGCGCCTGCCGGAGATTCGCCGGCTGCTCGACAGCGACGTGCTGGCCGCCTTCCACGGCGATCCGGCGGCCGGCAGCGTCGACGAGGTGCTGCTGTGCTACCCGGGCATCCTCGCGATGATCCACCACCGGCTCGCGCACGAGCTGTACGGGCTCGGCCTGCCGCTGCTCGCGCGGATCATCGCCGAGCAGGCGCATGCGGAAACGGGCATCGACATTCATCCGGGCGCGCGCATCGGCGCGGGCTTCTTCATCGATCACGGCACGGGCGTCGTGATCGGCGAGACGGCGATCATCGGCGAGCGCGTGCGCGTGTACCAGGCCGTCACGCTCGGCGCGAAGCGCTTCCCGCGCGATGCGGCCGGCCATCTGGAGAAAGGGCTGGCCCGCCATCCGATCGTCGAGGACGACGTGGTGATCTATGCAGGCGCAACGATTCTCGGCCGCGTGACGATCGGACGCGGCGCGGTGATCGGCGGCAACGTGTGGCTCACGCAGGACGTGCCGCCCGGCGAAAACGTCACGCAGGCCGTGCTGCGCAGCGAAGCGAATGCCGCGCCGCGCACGGCGGCGCGCGTCGCCTAGGAGGCGCGATGAGCGACCTCATCCATCACTTCGGCGCCAACGTGCGCAAGCTGCGCGAAGCGCGCACGTGGTCGCAGGAGCAACTGGCCGAGCATGCGGGGCTGAACCGCTCGTACGTCGGCGAGATCGAGCGCGGCGAGGCGATCGCGTCGATCGTCACGGCCGACAAGATCGCGCGCGCGTTCGACGTGTCGATCTCGACGCTGCTGCCGGGCGCGTACGTCACCTGAGCTCGCGCCGCATCGTTTCCCCTTCGGTTGCACGCCCCTGACGGCTATAGCATGTTGAGCCGGCACGGGTGTGCTTCCGATAATCACCGAGCGTCATAAGCAATCCCGTTTTTCATCTTAAGAACCCGGAGCCACACATGTCGACCGTTGCAAGCGGCACGGCCGCGCTGAGCGATCACGCCGCCCGCCAACTAGCGAACGCTACCAAGACCGTCCCCCAGCTTTCCACGATCACGCCGCGCTGGCTGACCCATCTGCTGCAATGGGTGCCGGTCGAGGCCGGCATCTATCGGCTGAACCAGGTGAAGAACCCGGAAGCCGTGCGCGCCGCGTGCACGCAGCTCGAGGACGAAAGCGTGCTGCCGCAGACCTTCGTGCCGTACGAGGAACAGCCGCGCGAATACTTCCTGAACGCGGTGAGCACGGTGCTCGACGTGCATACGCGGATCTCCGATCTTTACAGCAGTCCTCACGACCAGATCAAGGAACAGCTGCGCCTGACGATCGAGACGATCAAGGAGCTGCAGGAAAGCCAGCTGATCAACAATCCCGATTACGGGCTGCTCGCGAACGTGGCCGACGAACAGCGGATCTTCCCGCTGACGGGCGCGCCGACGCCGGACGATCTCGACGAGCTGCTGACGAAGGTGTGGAAGGAACCGGCGTTCTTCCTGACACACCCGCTCGCGATCGCCGCGTTCGGCCGCGAATGCACGCGGCGCGGCGTGCCGCCGCCGACGGTCAGCCTGTTCGGCTCGCAGTTCCTCACGTGGCGCGGCATTCCGCTGATCCCGTCGGACAAGGTGCCGGTCGCGGATGGCAAGACCAAGATCCTGCTGCTGCGCGTCGGCGACAAGCGTCAGGGCGTCGTCGGCCTGTATCAGCCGGGCGTCGCGGGTGAGCAGGGGCCGGGCCTGTCGGTGCGCTTCATGGGGATCAACAACCAGGCGATCGCGTCGTACCTGATCTCGCTGTATTGCTCGCTCGCGGTCCATTCGCCGGATGCGCTGGCTGTCCTCGATGACGTCGAAATCGCCAAGTTCCATGACTATCCCGACACCTATCGTTAATCCCGGCGTGGCCGCCGGCGACGCGCACGCGTTGCCCCACGCGCCGCTGCCGGCCGGGTTGCCCGATCCGGCGACGCTCGCGCGGCTCGCGTCCGAGTTCTTCGCGACGCCGCCCGGGCAGGCCACCGCGCCCGGGCTGTCGGCGGGCAGCGGCGCGGTCGGCGGCGTGCCGTCGGCATTGCCGGCGGCGGCGCCGATCCTCGCGTCGGTCAGCAACCCGGTGCCGGGCGGCTCGCCGCTTGCAGGCCCGGGCGGAGCGGGCACCGGCGTGCCGGGGCTCGCGCTGCCGCAAGGCAAGGTACCGGGCGCGAACCTCGCGCCGTCCGCGCCGACGCATGTGTTGTCGCTCGGCAACCGCGCCCCCGCGCTCGCGCCGCATGCGGCCGCGCAGAACGGGCTGCCCGACAACGCCGTGTCGATCGCGCCCGCGCTCGAACCGCGGGTTGGCGGCGCGGCGCTCGGCGTGCCGCAGGTGAACGCGGCCGCACCGGAAGGCGCGACGAAGGCGTCGCCGTACTACTTCACCGACGGTTCGCTGCAGGGCTGGCAGGCGACGCCGCAGGACATCGTCGTGCCGTCGAACGGCCTCGCGTCGCCGGAAGCGTTCGGGTTGCCGGGCGACGACGCGCTGCGCGAACTGCTCGCCGTGCGTCGCGACGTGCCGGTGTCGCGTGGGTCGGGGGCCGACGTGCCGCGCTACTTCATCGACGACGCGCAGGCGGCCGAGCCGCAGGGCCAGCCGTATCGCGGCGCACACCCGCCGTTCGACGTGAACGCGATCCGCCGCGATTTCCCGATCCTTCAGGAGCGCGTGAACGGCAAGCAGCTCGTCTGGTTCGACAACGCGGCGACGACGCACAAGCCGCAGGCCGTGATCGACCGCCTCGCGTACTTCTACGCACATGAGAACTCGAACATCCACCGCGCGGCCCACGCACTGGCCGGCCGCGCGACGGATGCGTACGAGCATGCGCGGGAAACGGTGCAGCGCTTCATCGGCGCATCGTCGCCCGACGAGATCGTGTTCGTGCGCGGCACGACCGAGGCGATCAACCTGATCGCGAAGACGTGGGGCGTGCAGAACGTCGGCGAAGGCGACGAGATCGTCGTGTCGCATCTCGAGCATCACGCGAACATCGTGCCGTGGCAGCAGCTTGCCGCGCAGAAAGGCGCGAAGCTGCGCGTGATTCCGGTCGACGATTCGGGGCAGGTACTGCTCGACGAATACCGGAAGCTGCTCAACGATCGCACGAAGATCGTGTCCGTCACGCAGGTGTCGAACGCGCTCGGCACGGTCGTGCCGGTGAAGGAGATCGTCGAGCTCGCGCATCGCGCGGGCGCGAAGGCGCTGGTCGACGGCGCGCAGTCGATCTCGCACATGCGGGTGGACGTGCAGGCGCTCGATGCGGATTTCTTCGTGTTCTCCGGGCACAAGATCTACGGGCCGACCGGGATCGGCGTCGTGTACGGCAAGCGCGCGATCCTCGACGACATGCCGCCGTGGCAGGGCGGCGGCAACATGATCGCGGACGTGACGTTCGAGCGCACGGTGTTCCAGCCGCCGCCGAACCGCTTCGAAGCCGGTACCGGCAACATCGCGGATGCGGTGGGGCTGGGTGCCGCGCTCGATTACGTGAACCGCGTCGGCATCGAGAACATCGCGCGCTACGAGCACGATCTGCTCGCGTATGCGACGAGCGTGCTCGCGCCGGTGCCGGGCGTGCGGCTCGTCGGCACCGCGCGCGACAAGGCGAGCGTGCTGTCGTTCGTGCTGAAGGGCTATGAAACCGAGGAAGTCGGGCAGGCGCTGAACGAAGAGGGCATCGCGGTGCGCTCGGGGCATCACTGCGCGCAACCGATCCTGCGGCGTTTCGGGCTCGAGGCCACGGTGCGGCCGTCGCTCGCGTTCTACAACACGTGCGACGAAGTCGATGCGCTCGTGAGTGTCGTCAGGAGACTGGCGGCGCGACGTTGACGTCGTCGTTCTCGTTGCGCTGACGGTGTCCGCTTGCGGCGGCCTTTGCGGGCCGCCGCAAGCGTTTTCATGCTACCCGCTCAGAAGCGCACGACCGGCTTCTTCTCGACGTTGAATCCGTCGCGCAGCATGCCGGTGATCGAACGCACGCGTTGCGATGCGCGACGACCGCATCGACCTCGTGTTCAGGCGTGCGCGGGAATGCCCGCCGGGGCGGCATGGCAGGTGAACGGCGAGCATTCGAAACGGACAAATACGCAGCGAATCAACGTCCGGCCAGCATCCGGCCGCCGACCCCTATCAGCAACAGCCCGGCCGCCGTATCGAGCACGGCCTTGCGCCGGACCAGCAGCCGGCGCACCGACGGGTGCGACGCGAGCAGCGCCATCGTGCAATACCATGCGGCCGAGATCGCGACCGACAGCACGACGACCGACAGATCGAGCCACGCCGGCGCGTGGGCCGGCACCATCAGCGCGAAGATGCTGCCGTAGAACGCGACGGATTTCGGGTTCGTCATGCTGACGACGTAGCCCTTTCTCGCCGCGTGCCAGTCGGACATCGCGGCCGGCGCGGAAACGGGCAGCGGCTTGCGCGCGGTCGCGATCATCTTCAGGCCGAGCCAGATCAGGTACGCGGCGCCCGCCAGCCGCAGT
Organism: Burkholderia sp. AU39826; assembly: GCF_020419965.1. Classification (NCBI taxonomy): domain Bacteria; kingdom Pseudomonadati; phylum Pseudomonadota; class Betaproteobacteria; order Burkholderiales; family Burkholderiaceae; genus Burkholderia; species Burkholderia sp. AU39826. Next base: position 107,463 of record NZ_JAIZQG010000005.1, read on the forward strand.
GCGGTGTGAACCCATGCGACGTGCGTGACGAGCAGGCTCAACCCGCCGATCGCGATCGCGGCCCAGGTGCCGGACGCCGCGGCCAAGCCGAGCCCGGTCATCACGCCGGCGCGACGCGACGCGACCGCGGTGGAGGTGACGATCACGAAGTTCGGGCCCGGGCTGGCGACGCTCAGCAGCAGGACGCCGGCGAGCGGCAGCAGGGTGTTGGCGATGGGCGACATGGGGCGGAAGCGGCGTGGCGGAACGGATCTTGATCTTACCCGAGCGCGGCAGGCGGCTTCGTCGAACCCGGCATTCCGTGGCGCCAAAGCAAACAACGCGTGACGACTTCCGTCGCCACGCGTTGTTGCAGGATTCTGCCCAACCGCGCGCACGCCGACAAACCGGCGCGCACGCTGCCGCGTCGTCAGAAATCGAACCCCGGCCCGCCCGCACCCGGGCCGCCCGGCGCGGCGGCCGGCGCCGCGTCCTTCGGCGCTTCGAACACGGTCGCATCCGTCGTCAGCAGCAGCCCGGCCACCGACGCCGCGTTCTGCAGCGCGGTGCGCGTGACCTTGGTCGGATCGAGCACGCCCGATTCGACGAGATCGCCGTACTCGCCCGTCTGCGCGTTGTACCCGAAGTTGCCCGTGCCTTCGGCGACCTTCGCGACGACGACGCTCGCTTCCTCGCCCGCATTCGTGACGATCTGGCGCAGCGGTTCCTCGAGCGCGCGCAGCACGATCTTGATGCCCGCGTCCTGATCGGCGTTCGCGCCCTTCAGTTCGCGGATCGCCTGCCGCACGCGGATCAGCGCGACGCCGCCGCCCGGCACGATGCCTTCCTCGACGGCCGCGCGCGTGGCGTGCAGCGCGTCGTCGACGCGGTCCTTCTTCTCCTTCACCTCGATTTCGGTCGCACCGCCGACCTTGATCACCGCCACGCCGCCCGCGAGCTTCGCGACGCGTTCCTGCAGCTTCTCGCGGTCGTAGTCGGAGGTCGCCTCGTCGATCTGCACGCGGATCTGCTTCACGCGCGCCTCGATGTTCTTCGCATCGCCCGCGCCGTCGATCACCGTGGTGTTTTCCTTGCCGACCTCGATGCGCTTCGCCTGGCCCAGTTCTGCCAGCGTTGCCTTCTCGAGCGTCAGGCCGGTTTCTTCCGCGATGACTTGACCGCCGGTGAGGATCGCGATGTCCTCGAGCAGCGCCTTGCGGCGATCGCCGAAGCCCGGCGCCTTGACCGCGACCGTCTTCAGGATCCCGCGGATGTTGTTCACGACGAGCGTCGCGAGCGCTTCGCCTTCGACGTCTTCGGCGATGATCAGCAGCGGCCGGCCCGACTTGGCGACCTGTTCGAGCACCGGCAGCAGGTCGCGGATGTTCGAGATCTTCTTGTCGTGCAGCAGGATGTACGGGTTTTCGATCTCGGCGATCTGCTTGTCCGGATTGTTGATGAAGTACGGCGACAGGTAGCCGCGGTCGAACTGCAGCCCTTCGACGACGTCGAGCTCGTCGGCGAGCGACTTGCCGTCCTCGACGGTGATCACGCCTTCCTTGCCGACGCGGTCGATGGCCTCGGCGATGCGCTGACCGATCGATTCCTCGCCGTTCGCGGAGATCGTCGCGACCTGGGCGATTTCCTTGCTGGTGGTGGTCGGCTTGCTGATCTTCTTCAGTTCGTCGACGGCCGACGCGACGGCCTTGTCGATGCCACGCTTCAGGTCGAGCGGATTGAGCCCGGCCGCCACGTATTTCTGGCCTTCGCGGACGATCGCCTGCGCGAGCACTGTGGCCGTCGTCGTGCCGTCGCCGGCCGCGTCGCTGGTGCGCGACGCGACTTCCTTCACGAGCTGGGCTCCGATGTTCTGCAGCTTGTCCGCGAGTTCGATTTCCTTCGCGACCGATACGCCGTCCTTCGTGACGACGGGCGCGCCGAAGCTGCGTTCGAGCACGACGTTGCGGCCCTTCGGCCCGAGCGTGACCTTCACCGCGTTCGCGAGGATGTTGACGCCTTCGGTCAGTTTCGACCGGGCGATGTCGCTGAAAATGATTTCCTTGGCTGCCATGATTGCGCTCCGTTATTGATTGACGACCGCGACGATGTCTTCCTCGCGCAGCACGAGAAACTCGTTGCCGTCCACCTTGACGGCTTGCCCCGCGTACTTGCCGAACAGCACGCGCTCACCGACCTGAAGGTCGGGCACGATGCGCTGGCCGTCCGTGTCCTTGCGGCCGGGGCCGACGGCGATGACTTCGCCCTGGTCGGGCTTTTCGGCGGCGCTGTCGGGGATCACGATGCCCGACGCGGTGGTGGTTTCCTGATCGAGTCGCTTCACGATCACGCGATCGTGCAAGGGGCGTAGGCTCATTGGTTCGTCCTGTGCGGTTCTGTCGAAATTGGCTGGCACTCTTTGGCAGAGAGTGCTGACGAGTATAAAAACGCGTGACGGCGCGATCCAATAACGGATTTCGAAAAGCATTTGCGCGAATGCGCTATGGACGAACGGCAGCCGGTGCGGGCCGTCAGATCAGCAGCGACACCGTCTTGAACAGCGCGAGATCCTCCTTGCGCGCGGATCGCGCGTGCCGGCGGATGACATGCAGCAGGCAATCGATGAAGCAGCGCGCGGCGTCGCTGAGCGTGCTGCTGCGGCGCGTGACGATGCCGAGCTCGCGCGGTTCGAACGTTTCCTTCAACGACAACGCGCGCATCCGGTCGCCGGACGGCGGCACGGCCGCGAGTATCGTCGGGCACCACGTGCACATGTCGGCCTGTTCGAGCATCGTCTGCAACATCGCGACCGACTGCGCGCGGACGATGCGCCGCTCGTCGATCCGGGCGCCGTGGCGCGTGAACAGATAGTCGACGAGCGCGGCCTGCCCGTCGGCCGCGAAGTTCAGCACCCAGTCGTTGTCGAGCAGGTCGTGGATCGACCGCGCGCGTTCGAGCGGATGGCCGGCGCGCACCATGACCGACGTCTCGTAGCGCAACATCGGCTCGCATGCGAATTCCTGCGTGCCGCCCGGCTGCACGTGCCCGAGCGCAAAATCCATGCTGCCGTCGCGCAGCAGCGGTTGCGCGACGGCCATCAGCGCGTCGTAGAGTTCGAGCCGCACGTCGGGCATGTGCTCGCGAAATCGCAGCACCGCTTCCGCGAGGAACGTCATCGTGAGCCACGGCGTGACACCGATGCTCAGCCGGCCCTCGACGCGGCCGCGCATGCGTTCGAGATCGCTCTGCGCGTGTTCGAGCTGTTTCAGCACGAGCCTCGCGTGCGTGAGCAGCGTCTTGCCGTAGTCGGTGAAGCCGATCCCCTCGGGCGCGCGCACGAGCAGCGGCAGGCGCTCGCTCGCCTCCAGCTCGCGCAGCGCACGCGTGACGGCCGCCTGCGACAGCCCGAGCGAGCGTGCCGCGCCGCGGATGCTTCCGGCGTCCGCGCTGGCGACGAGCGCCTGCAACTGATGCAGCTTGATCGTGCTCATGGTGCGATACCCGACAACGAAAGGTTGTCATCATAACGAAACCGAGGCTGTTCGACGGGATTTTCGCTACCTACGATTTGGGCACGATCGGTCATTCGGGCGATCGGCAACCGGAATGCATCGAGGAGAATCGGGTTGGACCATTCATCCATTCAGCCGGAAATGGCGGCGATCGAGGCGGAGATGATCGCGCTGCGGCGCCGGCTGCACGCGCATCCGGAGCTGGGTTTCGACGAGCATGCGACGAGCGATCTCGTGGCCGAGCATCTGACAACGTGGGGTTATCGGGTGACGCGCGGGCTCGGCGGCACCGGCGTGGTCGGCACGCTCACGCGCGGCGCCGGCAAGCGGCTCGGGCTGCGCGCCGACATGGACGCGCTGCCGATTCGCGAGGCCACCGGGCTGCCGCATGCGAGCCGGCACGACGGCGTGATGCACGCGTGCGGTCACGACGGTCATACGACGATGTTGCTCGCGGCCGCGCGCTGTCTGGCGGAACGTGCACGCTTCACGGGTACGCTGAACCTGATCTTCCAGCCGGCGGAGGAAGGGCTCGGCGGCGCGAAGCGGATGATCGACGACGGGTTGTTCGCGCGCTTTCCCTGCGACGCGGTGTTCGCGATGCACAACGTGCCGGGCCTGCCGGCCGGCGTGCTCGGCTTCTGCGACGGCCCGGCGATGGCGTCGGCCGACGAGGTGCGCGTGCGTGTGACCGGGCGCGGCGGGCATGGCGCGGCGCCGCACCTGACGGTCGATCCCGTGGTCGTATGCGCGTCGATCGTGATGGCGCTGCAAAGCGTCGTGTCGCGCAACGTCAATCCGCAGGATCTGGCCATCGTCACGGCCGGGTCGATTCATGCGGGCACGGCATCGAACGTGATTCCCGCGCATGCGGAGCTCGCGCTCAGCGTGCGAGCGCTTTCGCCCGACGTGCGCGCGCTGCTCGAAACGCGCATTCGCGAGATCGTGCACGGGCAGGCCGCGAGTTACGGCGCGACGGCCGAGATCGATTACCGCCACGACTATCCGGTGCTGGTCAATCACGCGGCGGAGACCGCGTTCGCGCGCGACGTCGCCCGCGAATGGGGCGGTGATGCGGCGCTGATTCCGCACCTGAAGCCGATCGCGGCCAGCGAGGATTTCGCGTTCATGCTCGAAGCGTGCCCCGGCAGCTACCTGTCGATCGGCAACGGCGACGGTGTCGGCGGTTGCGGGCTGCATCACCCGGGTTACGACTTCAACGACGCATGCGTCGCCATCGGCGCGAGCTACTGGATTGCGCTGGCGGAGCGCTACCTCGCCTGAGGCGCCCGCACGCTTTCGATCGACGATTCACACACGCAAGGAGACTGGCAATGAAGACATGGATGGCGGCGCTCGCGGTGGCGCTGGCGGCAGGAACGGCGCAGGCGGGCGACTGGGCGGGCAAGGAGATTCGTCTCGCGGTCGATCCGACTTATCCGCCGCTCGAATACAAGCTGCCCGACGGCACGCTGACGGGCTTCGGGATCGACATCACGAACGCGTTGTGCGCGGAGTTGCGTGCGCGCTGCGTGTGGATCGAGTCGAGCTTCGACGGGATGATCCCCGGGCTGCTCGCCCGCAAGTTCGACGTGATCGCATCGTCGATGACGATCACGCCGAAGCGGATGCAGCAGATCGCGTTCACGAACCGGATCTCGAACGCGCCCGCGCGGCTGATCGCGCGCAAGGGTTCGCCGCTGCTGCCGACGGCCGCTGCGCTGAAGGGCAAGCGGGTAGGTGTCGAGCAGGGTTCCGCGCAGGCCGATTACGCGATTGCGAACTGGCAGCCGGCCGGCGTGCAGATCGTGTCGTATCAGAACCAGGACCAGGTCTACGCCGATCTCGTGACGGGCCGGCTCGACGCGGCATTCCAGGCGTCGATCGCGGCCAGCGACGGTTTCCTGAAGAAGCCGCAGGGCAAGGATTTCGCGTTCGTCGGCCAGGCGATCGACGACGTGAAGTACTTCGGGCAGGGCGACGGACTCGGGCTGCGCAAGCAGGACAACGATCTGCGCGAGGCATTCAACCGCGCGCTCGCGACGATTCTCGCGAACGGCACGTACCAACGGATCAACCGGAAGTACTTCGACTTCGACATCTACGGCGCGAAGTAACGCGCGGGGACCGGCACGAGGGGACGGTGCGCGGCTCGCCGCGCACCGGAAACGGAAGCAGCATCGCACCTGTGCGAGCGGCGGACCATGAACCGCCGGCTCGCCACGGTAAATCATATCGATAAGGATTACATATAATGAAATGGAGATTCGTTTTCGTCGCGATTCCGGCGCTGTGCGCGGCGCCTGCGTTCGCGCAAGCCAGCGTCACGCTTTACGGCCTCGTCGACGCGGGTATCGACTATACGAACAACGTCGGCGGGCACGGCGCGTGGCAGATGGCAAGCGGCTTCGCACAGGGTAGCCGCTGGGGGCTGAAGGGCACCGAGGACCTCGGCGGCGGCTACAGCGCGCTGTTCCAGATCGAGAACGGTTTCAACGTCAACAGCGGCACCCTCGCGCAGGGCGGCCGCATGTTCGGGCGGCAGGCGTACGTCGGGCTCGGCAGCGCACGGTTCGGCACGCTGACGCTCGGCCGGCAGTACGACGCGCTCGTCGACTATCTGGCGCCGACCACCGCGAACGGCAGTTGGGGCGTCTATCCATTCTCGCATCCGTTCGACAACGACAATACCGGCAACACGTTTCGCGTGAACAACACGGTCAAGTACGCGAGCCCGGATTTTTCCGGATTTTCGTTCGGCGGCACGTACAGCTTCAGCAACGACACGGGCTTCGCGAACAACCGGCAATGGAGCGTCGGCGCGCAGTACGAGCACGGCGGCCTGCTCGTCGGCGCGGCGTTTCTCAACGCGGACAACCCGGGGGCGACGTCGGGCGGTGCGATCGCCGGTTCGGGGTCGGTCGGCGCCGATGCCAATTTCGCGTCGGCGCGGTTGCGGATCTTCGGCGCGGGCATCAACTACACGGCGGGGCCCGCCACGGTCGGCTTCGCTTACACGAACAGCAACGTCACGCGGCCGGGCGCGAACGTCGGCTACCTGTTCGGCGACGAAACGATCGAGCCGGTGACGGGCCCGCTCGCGGGCGGCACGGTCACGTCGATCAAGTACCAGAACTTCGAAGTGAACGGCAAGTATCAGTTCACGCCGGCGCTGTTCGTCGGTGCGCAGTACGTGTACACGACGGTGCGCTATGACGCGACGACGGGATCCGCGAAACCGAAGATCCATTCGATCGGGCTGATGGCCGACTACAACCTGTCGAAGCGCACGGACGTGTACCTGATGGGCGCATACCAGCGCGTGGCGGGCGACGCGACCGGCTCGTCGCTCGACCAGGCTTATATTCCCGGTGCGGCGGATCTGTCGTCGACGTCGAAGCAGTTGATGGTGCATGCCGGGATTCGTCACAAGTTCTGACGAGGTGATCCGGGAAGCGGCGAGCGCGGCACGAGGCCGTCCGTCGCTCGCCGCCCGTGCATCTCGCGTCGCTCATTGAGCGACGCGAATCACGACCTTGCCGAAGTGCTGCCCCGACTCCAGGTACGCATACGCCTGCGGCGCTTCGTCGAAGCCGAACACGCGATCGACCACCGGCTCGATCCGTTTCGCGTCGACGAGCCGCACGACGTCGTCGAGCATCGTGCGGCTGCCGACCATGAAGCCGTGCAGCCGCCGGAAGCCGCCGATCAGCGGCAGCAGCGCGAGTTCCGGGCCGCCGAAGCTGCTGAGTCCGCCGATCACCGACACGAGGCCGCCCAGCTTCGTCGCGGCGACCGAGCGCGGCAGCGTGTCGCGGCCGCCGACTTCGACGACCAGATCCGCGCCGGCGCCGCCGGTGAGCCGCAGCACTTCGTTTTGCCATTCGGGTGTCGCGCGATAGTTGATCGTTGCGTCCGCACCGAGTGCGCGGGCGCGTTCGAGCTTCGCGTCGCTCGACGAGGTCACGATCGTGCGTAGCCCGGCCGCCTGCGCGAGCTGCAGCGCGATGATCGACACGCCGCCGGTGCCGAGCAGCACGACAGTCGCGCCCGGTGCCAGCCCGCCGTCGACGAACAGCGCGTTCCACGCGGTGACGCCCGCACACGACAGCGTCGCCGCTTCGTCGTAGCCGAGATGCGCGGGAATCTCGACCAGCGCGGTTTCGTCGGCGACGAAGCGCTCGGCCAGCACGCCGTCGAATTGCGCGCCGGGCGAGCCCGACACCTTGTGCGGCGTCGGCGGCCCGTCGATCCAGCGTGGGAAATAGGTATTGATCACGCGATCGCCCGGCTTGAAGCGCGTGACGTCGCGGCCGGTCTCGACGACTTCGCCGGCGCCGTCGGCGACCGGGATCAGCGCGTCCTTTCCGATGCCGAGATAGTCGCCGCGCGCGAACATCAGGTCGCGATAATTCAGCGCGGCCGAGTGGATCTTCACGACGACGTCGGTCGGCCCGACCGGATGCTCCGTCGCATCGACGCGACCGAGCCCGGCAATGCCGTCGCCCGGTTTGATTTGCCATGCATGCATGTCGGCTCCTTTTCGAGATAGTCGGGACTATCATAGTGTCGCGCCCGGGGACGCATTGGCGAGAATTCGGCCAACGATTGTCGCCGGTGTGGACACAACCCTGTCATCCCATTTCATCGGAGCGGAACGACATGGACGAACGGCTCAGAGGCGTCGCCGAATTCGTCGACGTGGTGGAATCGGGCAGCTTCGCGGCGGCGGCGCTGCGCCTCGGCATGACGCGCTCGGCGGTCGCGAAGATCGTCGCGCGGCTCGAACAGCGTCTCGGCGCGAGGCTGCTGCAGCGTACGACGCGCCAGCTCGGCCTGACCGACGAAGGGCACGTCTATTACGAGCAGTGCCGGCGGCTGCTCGCCGAACTCGGCGAGACGGAGGCCGCGCTCGACGCGGGCCGCCGCGAGCCGGTCGGGCGCGTGCGCATCAGCGTGCCCGTGCTGTTCGGGCGGCAATGCGTGGCGCCCGTCGTGCGGCGCCTCGTCGAGCGTCATCCGCGGCTCGAAATCGACGTGTCGTTCAGCGATCGCGTGGCCGACCTCGTCAACGACGGTTTCGACCTGGCGGTGCGCATCGGCGAGCTGGCCGATACGAGCGCGCTGGTCGGCCGCAAGCTCGGCGTGCAGCGCATGGGCATCTGCGCATCGCCCGCGTATCTCGCGCGTCACGGCCGGCCAGCGGGGCTCACCGAACTCGCGTCGCACGTCGGCATCGCGTATTCGCGCGGCGGACAGCCGGCGCCGTGGCGGATCATCGGCGCGGACGGCGCGGTGCACGACCATCGCGCGGCCGGCCGCCTGCGGTTAGACGACCTGCAGGCGATCGCAGACGCGGCCGCCGCCGGTGCGGGCCTCGCGTGGCTGCCGTGCTGGCTGATGGCGCCGTACGTGCGCGACGGCCGTCTCGCGCTCGTGATGGACAGCGACAGCGTGTCGGGCGCCGAGGTGTTCGCGGTGCGGCCGGCTGCGCGCCACGTGCCGTCGAAGGTGCGGGTGGTCGTCGATGCGCTGGTCGACGAGATTCCGCGGATGCTGGCGTCGGACGACGCGAATGGGGAGCGCGCATGACGGCGGCCGATTCTCCGATGACGACGCAGTAATCTGGTTGGATGCGCATCGCGCTCGCGCCCGTCTCGCATAGACGGCAGAACCGAGTGGGGAAAAGCTGGCAAGCCGCTTTTTTCGGGCGATTAGCGCTTGCGTCGTCGCGGATCGATGCCGTTTTGTTCGAGCAGCTTGCGCAGCCGCGAGTTTTCGATCCACAGTGAAGCGAACGCGGTCACCGTCATCAGGATCGGAAACCATTCGCCTGTCGCGCTGATGATCGCCCAGCCTACGGCCGTGACGATCAGTGCCGTGACGATGAGAAGCAATCGGTCTGCAAGCCACTTCATTGCGCACCCCGGATCGCAGTGCTCGCCTTCAGGCCGAGATAGCTGTGCGAGCCCGGTGCAAGCACTTCGGGATGGCGCAGAATTTGAGCCATGACCCATGGGTGAATCGCGAGTCCGTAACGTGTGCCCCATCGAGCGACCGCCAAAGAGATATTGATTCCTCGCTTGCCGACTCCGCATGCCAATGACGCATCGGTTGCGACCATCAAGCTGCCAATGACTGCGCCCAGGTAGATGCTGGCAAGAATCGAACTGCCGATGGTGACGCCTTCCAACTTCGTCGTGGCGCCAATCAGTTCACCGACCGTTGCATCCGCACCTAATGTTTTCAAGACATCCATCATCGCGGCAACGCTGACGATGGACGTTTGTAGCGTTGCGAAAAGCGTGGTTGGAGCGGGCATGTGCAACGCGGTCATGTTTGCATGGAAGGCTGCGGAAAAACTCGGACATTTCGACATCTGGACTTTCTCGGGATAAGTCGTGCAATTCTTGCATATCCCTTTCTCCAGATTGACCGGCAACTCTAGCAGGTTGTCGAGCAGATCGATCGAGTTTAGATCGGGTGATTGCGCCGGTGATATCCCGCCCATCGTGCCGGGTAGCGCTGATGCTGGCATGCCGACCGGTCGCGGTAACCTTCGCTATTGTCGCGATCGGTGTAGTTTTGCAGCTCTTGGCGGCCGTCTTGAGACTTTTTCTAACGTTTTCGCGCCAAGGATGGCGACCGTATGGAGCGCGTTGGTGCGCTACGGCGACAAGTCGTGTGTGTCGGCGCTGTTTCCCGATACCGCGCGCCACCGCGTTGATCGCGCTCGTCGTGCTCGGCGAGAAGAGCGGCGGGCTCGCGTGCTGGGGCATGGCGCTCGCGGCCGCCGGTCTATATCGGGTGATGCGGTATTGAGCGAACTACAGGGACTACCTGGGGCAGGTAACAGAATTTAAAGGTTTCCGACGCAGGGCGCACATACGTGCACACATCCGGAATGCGGGCGTCTGCTGGCGCCAAACAGCGAGCCGCAGCGCCTCGGCGGCATGTCTCGGGGAAACAATGCGAGCCGTCAGTCCCGCTGAGCGCGGCGTTTTGCGTGTTCCATGAAAACCGCGAGCTTGTGATGTCGTGTTGCGAAAAGTAGATTCTCCCGACGGTAACGCCGGGGTTTCGAATGGCTTCAATCGGAATCGAATTGGGTTCGGGAAAGCGCGCGACGCTGACGCGCGCGGGACGTGGGACGTTGTTGGCCGGTCAGCGCGCCGCGATCTCCGAACTGATTCACTGGCCGAAGTATGCAGGCCTGACGACGAATGCGGTGATGTACGTGCGGCAGTTGGGCCTTGGTGCCGTTCGTGGTGCACCGCTCGATGTGCTCCGGTCTGCCATCGAAGATGGGCGGGTCGCCGTCGAGATCGAGCGCGTGGCGGTGAATGGCGGCGCTTCTGGTGGTCAGCGGTCCACGCCCCCTTTCCCTCGTGGGAACCGGTTCGATAGAGTGGCACCAATGGCATCGCGGTCTGCGGACAAGCCAATCCCGAGCTGGGCACGGCCGAGCGATGTATCGGCTGATGAGTTGATACGATGCCTGGAGAGCATCATAGCTGGCACAGGCAGGAGCCCTGCCGACCTCTCGCCCGTACGGGTTGATAGCGCGCTGCTCAGCGACGCGACACCGTTCTCGCTCGGCGACTCACCGTGGGGCGACGCCATGACCATGGCGGCTGTCGACGCGTTTCAAGAGGAACAGTGTTTCGCACGATACGAAATCGACATGGAAATGTGTGCGGCCGCTGGCGCGATGTATAAAGACCCGAGGACCTACGCACTGTGCAGGCAACGTGCTTTTGAAAAATTCCAGACTTGTAGAGGAATGCGACATGAGCAAACCGAGACGCGCCACCATCGTGTTTTACGACGAGGAGACGGAACAGGTTACGCTGTGCACGGTGTTTCGCCGCGACGTGCAGGCCCTTCTTGACCGCGAAATGAATGCAGGTGTCGCCGTCACGATTCCGCCGCATGCCGAACCGAACGACGGGTGCCCGATTACCGATGAGGACGCGCGGCGATTGGGCGGCATGGCGCTGCTGATGCAGGCGGGTGTACATCCGGAATTGCGCGAACGGCTCAAGTTCGCAGAGTCAGGTTCCATCGACTGGTCCCCCGTTCAGCGCCCGGACACCGACTGAGAATTGGGGTGGGGCGCCTGCATCATGCCGTCGTGATGGTCTACGACGAGAAGAAGCGCGGACGTCCCCGTAAAAGGCGCGGTGCCGGACAAACGTCCGCCGCAATCACGATTCGCCCGAAGCTGATGCGACGTGATCCAACCTGACGCGGCGAATCAATCGTCGTGCGAGTGGCGGAATACTGGCCACCTTACATATTCCCGCACCCCGTTAGCATGTGACGAATCCGACTTTGGGCGCCGCGCAAGCAACGCTAAGATCGCCGCTCCCGTAGCTTGAGCGTCAACAAAAATGAAAAAGTCCGCGTCGCCGTTGCATGCCGTTCGTTTCCGTGTCGTCTGCGCCGCGATTGCCGGCGCGGTGTCGCTCGCGTCGTGCGGCGGCGTCGACAGCAATCCGCCGCCGCAGGCCAGCGCGACGCCGTCGGCCAAGCGCCCGAACATCCTGTACATCATGGCCGACGATCTCGGCTATTCCGACATCCACGCATTCGGCGGCGAGATCAATACGCCGAACCTCGACGCGCTCGTCGCATCGGGCCGCATCCTGTCGAACCATCACACGGGCACCGTCTGCGCGATCACGCGCGCGATGCTGGTGTCGGGCACCGATCACCATCTCGTCGGCGAAGGCACGATGGGCGTGCCGACCGACGAGCGGCGCGGGCTGCCCGGCTACGAAGGCTACCTGAACGATCGCGCGCTGTCGTTCGCGCAATTGCTGAAGGACGCCGGCTATCACACCTATATCGCGGGCAAGTGGCACATCGGCTCGGGAATCGTCGGCAGTGCGACGGGCAGCGGGCAGACGCCCGACCAGTGGGGCTTCGAGCGCAGCTACGTGCTGCTCGGCGGCGCGGCGACGAACCACTTCGCGCACGAGCCGGCCGGCTCGTCGAACTACACGGAAGACGGCCGCTACGTGCAACCGGGCCAGCCCGGGCAGCCGGGCGGCGCGGGCGGCAGCCCGGCCGTGTTCTATTCGACCGATTTCTATACGCAGAAGCTGATCTCGTACATCGATGCGAACAGGCAGGACGGCAAGCCGTTCTTCGCGTACGCGGCCTATACGTCGCCGCACTGGCCGCTGCAGGTGCCCGATCCGTGGCTGCACAAATACGCGGGCGTGTACGACGCCGGCTACGATGCGATCCGCAACGCGCGGATCGCGCGACAGAAGGCGCTCGGTCTGATTCCGGCCGATTTCAAGCCGTTCGACGGGCTGCCCGAGGCGACGACGGCATCGCCCGCGACGGCGAACAACGGCACCGCGAACGCGAAGTACATCAGCGCGGTACATTCGGCCGCGGACGGCTACAGCGACTACGGCACCGGCAAGGTCGACAAGCTGTGGTCGAGCCTGTCGCCGGCCGAGCGGAAGGCGCAGGCGCGCTACATGGAGATCTACGCGGGGATGGTCGAGAACCTCGACTACAACGTCGGACTCCTGATCCAGCATCTGAAGGACATCGGCGAATACGACAACACGTTCATCATGTTCCAGTCGGACAACGGCGCGGAAGGCTGGCCGATCGATTCCGGCGCGGACCCGACCGCAACCGATACCGCGAACGCGCAGGAGCCGGCCTATTCGGCGCTCGGCACCGACAACGGCAAGCAGAATGCGCAGCGTCTGCAGTACGGGCTGCGCTGGGCCGAAGTGAGCGCGGCGCCGTTCCGGCTCACGAAGGGCTATTCGGGCGAAGGCGGCGTATCGACGCCGACGATCGTGCACCTGCCGGGCCAGTCGCAGCCGTTGCCGACGCTGCGCGCGTTCACGCACGTGACCGACAACACGGCGACGTTCCTCGCGGTCGCGGGCGTCACGCCGCCGTCGCAGCCGGCGCCGCCGCTCGTCAACACGCTGACGGGCGTCGACCAGAACAAGGGCAAGGTCGTTTACAACAACCGCTACGTGTATCCGGTCACCGGCCAGTCGCTGCTGCCGGTGCTGACCGGCTCGGCAACGGGCGAGGTGCACACGACGCCGTTCGGCGACGAAGCGTACGGCCGCGCGTACCTGCGCAGCGCCGACGGCCGCTGGAAGGCGCTGTGGACCGAGCCGCCGCTCGGGCCGCTCGACGGTCACTGGCAACTGTACGATCTCGCGTCGGATCGCGGCGAGACGACCGACGTGTCCGCGCAGAACCCGTCGGTGATCGGCACGCTCGTCGACCAGTGGAAGGCCTACATGAGCAACGTCGGCGGCGTCGAGCCGCTGCGTCCGCGCGGCTATTACTGATCGCGGGGCGACACGATGCGGTTGCGTTTCTGGACGATCGGCGCGGCGCTGGCCGCCACGCTGTTCGCCGCCGCGTTCGCGGCGGGCTATGCGAATCCGGCGGCGCCGGCAGGCGACGCGTTCGACGAGCTGAATCGCGGCCGCGCGCTCGCGCCGCTCGGTTCGGAGCGCGCGTGCGAACGCTATTCGGGGCTGCCCGCGAAGTGGCGCGACGATCCGAAGGCCGGAATGGTGCATCTGCGCGGCGGCGCGTTCGTGTTCGGCAGCACGCGCGGCTATGCGGACGAGCGTCCGGCGGGCGACGGCCGCGCGCGCGTCGGCGGCTTCTGGATCGACCAGACCGACGTGACGATCGCGCAGTTCGCGGCATTCGTGCAGGCGACCGGTTACGTGACCGAGGCCGAGCAGCAGGGCGGCGCTGCGGTGTTTCATGTGCCGACGCGCGACGAGTTGAATGCGCGCGACCTCGCGTGGTGGTCGTGGGTGAAGGGCGCGTCGTGGCGGCATCCGCGCGGGCCCGGCAGCAACGTGGACGGGCTCGGCAACCTGCCGGTGACGCTCGTCACGCAGCGCGATGCGCTCGCGTATGCGCACTGGCTCGGCCGCGACCTGCCGACCGAGGCCGAATGGGAATATGCGGGCAAGGCCGGCCGCGACGACGCATCGCTCGATGCGGCGCCGCGCGATGCGCACGGCAAGCCGGCCGCGAACTACTGGCAGGGCGCGTTTCCGGTGCTCGACTCGGCCGAGGACGGCCATGCGGGGCTGGCGCCGGTCGGCTGCTATGCGGCGAACGGCTTTCGTCTTTACGACATGATCGGCAACGCATGGGAATGGACGAAGGACGCGTACACGGGACCGCATCAGTCGCACACGAACGGCGACACGGCGGCCGTCGCCCCGCCGACGCACCGGCACGATACGCCGATGGTCATCAAGGGCGGCTCGTTCCTGTGCTCGCGCGATTACTGCGTGCGCTATCGCGCATCGTCGCGCGAACAGCAGGAAGCCGATCTCGGCGCGTCGCACATCGGCTTCCGCACGATCCTGAGGGACGCGTCATGACGACGCGCATCGGGCGTTGGGTGGCGGCCTGGCTGCTGGCCGCATGCGGCGTCGTGCATCACGGCGCGGCGATGGCCGCCGAAGCCGCCGCTCCGGCCGTGCGCGTGGGCGTCACGCGCGGCGTGCATGCGCAGATTCTCGACGAAGTGAAGCGGGTGGCGGCCGCGCGCGGGCTGAGCGTCGACGTCGTCGAGTTCGACGATGCGTCGCGCATCGACACGGCGCTGGCCGACGGGCGCATCGACGCGGCCAGCTTCGAGGATGCGCAACAGCTTGCCGCGACGCGTGAGCGCAAGCGCTATGCGCTGACCGAAGTCGCGCCGACGGTCACGCTGCCGATGGCGTTCTATTCGCGCAAGCTGAAGCGCCTGAACGAACTGCAACCCGGCGCGACGGTCGCGCTTCCCGCCGATCCGCGCGGCATGGCGCGCGCGCTCGTGCTGCTGCAGAACGACACGCTGGTGACGCTGCGCGAAAAAGCCGGCCTGCATGCGACGCTGCGCGACGTGACGGGCAACCGGCTCGGGCTCAAATTCGTCGCGCTGCGCCGCGACCGGCTTTACGCGGCGCTCGATACGGCCGCGTTCGTCGCGATCGACAGCGACGACGCGGCCCGCTTCGGGCTGCAGCCGGCGCGCGACAGCATCAGCCTCGAGGACGCCCGCTCGCCGTATGCGAACGTGATGACGGTGCGCGACGCCGATCGCGCGAAGCCGTGGGTCGCGCAGCTCGTCGCCGCGTATCACTCGGACGACGTCGCGCGCTTCATCCTCACGCGCTACCAGGATTCGGTGCGGCGGCCGTGGTAGACACCTGGCTGCTCGCGTGCAACGCGTGCGGACGCTGCTGCAACAGCGCGCCCACGTTGTCGTTGCGCGAGCTGTTCCGGCATCGGCATCGCTTCGTCGGCGCGTTGACGATTCGCCGCGTGCCGAAGCGGCGGATCGGCGAACGCTGGCAGGCGGGCGGGCGCGAGCATGCGCTCGATGCGGCCGACGTCGCGGCCGCCGATGCGCTGTCCGACCGGTTGTTCCACGGCGGCGGCGTGCATGGCGAATGGCTCGCGCTGACGCTGCAAGGCTACGACTATCCGTCGCTGGGCCGCTGCACGGCGCTCGCCGACGACGGCCGTTGCGGCGTGCACGCGAACAAGCCGTCGATCTGCCGCGCAGTGCCGCTCGATCCGATGCTGCCCGACCGGTTGCAGTCGCGCGTGCTCGTGGCACGGCGCGACGATGCGGCGTGGCTGGGCGCGAACTGCATCGTCGAGGCGGGAAGCGGGCAATCCGCCGGCGAGCGGGCGTTTCCGATTCCGCTGGTGATGGCCGGGCAGGTCGCGGATCGTGCGGCGCTCGACGCGCATCGCGATGCGCTCGTGTTCGAGCGCGCGGTGTGGCGCGACGCCGTGTTCGCGTCGTTGACCGACGGCGGGCACGACGTGCGTCATGCGCTGTCGCGGCTTGCGCCCGGCGGCTACCTGACCGTGTCGATCGTGCCGGTGCTGTTGGCCGTCGCACCGGTTTCCGCACGTTGTCGCGCACTGTGCATCGACTTGATCGATGCTCAACTCGCGTTGATCGGCACCCGCATCGAAGCGGCGCTCGCGCGCCGACGAGCCGAAGACCGGCCGGCGACGAGCGAATTGCGCGGCTTCGCGCAGGCGCTGGAACGGGCGCGACGCGCGCTTGCGGCCATGCCGGCTCCGGCAGCCGCAACGCATGAGGACGCGCCGCGCATCGACGCGTGGCTCGACGATCGCGTCGACACCGATTCGCTCGCCGCCTGACGATCGCGGTACGCCGCGTGTGCCTTACACTTGGCGCTCTTTCAATCGTTGCAGAGCGAGCGGACATGTACGCGTCGACCTTCATTTTCCGTGCCGGGCAGTACGACGACGAATTCCACCGGCTCGACCGGCAGATCGCCGACGTGGCGCGCGCGACGCCCGGCTATCTCGGCGAGGAAACGTGGGAGAACGCGGAAGCTGGCCTGATCCAGAACGTCTACTACTGGGAATCCGAGGCGGCGCTGCGGCAATTGATGCAGCATCCCGCGCATCTCGAAGCCAAGGCGAAGCACGCGCGCTGGCTGGACGGGTATCGCGTCGTGATTTCGCAGGTGCTTCGCGAGTACGGCGACGGCAAGCTGACGCCGCCGCGTGCGGGGCCCTCCGCGTAACGGCTGCCGGTCAGGCGGTCGCGCCGGCGTCTCCCGGCGTGGCCGGTTCGCGCGCCGGGCGCTCCCAGATCGGGAACGTCGCGTTCTGGATCGACGTCTGCGCGTCGATGACCTTGCGGTGATCGATGCCGGGCAGGTCGAGCAGCCGATCGACCGCCGCCTTCGCGCCCTCCGCATCCTGCGGGAATGCGCACGCGAATTGCCTGCTCGTATCGAACAGGACCCACCAGACATCCGACGCGAACGGCCCCTGGTCGTTGGTTTCGATCAGGATCGCGCCGAGGTCGGACAGCGCGATGCCACGCGTCGCTCCGGTCCGGTCGGTCGACTCGATGCGCGTATCGGTTGCCGTCACGGTCCAGCCGCGCGGCCGGGCATTCGGCCGGGCCGCGGTGCGGGGGCCGATGCCGGTCGGCACGGCCGCGTCCGCGGCGCCGGTGGCAAGGCCCGGCGCACCGCCCTCCTGCGCCCCGCGCCCGTCGATCCACGGTAGCGCGGCGGCGCCCGCGATCGCTGCAACCCACAAGTAGTATCCGGCCCCGAACGTACGGATCGTTTCGTAGTTCGCGTCGGTCGGGATCGTATGCCACCCGAGCGCAAAGACCACGACGACGGCCAGCAACGCCGACACGGTGCGGCTCGGCCTGAGCAGCGCGACGACGAGCAGCGGGTTGCCGAGCCATGCGAATTGCAGGTCGAGGATCGCGAGCGGCCCGAGCGCGAGCACGGTGTAGCCGTGCCACCAGCTCACCGCGCCGGCCGCATTCGGCGGTTCGGCCGCGACGGGCAGCAGCAGCGACGCGACATACAGCGCGACGATCACGATGCGCGCGAGGTTCAGGCGGGGCGAAGCGGAGCGAATCTGCATGTTGCCTTCTCGTGGTGCACGATCATGCGAAGCGACGAATGCCGGACGGCGGGGCCGTCATTCACGACGCGCGGCGCCGATGTGGCGACGCGCCGAACGCGATTGTGGGCGATTCGCGCCGCGATGTCGAACGCGCGATATCCGGCGCGTCACGGTCAAAGCGCTTCGACCAGCAACCGCGTGCTCTTCTCGCAATACTCGTGACATGCCGCGCGCGCGGCGATCGATGCGCCGTGCACGAACCGCGGCGCGTCGGCCCGCCGCGACATCGACACGACGATCGACGGCGGCGACGGCTGCAGCGGCAGCTCGACGACTTCGCCGCTTTCGATCAGCGCGTCGACGAACAGCACCGGAATCGCGGCGACGCCGAAGCCGTCGCGCACCAGTTGCACGATCACCGAGATCGACGGCGACCCGGTGATGCGCGTCTCCGAGAGCGGCACGCCGTGCGCGTGCGCGAGCGTGCGCACGATGTCTTCCAGCGCGCGATGGGGCGCGGTGCCGCGCCCGTAGGTGAGGATCGGCTGGCGCAGCACCTGCCGCGCGAGGCCCGTGCGCGTGTTCGGCAGCAGCCCGGCGCGCGCGATCCAGCGCACCGGGTAGTTCGCGAGCGCATCGCATACGACCGACGCCTCGTCGCTGCCCTCGACGCGGATGATCAGGTCGAGCTCGCCGGCCATCAGCCGGCGCTGCAGCACGACGCTGACGTCGACGGTCAGGTCGATCTCGAGCTGCGGATAGTCGGCCGCAAGCCGCCGCATGTAGTGCGGCAGCCAGCTGTGCACGACCGTCTCGATCACGCCGAGCCGCAGCTTGCCGCGCAGGGCGCTCTCGCCGGACGCGGCGGCCTGCAGCTCCTGCGTCGCCTCGACCACCGCTTTCGCATAGCCGAGCAGGTATTCGCCGTTCGGCGTGAGCCGGAATTCACGGCTGTCGCGATCGACGAGTACCGTATGCAGCTCGTCCTCGAGCGCCTTCAGGCGCTGCGAGATCGCGGCCGGCGTCGCGTGCAGCGCAGCCGCGGTCGTGCGGAAGTTGCGCAGCTTCGCGAGCGTGACGAAGGTTTCGAGAAAACGCGTGTTCATGGCGGTCGAGCGAGCAGTGGATGCGCAGCTTGCCGGCGACGAAAAATGAACGGGACCGGGGAAAACCCGCGGATCCGTTAAGAAATTCTATACAGCGGGCGCAAAAAAACTCGTTGGCGACAAAATTTTTTCCTTTCTATTCTTCGCCGTATCCGATGACACACCACCGTCATCGCCACGTCATCCCGACCCGAGACCGATTCTCATGACGCCTTCCGAATTCCGCCAGTCCGTGCGCCGCGGCGCGTTCCGCGGCCCGACCGCCGGCCATTGCGGCCCGTTTGCCCAGGCGAACCTGGCGATCCTGCCCGACGCGTACGCGCACGATTTCCTGCGCTTCTGCCAGGCCAACCCGAAGGCCTGCCCGCTGCTGGGCGTCGGCGAACCGGGTGCGTTCCGGATCGACGCGCTGGGCGAGGATCTCGACATCCGCACCGACGTGCCGAGCTACAACATATATAGGGACGGCCGCCTGACCGAGCGCGTCGAGTCGCTCGAAGCGCTGTGGCGCGACGATTTCGTCGTATTTGCGATCGGCTGCTCGTTCTCGTTCGAGGACATGCTCGCCCGCGAAGGCATCGGGCTGCGCCACGTCGAAGAAGGTCGCAACGTGCCGATGTACCGCACGTCGATCGCGAACCGCCGCGCGGGCATCTTCGGCGGCCAGCTGGTCGTGTCGATGCGGCCGCTGCGCGGCGCCGACGCGATCCGCGCGGTGCAGATCACGAGCCGGTTCCCGGGCGTGCACGGCGCGCCGATCCATATCGGCCACCCGCGGGAACTCGGCATCGAGGATCTGAACGCGCCCGAATTCGGCGACGCGGTGACGATTCGCGACGGCGAACTGCCGGTGTTCTGGGCGTGCGGCGTGACGCCGCAAACCGCGCTGATGGACGCGAAGCTGCCGATCGCGATCGCGCATACGCCCGGCCACATGCTGATGACCGACATCCCGAACGCGTCGCTGGCCGTATTCTGACGCGGCCGGCATCCGGTACGCCACGCACATACGACACACCGCACCCCACGCCCTTTGACGGCGCACAACGACAGGAGCACCACCATGGAAAGCAAGACCTTCGCGGCGCCCGCCGCCGAGCCCGCGAGCCGCACGCGCAGCGGCCTGTTCTCGTGGTACGCGGATGCGCAGCCGCGCGAGCGCCGCGCATTCTGGAGCTGCAAGGTCGGCTACATGCTCGACGGGATGGACACGCAGATGCTGTCGTTCGTGATCCCGACGCTCGTCGCGACCTGGGGCATCTCGCTCGCCGACGCAGGCTTCATCGGCACGGTCACGCTGCTCGCGTCGGCGCTCGGCGGCTGGATCGCCGGCATCCTGTCCGACCGGATCGGCCGCGTGCGCACGCTGCAGCTCACGGTGCTGTGGTTCGCGGTGTTCACCGCGCTGTGCGGGCTCGCGCAGAACTACCACCAGCTGGTCGCGGCGCGGGCGCTGATGGGCTTCGGCTTCGGCGGCGAATGGACGGCCGGCGCGGTGCTGATCGGCGAGGTGATTCGCGCGCGCGACCGCGGCCGGGCCGTGGGCCTCGTGCAATCGGGCTGGGCGATCGGCTGGGGGCTCTGCGCGCTGCTGTATGCGCTGCTGTTCTCGGTGCTGCCGGCCGAGCAGGCGTGGCGCGCGCTGTTCCTCGTCGGGCTCGCGCCCGCGCTGCTGGTCGTCGCGATCCGTCGCTACGTGAAGGAGCCCGACGTCTACGAGAAGGAAAAGGCCGCGCAGGCGAAAGTGGCCGACGCGCCGCGCCTCACCGAGATCTTCGCGCCGAAGCTGATCACGACGACGCTGCGCGCGGCACTCCTGACGACCGGCGCGCAGGGCGGCTACTACGCGATCACGACGTGGCTGCCGACCTTCCTGAAGACCGAGCGGCATCTCACCGTGATGGGCACCGGCGGCTATCTCGCGATGATCATCTTCGGCTCGTGGGTCGGCTACCTGACGAGCGCGTACCTGACCGATCGCCTCGGCCGCAAGCCGAACTTCATCCTGTTCGCGGTCGGCTCGATGGTGATCGCGTTCTCGTACACGTCGCTGAACCTGACCAACGCGTCGATGCTGTGGCTCGGCTTCCCGCTCGGCTTCTTCGCCTCGGGCATCTTCTCGGGGATGGGCGCGTTTCTCACCGAGCTGTTCCCGACCCGCGTGCGCGGCTCCGGCCAGGGCTTCTGCTACAACGTGGGCCGCGCGATCGGTGCGCTGTTCCCGTTCCTGATCGGCGCGCTGTCCAGGCAGTACGGGCTCGGCACGAGCATCGGCATCTTCGCGGTCGCCGCCTACGGCGTGGTGATCGTCGCCGCGCTGACGCTGCCCGAGACCCGCGGCCGCGAACTCGACGCCGCCTGACCGACGGCGGCGGCCGGCCGTTCGTTTTTCTTCCCCTTTCATCGACACCGTGACACGGCGCGCGACGCGCGCCGTGCGGCGGCGCTCGTCCCTCGAATCAACGACGCATCGACCCGACATCATGACCGATCGACACCTTTCCCCCGTTTCCTCCGACGCCGCACGCTGGCAATTCTGGATCGACCGCGGCGGCACGTTCACCGATATCGTCGCGCGCCGGCCGGACGGCACGCTCGTCACGCACAAGCTGCTGTCGGAGAACCCCGAGCAATACCGCGACGCGGCCGTGGCTGGCATCCGCCACCTGCTCGGCCTCGCGGCCGGCGAGCCGATCACGCCCGAGCGCGTCGACATGGTGAAGATGGGCACGACGGTCGCGACCAACGCGCTGCTCGAACGCAAGGGCGAGCGTACCGCGCTGGCGACGACGCGCGGCTTTCGCGACGTGCTGCGCATCGCGTACCAGAACCGGCCGCGCCTGTTCGATCTCGACATCGTGCTGCCCGACGCGCTGTACGAGACGGTCGTCGAGATCGACGAGCGCGTCGGCGCGCATGGCGACGTGGTCGTGCCGCTCGACGTTCAGGGCGCCGAAGCGTCGTTGCGCCGCGTGTTCGACAGCGGCGTGCGCGCGCTCGCGATCGTGCTGATCCACGGCTACCGCCATACCGCGCACGAACGCGCGCTGGCCGAACTCGCGCGCCGCATCGGCTTCACACAGGTGTCGGTGTCGCACGAGGTGTCGCCGCTGATGAAGATGGTGTCGCGCGGCGACACGACCGTCGTCGACGCGTACCTGTCGCCGATCCTGCGCCGCTACGTCGAGCAGGTCGCGCACGAGATGCCGGGCGTGAACCTGCAGTTCATGCAGAGCAGCGGCGGGCTGACGCGCGCCGATGCGTTCCAGGGCAAGGACGCGATCCTGTCGGGCCCGGCCGGCGGCATCGTCGGGATGGTGCGCGCGGCCCGCGCGGCCGGCTTCGACCAGGTGATCGGCTTCGACATGGGCGGCACGTCGACCGACGTGTCGCACTACAACGGCGAATTCGAGCGCGTGTTCGAGACGCAGGTGGCCGGCGTGCGGATGCGCGCGCCGATGATGAGCATCCATACCGTCGCGGCGGGCGGCGGCTCCGTGCTCGGCTTCGACGGCGCGCGGCTGCGCGTCGGGCCCGAATCGGCCGGCGCGAACCCGGGGCCGGCCGCGTACCGGCGCGGCGGCCCGCTGACGGTGACCGACTGCAACGTGATGCTCGGCAAGATCCAGCCCGACCATTTCCCGCGCGTGTTCGGCCCGCAGGCGGACCAGCCGCTCGACCGCGACGGCGTGGTCGCGAAGTTCGCGGCGCTCGCCGACGAGATCCACGCGGCGACCGGGCGGCGCGAGACGCCCGAGGCGCTCGCCGAAGGGTTCCTGGAGATCGCGATCGGCAGCATGGCGAACGCGATCAAGAAGATTTCCGTGCAGCGCGGCCATGACGTATCGCGCTACGTGCTGACGACGTTCGGCGGCGCGGGCGGCCAGCATGCGTGCGGCGTGGCCGATGCGCTCGGGATGACGCAGGTGTTCGCGCATCCGCTCGCGGGCGTGCTGTCCGCGTACGGGATGGGGCTTGCCGACCAGACGGCGATGCGCGAGCGCGCGGTCGAGGCCGTGCTGACCGACGAATCGCTGCCGGCGCTGAATGCCGCGCTCGACCGGCTGGCCGACGAGGCCGTCGGCGCGCTGCTCGAACAGGGCGTGCCGCCGGAGCGGATCGCGACCGAACGGCGCGTGCACCTGCGCTATCAGGGCACCGACTCGGCGCTCGACGTGCCGGCCGGCAGCGTCGCCGCGATGCAGCAGGCGTTCGAGGCCGCGTATCGGCAGCGCTACGCGTTCCTGATGCCCGGCACGCCGCTCGTGGCCGAACTCGCGTCGGTCGAGGCGATCGGCCGCTCGGACGCGCCGGTCGATATCGCGCCGCTCGCGCCGCGCGAGGCGGGCGCGGCGCCGCAAGCGCACGCGGCCGTGCGCTTTTATTCCGGCGGCCGGTGGCACGACGCGGCGCTGTACGTGCGCGACACGCTCCTCGCCGGCGACGCGATCGACGGCCCGGCGATCGTCGCGGAGCAGAACGGCACGACCGTGGTCGAGCCCGGCTGGCGCGCCGGGATGACCGCGCAGGGCAACCTCGTGCTGACGCGCACGACGCCGCTGCCGACGCGCCGCTCGCTCGGCACCGACGCCGACCCGGTGCGGCTCGAGATCTTCAACAACCTGTTCATGTCGATCGCCGAGCAGATGGGGCTGCGGCTGCAGAACACCGCGTACTCGGTGAACATCAAGGAGCGGCTCGACTTCTCGTGCGCGATCTTCGACGGCGACGGCAACCTGATCGCGAACGCGCCGCACATGCCCGTGCACCTCGGCTCGATGGGGGAGAGCATCCGCACGGTGATCGAGCGCAACCGCGGCCGCATGCGCGACGGCGACGTGTTCATGCTGAACGACCCGTACCACGGCGGCACGCACCTGCCGGACGTGACGGTCATCACGCCGGTGTTCGCGGACGGCTCGGACGCGCCGCTGTTCTACGTCGGCTCGCGCGGCCACCACGCGGACATCGGCGGCACGACGCCGGGCTCGATGCCGCCCGATTCGATCCATATCGATGAGGAAGGCGTGCTGATCGACAACTGGCAGCTCGTGTCGGCCGGCGTGCTGCGCGATGCCGAGACACGCGCGCTGCTGGCGTCGGGCCGCTACCCGGCGCGCAACGTCGAGCAGAACATGGCCGACCTGCGCGCGCAGGTCGCCGCGAACCAGAAGGGCGTCGACGAGCTGCGCCGGATGGTCGCGCAGTTCGGCCGCGACGTCGTGCTCGCGTTCATGGGGCACGTGCAGGACAACGCGGAAGAAGCCGTGCGGCGCGTGATCGGCGCGCTGCAGGACGGCGCGTACCGCTACCCGCTCGACAACGGCGCCCAGATTCACGTCGCGATCCGCGTCGATCGCGCGGCGCGGCGCGCGGAGATCGATTTCACCGGCACGTCCGCGCAGCTCGACAACAACTTCAACGCGCCGAAGGCCGTCTGCATGGCCGCCGTGCTGTACGTGTTCCGCACGCTGGTGGGCGACGACATCCCGCTGAACGCCGGCTGCCTGAAGCCGCTGACCGTGATCGTGCCCGCCCGCTCGATGCTGAACCCCGAGTATCCGGCGGCCGTCGTGTCGGGCAACGTCGAGACGTCGTCGGCGATCACCAACGCGCTGTACGGCGCACTCGGCTGCGTCGCGTCGAGCCAGGGGACGATGAATAACTTCACATTCGGTAACGATCGCTACCAGTACTACGAGACGATCGCGGGCGGCAGCGGCGCGGGCGACGGCTTCGCGGGCGTCGGCGCGGTGCAGACGCACATGACGAACTCGCGGCTCACCGATCCGGAGGTGCTCGAATGGCGCTACCCGGTGCGGCTCGATTCGCACCGGATCCGCGCCGGCTCGGGCGGCGGCGGGCGCTGGCGCGGCGGCGACGGCGCGGTGCGGCGGATTCGCTTCCTCGAGCCGATGACGGCGTCGATCCTGTCGAACAACCGGATCCACGCGCCGTTCGGCGCGGCGGGCGGCGAGGCCGGCGCGCTCGGCCGCAACACGATCGAGCGGGCGGACGGCACCATCGAGACGCTCGATCACATCGGCCGCGCGCAGATGGCGCCGGGCGACGTGTTCGTCGTCGAAACGCCGGGCGGCGGCGGCTACGGCGTGGCGGGCTGAGCTGTGCACCCGGCGCGAACATCCCGCGCCGGGTTGCCGGCGGCGGGTGGAAGATATTGCAACGAACTGTGGAATAAAGCCGCGTATTCGCGCACAAATTGAATCAAAAACAGCAAAAAACGGGATCGCGGCATCCGGGTCGACCCAGCCGCCACGGCGACGCCAAAAGATCTGGCCCGATATTCGCGGATTGGCCGCGACCGCCCGCCTGTCGGGCCGCGCGGCGTGGCACGCGGCGCCCGGCACGCGCCGCGTCGCCCGCCCATTCGCACGCCGCCAATCATGATAAATCCGGCTTGCCAATCGAGTCCCAATTCCTTGACACTCTGCTCTAAATGTGAGTGCCAATCCTCATCGTCATTTGATAAGATGGCTCTCATCATTCATTCGTAAGGCAGAACCTGCGCATCACGCGCGAACGCCGGTCGCATCAGCTGCAAACAAGTACGGGACGAGACTCGCCGTCACGGCAATCACGTCCGCCCTGCCGGCCCGCGCACCGCGCGTCCCGGGAAGGCGGCCGGCCCGCTCGCCTCCGTCTACACTGTGCGTTTTTTCTGGATCGGGGCGTGTCCATGGATGACGAAAACGATAGCGCGGTGCTCGAGGCGCATGTCGGTACGCGCAGCCCCTGCTGGCGTCTCGGCAGCGACAGCAACGCGCTCGAACTCGCCGCGGTGCGCGGCCTGACCAACGTCGCGGTCGCGCTGACGGCCGAGCAGGCCGCGCGCATCCGCGCGCTCACCGGCGTCACGTCGCACCTCGTGCTCGACATCGTGCTGTTCGGCAGTCCGGTCAGCCTCCATCTCGTCGGCAGGAAGGTCAACACGGTCGACTGGGCCGGCACGGCGTCCGCCTATTCCGATACCGAATCCGTCGCCGGCGATCTGTCGCACGGGCTCGCGTTCGCCGAGCAGGTGGTGTCGGAGGTGAATTCGCTCGTCGTGATCCTCGACCGCAACGGGATGGTGCAGCGCTTCAACCGCCTGTGCGAGGAAGTGACCGGCAAGCGCGAGGTCGACGTGATCGGCCGCAGCGCGTTCGAGCTGTTCATGAGCCCGGAGCAGGGCGCGCAGTCGCGCAGCAACATCACGGGCTTCTTCGCGAGCAACCAGTCGTTCGCGGTCGAGCGCTACATCAACACGGTCAACGGGCCGCGCCTGTTCCAGTTCCGCAACAAGTTCGTGCAGAGCGGCAGCGGCGTCGACGAGCAGTACCTGATCTGCTCGGGCATCGACATCACCGAGGAGCGCAACGCGCAGCAGCGGCTCACCGAGCTCGCGAACACCGACGTGCTCACCGGGCTGCCGAACCGCCATGCGATCAGCGAGCGCATCCACGCGGCGATCGCGGAGGAAGACGCCAATACGCGCGGCCAGGTCGGCATCCTGTTCCTCGATCTCGACAACTTCAAGCGCGTCAACGATCACTACGGGCACATCACCGGCGACCGGCTGCTGCAGGACGTGTCCGCGGTCATCGGCGGCTGCCTGCCGTCCGGCGCGACGCTCGCGCGGCTCGGCGGCGACGAGTTCCTGGTGCTGTTCGAGCACGGCACGCGGCCGCTGCTCGAGGCGACCGCGCAGATCATCCTCGAGCGGCTGCGCACGCCGATCCACCTCGGGCTGGTGGAGGTCTACACGAGCTGCTCGATCGGCATCGCGATGTATCCGCAGCACGGCGATTCGCTCGAGACGCTGATCCGCAGCGCCGATACCGCGATGTACGTCGCGAAGGAAGAAGGCAAGCATACGTACCGCGTGTTCTCGCTGGAGATGAACCAGAAGGTCGCGAAGTACATGTGGCTCGACACGAACCTGCGCAAGGCGCTCGAGGAAGAGCAGTTCGTGCTGCACTACCAGCCCGTCGTCGACATCGCGACGGGCGACGTGCACGGCGTCGAGGCGCTGATCCGCTGGCAGTCGCCCGATCGCGGGCTCGTCGCGCCGGTCGAGTTCATCCGTTTCGCGGAAGAGTCGGGGCTGATCGCGCCGCTCGGACGCTGGGTGATGCGCACCGCGGCCGCGCAGGCCGCCGCGTGGAAGGCGAAGGGGCTCGGCATCCGGATCGCGGTGAACGTGTCCGCGCGGCAGTTGCAGGACATGAACATCGTGCACCAGTTCGCATCGATTCTCGACGGCGCGGGGCTCAAGCCGAGCCTCGTCGACATCGAGCTCACCGAGAGCAGCTTCATCGAGGACGAAGAAGCGGCGATCGGGCTGATGCGGCAGTTCCGCCAGCTCGGCGCGGAAATCCACCTCGACGATTTCGGCACCGGCTATTCGTCGCTGTCGCAGTTGTCGCGCCTGCCGCTCGACGCGATCAAGCTCGACCGCACCTTCATCACGGCCATCGACCGCAATCCGCGCTCGCAGGCGCTGGTGCGCTCCGTCGTGTCGCTCGCGAAGGCGCTGAATTTCGCGGTGATCGCCGAAGGCGTCGAAACGCATGCGGAGGCCGAATTCCTCAAGCAGCTCGACGTCGATCACGCGCAGGGCTACTACTACGCGCGGCCGATGCCGGCGCAGGCGTTCGAGGCGTGGCTCGCGGAGACGAGAAAGCTCAGGCTGATCGCCTGAGCTTCGTTCCGGAAAAAGGCGTCGCCGACGGCCGGCGGCGCCGTCGCATTACACCGTGCGCAGCTTCGACACGCGCCGGTTCTGCAGCATCACCAGGCGTTCCATGTACGCGAGATCCTTCGGCTCGATCGTGAACGCCGCATGCACCCACGCTTCCGTGATGTCCATCAGCTCCGAGCGCGACAACTGGAATACGCGTTCGCGCGCGCGCAGCATCGCGCGGATGCCGTTCAGCTTGGGCTTGGTCACGTCGATGAAGGTGCGCGTCGCAAGATACGCGTCACCGGCGTCGAACGTCTCGTCGATCAGCCCCTGGTCTTCGTACCACTCGGCCGCATGCGCCTCGCCGGTCGCGATCAGCGATTCCGCGAGGCCGCGGTTCGCCTTGCGCGCGACGAGCGAATAGCCGCCCATGCCCGGGAACAGGTTGAACGCGATCTCCGGGAACCCGAGTTTCACGCCCTTCTGCGCGAGCACGTAGTGATGCGCGAGCGCGGCCTCGAAGCCGCCGCCGAGCGCGCTGCCCTCGACCATCGCGATCGAGATCGCGCCGGTGCCGAAGCCGGTGTAGATCTCGTACACGCCGTCGATGCACGAGCGCGCGTAGGCCATCAGCTGATCGCGCCGGCCGCTGCGGATCGCGTCGACGAAGAAGCTCAGGTCGCCGCCGACGTTGAACAGCTCGGGGACGAGCGAGCCCGTCACCCAGAAGTCGAACGTGAGGCCCGAGTCGCGTGCGACGCGCGCGAGATGGATGATGTCGGTGACGAGTTGCTGGTTGAAACACGGCCGCGGCTCCGATCGCAGCATCATCCACATGACGTTCCGGCCTTCTTCGTAGAAGGCCGTCAGTTGCGAGAGTTCGCCGGCTTCGTAAAACGGGCGGCACGCCGGATGGGATTGGAGTTGCATGGTATGTCCTCGTGAGATGTGGTTTTTGAAGACCATCGCGCCCGGTGCCCTGCGGGAATCGGGTTGCCCGCCGGGCGCCAGGCGCGAGGCATCGCCATTGTTGCGCGCGCACAAATGTCGAAATGCGGGGAACAACGCACGAGCGGGACGCCGGTGCGGATCGCGTCCGGGCGACGGGGCGGGGGGCGGTGGATTGGGGATGAGGGGCCGAGATCGGCGGGTGGAAGGCGGCGCGAGCGGAGCGGCGCGCCGGCGATGAGGCGGCCGGCGTCGCCGGTCGCTTGCGCGCCGAATATGACGTCGGGACGCCGATCGACGGTAGCGGGTCGGGCCGATCGGCGTGGCGGCCCGCCGATTCGCCGTGAGCGATCGCGCACCGCGCATGACCGTGCGGCGCCGATCGGTGTCGGGTGCCGCCGTTCGAGATGCGGCGCCGTCGGCAAGAGGCCGAACGGGATCACGCGCAGCCATGCGAACGCAATCGCGAGGTCGCCGATTTTGAAATCGGTGTTGCTCCGCATGATGTCTGCTTCCCGATGGCGCGGCTTGACGCTCGCCGGCACGTCGCCCACACTGGGTCGCACGACGGCCACGCGTGAGGGTGGCGCGGGCGGCCGTCATGCGCGCGTCATGCGGGTCGGGCTGCCGTGCCGGCGCGCGGTGCTGACGCCCGGCAACGAACGCGCGGGGAGCTTCGACGTGGTGCGCTTTCCTTCCCGATGGACCGGCTGCCTGCTCGCGTGCGCCATCGCGCTCCGCGCGGGGGCGGCCGCGGCCGATACGCGCGACTCACACGACACGCGCGATGCTCGCGATGCGGGCGATACGGCGCCCGTCACGCTCGTCAGCGACGTCCACGAATTCGTGATCCAGCGCGACGGCTCGCTCGACGAGCACGACGATTCGACGCTGCGCGCGAATGACGCGAACGGCATCGACGCGGTCGCGCAGCGCTACGTGTGGTTCGACAAGCATCTCGAGAAGGTGGAGTTGCTTGCGGCCGAGACGATCGACCGCGACGGCGTCGCGCATCCGGTCGGCGCGGACGGCATTCGCGACGTGCAGGAGCCGCGCTCGGCCGGCGCGCCGACGTTCCAGGACGGGCTGCTGCGCACCGTCGTGTTCCCCGGCGTCGAAGCCGGGTCGAGCACGCGCGTCGCGTTCCGCAAGACCCGCACGAAGCCGGTCAATCGCGGCTACTTCGGCTACACCGTCGAGCCGTCGCGCGAGCCGGTCGACAGCCAGCGGCTGATCTTCGACGTGCCGGCCGACATGCCGCTGTATGCGGATGCGCGCGGCTACGTCGCGCTGCCGCCCGTCACGGCGAACGGCCGCACGCGCTACGCATTCGACTACCGGCACGGCGCGTACGATCGCATCGAGAGCGGCGCGGTCGGCTACCCGACCTACGGCGACCGGCTCGTCGTGTCGACGCTGCCCGACTACGCGGCATTCGCCGCGCGCTACCGCAACGCAGCCGTCGATCCGGGCGCGAACGATCCGGCCGTCGTGCAACTGGCGCGTGCGCTCACGGCGGATGCCGCCGATCCGCGCGACAAGGCACGCATCCTGTACGACTGGGTGCAGGCGAACGTGCGCTACGTCGGGCTGTTTCTCGGCGAAACGGCCGCCGCGCCGCACCGCGTCGCCGACATCCTGCGCAACCGCTACGGCGACTGCAAGGATCACGTCGCGCTGTTCGGCGCGTTGCTCGCGGCGGTCGGCATTCGCAGCGAACCGGTGCTGATCAATCTCGGCGCCGTGTACACGCTGCCGTCGGTGCCCGGCTACGGCGCCGGCGCGATCAATCATGCGATCACGTGGCTGCCCGATCTCGGCCTCTACGCGGATACGACGACGGCCGGCATCGCGTTCGGCTACCTGCCGCCGATCGTGATGGACCGCCCGGCGCTGCTGGTCGATACGGGCGTGCTGTCGCGCACGCCGGCCACGCAGCCGCGCGGCCGCATCGCACGGATCGCGATCGATGCCGCGCAGCCCGGCGCCGCGCGCGTTCAGGCGTATGTCGAGGACGACGGCTGGACGGCGGAGCTCGAACGCAACCTGTTTCGCCGCGCGTCGCGCGAGCGCATCGCGCAACTCGCGAACGAGCGCCTGCGGCAAAGCGGCCTGCGCGGCCGCGCGCAACTGTCGACCAGCGACCGGCGCGTGTCGACAGGCCCGTTCGACGTGACGATAACCGGCACGCTCGATCATTTCGTGTGGCCTGACGGCACGACCGCGTTGCCCGCGCTGTCGAGCGTCACGGGCGGCATCGCGACACAGGTCGAGACGTGGCTGGCCGAGCCCGTGCGCACGCAGCCGTGGGGTTGCCTCGGCGGCACGTTCGACGAGAGCGGCCAGATCGCGCTGCCGGCGGGCGTCGCCGTGACCGACCTGCCGGCCGATACGGCCGTGCACGACCGCTTCGTCGACTTCACGTCGCATTACGTGTTCGATGCGGCCGCGCGGGTCGTGCAGGTCACGCGGCGGATGAAGGCGGATTTCGGCCGGCAGGTCTGTACGCCGGCCGAATTCACGGCGCTGCGCGCGTCGCTCGAGCGCATCGAGCGCGACACGCAGGCGCAGATCGTCGTGCGGGCGAAGCAGCGTTGAGCGGCGCGGGCACGGCATTCGCTCCGAACGGGCGAATCACCGGAATCGCCGACGCGCAGGAGGACATCATGACGGAACGGGATCACGAGATCGCCGAACTCTCGAAGGAATTGTTGGGCAGGATCGTGCAGGGCACGGTCGCGACCGGCGCGGCAGTCGACGCGGAGCAGTGCGCGGCGCTCGCGGTGCGGTGCGCGACGGCGCTGGTCGACCGGCTCGACGCGTTGAAGTGACGCTCGCGGGCCCCCGCCCCAGCCGCCGCCACCACCGGCGCCGCGCGTCGGCGCGTTACGCTTCGGCGTGCACGTTGCCGTCCGCGCGCACGGCGCCGGGCGGCTTGCCGACCACGCGCTTGAACGCGCGGCTGAACGCGGCGAGCGAACCGTAGCCGAGCCGGTACGCGACCGCTTCGATCGTCTCGCGGTCGCGTGCGATCCACTGCGCGGCGAGCCGCATCCGCAGCTCGGTCAGGTAGCGCACGGGCGTCATCCCGGTGGCCGCGAGAAAACGCTCGGCGAACACCGAGCGCGACACGCCCGCTTCGGTCGCGAGCTCCGCGACGCTCCAGTTGCGGCCCGGGTCGCGATGCAGCGCGACGATCGCGCGGCCGAGCTTCGGCTCGCGCAGCGCCTGCACCCAGCCGGTCGCATCGCCGCATCCGCACTCGACCCAGCCGCGCACGATGAACGCCGCGACCACGTCCGCGAGCCGCGCGAGGATGCCCGCGAAGCCCGCGCGCGCCGTGCACGCCTCGCGCTCCATCGCGTCGAGCATCGGCCGGATTTCCGGGTAGCGCGCGAGCAGCGTGCCCACGTGCATGAGTGCGGGCATCGTGCCGACGAGCGGCTGCATGCCGCCGAGGTCGAGTTCCATGCACGCGCTGAAGATCAGCGCATCGCCGGCGCCGGGTTCCGTCGTCGCGCAGGTCGGGGGCGACATGCCGGCCGACGCGACCGACGCCACCGTATCGCATATCTTCCTGGCCTCGAAGCCGTTGATCTCGCGGCACGGCACATCCGGATCGGATACCAGCGCATGCATGCCGCCGTGCGGCAACAGGATCGCGTCGCCGGCCTCGAGCCGCATCGTCTCGCCCGACGCGTCGCGCAGCAGCACGGGCCCGCGCACGACGAAATGGAACTGCGCGCGGCCCGGCGCATGGCCGAAATTCAGCCCGAACGGCCGCGCGACCTGGATGCGGCGGTACTGGACGCCGCTCAGGCGCATCCCCAGCAGCAACTCGCTGACGAGGTCGTGCGCATCGGGAATCGGCGGCAGAAGGGGTTCGGACATCGTGAGATACGGACGATCGATCAACAGGAACGGATTGTATGTCATAGACCGTCCTGCCGCTGTTCCTTACGATACGCCCTCATCAGTACTTTCCCTAACCGACACGGAATCCCGCATGAATCCCGGAATCTCCCCGGCCGCCTCGACGGCGGCCCCCCGCGAACCGGCCTGGGGCGCGGTATTCGCGATGGCGCTCGGCGTGTTCGGGCTCGTCACGGCCGAATTCCTGCCGGCGAGCCTGCTCACGCCGATGGCCGAGAGCCTCGGCGTGACCGAAGGCGTGGCCGGGCAGGCCGTCACGGCCACCGCCACGGTCGCGCTCGTCACGAGCCTGCTGATCTCGGCGCTCACGCGCACGATCGACCGGCGGCGCGTGCTGCTCGTGTTTTCGGTGCTGCTCGTGGCGTCGAACCTCGCCGTCGCGTTCGCGCCGAACCTGGGCGTGCTGCTGTTCGGCCGCGTCGTGCTCGGCATCGCGCTCGGCGGCTTCTGGACGATGGCCACCGCCACCGCGATGCGGCTCGTGCCGACGGCGATGGTGCCCCGCGCGCTGTCGATCATCTTCAGCGGCGTGGCGGTCGCGACCATCGCGTCCGCGCCGATGGGCAGCTACTTCGGTCACCTGATCGGCTGGCGCAACGTGTTCCTGATCGCGGCCGTGCTCGGCGGCATCGCGTTCGTGTCGCAGCTTCTCACGCTGCCGTCGATGCCGCCGAGCGGCACGACGCGGCTGCGCACGCTGATCGACGTGCTGCGCCGGCCGACCGTCGGCCTCGGGATGTTCGCGACGATCCTCGTGTTCACCGGCCATTTCGCGTTCTTCACGTATCTGCGGCCGTTCCTCGAACAGGTGGCGGGCGTCGGCGTGAACGGGCTGTCGGCGATCCTGCTCGGCTACGGCATCGCGAACTTCGTCGGCACGTCGCTCGCGGGCCGCGTGCTCGAACACCGGTTGCGGCCGATGCTGATCGGCATGCCCGCGTTGATGGTCGTGCTCGGCATCGCGCTCGTCGCGCTCGGCCGTGCGCCGATGATCGACGCGGTGCTGGTCGCGTTGTGGGGGATGGCGTTCGGCGGCGTGCCGGTCGCGTGGTCGACGTGGGTCACGCGCACCGTGCCCGACGAGGCCGAGAGCGCGGGCGGGCTGATCGTCGCGGCGATCCAGCTCGCGATCGCGACGGGCGCCGCGGCCGGCGGCGTCGTGTTCGACGCGAACGGCGCGGCGGGCGTGTTCGTCGGCGCGGCGATCGTGCTGGCGGTGGCGGTCGCGACGATCGTCACCGGCGTGCCGAAGCGCGTCGGCGTGGCCGCGTCCTGACCGGCGTGGCGGCCCGCGTTGCACGGGCTGCCAGGCGGATTATCCGCGCGTCACGCGGCGTCGGCGCCCGCGATGCGGTCGAGTTCCGCGAGCGCGTCGGCCGGCAGCTCGAGGTCGGCTGCCGCGAGATTCTCGCGCAGATGCGCGACCGACGACGTGCCCGGAATCAGCAGGAGATTCGGCGCGCGGCGCAGCAGCCATGCAAGCGCGACCTGCATCGGCGTCGCGCCGATGCGCGCGGCCACGCCGGACAGCGTCGACGACTGCAGCGGCGAGAAGCCGCCGAGCGGGAAGTACGGCACGTATGCGATGCCGTCGCGGGCGAGCGTGTCGATCAGCGCATCGTCGCCGCGGTGCGCGATGTTGTAGTGGTTCTGCACGCACACGATGTCGCAGATCCGCCGACCTTGCGCGACCTGCGCGGGCGTGACGTTGCTCAGGCCGATGTGCCGCACGAGCCCGCGCCGCTGCAGCTCGGCGAGCGTGGCCAGCGGCGCCTCGATCGATCCTTCGGCCGGCCCGTGCGTATCGAACATGATGCGCAGGTTGACGACGTCGAGCACGTCGAGCCCCAGGTTGCGCAGGTTGTCGTGCACGGCCCGTTCGAGTTCGTCGGGCGCGAAGGCGGGCAGCCACGACGCGTCGTCGCCGCGGCGTGCGCCGATCTTGGTGACGATCACGAGATCGTCGCGATACGGATGCAGCGCGTCGCGAATCAGCCGGTTCGTCACGTGCGGGCCGTAGAAGTCGCTGGTGTCGAGATGGTCGACGCCGGATGCGACGGCTTCGCGCAACACGTTCAACGCGGCCTCGCGATCTTTCGGCGGGCCGAATACACCGGGGCCCGCAAGCTGCATCGCGCCGTAGCCGATTCGTCTGACGGGGCGATCGCCGAGCCTGAAGGTGGCGGTATGGCGAATATCGGGCATGACCTTACTCCTGTCGAAGAGATGAATGCGTTCAGCATAAGGACGAGTCGGCTGCGCGATAAGCGGGCATAATTCGCACGGGTTGTACGAAAAGGCGAACAATGCAAACCGATCTGGGTGATCTGAACGCATTCATGGCCGTCGCACGCGCGAGCGGATTCCGCGACGCCGCACGCATGACGGGCCTCAGCGCGTCGGGGCTGAGCGAGGCCGTGCGCCGGCTGGAAGCGCGGCTCGGCGTGCGGCTGCTGCACCGCACGACGCGCAGCGTCGTGCCCACCGAAGCCGGCGAGCGCCTGCTCGCGCGTCTCGAGCCCGCACTGACCGAAGTGGCGGCGGCGCTCGACGGTATCGATGAATTCCGCGGCCGACCGGCCGGCACGCTGAAACTCAACGTGCCGGTCAGCGCGTCGCGGCTCGTGTTACCGGCGATCGTGCCGCGCTTTCTCGATGCGTATCCGGACATCCGGCTGGAAGTGACTGCCGACGAAAATTTCGTCGACGTGCTCGCGGCCGGATGCGACGCGGGCATCCGCTACGACGAACGGCTCGAACAGGACATGATCGCGGTGCCGATCGGCCCGCGCATCCAGCGGTTCGCGACCGCGGCGGCGCCCGGCTATCTCGACCGGCACGGCCGGCCGCGGCATCCGCGCGACCTGCTCGCCCATCGGTGCCTGCGCGGGCGCTTCGCGAGCGGCGCGATGCCGCCGTGGGAGTTCGAGCGCGACGGCGAGGTCGTGCGGGTCGAGCCGGCCGCCGGGCCGCTGCTGGTCCAGATCGGCGGGGCGACGGAGCTGCTGGTCGACGCGGCGATCGCCGGGACGGGCATCGTGCATCTGTTCGAAGACTGGCTGCGTCCGCATCTCGACAGCGGCGCGCTCGAACCCGTGCTCGAACCGTGGTGGCGGCCGTTTTCGGGGCCCTTTCTGTATTATCCCGGGCGGCGTCTCGTGCCGCCGGCGCTACGCGCGTTCATCGATTTCATCAAGGTATCCTGAGCGTTCGACCACGCCCCGGGGCATGCGCGCCCAGCGGGCCGCGTGCCGTCGCCGCTCATGGGGCCGGCCGATGCGCGGTGCACGCGCTGCAGCAAGCGGCGCGACGACCGAAGCGCGGGAGCGGGCGTGCGCGCCGCCCCGCGAATCCGTCAGCCGCCTTGCCCGACCAGCGCCGCCAGCGTCTTCATCGCCTGCAGATACGGATACGGCCCGTGGCTGATGCGCGCCACGCCGTAATCGGCGAGCTCCGCGAGCGTCGGCGTTTCCGACACCCGCATCACGTTCACCGGCAGCGGCGACGCGGCCGTCAGCGCGCGAATGAGCGCCGGCGCGCGCAGGCCCGGCACGAACAGGCCGTCGGCGCCGGCCGCCGCATAAGCGCGCGCACGTGCCAGCGTCGCGTCGAGCAATCGTTCGTCGTGCGTATCGGCTGACGCCTTGAAGAACACGTCGGTGCGCGCGTTGATGAAGTAGTCGGCGCCCGCGCGATCGGCCGCCTGCCGGGCCGCCGCGAGACGGGCCGCCGCTTCGTCGGCGTCGCGCAGTTCGCCCGTCGCCGGAAAACTGTCTTCGAGATTGCAGCCGATCGCGCCGGCCCGGATGCTGAGCGCGATCGTTTCGGCGACATCCTCCGGCCGCTCGCCGTAGCCGCTTTCGAGGTCGACGGTGACGGGTAGCGCCGTCGCGCGCGTGATCCGCTCCAGCACGTCCATCATCAGCGCGCGCGGCATCTGCTCACCGTCGACGAAGCCGTTGGCTGCCGCGACCGACCAACTGCCGGTGGCCAGCGCGACGGCGCCGGCATCGGCCGCCGTGCGCGCGCTGCCGGCGTCCCACACGTTGAACAGCACCAGCGGCTGGCCTGCGCGGTGAAGCGACCGGAAAGTCGCGCCTTTTTCGTTGTTGCCCATGCTCGTCTCCTCGTGAATACCGGATCGGTTGTCGTGCCGAGCGATATTGCCACCGAATCGGGCGGTGCGACGCGGGCCGGCAATGTCTGCTGACAGCGCGTGGCAGGAAGTAGACATGAGCGCCGCGCGGCGATCGGCGCGCCGGCTCAGCGGCGCGAACCCGGATCGATCGACAGCGTGCGCAACTGGCCGCGCAGCTGGTCGACTTCACCCGGCGCGAACGGCCGCTCGATCTCGGCATGCGTCTGCCGCCACAGCGGGAACGCTTCGGCCAGCAGGTCGTGCCCGGCCGGCGTCAGTTCCAGCAAGCGGCTGCGCCGGTCGTCCGGATCCTGCGCGATCGTGACGAGGCCGCGCCGCTCGAGCGGCTTGAGCGCCGCGGTGAGCGTGGTGCGGTCCATCGCGAGCAGCGACGCGACCGATTTCATCGAGGCCGGTTGCGGCCGGTTCAACGACATCAGCAGCGAAAACTGGCCGTTGGTAAGGTCGAGCGGGCGCAGCACATCGTCGAAGATGCGCGCCAGATTGCGCGCCGCGCGCTGCATGTGCAGGCACAGGCAGCAATCGCGCACCATCAGCGTCGTCTCGAAGGGAAGCTTTTCTTTTCGTGCCATGTTGCAATTGTGTTGATATCAACCTATCTTGTCAAGGTCGAGGCGCGGCAACCCGCCGCGTTCGTCATTGGAGGAGAAGGCATGAGTGCGCAACAACAGTTGTATCTCGCCGTATTTCTCGGGACCCAGGATAGCCCGGCGATGAAGGCATGGCTCGCGCTGCCGGATGAAGAGCGGCGCACGCGCGAGCGCGACGGCATCGCCGCATGGCATGCGTGGGTCGAGCGGCATCGCGACGCGATCGTCGAGCTCGGCGGGCCGCTCGGCAAGACCAAGGCCATCGATGCAGGCGGCATCCGCGACACGGCCAATGCGTTGACCGGCTTTACCGTCGTGCGCGCGGCGTCGCACGACGCGGCCGCCGCGTTGTTCGAAGGTCATCCGCATTTCACGCTGTTCCCGGGCGTGTCGGTCGACGTGATGCCGGTGCTGGCGATTCCCGGCGCATGAGCGACGCGTGACGCGGGGCGCTGCGTGTCGCCTGGTTCGATGCGCGCGGCCCGCATGCGGACATTTTCGCGACATTCTGGATGGAGACTCGCGATGAAGCTTTACGGATTTGCCGGCACCCGCTCGCAACGCGCGCTGTGGGGGCTGAAGGAACTGGATGCGGACTTCGAATTCGTGTCGGTCAACCTCCTCGAGGGCGAGCACAAGCGGCCCGAATTCCTGCGCCTCAATCCGGCCGGCAAGGTGCCCGTGCTGGTGGACGGCGACCTCGTGATTCCCGAATCGGCCGCGATCGTGCTGTATCTCGCGGACAAGTATCCGGAGAAGGCGCTGTTGCCCGTCGATCCGGCGCTGCGGGCGCAGGCCTATCGGTGGATCATGTTC
Source organism: Burkholderia sp. AU39826 (assembly GCF_020419965.1). Taxonomy (NCBI): domain Bacteria; kingdom Pseudomonadati; phylum Pseudomonadota; class Betaproteobacteria; order Burkholderiales; family Burkholderiaceae; genus Burkholderia; species Burkholderia sp. AU39826. Next base: position 145,622 of record NZ_JAIZQG010000005.1, read on the forward strand.
GCGGTGACGGAGCTCGAGCAGCCGCTGTGGCGGATCACGCGGCATACGTTCCTCTATCCGCCGGAGAAGCGCTCGCCGGCCGATATCGAACTCGCGCGCGAGGATTTCACGACGATGGCCGCGATTCTCGACGCGCATCTCGAAGGGCGCGCGTTCATCGTCGGCGATACGCTGACGGTGGCCGATTGCGTGACGGCCTATCTGATCGACTGGGCGAGCGAATGCCACCTGATCGAGCCGTTCCCGCAATTGCGCGCGTATCTGGAACGGCTGTATGCGCGGCCGAAGGCGCCGCAGCGGATCGCGGAGGCGAGGAAGGCGGCGTGAAAGTGAAACGCGTGCCGGGTCGTGTGCCGCATCGGCATGACCCGCCGCGCCCGCCTGCGATCACGAAACCGTATCGGGCCCACCCAGCGCGTGACACAGCGTCGCCAGATCTCGCAACGTAAGATGCGGCGTCACCGCCTGCCGTGAAGCCTGTTCTCCTTGCGCCCGCGGCTCGCGTACGACCCACGCCGCCTGCAGCCCCGCATTCAGCGCGCCGACGATATCGAGATGAAAATCGTCGCCGACATGCAGCAATTCGCCCGGCCGTACGTCGAGCGCATCCGCCGCCGCATGGAAGATCTCGGGTTCCGGCTTCGCGAAGCCGAACTCACGCGCACTGAGCGTCGTGCGAAAGAATTCGCCGCCGCCGGTCAGCCGGAGATCCGCGTTGCCGTTGGTGACCGCGATCAACGGAAAGCGCTCGCTCAGCCACGCGAGCGCCGGCAGCGCGTCTTCGTAGAATTCGACGCGGTTGCGCGCCGCATAGAACACGTCGTACGCACGATCGGTCAGCGAGACATCTTCGTTCGCGCGTTCCAGCGCCAGCCGGATCGACCCGATTCGCATCGCGCGAAAGTCGCCGGCAAGCTCTGGACACAAACGCTCGTATTCGTCACGTAGCGCACCAAGTGCCTGTTGCGTGGGCAGCACGCGCTCGGTGTTCGGCGCGTGCTCGATCAACCATGCGCGAAGCGCCGCCTCGGCCCGTACGACGGACGGCCCGAACGGCCACAGGGTGTCGTCGAGGTCGAACGAGAGGGCGGAGACTTTGGCGAGACGCATGGCGGTTGAAAGCGGGAAGTCGTTTTACCAGGGCCACGGAACGGCAGTGCCGGTGCCGTGGTCGAGGGCGTGCCGATACAGGAAGCGCGCGACGGTCAGATCCTGCAGCGCGAGCCCCGTCATGTCGAAGACGGTGATCTCGTGCGCGGCACGATCGATCGATGTCGCACCCGCGAGGATGTCACCGATTTCCGTGCGCGGCAAATCCGGCGCCCACTGGCACTCGCCGATGCCGCGCGCCTGATCGTGATCATCGACGACGATGCGCGCGCGTTCCAGCACGCCCGCCGGAAGTTCGCGCTTGCCCGCGGTATCGGCGCCCACGCAGGTCAGGTGGGTGCCGGGTTGCACGGCATCCGCGTCGAACAACGCGCCGCCGCCCGGCGTGGCCGTGATCACCACGTCGCTATCGGCCACCGCGTCGTTGCGGTCGCGCGCCACGCCGATCGTGCATCGATCGACGAAGTGCGCTTCGAACGCCGGGTCCGGTTCGCCGCTCACGGTCACGTACTGCACCGTGCATCGCCGCGGCAGCAGCCTGAGCGCGTAGTCGAGCTGCACGCGCGCCTGCACGCCCGTGCCGAACACGCAGAGCCGCGTGCTGTCGCGGCGCGCGAGCAGTTGCAACCCGAGGCCGCCGGCGGCCCCGGTGCGCGCGGTGGTGATCGCGTTGCCGTCCATGATGCACAGCGGGCGTCCCGTCGCCGGATCGAACAGCGCGACGGTGGCCTGATGCGGCTCGCCGCCCAGCGCACGGTTGCCCGGCCAGAACCCGGCCGCCTTGAAGCCGAGCAAGTCCTGACCGGCGACGTCGCCCGACTTGATGCCGAACACGCCGCCGGTATGGAGCTTCTCGCGCACGACCGGGAATACGCGTCCTGCCCGTTGACTGTGCAGCACGAAGGCTTCGCGGACGGCCGCCATCACTTGCTCGACCTGCAGGGCGGGCTCGACGGCATCGCGGTCGAGGAGAAGAAGGCGGGCGTCGGTCGGCATGGTCGGGGGCGCCTGTTCGGCACGAGATGAATCAAGGGTGTTTAAAGTTTGTCCAAATATGGACAAATAGTCAATGCGTGGATGAGACGGCATGGACGCCGGACGACGCTCACCACCCGTAGAACCGCGGCCACGTCTGCGCGGCGCCGTCGCCGCCGATGGCCTGGTATTCGGGATGCTGCGCGCCGGTGGCGCACGCATGATTCGGGAGAATGCGCAGCCGCGTGCCGATCGGAAACCGCTGCGCGATGTCCGTATCCGGCGCGCCCGTTCGCGACACGATCCCGTGTTCCTGATTGGCGGCGCTCATCAGGTAGCCGCCGAGCACCTCGCCGTCTTCGGTGCAGACCTGCCCGTAGCCGAAATCGCGCGCCTGGCGCTGCGTGCCGCGGTCGCGGCTCATCGCCATCCAGCCCGCGTCGACGATCGCCCAGCCTTTCTCTTCCTGATGGCCGACGACGGTGGTCAGCACCGACAGCGCGATGTCGGACGGTTCGCACACGCCGATGTTGTGCATCACGAGGTCGAACATCACGTACACGCCGGCGCGCACTTCGGTCACGCCGTCGAGCCGTTGCGCCGCCAGCGCGGTGGGCGTCGATCCGATGCTGACGACCGGGCAGGGCAAGCCGGCGGCCCGCAGGCGCTCGGCGGCGCGCACGGTGCGGCTGCGCTCCTGTTCGGCGATCGCGACCAGCGCTTCGGGCGTGTCGTACTCGTAGCTGGAGCCTGCGTGCGCGAGCACGCCGCCGAGCAGCATGCCGCCGTCGGTCAGCGCGCGGCCGACCTCGATCAGCAGGTCGGCATCGGGCGGAATGCCGGAGCGGTGCCCGTCGACGTCGACCTCGATCCATACGTCGAAACGTTCGCCATGCTCGCGCCCGAACGCGGCGATCGCGTGCGCGGCCGGCAGGCTGTCGGCGACGATCTTCAGGTCGCAGCCCTGCCGGCGCAGCGCCAGCGCCTGGCCGAGCTTGGCGGGCACCATGCCGACCGCATAGACGATATCGACGATGCCGTCGGCGAAGAATTGCTCGGCTTCCTTGAGCGTGGACACCGTGATGCCCTGCGCGCCCGCCGCGATCTGCGCGTCGACGACTTGCCGGCATTTGGTGGTCTTGACGTGCGGCCGGAACCGCACGCCGAGCGCGTCCAGATGCGCCTGCATGCGTGCGATGTTGCGGTGCATGCGGCCGATGTCGATCAATGCGGCCGGGGTGTTGAGGGTGTGAAGGTCCACGATGCGTCCGTTTGCGAAGTTGCCGATACGGACACTGTAGGGGTGGGGAGCAGCGCCGTGTTTAATGCACGGCTAATCTGCCATTAAGCAGAATTTAATCAACGAAGTCCTCCTGGATCGCACCGGAACTCAGGCCTTGCCGCGCCAGGGCGGCGGATCGAGAAACTGCCGCGCGGCGTCGAGAAACACCCGCTGCCGCGCGGAGCGGCCGGTACGCGATGGCACGAGCGCCGTCACCGGCGCGGGCGGCAGGCGCCAGCGGGGCAGCAATCGGACGAGCTTGCCGTTCGCGAGCAGCGGTGCGACGTCCCACTCGGAGCGCTCGACGATGCCGAGCCCGGCCAGCGCCCATTCGGTGATGACGGTGCCGTCGTTGGACGACAGCGCGCCGGTGACGCGGATGACGGTGGACCGCCGCGAATCGCCCTTGGCGCCGCCAACAGGCGAGAAGCGCCAGCGCGGGATGTCCTCGTCGTTCTCGCGCAGGCACAGGCAGTCGTATCGCGCCAGGTCGGACGGATGCTTCAGATCCTTGATGCGACGCGCGTACGCGGGGCTCGCACAGAGGAAGCGCTCGTTGGGCGCGAGCGGATAGCCGATCCACGAAGACGACTTGAGGCTGCCGACATGGACGACCACGTCGGCCCCCGCCGCGCTGGTCAGCGGGCTTTCCGACAGATGGAGCGAGATCTCGAGTTTCGGATGTGCGCGCTGCACGTCGCGCACGATTCGTGCGACATATTTGCGGCCGAAGCCGAGCGGGGCGACGACGCGCAGCGTGCCCTGCACGTCGCCGTGGTCGCCCGCGATGCTGACCGGCAGCGCCTCCACGCGCTCGAGAATGCCCACGGCTTCCTGGTACAGCCGCTGCCCTTCGTCGGTCAGCGCGATGCCTTTCGGTTGCCGCACGGCGAGCCGCGCGTTCAGGCGCGCTTCCATCCGCTGCAGGCGAATCGTGACCGCGGGCGGCGTGAGATCGAGCAGCCGGGCGGCGGCGGCCAACGATCGGGACGTGCCGATCGCGCGGACGAGTCGAAGATCGTCGAGGTCGAGCATTTCATGGCTCTTAATGCAGAAGGTATCCAGCATTAAACCGCACATTCAGTGCAGACGCCATCGAGGTGGCCGGCGCCCGCCTGCCGCATTCGCCGATATATTGAATCGTCCGATCGATCGTGACGCCCGGCGCCCACCCGCCTACGCGTGCAGCGCCCAGATCAGCGCCCGGTGCGCGGCCACTCCGGCCATCACGCCCGATGCCGATGCGAAGGTTGCGTTGCTCATCGACGTCGACGCATCGCCCGCCGCGAATACGCCGGCGACGCTCGTCTGCTTCGACGCATCGACGCGAACGACGGGGCCGAGCGGCCCTTCGTCGAACGCGCAGCCGAGCTGCCGCGCGAGATCGCTCGCCATGTCGGTGCGCGCGCCGATGAACAACGCGTCGATCGGCACGACCTGGCCGTCGGCGAGCCGCAGCGCGTCGATACGCGGCGCATCGCCGAGGATCTCGGCGACCGGCGAGCGTTCGATCCGCACCCCGCGCGCGGCGAGCAATGCGGCTTCTTCGTCGTTCGCTTCGACCACGCCCTGCGTGAACCACGTCGTCGGGCCCCAGTCCGGAATCAGGATCGCCTGATGGACCGACAGCGGATGCGTGGCGAGCACGCCGAGCCGCTGGCCGCTTACTTCATAGCCATGGCAGTACGGACAATGCAGCACGCTGATGCCCCAGCGTTCGGCGAGCCCCGGCAGCGCGGGCAGTTCGTCGCGGATGCCGGTGGCGAGAATCAGCCGGTCGGCGCTCGCGCGGCCGCCGTCGGCCAGCGTCACGTGAAAGCGCCCGTCCGCGTCGCGCTCGGCTGTGCGAACCGTGCCGTCGATGCGCCGCACCGTCGGATACGCGTCGAGCTGCGCGCGCGCATCGGCGACGATTTGCGCCGGCGGCTTGCCGTCCTGCCCGAGGAAGCCGTGCGCGTGTTCGGCAAAGCGGTTGCGCGGCCGGCCGGCGTCGATCACGAGCACGCGGCGGCGCGCCCGCGCCAGTTGCATCGCGGCCGACAACCCGGCAAAGCTGCCGCCGATCACGATCACTTCATGATGAGAATGCATGCGTCCGCTCCTTTCTGAACCTGCGTGAATGACCGATGTGCTCCGCTGACGGTCAACTCATGAAACATGAGAAGTTGCATGATAGGGCGATGGTATCCTTCATGCAACTTCGGAAGTTTCGAGAGAGAGGGGAGTTCTACCCGTGAGAACCGACAGCCGTTTGTCGCGCATCCTGCATGCGCTGATCCACATGGACCAGGCCGACGGCCCGCTGACGTCGGAGACGATCGCGACGATGCTATGCACGAACCCGGTCGTCGTGCGGCGCCTGCTCGGCGGGTTGCGCGATCGCGGGTACGTGCAGTCGGAGAAGGGGCACGGCGGCGGCTGGGCGCTCAGCGTCGCGCTCGACGACATCACGCTGCTCGACGTCTATCGCGCGGTGGGCGAGCCGCCGCTGTTTTCCGATCTCGTGTCCGACGACGCGCCCGAATGTCTGGTCGAACAGGCCGTCAACGCGCATCTGTCGGCGACGCTGAAGGAGGCCGAAGCCTCGCTGCTCGCGCGCTTCGGCGAAGTCACGCTCGGCATGCTCTCGCGCGATTTCGACGCGAAGGCGGCGCGGCCGCGCAAGCCGCGCTGACGCGGCGCGGCACGCCGGCCGTACGCGCGTGACGTGCGCGCCGGCGCGATCGAAACCGTCGCGCCGTCATGTTCTGTCCCCCAACTTCTGCCCGGTTCGCCCGCCACAGGGCAAAATACGGGTTTTCCGCACCCGCGAGGGCGCGTTCGAATCACGCGCCGGGCGGCGGCAGTGCGCATGCCGCACGCCGCCGCCCGGCGCCCCAGGCAAGATCGCTCGCCACGCTGCGAGCCCACAGGAGTCCAGACCCCATGCCCGAATCCAACCTGTCCTTCTTCGGCCGGCTGTCGCTGGCCGTCGGCACGTTCTTCTCCGTGCTCGGCAATCGCGAGTTCGCCGCCGACGTGCTGCGTGTGCGCGATGGCGCCGCGGCGCGCGGCGCGCCGGCTCCGACGCCGGCACCGGCCGCCGCGCCCGTCGCCCCCGCGCCCGTGAAGCCGCCGGCGCCCGAGCTGCGCGAAGCGAGCCCGCAGGCCGCGCTGCAACTGCTCGGCCTGCTGCAGCGCGATGCGCGCTTCATCGATTTCGTCGAGGAAGACATCGCCGGCTACGCGGACGCCGACATCGGCGCGGCCGCGCGCCTCGTGCACGACGGCTGCCGCGCCGCGCTGCGCGAGCACTTCACGATCGTTCCCGTGCGCGACGAAGCCGAAGGCAGCCGCGTGACGCTGCCGGCCGGCTTCGACGCGACGGCCGTGCGCGTGACCGGCAACGTGGTCGGTTCCGCGCCGTTTACGGGCACGGTCAGCCATCGCGGCTGGCGTGTCGCCGACGTGCGCCTGCCGAAGCTGACGGGCAGCCACGACGCATCGGTCATCGCACCGGCGGAGGTGGAACTGTGAGCGATCCGCGCTATTCGATCGGTATCGACCTCGGGACGACCCATTGCGCGCTGTCGTACGTCGACAGCAGCACGAGCGACGGCGAGAAGATCACGCAGCAGGTGCTGCCGATCGCGCAACTTACTGCGCCCGGCGCGCTGGAATCGCGCGACCTGCTGCCGTCGTTTCTCTACTTGCCGCATGAAAGCGAGCTGACGCAGGGCGACCTGACGCTGCCGTGGACGGCCTCGCGCACCTTTGCGGTCGGCGAGATGGCGCGCACGCGCGGCGCCGGCACGCCGATCCGCCTCGTGTCGAGCGCGAAGAGCTGGCTGTGCCACCCGGGCGTCGATCGCCGCGCGGCGATCCTGCCGAGCGATGCGCCGCCGGAAGTGACGCGCGTGTCGCCGCTGGAAAGCTCGATCCGCTATCTGACGCACCTGCGCGAAGCGTGGGACCACGCGCATCCCGACGCACCGTTCGCCGACCAGGACGTGACGGTGACGATCCCCGCGTCGTTCGATCCGGCCGCGCGCGAGCTCACGGCCGAGGCCGCGCGCGCCGCCGGCTACTCGCGGATGACGCTGCTCGAGGAACCGCAGGCCGCACTGTATAGCTGGATCCAGAAGAGCGAAGGCGGCTGGCGCAAGCAGGTGCAGGTCGGCGACCTGATCCTGTGCGTGGACGTCGGCGGCGGCACGACCGACCTGTCGCTGATCGCGGTGGTCGAGCGCGACGGCAATCTCGAACTGCATCGCGTGGCGGTGGGCGAGCACATCCTGCTCGGCGGCGACAACATGGACCTCGCGCTCGCGCACGTGGTGGCGCGCAAGCTCGCGCAGCAGGGCACGCAGGCCGATCCGTGGCAACTGCGCGCGCTGACCTACGCGTGCCGCTCGGCCAAGGAAACGCTGCTGTCCGACCCGAGCGCCGACGCGGTGCCGCTCGTCGTGCCGAGCCGCGGCTCGAAGCTGATCGGCGGCTCGATCCGCACCGAACTGACGCGCGCGGAACTGACGCAGACGATCCTCGAAGGCTTCTTCCCGCAGGTCGATGCGGCCGCGCGCCCGGTGAGCCGCGCGCGTGTCGGCCTGACGCAGCTCGGCCTGCCGTATGCGCAGGACGCCGGCATCACGCGCCATCTCGCGGCATTCCTCGGCCGCCAGGTCGCGGCGCTCGACACGCTCGAAGGCGTGCAGCGCACGCTGCCGCAGGGCGCGACGTTCCTGCATCCGACCGCCGTGCTGTTCAACGGCGGCGTGTTCAAGTCGACGCTGCTCACGCAGCGCGTGCTCGACACGCTCAACGGCTGGCTCGCCGCCGAAGGCGCGCCGCCCGCGCGCCTGCTCGAAGGCGCGGATCTCGATCTCGCGGTCGCGCGAGGCGCGGCGTACTACGGCTACGTGAAGCGCGGCCGCGGCGTGCGCATTCGCGGCGGCACGGCGCGTGCGTACTACGTCGCGATCGAATCGGCGATGCCCGCGGTGCCGGGGCTGGAGCCGCCGGTGCAGGCGCTGTGCGTCGCGCCGTTCGGGATGGAGGAAGGCTCGGACGCGGCGCTGCCGCCGCAGGAGTTCGGCCTCGTCGTCGGCGAACCGGTGCAGTTCCGCTTCTTCGGCTCGTCGGTGCGGCGCCAGGACCAGGTCGGCACGCTGCTCGACTACTGGTCGCCGGAAGAGCTGCAGGAGCTGGAGGAAATCCAGGCGACGCTGCCCGCCGAAGGGCGCACCGTCGGCGAAGTCGTGCCGGTGAAGCTGCATGCGCGCGTGACCGAAGCCGGCACGCTCGAACTCGAGGCGATCCCGAGCGGCACGAACGAGCGCTGGAAGGTCGAGTTCGACGTGCGCGGCGCCGCCTGAGCGCGATGAAGCGTTATACGGTCGGCATCGACCTCGGTACGAGCAATACGGTCGTCGCGTACGTCGAGGCCGGTTCCGACGCGATCCGCGTGTTCGACGTCGAGCAACTGGTCGGGCCCGGCGCGGTGGCCGCGCAGCCGCTGCTGCCGTCGGTGCGCTATCACCCGGCGGCGGGCGAGCTGCCGCCGGATGCGTTGCGACTGCCGTGGGCGGCCGATCCGAAGGTCAACACGAAAGCGGACGCGGCCGACGCGCCGCCGGCCGTGATCGGCCGCTACGCGCGCACGCTCGGCGCGCAGGTGCCGGGCCGGCTCGTGTCGAGCGCGAAGAGCTGGCTGTCGCATGCCGCGGTCGATCGGCTCGCGGCGATCCTGCCGTGGGGCGCGGCTGACGGCGTCGACAAGGTGTCGCCGGTCGACGCGAGCGCGAGTTATCTCGCGCACGTGCGCGACGCATGGGACGCGCATTTTCCCGATGCGCCGCTCGCGCAGCAGGACGTGATCCTGACGGTGCCCGCGTCGTTCGACGACGGCGCGCGCGCGTTGACGGTCGAGGCCGCGAAACGCGCGAAGCTGCCGGCGCTGCGCTTGCTCGAAGAGCCGCAAGCCGCGTTCTACGACTGGCTGTATGGGCAACGCGACACGTTGCGCGAGGCGTTCGCCCATGCACGGCGCGTGCTGATCTGCGACGTGGGCGGCGGCACGACCGACCTCACGCTCGTCGACGTCGCGCCGGGCGACGACGGCGAGCCGACCTTTACGCGCGTCGGCGTCGGCAACCACCTGATGCTCGGCGGCGACAACATGGATCTCGCGCTCGCGCGCCTCGTCGAGACGCGGCTGACCGAGCCCGGCACGCGGCTGTCGGCCGCGAGCCTGTCGCAGCTCGTCGAGCGCTGCCGCGGGGCGAAGGAGCGGTTGCTCGGCGACGACGCACCCGCGTCCGTCACCGTCACGCTGCTCGGCGCGGGCAGCAAGCTGGTGGGCGGCGCGCGCTCGGCCGAGCTGACCCGGCAGGAAGTCGAGCAGATCGTCGTCGACGGGTTCTTTCCGCAGGTCGACGCCGACGAATTGCCGCGCCGGGCGCGCGCGGCGATCGTCGAATTCGGCTTGCCGTATGCGAGCGACGCGGCCATTACGCGCCACGTCGCCGCGTTCCTGAAGCGTCATGCGGAAGGCCCGCTGCCTGACACGCTGCTGCTCAACGGCGGCGTGTTCCGCGCGGATGCGCTCGCCGGCCGTCTCGCGCAGACGCTCGGCGTGTGGCGTGGCGCGCCGCTCGACGTGCTGCACAACGCGCACCCGGACGTGGCCGTCGCGCGCGGCGCGGTGGCCTACGGGCTCGCGCGCGCCGGGCATGCGCCGCGCATCGGCGGCGGCTCCGCGCGCAGCTATTTCCTCGTGCTCGACGATGGCGCCGATGGCGCGGCCGCACGCGGCGTCTGCCTGCTGCCGCGCGGCGCGGAAGAGGGCCGCGAGATCCGGCTCGACGATCGCACGTTCGCGCTGCAGCTTGGGCAGCCAGTGCGCTTCCACCTCGTATCGACCGTGGCCGACACGAAGTATCGACCCGGCGATCTCGTCGATCTCGACGGTGGCGATTTCGTGCGGCTGCCGCCGATCGCGACGGTCGTCGACGCGAAGGCGGGCGGCGACGCGCGCGAAACGCCGGTGACGCTCACCGCGTCGCTGACCGAGGTCGGCACGCTCGAAATGCACTGCATCGCGATCGACGATTCGTCGCGCCGCTGGCGGCTCGAATTCCAGTTGCGCGGCGATGCACCGGTTCACGGCGACGCTGCCGCGCCCACGCGGCATCCAAGGCTCGACCAGGCGATCGAGCTGATCGAGCGCTCGTTCGGCAGCAAGGCCGCGGGCGTGACGCCGAAAGACACGCGCCGGTTGCGCGCGCAACTCGAGCAGGTGCTCGGCGCGCGCGAAGAGTGGGACGTCGCGCTCGCACGCGAACTGTTCGACGCATTGCTCGCGCGGGCGCGGCGCCGCCGCCGCTCGGCCGATCACGAGCGCGCGTGGTTGAATCTCGCCGGATATTGCCTGCGTCCGGGTTTCGGCCATCCACTCGACGCGTGGCGCATCGAGCAACTGTGGCCGCTGTTCGACGACGGCATTCAATACGTGACCGACGCGCAGGTGTGGTCCGAGTGGTGGACGCTGTGGCGGCGCGTGGCCGGCGGGCTCGACGACGCTGCGCAGACGCAGGTGCGCGATGCGATCGCGTTCCTCGAACCGTCCGACGACAAGCGGCGCAAGCTGCCGTTCGATCCGGCCAAGGTCGGGCCGGCCGACATGACGCGGTTGTCCGCGTCGCTCGAACGGCTGCCGGTCGAGCGCAAGGTCGAACTGGCCGAGCGCCTGATCGCGCAATTGCAGAAGCCGGCCGAACGCACGCTGTGCGCGTGGGCGCTCGGGCGGATCGGCGCGCGCCGGCCGTTCTACGGCAGCGCGCACGGCGTCGTACCGGCGGAAATCGTCATCGGCTGGCTCGATGCGCTGTTCGCGCTCGACTGGAAGCAGGTCGAGCCGGCTGCGTTCGCGGCTGCGCAGATTGCGCGAATGACGGGCGACCGCTCGCGCGATCTGCCGGAGGACACGCGCGAGGCGGTGATCAAGCGCCTGTCGGCCGCGAATGCATCGACAGCGTGGATCGACATGGTGCGTGAAGCGATCGCGTTCGACGAAGCCGATACGGTGCGCGTGTTCGGCGAAACGCTGCCGGCCGGGTTGAAGCTGCTGGGCGATTGATGGCAGTACAGGATGTTTCGATCTCGTTGGAAGGTCGAAGCATCCGGTCGCGGTCGCGCCAACCATGGCGCGACCGCGACGCCCGTTCCATTCAGGCGTGCGATACCGACGCTGCTTCGCGTCGTTTTTCCATTGATTCGAATTTCGCGCCCTCCTGCGCCGCCGCCGAACGCCGCGCGAGATGAATTCCCGCGAGCATGCAGCGCACCGACCGTTGACGCACAAGGCGCGACGCGGGCCGGTTCCGCGCCACGTTCTCCCGTGCGGTCAGGCGCCGGCCGCCGGCTCCGGGAACACCGGCTCGCCAAGCGTCAGCATCAACCGGTTCGCCCACGCGAAGATCGCGATCGCGTGCGACAGGTCGAGAATTTCCTCATGCGGGAGCCCTTCGGCTTCGAGCGCGGCGATGTCGCTTGCGTCGATCGCGTCGGGCCGTTCGGTCAACGCGATCGCATAGCGGATGATCGCGCGTTCGCGCGCCGTGGTGCCGGCCGTCGCCGGATCGTCGAACACCTGTTCGATCGCATCGGTGCGTTTCGCGAGTTGCGCGAAGCGCTGCGCATGCACCGACGCGCAATACACGCAGCCGTTCACGCGCGATACCGCCGTGCTCGCCAGTTCGCGCTCCGCGCGCGACAGCCCGCCGGGGCCGTACATGATCGCGTTGAACACGCCCGAGCGCTGCCGCAGGATGTCGGGCAGATGGACGAGCAGCAGGTAATAGTCGGACGTCTTCGCTTGCGGATGGCTCGCTTCGAGCACCGCGAGCTGATCGGGCGTCGCCGCATCGAGCGAGACCGTGTCGAGCCACGCGCGCCAGCCGAGCGTGTCGGAGGTGAAGCCGTGGGTGGCAGTCGTCATGCGGCCTCCTGTGTGGCGCGTGCCTGAAGCGCCCGCGCGGCCGCGGCGACGCGCAATTGATACGCGACGAACGCGACGAGCTGCGACAGCGCGACGATCGCGGGCGTCGTGAGCCCGGCCGATTTCAACGTGTCGAGATCGGATGCGCGCGCGTCGACCGGCGCATGCGTCAGGCGCTTCGCGTGCAGCAGGATCGCGCCGAGGCGGCGAGGCAGCGCGTCGAACGCGTCGGCATCTGCGTGCTCGATGTCGTCGAGCGTGCCGCCTGCGTCGAGCAGCCGGGCGCGATAGATGTCGGCCAGCGCGTGCGCATTCGACTGCCACGCGACATACCGTGCCGCATGCAGCCGCTCGATCAGCGAAAGATCGGGTAGCGCGGGATCGAACAGCGCGGCTTCGCTCAGTTGCGTATGCAACAGCACCTTGTCGCGCACGCGGCGCAGCGCGGCGACGGCGTCGCCGGCGCGCAGGCCGGCTGCCGCGTCGATCGTGTCCGGCCCGGCGGCCGGCGTGATGGAGTCAGTCATCGTTTCGGTTTCCCTTCGTCGTCAAAGTGATCGATGGCGTCGGCGTCGCGCCATTCGTCGCCTTGCAGTTCGGCATTCGCGTACGCGACGAGCGCATCGTAGTGGCGGTCGCGATCGGCATCGAAGAGCCGGCTCGCAATGCCGCGCGCGAGCCGCTGCGCGCCCGCGCTGATCGCCGGGATATCGCCGGACAGCTTGCCGTGGCTCAGGCTCGCCGCGTGGTTGAAGCAGTGGATGCGCGTGACGGCCGGGCACGCACCGCGCTCGCGTTCCTGGAACGCGAACGCGGGGCCGAGATCGGGCGACTCGGCGAGCTCGTCGAGCCACAGCGCCGGTTCCGGCCGATACCGATCCTTCCAGCGCCGCACGTGCGCGCCGAACGACGCGAATTCCTCGCGCGTCGTCCAGTCCGAATGAAAGCCCGTCGCGAAGATCAGGAAGTCGACCGTGTAGCGTCCGCGCGGCGTCGTCACGTCAAGGCCGTCCGCGTGGTCGGCGAGCATTTCGATCGGGCTGCCCGCATGGAAATGCGCATGGTCGTGGCGCGAGACGCGCAGCACGCTGTCGCGCGGCGGTGGCGTCTGCGACGTCAGCGCGTAGTGCATGAAACGCCACTTCGTCGCATCGTCGAGATCGGCGTAGCCGTGCACGAGGCCCGGGCTGCCGATGCCGGTCAGCTTGTTGATGCGCGGAATGTCCGCGCGACGGAAGAACAGGTCGACGCGCGCGGCGCCCGCTTCGAGCGCGGTACCCGCGTTGTCGAACGCGGACGCGCCCGCGCCGACCACGCCGACGCGCTTGCCCGCGAGCGCGGCGAAATCGATCGGCTCGGACGAATGGGCCCAGCGCGCGCGCGGCGCGCGCCGCGCGACGGGCGGCACGTACGGGCCGCCGAGGCCGTCGCGGCCGGTCGCGAGCACGACGTGCCGCGCGAGCAGCGTGTGCGCTTCGCCGTTGCCGCGCACGTCGAGCGCGAGCAGCCCGTCGTCGCGCGGGCGCAGCGCGACGAGCGTCGTGTCGTTGCGCACCGGCAGGTCGAGCACGCGCCGATACCAGCGCAGGTAGTCCATCCATTGCGGGCGCGGAATCTTGTACAGCGCGTCCCACGCGTCGCGGCCGTATTGCGCTTCGAACCACGCGCGGAACGTCAGCGCGGGCAGGCCGAGTGCGGGGCCTGCAAGCTGCTTCGGCGAACGCAGCGTCTCCATCCGCGCGAACGTGACCCACGGGCCTTCGTAGCCGGCCGGCGCGCGGTCGATCACGCACTGGTTGTCGATGCCGAGCAGGCGCAGCTCGGCCGACGCCGCGAGCCCGGCCATGCCGCCGCCGACGATCGCGACGTCGAGCACGCGCGCGCCGTCCGCTTCGCGCGGCGGCACCCACGACGGCGCGGGCAGGTCGAGCCAGCGCAGGTCCTGCGCGAGCCGCGCCTCGAGTGCGTCGAGCGGGGTCGTCATGCGGCCTCCGGGCGCACGCGGCGGGTACGTGCCGGGCGAGGCGCGCGCGTCGCGCGGTCGGCCCGCAGCCGGTCGCCGCGCAGCAGCGCATCGTGCGCGGCGGCATCGTGAAAGGTCACGTCGTCGAGCAGCGCGCGCGTCGTGCGATGCAGCGCGTCGAGCAGTGCGTCGACGGCCGCCGTGCGCGCCTTGCCGGCCGGCGTCGCGACGCCGAACGCGAACGGGATGTCGACGTCGAGCGCGCGCGCGACGACACCGTCCACCGGCAGCGCGACGCCCGTGGCCGGATCGACGATGCCGACCCCGATGCCCGCGCGCGCGGCCATCACCGCATTCAGCGACGCGTTGGTTTCGATGAACACGTGCGCATCGACACGCGCGGCCGCGAACGCCGCGTCGATCCGCTGGCGCAGCCGGTGCCGGTTCGCGACCGTCACGATGCGGCGCCGCGCGAGGTCGCGCAGCGCGATGCGCGGTTTCGCCGCGAGCGGATCGTCGGCCGGCAGCACGGCGACGCACGGCGTTTGCGCGATCCAGTGCACGTCGAGCCCGGCATGCGCCATCGGCAGCGTGACGACGCCGACATCGGCCGTGCCGGCCAGCACCTCGTGCACGACGTGCTCGGCCGATTCGCTGCGCAACTGATAGTGCGGCGCATGCGCGTCGTCGGGCAGCGCGGCGAGCGCGGCCGGCACGAGCGTGGCCGCGAGCGACGGCGTGGCCGCGATGCGCACGGGTTCGGCCGTTTCGTCGCCGAGTGCGCGGGCCCGCGCCTCGATCGCGCGCAGGCCGACCAGCGAGCGCTCGACTTCCTCGTACAGCAGGAACGCGCGCCGCGTCGGCGTCACGCGCGGGCCGTGCCGGTCGAACAGCGCGTAGCCGAGATCGGCTTCGAGTTCCTGGATCTGCCGCGTGACGGCCGGCTGCGAGCGGCCGAGCAGCTCGCCCGCGCCGGTGACGCTGCCGGCCGACATGACCGCGGAAAAGGCTTCGAGTTGATGCAACTCCATGACGCGTTCCGATGATGCGATTTGCGCATTGTAGGAGTGCGAGCATGCGCGATTCATATAATGATTTTTGCTATCGACAGCGGGAAAACTGCGAAGGGCGTAACAGCCGCGGCGGCCCGTCGTGCGTGCATTCGCACCGGTCGTGCACGGTGCGCCGAACGAAACGCCAATCGAATCAACACGATGCGATGCATGCCGGCATGTCGATCGATGCGGCGGGTATCGGCGGCCGTCCGCGCTCGTCATCGGCTTCGCGCCGCATGCGATATCGATATGCGCAAAACTTCGTTGGATCGTCCTGAACCGGATGGTTACATGCCCTCACTCTTTTCGACTGACTGAAGCTGGGGGACGCATGAAGGTTTCGGGGTACGACGCGCGCGGCGCATGGCGGCGCGTGCTGGGCACGGTGGCGGCGCTCGCCGCCGCATGGGGCTTGTCGACGGGCGGCGCGCTCGCGGCCGGCGTGTCGGGCGAGCCGGTGGTGATCGGCGTGAGCGGGCCGCTGACGGGCCAGGACGCGCAATACGGCGAGCAGTGGAAGCGCGGTTTCGATCTCGCGCTCGACGAGATCAACGGCAGCGGCGGCATTCACGGCCGGCCGCTCGCGATCGACTTCCAGGACAGCCGCAGCGATCCGCGCCAAGCGGTGGCGATCGCGCAGAAGTTCGTCGCCGATCCGCGCATCGCGATCGAGCTCGGCGATTTCTCGAGCGCGACGTCGATGGCCGCATCGCCGATCTACCAGCGCGGGCAACTGGTGCAGTTCGGCTTCACGAATTCGCATCCGGATTTCACGAAGGGCGGCGATTATCTGTGGAGCACCGCGCTGAGCCAGGCCGAGGAGCAGCCGCTGCTCGCCCGCTACGCGGTGAAGGAACTCGGCTTCAAGCGGATCGCGGTGCTGTACCTGAACACCGACTGGGGCCGCACCAGCAAGGACATCTTCGCGAAGGCGGTGACGGGGCTCGGCGCGCAGGTCGTCGCGGCCGAAGGCTACCAGCCGGCGGAGAAGGATTTCCGCTCGACGCTCGTGCGGATCGGCGCATCGAAGCCCGATTCGATCGTGCTGATTTCCTACTACGCGGACGGCGCGCAGATCGTGCGTCAGGCGCGCACGTCGGGCGTCGCGCTGCCGATCGCGGCGGTGGGCTCCGTGTATTCGCCGAAGTTCCTCGAACTGGGCGGCACGGCCGTCGAAGGCGTCTATACGGAATCGAACTTCTTCCCGGCCGAGCCGCGCCCCGAGGTGCAGGCGTTCGTGCAGCGCTATCGCTCGAAATTCCACGCCGATCCCGATTCGTTCGTCGCGCGTGCGTACGATGCGCTGATCCTGTCGGCGGAAGTGCTGCGCCGCTACGGCACGACGCGCCAGGCCGCGCACGACGGCTTCGCGAAGATCAGCGACGTGCCGAGCGTGATCTTCGGCAAGGTGCGTTTCGATCCGCAGACGCGCCGCGTCGCGGGCGCGCGCACCGTGTATCTGGTCGTGAAGCAGGGGCAGTGGGCGCTGTGGGACGGCGCGAAGCCGCAGCTCGCGGCGCGCTGAACCCGACATGAACCGCCTGCACCTGACGGACGCATCGTGATGGCTTCCTGGCTCGACTACACGCTCAACGGTCTCATCGTCGGCAACATCTACGCGCTGCTCGCGGTCGGGCTCGCGCTGATCTTCGGCGTGTCGCACCTGATCAACTTCGCGCACGGCTCGGTGTACATGGTCGGCGCGTTCATCGGCTGGCTGTGCCTGACGCGCTTCGGGCTGCCGCTGCCGGTCGCGCTCGCGGCGGTCGTCGTCGGCTGCGGCGCGCTCGGCATCGCGATCGAGCGGATCGGGCTGCGGCCGCTGCGCCATGCCGCGCGCATCGCGCCGCTGCTCGCGACGATCGGCATCAGCTTCATCCTCGATCAGCTCGCGCAGCTCGCGTTCGGCGCGGACCCGCGCGCGGTGCCGACGCCGCTGCCCGACTGGCACCTGCGGATCGCCGGCGCGACGCTCGGCTCGCTCGACCTGCTGATCGCGGGCATCGGCATCGCGGCGGCCGCGCTGCTGTACGGCTTCCTGCGCTTCACGCGGCTCGGCTGGGCCGTGCGCGCGACCGCGCAGGATCGCGACGCGGCGTTGCAGATGGGCGTCGACGTCGATCGCGTGAACCAGACCGTATTCGCGATCGCGTGCGCACTCGGCGGCGTGAGCGGGCTGCTGGTCGGCATGTACTACAACAGCATCGATCCGGCGATGGGCTTTCAGGCGACGCTGAAGGGCGTCGTCGCGCTGCTGATCGGCGGGCTCGGCAACGTGCCCGGCGCGATCGCCGGCAGCCTGCTGCTCGGTCTCGTCGAAAGCTACGGCGTCGCGCTATTCGGCACCAGCTACCGCGACCTGTTCGCGTTCGGGCTGCTGATCGTGTTCCTCGTGTGGCGGCCGAACGGCTTGTTCAGCGCGAACCGCGCGTTGCCGCCCGAACCGATGACGGGCACCTTCCTCGCCGCCGCGAAAGCCGTACGCGTGCCGCGCCCCGTACTCGTCGCGCTGATCGCGGCGGCGGCCGTGCTGCCGTGGCTCGGTGCATCGCCTTACGTGCTGCAGACGCTGACCAACGCGTGGCTGTACGGGCTGCTCGCGCTGAGCCTCACGCTCGTCGCGGGCACGGTCGGGCAGATCTCGCTTGGCCACGCCGCGCTGCTCGTGATCGGTGCGTATGCGTCGGCGCTGCTGTCGTCGGATCTCGGCTGGTCGCCGGCCGTGACGATTCCGTGCGCGGGTGTGATCACCGCCGTGCTCGGCACGCTGCTCGTCTATCCGGCGTTCCGGCTGCGTGGGCATTACGTGTCGATCGCGACGCTCGGCATCGGCGAAGTGGTGAGCCTCGTGATCCTGAACTGGGATGGCCTCACGCGCGGCCCGCTCGGCATCACCGGCATCGCGCCGCTGCCGTGGGCGATGACCGCGCGCGCCGCGTACTGGTTCACGTTCGCGGTGCTCGTCGTGTTCGCGCTCGTGCAGGTGCGGCTGCTGCGCTCGCATCTGGGCCGCACGCTGCGCGCGGTGCGCGAGGACGATGTCGCCGCGCGCGCGCACGGCATCGCGCCGAACCGCTACAAGGCGATCGCGTTCGCGGTCGGCGGCGTCGCGGCGGGCGTGAGCGGCGGGATCGCCGCGCATCTGTACAGCTACATCAATCACCAGACCTTCGACTCGCAGGTGTCGATCCTCGCGCTGACGATGGTGATCCTCGGCGGGCTCGGCAACGTGCTCGGCGGTATCGTCGGCGCGATCGCGCTGATCGGGTTGCCCGAGCTGTTCCGCTGGGCGGCCGATTACCGGATGCTGATCTACGGCCTCGTGCTGCTGCTGCTCGTTCGTTTCCGGCCACAGGGCCTGCTCGGCACGGTGTGAGGAGGAATGCGATGACGACGACTCGACCCCTGCTCGACGTGCAGGGCCTGACGCGCCGCTTCGACGGCGTGACCGCGCTCGACGGCGCGAGCCTGACGCTCGCCGACGGCGAACTGCTCAGCGTGATCGGCCCGAACGGCGCGGGCAAATCGACGCTGTTCAACCTGATCGCGGGCGCCGACCGGCCCGATGCCGGCCGCGTGACGTTCGACGGCCGCGACATCACCGGCACCGCGCCCGAACGGCTCGCGGCGCTCGGCATCGCGCGCACGTTCCAGCATGGCCGCGTGTTCGGCAACCTGAGCGTGCTCGACAACGTGCTGATCGGCGCACATGCGCGGCTGCGTGCGGCGCGGCCGGGCTGGCCGGCGCTCGGCGCGGCGGCCGAAGTGCTGCGCGCGCTCGTGCGGCCCGCGTCGGTGCGGCGCGAGGAAGTCGCTTTGCGTGAAGAAGCGCGCGACATCATTGCCGGCTTCGGCGAACGGCTTACGCCGCGCATCGATCATCCGGCGCACAGCCTGTCGTACGCGAACCGGCGGCGCGTGGAGATCGGTCGCGCGCTCGCGCTGCATCCGCGCTTGCTATTGCTCGACGAGCCGACGGCCGGGATGAACGAGACGGAGACGGCCGAGATGCTCCAACTGATCCAGTCGCTGAAGGCACGCGGACTGACGATCCTGCTGATCGAGCACAAGCTCGAACTCGTGATGCGCGTGTCCGACCGCGTGATGGTGCTCGACAACGGCGTGAAGATCGCCGAAGGCGCGCCGCGCGACGTGCGGCACGATCCGCGCGTGATCGAAGCCTATCTCGGTCGCCGCCACGCGATCGGTGCGCCGGCGGACCGCACTACGCAGGCGGCCGCATGACCGTGCAATCTTCCGTGCTTGATACGACCATGACCGACGCGCTGCTGAAACTCGAACATCTCGACACGTTCTACGGACCGGTGCAGGTGCACTTCGACGTGAACGTCGAAGTCGCCCGTGGGCAGATCGTCAGCCTGCTCGGCGGCAACGCGAGCGGCAAGTCGACGACGATGAAGCTGATTCTCGGGCTGATGCGTCCGCGCCGCGGCGTCGTGCGTTTCGACGGCGACGACGTGACCGCGCTCGCGACGCCGCAGCGCGTGCGGCGCGGGATCGCGGCCGTGCCCGAAGCGCGGCGGCTGTTCGGCGACATGAGCGTGCGCGAGAACCTGTTGATGGGCGCGTACACGCGCGGCGATCGCGCGGCGGTGGCCGAGGACTATGAGCGCGTGCTGGACCTGTTTCCGCGTGTGCGAGAACGATTGACGCAACGTGCGGGCACGTTGTCGGGCGGCGAGCAACAGATGCTTGCGATGGCGCGCGCACTGATGGCGCGGCCGAAACTGATCTGCATGGACGAGCCGACGATGGGGCTGTCGCCGCTCTACGTCGACAAGGTGCTCGAACTGATCGACGCAATCAACAAGCAAGGGGTGACGGTGTTCATGGTCGAGCAGAACGCGAGCCTCGCGCTGGAAATCGCGCACTACGGGTACGTGCTGCAGACCGGGCGTGTGGTGCTGGAAGGGCCGGCGAAAACGCTGCTCGACGACGAGCGCGTGCGCGATGCGTATCTCGGTGGGGAGGCGGTGGCGGCGTAGGGCGTTTCATCGCCCGGCGTTCGGCGGGTTCGCGTCGTCGACCTTGCCTTGCAGCCGTCGGTCGGGTTCTGTCCGATGCAAGTGAACCGCGTAGGTATCCCAAGGGAGTTCGATATCCTGTGCCAAGAGCGCGGCCGCCTGAATCATCAGTCTGCCCGCTTCGCCGCGATGATAGCCGCCGTGCGTGACAACATGGGTCAGCATCTCTTCGCGCATGAGCCGCCCAGAAAAATCGTCACCGATACCGAAATTCACGGTAGATTGACGATCTGCTGATCTCGAACGACACGGGGTTGCCGCGCCATGTTGACCTATTCCATCCAGAGAGTCGGCTACGATTTCAATCAGCTCGATCAGCAGGGCGCGACCGACTACGCGTCGTTCGTTCATGCGTTCGAGGCGTTTCCTTGGGCGGCCCAGCACATCGAATGGAACGAGACGCAGGACGGCCCGCTACCGGCGCTCGTGTTGCAGCATGCCGACGATCAGCGCGAGCTGTGGGTGACGGCATTGACGGATGCGCATTCGGACGGCTTCCAGCTGAATGCGGTGTCCATGCGGATGAAGAAGGGGCTCTTCGGCATCGGAAAGGGCAAGCTGGAGCTGCACGTCGAGACGATCGACGTGAGGAAGCGCGTGGACGTCGATACGTTGTGCCGGTTGTTCTGCGACCGTCAGTATGACGAACTGGACCAACTGGTGGCGCGGCATGCGCGGCGAAACGCCGACGACGGTCGGGACAGCGACGGCTGAACGCGTGTCGCCCGGTGGCGTTCAACCGAGCGTGCCTGCGCCGGATGCCGTTGCCTAAGTGTCGCTTGCGTGCGCCGTCACCGCACGCGGAAACGTCAACATCACCGCGAACCCGCCCGCCTCGGGAAACGCGAACCCGACGCGCCCGCCGTGCGCCTTCATCACTTCCTGCACGATCGCGAGCCCGAGGCCGGACCCCGTGCGCCGTTCGCTGCCGTCCGGCGCGATCCGCACGAACGGCTGCAACGCCGCGTCCCAGTGCTCGCGCGGTATCCCGCGCCCGTTGTCGGTGACGGTCAGCGTCACCGCCTGATCCGCGTTGCCGGTGGTCGCGACCGACACGACGAGGTCGTCCGCATGGCCGTGCAGCAGCGCGTTGTGCAGCACGTTCGACAGCGCTTCCTGAAGACTGATCGCATCGCCGTCGATCCACGCATGCGGCGCGTCGCTCGCGAACGCAACGGCCACGTCGCGTTCGCCGGCGAGCGGAATCGTGCGGCCCAGCACTTCTTTCGCGAGCGCGACGAGGTCGACCGGTTGCAGCGGCACGGCCTCGGTGCGATGAATCACCATCGCATGATTGAGCAACTGCCCGGTGAGCCGGCCGACGTCCGACGAGGTCGCACGCAATGCATCGAGCCGCGCCGCGTGACGCGCGGGATCGGATTCGCCGTCGAGCAGCTCGATCTGCGCGTCGAGCCGCGCGAGCGGCGTGCGCATCTGGTGCGCGGCGTCGGCGATGAAGCGTTGCATCGCGTTGATCCGCTCGGCGAGCCGCCGCATCAACCCGTTGATCGACCCGATGATCGCGTCGATCTCGCTCGGCGTATCGACGGCCACCGGCCGCAGGTCGGCCGGGTCGCGTGCGGCGATGATCGCGCCGATCCGCGCGAGCGGGCGCAGGCCGCGCCGGATCGCGAGGCCGCTCGCACCGATCGCGAGCACGCTCATCAGCAGGATCAGCGTCCACACCTTGATGCTCATGTCGTTCGTCAGTTGCTGGCGCGCGTTGGTGGTCTGCGCAACCGTCACGAGCGCCCAGCCGGGCGTGCTTTCTTCCGGCATGTAGCGTGCGATCGTCGCGGTGCGGACCTGGTGCCCCTGGTAGACGGCGTTCGCGAACGCGGGTCCCTGCTTCGCGGCGGCGAGTGTCGCGGGACTCGCGAGATCGTGATAGCCGGCCACGACGACGCCGCGCGAATCGACCACCTTGTAGTAGACGAGGTCGTAGCGCGACAGCGTCGACAGCGCGGCGACCGGCGGATTCAGCGCCAGCACGCCGCCTTGCACGTAGAGGTTTTCCGCGACCTGGATCGACGCGCCCGCCAGCAACTGGTCGTACGCGCGTTCGGCCGCGACGCCTGCGTAGTAGCGCGCGATCGCCGCGAGCGCGAGCGCGCCGGTCGCGACGACGAGCGCGATGAACAGCAGCGTGCGCCCGAACAGCGTCCTCGGGAACCAGTCAATGCGCGGCAATCTGATACCCCATCCCGCGTGCGGTTCGGATCTCGACCGAGCTGCCCTGCAGCTTCCTGCGCACGCGCGTCACGTATTGCTCGACCGCGTTCGCCGTGGGCTCGTTGCCGAAGCTGAACAACTGGTTCAGCAGTTCTTCCTTCGAGAAGATGCGCTGCGGACGGCTCGCGAGGATTTCGAGCAGCGCGAACTCCTGACGCGACAGCGACAGCGGCTGGCCGTCGAGTTCCGCGAGGCGGCTGCTGCGGTCGATCACGAGGCCGCCGAGCGTCAGCACGTCGTTCGCGTGGCCGCTGTTGCGGCGCAAGAGCGCCTGCACGCGCGCGTCGAGCTCGCGGTAGTCGAACGGCTTCACGAGGTAGTCGTCGGCGCCGAGGCCGAGGCCGCTCACGCGGTCGTCGATCGCCGAGCGCGCGGTGACGAGCAGCACGGGCGTCGTGCTGCCGGCCGCGCGCAGGTTGCGCAGCACCGTGAAGCCGTCCATGCCGGGCAGGTTCGCATCGAGCACGACGAGATCGAAGCGCTCGACGCGCAGCAGGCCGTTCGCGGTCGAGCCGTCGGTTTCGAGATCGACGGCATGGCCGAGCCGCGCCAGGCGGCTGCGGATCGCCGCGCCGATTTCGGCATCGTCCTCCACGACGAGAATGCGCATGGTGCCGTTTGCAGGTAGGTGGATTAGGGGTTTTCCCGGGGACGGGATGTCAGCATTTTCTCAGACTCGCCCGATAACCTGTGTCGAGCCGGAAGCAGGATGCAAGGACGGCATTAATACCAGAAATATTCAAGGAGACGGCAACATGCAGCATGTCACGGGCACGACGAACGCGCGCCGCCGCGCCACGCCGGCCGGCTCGTCGCCGCTGGCCGTTCGCCGCGCGGCGGTGCGCGCATGACGACGTCGCCGCGCCGCCGCGCGTTGATCGCCGCCGGCCTCGGCGTGCTGGGCGCGCTCGGGGCCCCGGCGCTCGTGCGCGCGAAACCGCGCACGGTGCGGATCTCGAAAGGCTATGGCGTGCTGTACCTGCCGCTGCTCGTGATGGAGAAGCAGCGGCTGTTCGAGCGGCATGCGGCGCGCCACGGCGTGCGTGACGTCGCGGTCGAATGGGTGCTGCTCGACGGCGGCAATTCCGTCAACGACGCGATGATGGCCGGCACGCTCGATTTCGCGGGCGCCGGCGCGCCGGGTTTCATCGAGCTGTGGGCGCGGGCGCGCGGTATTCCGAATGTCGAGGTGATCGGCATCAGCGGGCTGTCGACCACGTCGCTGTCGCTGAACGCGAACCGGCCGGGCCTCGTATCGCTGCGCGATTTCACGCCGTCCGACCGGATCGCGGTGCCGGGCATCCGCACGTCGCTGTCGGCGGTCGTGCTGCAGATGGTCGCGAGCCGGCAGCTCGGCCCCACGCATTTCGCGCAGCTCGATTCGATCACCGTGAACCTGCCGCATCCGCAGGCGATGCAGGCGCTGATCCGCCGCGAGCACGGCGTGACCGCGCACTTCACGTCGCCGCCGTTCTCGACGCTCGAATTGCGGCAGCCGGGCATCCATCGCGTGGTGAGCTCGGTCGACGTGCTCGGGCCGATGACGCTCGACGTCGTGTTCGCGCCGAAGCGGCTCGTCGATGCGGAGCCCGCGTTGGCCGCGGCGTTTCTCGGCGCGCTCGACGAAGCGAACCGCCTGATCGCGCAGGACCCGCGCGCGGCGGCGGCGCTCTATGCGGCGTCGTCCGGCGTCGGCGTGTCGCACGACGACGTGATGCGCATGCTGGCCGCGCCCGACACGCGCTTCTCGGTGCGGCCGAACCAGCTGATGGACTACGTCGAATTCCTGTACCTCGCCGGCACGATCAAGGCGAAGCCGCGCGCGTGGCACGAGATGTTCGCGCCGATGCTCGACGACTACCGGTCGGGTTGAGCCACGCGGGCCGCGAGCCGATTCCATTCATCGAACCACGTGGCGCCGGCGCGCTCGTTCCGCGCGGCGCCGATTCAACCCGCCGATTCAACCGATACGCAACCGATTCACGAAGGAGCCTGAAGTGAACGCTACCGACACCCTGGACCCCGCGTCCGCCGAAGAACAGCGCATCATGTCGAAGATGGCGCGGCGCCTGCTGTCCATCCTCGTCGTGATGTTCCTGATCGCGTTCATCGACCGGCAGAACGTCGGTTTCGCGAAACTGCAGATGGTGCACAGCCTCGGGATGACGGAAGCCGCGTTCGGGCTCGCGTCGTCGCTGTTCTTCATCGGCTACCTGCTGTTCGAGGTGCCGAGCACGCTCGCGCTGCATCGTTACGGCGCACGCGTGTGGCTCGCGCGGATCATGCTGACCTGGGGGCTCATCACGGTGCTGATGGGCTTCACCACGTCGATGCCCGCGTTCTGCTCGCTGCGCTTCCTGCTCGGCATCGCCGAGGCCGGCTTCTATCCGGGCGTGATCTACTACCTGACGCTGTGGTTCCCGCAGAGCTACCGCGCGAAGGTGCTCGGCATCTTCACGCTCGGCAGCGCGCTGGCGAACATGCTCGGCTCGCTGGTCGGCGGCGTGTTGCTGAGCCTGAACGGCGTATGGGGGCTCGCGGGCTGGCAGTGGGTGTTCGTCGCGACGGGCATTCCGGCCGTGATCGTCGCGATCGTCGTGTTCCGCGTGCTGCCCGCGTCGTTCCGCGAAGCGCCGTTCCTCGACGAGCGCGAGAAGCAGATCGTCGCGGCCGCGCTGGAGCGCGAGAAGCCGGCGCAGGCCGAGCACGGGCAGCCGTGGAAGGCGCTGCTCGATCCGCGCGTGATGCTGTTCGCGGCAACCTACATGCTGATGTCGACGTCGCTGTACGGCGTCACGTACTGGCTGCCGACGCTCGTGAAATCGTTCGGCGTGTCGAGCGCGACGAACGGCTTTCTGAGCATGCTGCCGTGGGCGCTCGCGGTGGTGCTGCTGGTGTGGCTGCCGGCGAAGCTGCGCCGCGCGAAGAGCATCCTGCGCACGATCGCGATCGTCGCGGCGCTCGGTGCGCTCGGCTTCCTGCTGAGCCTCGTGCTGCCGTCGACGCCGCTGCGCTTCATCGCGCTGGTGCTCGGCGGCGCGTGCATCCCGTTGCTGTATCCGTGCTTCTGGTCGATGCCGCCGCGTTACTTCACCGGCGCGCGGGCGGCCGCGAGCGTCGCGGCGATCAACTCGATCGGCAACCTCGGCGGCTTCTTCAGCCAGAACCTGATGCCGTTCGCGGGCAAGATGACGGGCACCGCGTTCGGGCCAATGATCGTGCCGATCGTGTGCCTCGCGCTGCTCGGCGTCGGCGCGCTGGTCGCGTGGACGCGCTCGGAGCGGGGGATGGTGGCGGCACGGGCGTGAGCGTTCCGTCGACAGCTCGACTAGAACGAACGGTCGACTGTCGTCGATTCGGGCCGATGTGCTACCATGTATTACATATGTAATGCATGGAGGGTGCGATGAAAACGGCCACGATGCCCGCGCTGCGAGTCGATCCGCAGTTGCGCGAGGAAGCGGAATCAGTTCTTGCGGAAAACGAGACGCTGTCTGCGTTCATGGAGTCGGCGTTGCGTGATGGCATCGCTCGGCGACGCTTGCAGCGCGAGTTCGTCGCACGAGGTTTGGCGTCTCGCGACGAGGCGCGACGCACGGGCGAATACATCGATGCCGCCGACGTTCAGCGCGAGCTCGAGTCCATGCTGAAAGCGGCTCGTTCGAAGAAGGCGGCGGATTGAGTTACCAAGTCAGATATACGCGTGCGGCGCGCGAAGACTTGGTGCGACTGTATCGATATCTCGTCGAACGTGATGAGGAAGCGGCAGCGAGGGCGTTGGAAGCGATCGAACGAGGTGTGGCCATGTTGCGATTGTTTCCGTTTACCTGCCGCAAGCTGGATGGGAGCAATCCCTTCCTGCGTGAACTCATCGTTTCCTTCGGCACGTCAGGCTATGTGCTCCTGTTCGAGATCGAAAGTGCAGAACAAGTCACGGTCTTGGCCGTTCGGCATCAGCGCGAAGAGGACTACCACTGACCCCTCGCGGCAGCATCCCGCTACCGTTGCTTTGACCGCTTTAGCCTTGCGTCCGCAACGCGCCGGGTCCTTCATGCACAATCGCCGCATGCACGGACGCCACCGGAATATCCACCTCCACCGTCGTGCCTTCGCCGAGCGTCGTCGCGATCCGCAGCGTGCCGCCGACCAGATACGCGCGCTCGCGCAACCCCACCAGCCCGAACGAACTCGACTTGCGCGGCACCGCGGGATCGAACCCCGCGCCGTCGTCGCGTATCGTCAGCGCGATCGCTTCGCCGCCGCACACGAGCTCGACGGCCGCGTGCGTCGCGGCCGCGTGCCGCGCGACATTCGCGAGCGCTTCCTGCGCGATGCGGAACACGGCCGTCGCATACGGCTCGTCGAGTTGCAGCTCGGGCGGCTCGACGTGCAGCGAACAGGTAATCCCGTGACGGTGCCGGAAATCCTCCACGAGCCATTGCATCGCCGCCGCGAAGCCGAGATCGTCGAGCATCAGCGGGCGCAGGTCGGACGCGATGCGGCGCGTCGCAGCCACCGCGCCGCGTGCGAGCGTATGCATCGCCGCGATCTTGCGTGCGAGCGACGCGTCGTCCTGCGGCACGCGGTCGATCAGCCATTCGAGGTCGTTCTTCAGCGCCGCGAGTGACTGCGCCAGTTCGTCGTGCAGTTCGCGCGCGATGCGGCGCTGCTCGGCTTCGCGCGCGCTGGCGCTGATCGCCGCGATCTCGCGCAGCTCCTCGCGCGACGCCTGCAGCGCCCGCTCGGCACGCACGCGCTCCTCGACTTCGCGCCGCAGGTCGCGGTTCGACGCGCTCAGTTGCGCGGTGCGCGCGGCGACGCGCTGTTCGAGCCGTTCGTTCGCGTCGTTCAACTGCGCGCTTTTCTGCGCGACGAGCAGATGCTGGTAGCGGGCGCCGGCCAGTGCGCGTACCGTCTGCGCATGCAGCCGGCCGTTTTCGAACAGCATCGCGAACAGCACGACGCCCGATGCAACGAGACCGTACGCGCGCCCCGCATAGAAACCGAGATCGAAGCGCCCGTGGTTCAGCATCGACGACAGCGCGATGTCGAACAGCCACGCGACGAGCACCGTCATCACCCACAGGTCGAGCACGGAATGGCGCCGCCGCTGCCGCCACATCAGCATCAGCGCGACCAGGTTCAACCCCCAGACGGCCGTGATCGCTTTCGTCATCGTCGCGGTCATCCGGTTGCCGCTCATGATGCGCGGCAGCAGGTCGTGGCCGGCGGTCGCGAGCACCGCGAGCGCGACCGTCGCGCCGCCTGCGGCCGCGATGCAGAGGACGACCGGAATCGCCGCGCGACGCTGCGGGGCCGGGACCGCACGGCCGCGCGAGGTCGCGCGCAGCAATGCGTACGCGGCGACCGACAGCGGAAAGCCGCCATGCCAGAACAGGTACAGCCACGCGGTGGTCTGTTCGCCGGCGCCGAGCAGGCCGGTGGGCGCGAACAGGCCGGGGAAGGTCAGCATGTGCGTGCCGGCCATGAACGCCGTGAACAGGTAACCGCCCGCCAGCACGAGCAGCGGCTTCTCGCGCAGGATCGCGTACTGGCCGAGCAGCAGGCCGGCCGTCACCATGTCGTTGACGACGATCGCCGACTGGTACACGGGAATGAACGCCCAGCCCGGCGCGAGCGGGATCGCTGCGAACGGCGCGAGCGCGGCGAAGATCACGGCCGAGACGAGCACCGTCGCGAGCGCGAGCCGCCGCTCGCGTCGGCCCGGCGGCAGCGACGACATGAACAGGCGCGACGTATCCGGACCGTCGTCGTCCGACGGCGGCGGGGTGGGCGGGAGGGGGAAGGCGGCCGTCATGCGTCGTCGGTGCCGAGGTCGAGATCGTGGCGCACCGCGTAGCGGATCAGCGCGGCTTCGTGCGGCAGCGCCATCTTCTCGAGGATCCGCGTCTTGTACGTGCTGACCGTCTTCGCGCTCAGCGCGAGTTCGCACGCGATCTGCGTGACGGTCCGGCCCGTGACGATGCGGCGCATCACGTCGAGCTCGCGCGCGGACAGTCGCTCGTGCGGCAGGGCATGAGCCGGCGCCCGCAACGTGCGAGCGAGGCTTTCGGCCGCGGACGGGCTCACGTAGACGCCGCCCGCCGCCACCTTGCCGACGGCCTCGACGAGCTCGGCGGTTGCGCTGTCCTTCGTCAGATAGCCGATGGCGCCGGCCTTGAATGCGCGTGCCGCGTACTGCGTTTCCGCGTGCATCGTCAGCACGAGCGTGCGCAGCGACGGCGCCTGGCGCTTGACCAGCCGGATCAGCTCGATGCCGGTGGGGGCGGGCATCGACAGGTCGAGCAGCAGCACGTCGGCGGCGGCGCGCTCGGCCAGCGCGAGCGTGCCCGAGCCGTCGCTCGCCTCGCCGACGATCTCGAAACCGCCGGCCGTTTCCAGGATGTGACGCAGTCCGTCCCGCATGACTGCGTGATCGTCAGCCAGAATTACCCTGATCATCTTCCAGCGGTCCTCTTCGGGATGACGCCGCGCGCTGCTGTCGTTGCTGTCCGGGTGTTGCCGCGGCCGTTCTTCTGACCAATATATGCCCCCGAACCCGAAAACGGTACTCGTTCGCGAAATTTTCAGGATGGTGGGTCGCGAAATGCCCACTGACACGAAATAATTCACGCGGAATGGCACGGCGCCAGCCCGGGCGAATCAGGGTATTCCCGGAGGAATCGTGACGTCCGACGCGGCCCGGCGCGCCGTCGCCGCAACCGCCCCGCGAACCGTGCCGAATCGGGACTAAACTGGTGCGCGATGCCACTGCGCGAACCGGGGAGCCCGCGATGATCGACCTGGCCGATATCCTGCCGTCCGCGCTGCCCGCCGCGCTCGCCTGGGCCGAAGCCGAGGCGGCGAGCGGGCTCGCGCGGGGCGCGCCGCTGACGCCGGCGCAAGCCGACGATGCGCGCGCGGTGGGCGTCGTGCAGCCGGACCTCATTCGCGTGGTGGCGGTCGATCGCATGCCGTTTCCCGATACGCCAACGCTTGCCGAGATCGCCCGCGAGGCCGGGCTGCTGTCGCCCGGGACGATCGGCCTCACGCTCGGTCATGCGGTGTACGTGCTGCGCGGGCACGACACGCGCCGCCTGCTGACCCATGAATTCCGTCACGTACATCAATACGAGGCCGCCGGCTCGATCGGCGCGTTTCTTGCGCGCTACCTGCGCGAGATCGCGACGGTCGGCTACCACGATGCGCCGCTCGAGGCCGACGCGCGGCAGCACGAGTTCGATTGAGCCGCGACCCTGCCCCCTGAACCCCGCCGGCGGCGCGAGCGTGTACATGTTGCGATGAACGTATCCAATGCCCCTGCCGGCCCGGCGTTTGCACACCGGGCCGGCCCGCTCGGGAGTGTGCGATGAGCGACACGATCCATGCGTGGATCGGCGCGATCGGCGCGCATCCGCTGCTCGTGCTGGCCATCGTATTCGTGGCCGCGTGCGCCGAGGCGATCGCGCTGATCGGCACGGTCGTGCCGGCCGGCGCCGTGATGTTCGCGGCCGGCGCGCTGATCGGCGCGGGCGCGCTCGATGCATGGGCGACGATCGGCGTCGCGGCCGTCGGCGCGGTGATCGGCGACGGGATCAGCTACGAACTCGGGCGACGTTACCGCGGGATGATCCGCAACGCATGGGTGCGCTTCGGCTACGCGAGCGCGTACGCGCGCGGCGAGGAATTCGTGTTGCGTCACGGCATGAAGAGCATCGTGCTCGCGCGCTTTCTCGCGCCGGTGCGGGCGGTGGTGCCGGTCGTCGTCGGCTGCGCGACGCTGCCGCGCCGGTCGTTCTATCCGGTCAACGTGATCTCGGCACTCGTGTGGGCGCCCGTGCACGTCGCGCCCGGCATTCTGTTCGGCGCATCGGCCGCACTGGCCGCGGCGATCAGCGTGCGGGTCGCCGCCATCCTGCTGGTCGTGGCCGCGCTGGTCGCGCTGGTATGGATCGGCGTGCGCGTCGCGCTGCGGCGCGGCTGGCCGCTGCTGCGCCGTGCGCTCGCCGACGCCGTGCACGCAGGCGCGCACCGCTGGCCGCGGGTCGGCGCGCGATTGCACGGCGCGATCGCCCGCTTGCGCGCGTTGCCGGGCGCGGTGCCCGTGCTCGTGCTGCTGTTCATCGGCTGCGTGTGGCTGTTCGCGGGAATCGTGCGGGACGTCGTCGCGAACGACCCGCTGATGCATGCGGACATCGCGCTGTACGCGTTCCTGCAGAACCTGCGCACGCCGCCCGTCGACGCCGCGATGAGCGCGCTCGCCGTGCTGCACGGGCACGACACGGGGCTGATCGTCGCGGCCGCGTTTCTCGTCTGGCTGATGATCCATCGCTGCTGGCTGACGGCTGCATGGTGGCTCGCGACGGTCGGCGTCGCCGTCGTGCTCGTGCCGGTGTTCGGCGCGAGCGTGCCCGGCGCGACGCCGGCGAGCCTGCCGCCCGGCGCGCCGCACGTGCCGCTGCCCGATGCCGACGCCGCGTTCGCGATCCTCGCGAGCAGCGGCCTCGGCTGGGTGCTGACGCGCGACCGGCCCGCGCCGTGGCGCATTCCGGTCGTGACGGCGGTCGTGCTGTGGATCGTGCTCGGCGGTTTTGCGCGGCTGTACGTGGGCGATACCTGGTTGTCGGGTTTGCTGGGCGGCTGGAGCCTCGGGCTCGCGTGGTTCGCGTTGCTCGCCGGCGCCTACGCGTACTGGCGCGTGCGCGAGCACGTGCAGCCGAGAGGCGCGCTCGTCGCGATGGTGGTCGTGCTCGCGACGGCCGGCGTATGGACGGTTCCCGCGCAATGGCAGATCGATCGCGCATCGCGCCCGCATACCGGCGACGTGGTCGCGATGACGGTCGACCAGTGGCGGCGCGGCGGGTGGCAGCGCGTGCCGACGCGGCGCACCGAGATCGGCGGCGACCGCGAGGAGTATCTGCCGCTGCAATGGAGCGTGACGTCGGACACGCTCGACCGCCATCTCGCGCAGGCTGGCTGGCAGCGTGCGACGCCTTGGTCGCCGGCCACCGCGCTGCGTTGGCTGTTGCCGCAGGCGCCGGCCGACGCGCTGCCGGTGCTGCCGCGCTATACGCACGGCGAAAGCACGCGGCGCGTGTTCGTCCGCGTCGATCCGGCCCACCCGGACAGCCGCTTCGTGCTGCGGCTCTGGCGTTATCCGTACGTGCTGCAGGACGCGCTCGGCATGCGCCCGCTGTGGTACGGCGCGCTGTATCGCGAGATGTTGCGCCGGCCGGCGCGGCTGATGACGTTCGTGCGCACGACGACGATCGACGATGCGGCGGCGATCGCGCAAGCTTTGGCGGTCGAGCCGACGATCGAGCATCGCCCGGCGGGGATGACGGCCGCGCCGGGCGAGATGCTGCTCGTATGGATGGTCAGGCCGTGAGCGGGCAGGCGTGACGTGCGCCCGTTACGCGTGCGACGGCTGCGCGGGAACGACGGACAGGCGCAGGCCGACCGTCTTGAGCACCGCGAGCAGGGTCTTCAGCGTCGGGTTGCCGTTCGGGGACAGCGTGCGATACAGCGATTCGCGGCTGATGCCGGCCTCGGCCGCGACCGCGCCGAGCCCGCCGTACGCTTCCGCGACCGTGCGCAGCGCGAGCAGGCCGGCCGCGCGGTTGTCGGGGTCGTCGAGCGACTCCATTGCGACGCGCAGATAGGCCACCGCGAGTTCGCGGTCGGCGCCGAGTTCGGCGACTTCCGCGTCGTGGTGCGATACCGCGCCTTTGAGCTTGTTCATGTTTGCCTCCGTTTCCAGTTCGACCGGTGTTCCTTCGCGCGCCTGATGTCGTCGGGTTGGCTACCCTTGTCGCCGCCGGACAACAGCAGGATCAGCGCACCGCCGTACCGGCCGAAGTACACGCGATAGCCGGCACCGACGTGGATGCGCAGTTCGATCACGCCTTCGCCGACCGGTTCGCAATCGCCGAAATTGCCGGTCTGCACGCGGCGCAGGCGTTCGCGAATCCGTGCCTGCGCAAGCTTGTCGCGCACGGCGTTCAGCCATTCGGTGAAAGGCTCGCGACCGTCGTCGCACTGATAGCGAAGCAGTTCGAACCTGGAAATCATTGTAATTTATAAGCTACAAGAAAGCTGGCTGGAACGAGGCGGTCCGTATCGCGACGGCGCTGCGGTCGACACGCACGCGGTGTCTTCATGGCTCGAGGTTTCAGGCAGTGATGCCGGCTTCACGGACGAAGATCATTCTTTCATTCGGTTCGAGGCGTGGCGATTCGGCCGAATGGCCACGGTCGATGGTGTGATGAGGGGCGCGTATCGCAGCGCGGCGTTGCGCGCCGGCGAGCGTCGATGAATCGCGGTACGATCGCTGGCCTGCCTGTCGACATCACCCGCACGAGAGAACCCGCATGATCACGATCCGCCCGATGACCGACGACGATTTCGCACGCTTCTGGCCGACCTACCGCGCCATCGTCGCTGCTCAGGAAACCTACGCATTCGATCCGGAGCCGACGCCGGACGCGGCGCGCGCACAGTGGCTCGACGCGCCGCTCTGCACGTGGATCGCCGAGGAGGACGGCGTGCTGCTCGGCTCGTACTACCTGAAGGCGAACGCGGCCGGGCCGGGCAAGCACGTGTGCAACTGCGGCTACATGGTGAGCGAGGCCGCGCGCGGACGCGGCGTCGCGCGCCTGATGTGCGAACACTCGCAGCAGGTCGCACGCGAGCGCGGTTTCCTCGCGATGCAGTTCAATTCGGTGGTGGCGACGAACGAGGTCGCGGTCGCGCTGTGGCAGAAGCTCGGATTCGAGATCGTCGGCCGGCTGCCGCGCGCATACCGTCACGCGCGGCTCGGCTTCGTCGACTGCTTCGTGATGTTCAAATGGCTCGGCGACGCGGCGGCCGCCGAAGCCTGAGCCGGCAATCGCCGCCGCGTCAGACGGCGAACGCGCCGTCGAACACGATCCGCTCGTCGAGCGCGAGCGTGCCGCGCGCGAAGATCAGGTCGAGATGGTGGCTGCCGTTTTCGCCGCCGCCGAGCCCGAGATGCAGCCCGGGGTGGCGTTCCTCGAACCCCGCGTTGCGGCCGTACAGTCCGCGAATCCCGAGGTTCGTGCCGATGCCGAATTCCTCGATCCGCCGGTGATTCGCGTGCCGGTCGAGATAGGTCGAGAAATCGCGGCGGAAGCCTGCGTCGTCGGTGTCGAAATCGACGATCGTGCTGCGCTCGACGTGCAGCGTCGCGAGCCGCTCGGCCACCTTGTACTTGATCGCGAACGGCACGGTGCCGAGAAACGTGCCGCTGAACACGACCGAGCCGTTCAGGTCGGTCACGTGCGTCGCGATCTCGCCGGGCACGACGTCGAGATTGCCCATGCCGTCCACGCTCGTCCATTTCTGGTCCGGCGCGAGCGAGCCCGTCAGCGTGTTGCCGGCTTCGTCGATGAAGCGGATCTGCGACGCGCGCGCGGCCGCCTCGATCAGCCGGGCGTTGCGTGCGGCGATGTCGTCGAGCGATTCGGCGAACGCCTCGTCGAGATGCGGGCCGTAATCCTTGAATAAAACCGATTTGCTCCAGTGCTCGACGATCGCGGGGCGGATCGCGGCGAGGAACGGCGGCCCGCTCGGAGAAGGCGTCGGCAGGCACGACGAGTCGTACAGCAGCACGAACAGGTCGGCGTCGCCGAGTGCGGCGGCGATGTCGGCGGGTGGGGTGCTTTCGAGGCAGAGGGTGGTCGCGTCAAGCGAATCGGGCAGGGCGGAAAAGGCGCGCAACGCGATGTCGCGATTGCGGGCGTCGTAGCCGACCAGCAGTTTTCCCGATTCGCCGCGTGCCAGCTTGTCGCGCAGCGCCGGGTGAAAGCCGAGCGCGCGGTGCAGGTTCAGCATGCGTATCTCCGGAAGCGGCGGAAGGGCCGCGGCCCTTCCGCGAGAACGGGTGGCCCGCTCAGACCGGCCAGAGCGCGGTGCCGAACGGCACCACGGCGTCCTCGACCATCATGTCGACGGCCTCGGGGTGCGTGTCTTCCTGCATCCAGTCAAGCAATTCGATTTGCTGGGTTTCCTGCATGTCAATTCTCCTGTGGTGAACATGAGTGATTCAACATGAAAGCGCGGAAAAAACAATCCCGCTCCTCGTTCGATATTTTGTGAATGCCGGACGAGTGGCGTCGATATTAGTCGGATGAATTTACGAAAGCAATGCGTTGCAATGTTTTTAGCGGAAGCGTGCTAAACAAGGGTGTTTCCGGTTCAAATATTGGAAAAGACCGGATAAAACGTCCGGCGGGTCACGCATCTTTTTTTAGTGAATCGAATTCGGATCGCCGAAATGAATTCGATCATTTTTAATTTGGATTCAATTGCCGGAATTGCTGCGCTTTATGTCATTGACGAAGGCCGCATGCGAGCGTCATCCGAGCAACGCCTTGCCGATCGCCTTCGTCGGCTCGGAGCGCAGCACCAGCGAAGTCGTGACCGCGCCGAAGCGGGCAATCGCATCGATGAGGGTTTCGAGCTGGCCCGGTGTCGGCACCAGCACCTTCAGCAGAAAGCAATCCTCGCCGGTCATGCGATGGACTTCGATCACATGCGGCATCTCGGCAAACGTGCGCAGCGCCGGCTTGATGTGCTCGTGGGTCGTTTTCAGCCGGATGATGGCCATCATGCCCAAGCCCAGTGCCGCCGGATCGATCCGTGCGCCGTAGCCGGCGATGATGCCGCGTTCTTCCAGCCGCTTGACGCGCTCCGACGTCGCGGGCTGCGACAGCCCGATACGCCTGCCCACTTCCGACAGCGGCGTCCGCGCGTTCTCCTGCAGCGCTTCGAGGATCGCAAGATCCAGGCGATCGAGTGCTTCGTCCGGCATGACGGGCCTCCAGTACCGTTGATTCATCGGCATTCTGGCTCAATAACCGATGACTTGCCATTCCATGCCCACCGGCGCACCGCCACACTGCGGGCTTTGCGTTGACGGAGGGCGTGATGGAGCAAGCGATCGTGATCGTGCCGGGTATCGGTAATTCGGGACCGGATCATTGGCAGAGCCACTGGGAGGCGGCGTTGCCCGGCGCCGCGCGCATCGCGCCGGCTTCGTGGGAGGCACCCGACCTGGCCGACTGGACGGCGGCGCTGGACGCGGCCGTCGCGAACGCCGGGGCGCCGCCGCTCGTGGTTTGTCACTCGCTGGGTTGTCTGTTGTTCGCACATTGGCATGCCGCATCGGCGCGCGCGGTGCGCGGCGCGTTTCTCGTGGCCGTGCCCGACCCGCAAGGGCCGCGCTTTCCGGTTGCCGCCGCCGCGTTCGCGAACCTGCCGAAGCGTTCGTTCGGGCGCGTGCCGGTGCTGGCGATCGCGAGCGCGGACGATCCTTACGATCCATCCGGGCGCGCGCTCGAATGGGCAACGCAACAGGGCGCGACGCCGCTTCTGCTCGGCGCACGCGGCCATCTGAACGCGGCGTCCGGGTTGGGCGGATGGTCGGAAGGGCGCGCCCTGCTTGCGGCTTTTGCGGCCGGACTCGGGCGGTAGTGCGGGTCAGCGCCGGCCGACCTTCGGCTTATTCACGCCGTTGCGCCGGACCAACGGGAGCGGGCGCACCGGCCGTCGCGATTTTGCCGCGTGCGCGCGCCGGTTTCACGGCGGCTCCAGTATGATCGACCGATGGCGGCGGAAGCCCCGGAATCGAACAACGAAGGAGACACCCCCGATGCGTGCAGTGCCGCAACCGGAGCGTGCCGGCCCCTCGCGGCCGGACGCCGGCGCAACCGATCCGGGCCGCATGGCCGCGTGGCGGCTCGCGATCGGCCTGTCGCTCGGCAGCGCGATCGCGCTTGGCCTCGCACGCTTTTCGTACGCGCTGCTGCTGCCGCCGATGAAGGCCGATCTCGGCTGGACGTTCGCGCAGGCCGGCGCGCTGAACACGGCGAACGCGGCCGGCTACCTGATCGGCGCGCTGGCATTCCCGCTGCTGTCGCGGCGCTGGCGCGCGGGCACGCTGCTCGCGGCCGGCTGCGCGTTGACCGCCGTGCTGATGGCCGCGGGCGGGCTCACGTCGGACATGCACGCGCTGCTGGCGCAGCGGCTGGCAACGGGCGTCGGCAGCGCATCGATCTTCATCAGCGGCGGCGTGCTGGCCGCGCGGCTCGCATCCGCGTCGCCGCGCGACGCGGGGCTGCTGCTCGGCCTTTATTACGGCGGCACGGGATGGGGCATCGTCGCGTCGTCGCTGCTCGTGCCGGCCACGCTCGTGCCGCGCATGCACGGCTGGCAACCCGCGTGGTTCGCGCTCGCGACGGCATGCGTGCTGTTTTCGGCGGTGGCCGTGTCGGCGGCACGCCGCATCGAGCAGGCACATGCGGCACCGGTCACGCAGGCCGACGCCGACGGCGCGAAACCGGCGGTGACCGCGAGCCCGGCCCGCTTCGCGCTCGCGCTGGCCGGCTACGGCCTGTTCGGCGTCGGCTATATCGGCTACATGACGTTCATCGTCGCGCTGCTGCGCGGCGCGGGGATGAGCGGCACGGTGGTCGCCGCGTTCTACGTGATGCTCGGGATCGCGACCGTCGTGTCCGCGCGGTTGTGGTCGGGCTTGCTCGACCGGATGCGCGGCGGCCAGGCGCTCGCCGTGCTCAACGCGCTGCTCGGCGTCGCGACGCTGATGCCCGCGCTGTTCGTGCATCCGGCTGCCGCGTTCGCGTCGGGCTTGCTGTTCGGCGCGACGTTCCTGTCGGCGGTCGCGTCGACGACGGCCTTCGTGCGGCACAACCTGCCGCCCGACGGCTGGGCGAAGGGCATCAGCGCGTTCACGACGGTCTTCGCATTCGGGCAGATCGCGGGGCCGGTCGCGATCGGGTGGGTGTCGGACAGCGCGGGCCTTGCGCGCGGGCTCGTGTATTCGGCACTGACGCTGTTCGCGGGCGCCGCGCTCGCGGCCGGGCAGCGCGCGCTGCACAGCAGGTCCGCGTAGTCGCGCGAACGTCACCGCACACACGCGGCGCGCGACACGCGATGAAACGCACGGCTGAAGTAGATGAGGCTGTCGCCGTCGTCGCGCACGCGAATCGACGTCGCCTCGATGAACATCACCGAGTGCGAGCCGACTTCCTTCATCTCGGCGATCGTGCCCTGCAGGCTCGCGAGCGCATCGCGCAGCACCGGCACGTCCTGTTCGCCGCGATCCCATACGGGCAGCTGGAAGCGTTGTTCCATCGGCAGGTCGGTGAGCCCCGCGAAGTGTCGCGCGAGCAGTTCGTGCTCGGCCGGCAGCACGTTGATGCACACCTGACGGTTGCGCTCGAAGGTCGCGTGCATCGCGCTCGACCGGTTCAGGCACACGAGCAGCGTCGGCGGCGCATCGGTGACGGAACACACGGCGCTCGCGGTGATCCCGCAGCGGCCGTGCGGCCCCGCGGTGGTGATCACGTTGACGGCCGCGCCGAGGTGGGCCATCGCCTGGCGGAAGGCCTTCTGCGCGTCGGTCGGCTCGACGCGCGGCGGTCGCTGGATATCGGTCGTGGAAGACATGGGCGCTCCTGATTGGACGAAAGCGGCGAACCGCGCGGCGCTGCGAGGGCAGCGCCGGATCGCCGACGATGACCCAAGCGTACGTCGCGAAAAGGCGGCCGACCATTCGCACGATTGACGATCGGGATGGCGTTCCTGCCAACGCGTCTAAAGGTTCTACCTAGACGCGCGCCGCCGCGTGCAAAAAAAGCCGCGATTGTGCGTTCGCGCGGCACGTCCAGGGGTTTGCAGCGGGTTTTCGGCTCGTTATGATGTGCCGCACACCCCCAGCGAACGACGCTTGCGCCACGCCGGCCACCGGCGTTGCGCGCCGCGCGTGCGATACCGATACCGATATTCAGCGAGACCCCCGCGATGACGTCACCCGCACCGATCGTATACATCGTCGACGACGACAGCGGCATGCGGACGTCGCTCGCCTGGTTGCTCGAATCGGTCGGCATCGCGTCCGAGGGATTCGCGAGCGCCGCCGATTTTCTCGCGCGCTTCGACGTGAACCTGCCTGCGTGTCTCGTGCTCGACGTGCGGATGCCGGAGAAAAGCGGCTTCGACGTGCAGGCCGAACTGAACGCGCGCGGCGCGACGCTGCCGGTGATCTTCGTCAGCGGGCACGGCGACATTCCGATGTCGGTGCGCGCGCTGCAGAACGGGGCGATCGATTTCGTCGAGAAGCCGTACAACTCGCAGCAGATGCTCGAGCGCGTGCAGCGTGCGTTGCGGCTCGCGCAGCAGCGGCATGCGGTGAGCCAGCGCCACCGTGAACTGCGCCAGCGGCTCGATGCGCTGACCGCGCGCGAGAAGGAAGTGCTGCGCGGCGTCGTGGACGGCAAGGGCAGCAAGCAGATCGCATCCGATCTGTCGATCAGCGTGAAGACGGTCGACGTGCATCGCGCGAGCATCAAGGAGAAGCTCGGCGCGACGTCGATCGCCGCGCTCGTGCGCGACGTGATGGTCGTGTGGGGCGACGACGGGGAGTCGTCGCGATGAGGTTCGGCGCGTTCAGCGCATGTACAGCCCGCCGTTGATGTCCCAGCATGCGCCGTTCGCGAAATGCGCGTCGCCCGACGCGAGCAATACGGCTGCATCCGCAACGAAAGCGGCCGACCCGAGCTTGCCGCCCGGCAGGCTCGCGAGCACCTGACGCAGCTTGTCGGGCGCGACGCTTTCGTACACGATCGGCAGATCGAGCGGGCCCGGCGAGATCGCGTTGACGGTGACGCCCTGCGCGGCGAGATCGCGCGCGAACACCTTGGTCAGCGTCAGCGTGCCGCCTTTCGCGGCCGCATAGTGCGCGCCCGTGGCCGAGCCGCCGTTCTGCCCGGCGAGCGACGCGATGTTGACGATGCGGCCCGCGCCGCGCCGCGCGAAATACTGGCCGAACACCTGGCAGCCGAACAGCACGCTGCGCAGGTTCACGTCGATTACGTGGTCGAACTGCTCGGCCGTGATCTCCATCGCCGGCACGACCTTCGATGCGCCCGCGTTGTTGACGAGCACGTCGATCGCGCCCCAGCGCGCGACGAGCACATCGCGCGCCGCTTCGAAATCGCGTTTCGACGTGACGTCGAGCGGCAGCGCGATCGCGCGTTCGCCGCCCGGATCGAGCTCGCGCGCATGCGCATGAACGGCATCGGCCGCGATGTCGGCCAGCGCGACGCGGTAGCCGGCCGCATGGAAGCGTTCGGCGATGACGGCGCCGAGCCCGCGCGCGGCGCCGGTGACGAGGACGACTCGGTCTGACATGGTGTGGTGTTCCGTGGTTCGTGGGCGCACGCCGGTGAAGGCGGCCCCCGCATCGTGGTTCATGCGGCCAGCGCCGCTTCGAAGTGTGCCGCGATCGCGCAGACCCGTTCGTCCGCGCCCTTGCGCCCGACGATCTGCAAGCCGGCCTTCAATGGCGAACCGGCGAGCGGCAGCGGCAGGCTGAGCGCGGGATGGCCGCTCAGGTTGAACGGCCGGATCAGCGACGACATCGCGATCACCGATACGCCGTCGCGGGCCTGCTGCAGCGTGATCGGCAGCGCGGGCAGCGTCGGCAGCACCAGCACGTCCGCGTGTTCGAGCGCGGCATCGACCTGCGCGGCGAAGCGTGCGCGCACGGCCTCGGCTTCCTTCAATGCCGCAGGCGCGGTCGTTGCGGCCGCACGCAATCGTGCATCGAGATCGGCGCCGAGTTTGCCGGTCGCGACCAGATGGCCGAACGCGCGCGACGTTTCCCCGTTGATCACGGTGAGCCCCGCAGCGAACGCGGCCGGCATTGCATCGAGCACGACGGTGTGCGAGCGCAGGCCCGATGCACGAACGGCCGCGTCGAGCGCGGCGGCGATCGCCGGATCGGCTTCCACGGCGAGTCGAGCGACCGTGCAGCCTTCAACGGAGGCGGTCGCCTGCGCGCGATCGAAGCCCGGTGCGATCGCGGCCATCACATCGACGAGCGTGCGGATGTCGCGGGCGAACGGCCCGACGCAATCGAGCGTGGTTTCCGCAGGCGCGACGCCGCGCCGCGACACACGCCCGAACGTGGGCTTGAGCCCAGCCACGCCGCAGCAGGCGGCCGGCCCGCGAATCGAGCCGCCGGTATCGGTGCCGAGCGCCGCATCGACAGTGCGCAGCCCGACGAGCGACGCGGAGCCGCTCGACGAGCCGCCCGGAATGCGTGAGGCGTCCTGCGGATTGACGGGCGTGCCCGTGTAGTCGTTGATGCCGGTCATGCCGAACGCGAGCTCGTGCATGTTCGCCTTGCCGGCGATCTGCCAGCCGGCGTCGAGCAGCAGGCGGACCACGTCCGCGTGGCGTACGGCGGGCGGCGCGTCGGCGAGCGCGCGGCTCGCCGCGCGGGTCGGATGGCCAGCGATATCGATCGTGTCCTTGATCGCGATCGTCGGGCCCGGGCCGCCGAGCGTGAAAGTGTCGATGAAGCCTGTCATGGTCGGTATCGTGCGAAAGCGGCGGGAAACATCAGGACCGTGGCGCGGCGGCGAGCGGCCACGGGCCGTCGAGCACGCGTTCGGTGCGGAAATGGCGGATCAGCCAGGCGGAGCCGCTGGCGGCCGGCGCGAAATCGACGGTCAGCCGCGCGGCGATCAGCTCGGCCGAGCCGTCCGCGTAGCGCGACGCCTGCAGCATCACCCAGCGGCCGCGTGCGCTTGCATGGCCGGCGCCGATCTCGATCGACTCCGACGTCAGGAAGTGCAGATTCGCCGCGAAATGCGGATCGGGCGGCAGATAGCGGCCGAGCATCGCGACGATCGCGGCGGTGCCTTCGACGCGGCCGAATTTCTTTGCATACTGCGGGCCGATGCCTTCCCACACGGCGTCGGTCGTGAACAGTTCGGCCAGTGACGGGCCCGCGCCCGCATCGCCGGGTACGTCGCACAGCGCCATGTACCGCGTGATCGTCGCGCGCACCGCGCGCTCGGCGTCGAGCGCCGCGACGCGCCGCGCGAGCGAGTCGATCGCGGCGGGTGTCAGGTCGCTCATCGCGCGCCTCACGCCGCCGGCTTCGCGGCCGGCGGCACGCTCAGCGCGCGGCCGACGCGCGCCTCGATCTTGCCGTAGCGCCACAGGTTGTATTCGCCGACGGGCGTCGTGCGGTACAGGTTGCACACCGCGACCGCCGTGTCGAAATCGGCGACGTCGGCCATGATGTAGAACGTCCATGGCGCGCCGTCGGCCTGGCCGACCACGAGGCGGTCGTCGTCCATCACGCCGAGCACGCGCACGCCGGGCATCGCCTCGACGGCCGCGAGCATCGCGCCGTACGCCTGCCACACTTCGCCGATCCGCTCGCGCGGCAGGTCGAAGAAATTCTGCGACACGCCGCAGCAGAACAGCACGCGCAGCGGCAGCGGATTCGAATCGGACATATCGGGTTCTCCAGAGGAATCGGTTGGATGCATGATCCGGCCGGCGAGCGCGCTCCGGATCCGGTTTCATGCGTATGCATCGAGGTTGCGGTCGATGCCGGTCACAGATAGCCGGGAAACGGCGTGACGCCGGTGAACACCGCGCCCGCGCCGTCGAAGTTGCCTTCGCCGAGAAACGCGTGCTGCGTGACGACCATCGCATCGCGCAGCAGCCGCTGTAACGGATGCGTGCGATAGATCGCCGCCGTGCCGCCGAGGCGGTACGCGCGTTCGACGACGCTCGCGCCTTCGCGCGCGATCTGCGTGGCCGCGAGCCGCAGCAGGCTGACCTGGTCGGGCGTCACCGGATTGCCGGCAAGGATCGATTGCCACACGGTATCGGTCGCGTCGTAGAAGAACGCGCGTGCCGAGCGCAGTTGCGCTTCGGCCTTCGCGAGCTCGATGCGGAAGTACGCGCGATCGGCGAGACGCGGCGCGCCGGTCGTCGTCTGGCGGCCGCCCGACATCC
This sequence comes from Burkholderia sp. AU39826, assembly GCF_020419965.1. NCBI lineage: Bacteria > Pseudomonadati > Pseudomonadota > Betaproteobacteria > Burkholderiales > Burkholderiaceae > Burkholderia > Burkholderia sp. AU39826. The sequence goes on from NZ_JAIZQG010000005.1 coordinate 188,124, forward strand.
GGTTCACGACGTCGAGCGCCGCGCGCGCGAGGCCGAGGTTGACGACGGCCAGCACCTGCGCCGCATACGCGACGGTCGGGTAGCGGTACAGCGGCTCGTCGACCGTCGCCTCGCCGCCGCGCACGAAGGTCCACGCCTCGGGCACGAAGCGGTCGTTCACGCGCAGGTCGTGGCTGCCGGTGCCCTGCATGCCGACCACGCTCCAGTTCTCGACGATCTCGACGTCGGCGGCGCGGAACACGGCCGTGCGCGGCTTGTTGGGCGCCGCGTCCCGCACGCCCGGCACGGCGATGCCGACGCCGAGCCAGTCGGCGCCCTTGCAGCCGCTCGCGAATTTCCACGTGCCGTCCACGCGCCAGCCGCCCGGAGCGTCCTGCGCGGGCTGCACCGGAAACAGGCCGCCCGCGAACACCTGATCGGGGCCGCTCGCGTACAGCTCGGCCTGCGTGTCGAGCGGCAGCGCGGCGAGGTAGACGTTCGCGGAGCCGAAGCTCGCGACCCACGCGGCCGAGCCGTCGGCGGTCGCGATCCGTTCGATCATGTCGAGGAACGCGGTCGGCGCGAGCGCGTCGCCGCCGAAGCGGCGCGGCGTGCCCGCGCGATAGATGCCGGCCTGCTTGAACAGCGCGATCACGTCGCGCGGCACGTGCGACAGCCGGTCGAATTCGTCGCGGCGGGCGGCGACGGTTTCGATCACCGCGTCGAGCGGCGACAACTGCCCGGCCGCGGGACGGGCCGCGGGCGGCGAAGGCGGCGCGGATTCGATGGCGAGGGCGGCTTGCGGCATGAAAGTCTCCTGGGGATGGGGGCGATGTCGGCGTCGGTTGCTGGAGCAAGACGATGCAACCAGTCTAGAAACGCCGAAAACACGCAGCAATTGGTGCGTTGGGCCGCCTGACCGGTGACGCTCCGTGCCGGCCTAAAGAAATCTTCAGATGCGATCGGCGCGCGCCGGTGCTATGTTGGGTTTCCCGTCGCGCGATGCGGCGCGCCTTTCTTCGAATCCGATCATGAGTTTTCCCGACGAAGACGATTTCCACCGGCTGCTCGACGCGCTGACCACGTGCGTGCTGCTGCACGACGCGCAGACCAAGGCGATCGTGTGGGCGAATCGCGCCGCGTGCATCGCGCTCGGTTTTTCCGTCGAGGAATTGCTGCCGCTGAAGGCGCCGGACATGACGCGCCCCGAGCCGAAGTACCGGCGCGAGATCGCGGTGAGCGCGTGGGATCGCGCGCTCGTCGACGGGCCGCAGGTGTACGAATGGTGTTATCGATCGCGTACGGGCGTCGACATGCTGTCCGAGGCCACCGCGACCTACGTGCCGCTGCGCGGGCGCGACGTCGTGATGGTGCAGTTTCGCGACATCAGCGCGGAAGAGGCGGTGCGCCAGCAATTGCGCCGCTACGAGGCGCGGCTGCGCGAGTTCATGCAGGATCTCGACGAAGGGATCGCGGTCGTGACGCCGCACGGCGGCGTGCAGTTCATCAGCGAGTCGGGCCGCCGCGTGCTCGGGCTCGCGCCCGGCGAACCGCTCGGCGAGGTGCTCGACTACTGCGCCGAAGCCGATCGCGACCGGCTCGTAGCGCAGTTGCGCGATGCACCGTCGGCGCATCCGTCCGCGCCGCAGCGCTACCGGATCGTGCGGCGCGACGGCTCGGCATGCTGGCTGCGCATCCTGTGCCGGCAGGTCGAGATCGAAGGCGATCTCGACGGGCTGCTCGTGCAGTTCCGCGACGTGAGCGACGAAGTCGCGATCGAGGACGCGCGGCGCGCCGAGGCGCGGATGCTCGAATACGCGGGCCGTTACAACGCGATGGGCGAGATGGCGACCGTGATCGCGCACGAGTTGAGCCAGCCGCTCGCGGCCGTGCGCAATTTCATCGAAGGCGCGCTGCGACGGCTGAACGGCAACGGCGCCGTCGACGACGCGATCTGGGGGCTGCGCAGCGCGGACCGACAGGCCGAGCACGCGGCGCTGATCATCAAGAGCGTGCGCGAGTTCATCGTGAAGCGCGAGCCGGTCGTCGCGCGGGCCGACCTGCGCGACATCCTCGCGGACGTCGCGTACTTCATCGAGCTGCGCGCGAAGGAGGCCGGCGTGACGGTCGCGATCGTGCAGGCCGACACACCGCTGCCGATCCGTTGCGAGCGCGTGCTGATCGGGCAGGTGATCCTGAATCTCGCGTTCAATGCGATCGAGGCATTCGCCAGTTGCGAGCGCGTGCCGCGCACGCTGACGCTCGGCACCGCGAACGTGGCCGGCCAGGCGGAGTTGCGTGCGGTCGACAATGGCCCGGGCATCGAGGCCGGCGCGCACGAGCGGCTGTTCGACGGCTTCTCGTCGTCGAAGGCCGGCGGCAACGGAATCGGGTTGTCGCTGTGCAAGAGCATCGTCACGCGCCACGGCGGGCGGATCGCCGCGAGCGCGGCCGCGGGCGGCGGGCTCGACTGCCGCGTCACGTTGCCGCTCGCCGATGGTTGAGCGCAACCGCGGCGGCGCGTCGTGGCGGGGCGGCGGCGCACGGCGCATCGTCAACGCCCCAGCGCCCGCGCGGTCTGGCCGCCGATGCCGAAGTCGGTGTTCGGAATGTCCTTGATGATCACGCGCGTCGCCTGCAGCGGCGCGTCGAGCACGTTCGCGCCCGCGTCGGACAGCGCGGCGATCAGCGCGCGCTTCTGCTCGTCGGTTCGGCCGGCGATCAGGATCGCGACGATCACCGGCAGCGACGGCGGCGCGCCGTCCGCGGCGCTGCGGCCGCCGAGGCCGATATGCGTCGCGGGCAGTTCGGTGAGCAGCACGCGCACCGATTCGATCGGTGCGCCGATCGCGTCGACGGTCGCACCGGTCAGTCTCGCGATCAGCTCGGCCTTGCGCGCATCGTCATGGCCGGCCGGCAGGAAAACTTCGAGTGTGGGCATGATGGCTCGGAAAGGTGAAGGTGACCGGTTCACCTTTGCGCGTGCAGCGGTGAACCGGCCACGGCTTACAGCAGGAAGCCGATCGCGCTGAGCGCTTCGGTCGAGTCGATCAGGCGCACGACCTTCTCCGCGATCCGCATCTCGCCGTCGGCATCGACGTGCAGTTTGTGCGTGACGTCGGCCGCGAACAGCGTCGCGGCACCGCGCTTGTACGCGACGACGACCTGCGCCGATTTCAGTTCGACGGTGTCGGCGCTGCCGCTTTCCAGCGTGAAGCGCGATACGGTGCGCACGGTGCGCGCCGCGTCGGTGGCCGACGCCGAATAGCCGGACACCATCCGCTGCACGCGCTTCTCGCGCATGTCGTGGTCGTCGAACACGTAGTTCAGCGTCGCCGCGAAATCGGTCGTGTCGGGATCGATCGGCACCACGTAGTGGCCGGCCGGGTCCCACAGGTCGAGCCATGCGCGATAGTCGCGGCGGTCGAGCATCTCGGCTTCGCGCCACACGAATTCGACCGCGCGGGCGAAGGTCTGCTCGGAAAAGAGGGCGTTGCGGTCGTCCATCACTGTTGCTCCATCATCTTGCGCCACTGCTGGTAGGCCTCGCGCATGCCGGTTTCGTCGGTCGCATGCGCGGTCTTTTCGCCGTTCGCGGCGGTAATTTCACGGTTCAGCCCGCGATTCACGAGGATCGGCACGTCGGGGCCCGCATGCGCGCCGCGCTGCACGCGCTCCCAGGCTTCCGCGTCGTCGGGGCTGCCGAAGCCGAACGGGCCCTGGAAGTGTTCGTGAATGCGCAGGCGCTCGCGGTTCGCTTCGTCGGGGCCGCCGTCCATCGCGAGCGCGACGTGGCGGATCTCGGTTTCGTTCGCGGAGATCGGCCGCAGCACGCGGAAGAACGCCATCGACAGCGCGAGGTTCGGGAACAGGTTCAGGTTGAAGCCGACGCCCATCAGCGAGCGCACGATGCGGCGCACTTCGTCCGGCGCGTGGCGCTCGGCGAGCTTCGCCGCGAGCGGCGCGAAGCGTTCGGGCAGCGGGGCGCCGTCGTCCGCGTCGAGATCGATCAGATCGGGCATCAGCACCGCGAGGCTGTGGCCGTTGCCGAGCGCGCGGCAGAACGCGTCCTCGCTCGTCATGAAGCGCGTGATCGCGGCGGCCGTTTCGTCGTCGATCGATTTCATCCACGACTTGTGCACGACCGGGAAGTGGTAGAGGTCGGTGGTGTTCTCGAGCTGGATCTTCCAGTTGCCCTTGAACCTGAACTTGTGCTCGCCGTTCGCCTTGATCGGGTAGCCGGCGCCCTGTTTCATGAACAGGTCGATCCACGGCTTCGCGCCGCCGAGGAAATCCTCGAGCGGCTCGATCGCGTCGTTGAAGCTCGCGAAGATCAACCCCTGGTACACGCCGACGCGCAGCTTCACGAGCGGCAGGTCGCCCTTGTCGCACACGCCTTCGTAGCCGTCGCCGTACGGCAGCGCGCGCAGCGTGCCGTCGAGCGCGTACGACCAGCTGTGATACGGGCACGTGAAGCCCTTCGCGTTGCCCTTGTGCGCTTCGCACACGGTCGCGCCGCGATGGCGGCAGCGGTTCTGCAGCACGTTGATCTCGCCGGTCTTGTCGCGCACGACGATCACCGGCTGGCGGCCGATCGTCGTCGTGATGAAGTCGCCCGGGTTCGGCAGTTCGCTTTCGTGCGCGACCCAGATCCAGGTGCGGTAGAAGATCCGGTCGAGCTCGGCTTCGAACAGCGCGGGGTCGTGGTACATCGCGGGCGCGATGCGGTCGGGCTGCGCGAGACCGTGCAACGCACGGGTGTCGATCGTCTGGTAGGCAATGTCGCTCATCGTCGTCGTGGGGAAAGAGTCGCGAAAATCGGGCCGCGCCGGGCGCAGCGTCCGGAGATCAGTCTCGTCTTCTGCTACATATCGGTCAAATTGATCTAAAATCGATGATCAAATAAATACGGCAAATGATGGAGGTCACGATGACATCGGTCGATCATCTCGATCTGAACCTGTTGCGCGTATTCCAGGCGATCGTCGAGGAACGCAGCCTGACGAAGGCCGGCGAGCGGCTTGCGCTGTCGCAGCCGGCCGTCAGCTATTCGCTCGGCCGGCTGCGCACGCTGTTCGACGATCCGCTGTTCGTGCGCACGCGCGCCGGCATGCAGCCGACGCCGGTCGCGCTGGAGCTCGCCGGCATCGTCGGCAAGGCGCTCGACATGGTGCGCGTCGCGCTGCGCTACGCGGAGCGCTTCGATCCGGCCACCAGCACGCGCACGTTCCGGCTGTCGCTGTCGGATGCGGGCGAGATGGCGTACCTGCCGGCGATCTGCCGGGCGCTGCGCGAGCGCGCGCCCCGCGTGACGCTCAGCGTGCAGCCGCTGCCGGTGGAGGAGATCGAGGAAGCGCTGCGCGCGAGCCGGCTCGACTTCGCGATCGGCAACCTGCCGGAGTTGATGCCGCGCACGCGTCATCAGGTGCTGTTCGAGGAAACCTACGTGTGCATGACGGGGCGCAGGCGCGGGCTGCCGACGGCCGCCGCGCTGAGTCTCGAGCAGTTCGTGCGCGCCGCGCACGTGAACGTGAAATCGGTCGAGCACAGCCACCACGCGCTCGACGATGCGTTGCGCGCGCAAGGCGTGGGCCGCAACATCGCGCTCGAGGTGCCGCACTTCGTCGCGCTGCCGAGCGTGCTGTCGGTCACCGATCTGTATGCGACGCTGCCGAAGCGGCTCGCGCGGATCCTGAACCGCGACAACGCGTTCCGGCTGTATGAGCTGCCGGTCACGCTGCCGCCCGCGCCGGTGACGATGCACTGGCACGAGCACTTCCACGAGGACGAGGGCAACGCATGGATGCGCGCGCTGCTCGCCGAGATCGTCGAGCGTTTCGACGAATGACGATCGGGCCGGTGCGAGATGGGCGGCGGCCGCGTGTCGCCGGCGCCGGCCTATCCCGACCTGCAGCGCATCGGTGCGTCAGCCGATCGGCAGATCGCGATGCGCCAGCGCGCCCCCGCGCATCAGAGATCGAGCACGAGCACGGGCGAGCGCGCACGCGACACGCAGCAGCAGATCACCGTGTTGCTCGCGCGCTCGGCCTTGCTCAGGCAGTGATCGCGATGATCGGGTTCGCCGTCGAGCACCGGCACCATGCAGGTGCCGCATACGCCTTCGCCGCATGACGTATCGACCTCGATGCCGATCTTCGCGAGTGCGTCGACGATCGACGTATCGGGTGCGACGCGCACCGATTGGCCGCTGCGTTGCAGGCGCACTTCGAAGCCCTCCGCCGCGGCGTCATCCGCGGCGGTGACGGCCGCCGACGGTTCCGCCGCGAAGCGTTCGAGATGAATCGCGTCTTCCGGAACGCGCGTGACCGCGGCGGCGACGACCGCATCCATGAACGGCCCGGGGCCGCACGTATAGACATGCGCGCTCGAGTCGATCGACTCCATGCAGCGGCCGAGTTCGGCCGCGAGCGTATCGGGCTCGACGCCGTAGTGGAACGTCACGTGCGATGCGAACGGCTCGGCCGACAATTCATCGACGAAGGCCGCGTGGTCGCGGCTGCGCGCGAAGTAATGCAACCGGTAGCGTGCGCCGCGCCGGTTCAGCGCATACGCCATCGACAGAAGCGGCGTGATGCCGATGCCGGCTGCGACCAGCACGTGCTCGCTCGCGGCATCGGTCAAGCGAAACAGGTTGCGCGGCGTGCCGATCGACAACTCGGCGCCGACGCTCACGTCGTCGTGCAGCGAACGCGAGCCGCCGCGCGAGTGCGTTTCCTTCTTCACCGCGAACAGGTAGCTGCGGCGCTCGTCGGGGTTGCCGCACAGCGAGTATTGCCGCGTGATGCCGGACGGCGCGGTGACGTCGATATGGGCGCCGGGTTCGTACGCGTCGAACGGCTGGCCGTCGACGCGCGAGATCCGGAAACAGCGGATGTCCTGCGCCGCGTCGATCAGCGCGTCGATCCGGACCTGGTGGCGGTTCGCTTGCATGGGAAATTCCGTGGGGTAGAGAAAAGCGGCGCGGCCGAGCCCGCGCCGGCATGCAATCGAGAATAGGGATGGGCATCGCATAAATCAAATCGATTAAAAATCGATGTTGGAATAAGCGGGATGGATGATGGTGGGCGTGCCGATTGTCGCCGGTCGGCGTGGCGGCGCTCGCGCGGCCGGTACACCGACCATGCGATCGGTGAACCGCGTGGCTTCAGCGAACGGCGATGACGTTGCCGCCGTCGACGGCCGCGTCAGCCGAAGCCGATGTCGCCGCATGACCGCGTTCGCGTTCGAGGCTGCGGCGATAGCGGCGGCACCCTGCGGCGAGCAGCAGCGCGGCCAGCGTGGCTGCCGCGACGTTGACGATCGACATCGAATGGCCGACCGCGGCCGGCGCGCCGAACACGCGATCGGTGAACAGCGCGACGACGGTCGTGCCGATCCCGAGCGCGATCAGGTTCGACACGAGCAGGAACAGCGCGGAGATCTGCGCGCGCATCTGGTTCGGCGCGAGCGTTTGCATCGCGGCGGTCGACGTCGGCATCGGGAACGATGCGAAGAACATCGCGACGACCAGCATCGCGAGCGACGCGGGCAGGCTGTCGATCTGCGTGAACAGCGTCGCGGGAATCACCATGCACGCGGCGCCGATCGCGCCGGCACGCATCGGCGCATCGCTTCGGCCGCGCCGCAGCAGCCAGTCGTTGAGCCAGCCGCCGCAGAACACGCCGGCCGTGTTCGCGGCCAGCAGCACGATGCCGAGCGTGTAGCCGGCTTCGACGGCCGTCATCCCGAAGTGGCGGATATAGAACGCGGGCGTCCAGCTCAGCAGGCAGTACAGCGTCATCGCATAGAACGAGAAGCCGAGGTAGTGGCACGCGAAGGTCGCGCGATGCGCGCCGACGAAGCGCAGCGAATCGCGCATCGACACGCGCCGCACGGCGCCCGAGCGATCCTGCGCGAGCCCCTTGCGCTGCGGATCGCGCACGGTCGCGGCGAACAGCAGCGCAACGAGGATCCCCGGCAGCCCGACGATCAGGAACGTGACCTGCCAGGCATGCACCTGCCCGACGATCGGCAGCGTGAACGCGCTCGCATGCTTGAGCAGCGCGATCACGTAGCCGCCGATCAGGAACGCGATGCCGCCGCCGATGAACGAGCCGAGCGAATACACGGCGATCGCGCGGCCGAGCTTCTCCTTCGGGAAGTAGTCGGCGAGCATCGAATACGCGCCGGGCGACAGCGCGGCCTCGCCGACACCGACGCCCATCCGCGCGACGAACATCTGCACGAAATGCTGGCTGAGCCCGCATGCGGCGGTCGCGACGCTCCACAGCGCGATGCCGAGCGAGATGATGCGCGGGCGCGCATAGCGGTCGGCGAGATACGCGACGGGCAGCCCCATCACCGCATAGAACAGCGAAAACGCGAAGCCGTTGAGCAGGCTGAACTGCGTATCGGACAGGTGCAGGTCGCGCTTGATCGGTTCGATCATCAGCACGAGGACCTGGCGGTCGACGAACGAAAAGATGTACGCGAGCATGCAGATGACGACGACATACCATTCGTACGTATAGCGCTTGCCGTCGGCAGCGCGGGCCGTGGATGCGGACATGCGGGTTCTCCAGGAGCGGGCGGTGGAAACGCGCGGCATCGGCCTCGCGGGCCGGGCGCCGTCGCGGCGCGAACGCGTGCGGGTGACACGATCGGTGACGCAGCGTAGTCGGCCAAATTCGGCCGCCATAGCCGGAGTGACAGCCGCGCCACACGGACATTTACCGACGCGGATAAAGAAAACACCGAGGCCTTGCTCGCGAGCCGCCCCGCAGCGTACGTGCGACGGGGCGCGCGCGCATCATGCGGCGCGTCTATAAGCGTTATAGAGCGCATTGCGTCGACGTCCGAAATTGTCGTTCCTAGACTCGGCCGGGTTTTGATCGGCGGCGTTCGCGTCTCAAGGCGAACGCGCTTCACACCGAGCGGCGCGATGCCGACAGGCGCCGCAACTTCTACGGGACGACGCAGATGAACCAACCGAACGGGCGGGCCGACCGGCTTGCCGTACTGCTTGCCGCGCTGCTCGCGTGCATGACGCTGCCGGCCGCCGCGCAATCGAGCGTGACGCTCTACGGCCGCATCGACACCGCGATCGAATACGCGAACGCCGGGCCGAACCACGTGACACGCATGGGCAGCGGCAACCTGTGGGCGTCGCAGTGGGGGCTGAAGGGTGTCGAGGATCTCGGCGGCGGCTACGCGACGATCTTCAAGCTCGAGGACGGCTTCAACGCGGCGAACGGTGCGTTGTCGAACAGCAGCGCGCTGTTCGGCCGCGAAGCGTGGGTCGGCATCACGGGGCCGTTCGGCGGCGTGCAGTTCGGCGAGCTCTACACGATCCTGCATACGACGCTCGTCACGTACAGCCTGCCCGGCCTCGGCGCGGGGCTCGCCTGGGGCAACGCGACCAACAACTTCGTCGGGCCCGCGTTCCTGCGCGTGCGCAACTCGATGCGCTACACGTCGCCGCGCTATGCGGGCTTCATGCTGCGCGCGATGGCCGCGCGCGGCGCCAATGGCGCGGCCGGGCAGCCGGCGACGCTCGGCGATACGTACGGCGCGGGCATCAACTACGTGCGCGGCGGGCTGTCGGTCGACGTCGACTACATGCAGCAGAAGTTCAGCCCGGTAGCCGCATCGACGCTCGGCAACACGAGCCCGGCCGCGAACGGCAGCTACGCGCTCGGCGCGATTTCGTACGACTTCAAGGTCGTGAAGGTGGCCGCGCTGTATATGCGCCATCGCGGCGGCCCCGATGTGGCGACCGCGGTCGACAGCCAGAGCGCGTATCCGCACAGCGACATCATGGAGCTCAGCGCGACGGTGCCGATCGGACGCGCGTCGCTGCTGCTGAGCGTCGGCCATTACCGGAAGGTCGCCGACAGCGACGGCAACGCCGATTCGTACGGCATCCGCTTCGACTATCCGCTGTCGAAGCGCACGGTGCTGTACACGGGCGCCGCGATGGTGCGCAACGGCGCGCATGCGCGCTTCGTCGTCAACGGCGCGGCGGGCGGCGGCGTCGCGGTCGCGAAGCCTGGCGCGACCGCGAGCTCGCTCGTCGCGGGCATCCTCACGTCGTTCTGAGCGTTTTGGCGGACCCGCGCCCTGGTGCGGGCCCGCTCGCGCCGCTACGCGCAGGCGGGCGGCTGCGGCGCGAGCCATGCGTCGAACGGCGCCTGCTCGCCGATATTGAACAGTTCGAGCAGCAGCGCGCGCAGCCAGCGATGGCCGGGGTCCGCGTCGAAGCGGCGATGCCAGTACGCGTTGACGGCCCACTCGCCGGCGCCGGCGACTTCGTACAGCACGCACGGCTGGCGCGCCGCGAACGTGATCGCGATCGTCTCCGGCAGGATCAGCGCATAGTCGCCGCCTTGCAGCAATGCCGGCACCACCATGAAATCGGGCAGCGCCGCGCGCACGCGCGGCATCAGTTCGTGCCGTTCGAGCAATTGCATCGATTGCGGATGCGACGTGATCGCGACGAAGCGCAGCGCGTCGGGCGCCGCGCCGTCGAGCACGAAATCGTCGGGCAGGCCGACGCGCCGGGCGGTGCGGCGCGGCATCAGCAGCACGCAGCGCTCGTGCAGCAGCGCGGTGCGCTGGAAATGGCTCGACGCATCGGCGAAATGGCCGAGCGCGAAGTCGATGCGCCCCGATTCGAGCGCGACGTTGAGCTGGCACTCGTCGACGTGCAGCGTCTCGATCACGGCGCCCGGCGCGCGCCGGTCGAACGCGGCGAGCAGCGTCGGCAGGAACGCGCTCGCCGCGAAATCGCTCATGTGCAGGCGGAACACGCGCTGCGTGCTGTCGGGCGCGAAGCGCGAGCCTTCGTCGAGCACGCCCTGCAGGATCGCGAGCGCCTTGTCGACCGAGATCGCGAGCCGTTGCGCGCGCGGGGTCGGCTCGACGCCGGTGCCGGTGCGCACGAACAGCGCGTCGCGGAACATCAGCCGCAGCCGGCCGAGCGCGTGGCTGACGGACGGCTGCGTGACGCCGAGCCGCAGCGCCGCGCGGCCGACGTTCCGCTCTTCATACACCGCGCGAAACGTCTTCAACAGGTTGAGATCGAGATCCTGCACGCGCAGGCCGTCGGGCGAGTCGCCGTCGTGCGGCGCGGCTTCGGGGCGGGCGGGGGCCGTCGCGCGGCCGGGAGTGGAGAGCGTCAACGTGTCTGCCTCGCGGTGACGGAAGGCGCGTGGCCGTAACGCCGCGCATATGCCTTCGCGAAATGGCCGAAGCCATGGATGCCGTGCGCGATCAGCACGTCGGTCACGCTGCGCGCGTCGCCGCGTTGCAGCGCCGCGTGCACGGCGGCGAGCCGGCGCTCGCGCACGTACGCGGCCGGCGTGGTGTGCAGGAACGCGCGGAACGCATGCTGCAGCGTGCGCGGCGCGACGCCCGCGACGGCCGCCAGCACGGCGAGCGCGAGCGGTTCGCCGAGGTGCGCATCGACGTGAGCGCACGCGCGCCGCACGTGCGCGGGCAGCGGTGGCGTGCCGCGCAGCAGCGCGTCGCTGTACGCGTGCGGCAGGTGCGTGAGCAGCAGCGACATCAGCCACGCGGTGAGGTCCGCGCCGAACACCGGCGACGCCGTGCCGATGCGCGGCTGCGCGCCGAGCCGGCACAGGTATTCGAAGGTCGACAGCACGAGCGCGGCGCCCGCGCCCGCGCCGCTCGTCGCGAGGTCGAATTGCAGCGGCCGCGTGAGCGGCGCGCGCAGCATGTCCTGCAACTTGCGTTCGAGCGCGCCGCGTTCGAGCCGCAGCACGAGATTGCGGCAATCGCGGCTCGTGCGCAGGCGGCTCGCGAGCGCGGGCGACGACACGGTCAGCGCGCCGGGGCCGGCGCGCGCGACGACGCTGCCGGCCTGCAGTTCGCACGCGCCCGCGAGCGTCAGCCGGAACAGGAAGTGATCGGCGTCGTCGCCGAAATCGATGCGCGTTTCACGGCCGTAGCAGAGTTCGAGCAGCGCGCCGTGATGCAGCGGCACCTCGTACAGCTCCGCATGAAACGGATCGCGGCCGGACGCGGCCATCCGATGCGGCCCGAGACGATGCGCGACCGCGCGTTCGACTTCGTCGGGCGCCTGCAGCGTGCCGAGCCGGTTCGGCGCATGACGGGAAAGGGCGATGTCCATTCCTAGACCTCGAAGCGGAGGCGGGCGTGCAGCGTCGTGCACGGCGCCGCGATTGCGTTGCGCGAACGGGCGCGTCGTTGCGCGTTTTGAAGCGACGCGGCGCAGGCGGCCGCGTAGTCTCGGACAGACTCGATCACCGGGAGAAAACGATGAAGGTATGTGTTCTGGGCGGCGGCCACGGCTGCCATGCGGCGGCCATCGACCTGCTCGAAAAAGGCCACGACGTGACGTGGTGGCGGCGCGACCGCGCGCCGCATGCGCGGCTGCGCGAGCTCGGCGTGCTGAACGTCACCGACTATCGCGGCAAGCGCACGGTGCCGCTCGGCGACGCGCCCGGCGCGATTCGCCTGACCGACGATCTCGCCGCCGCGTTGAGCGGCGCGCGGCTCGTCGTGGTGCCGCTGCCGGCCACGTCGCACGACGCGCTCGCCGCGCAGGTCGCGCCGCTGCTGGAGGACGGCCAGGTCGTGTTTTTGCCGCCCGGCACGTTCGGCAGCGTCGTGTTTGCCCGCGCGGCGGCCGATGCCGGCAATCGTGCGCGCGTCGCGTTCGCCGAAACGGGCACGCTGCCGTACCTCGTGCGCAAGCATGGCGACAACGACGTCGTGATCAGCGCGTACGCGACGCGCCTGCCGACCGGCGTGTGGCCGGCGAACGCGGCCGGCCGGGCGTTCGACGTGCTGCGTGCGGGCTATCCGTCGGTCGAGCCGGTCGAGGATGCGTTGTCCGGCGCGCTGATGAACGCGGGCCCGGTGATCCATCCGCCGCTGATCCTGATGAACGCCGGGCCGCTCGAACACTTCGACGCGTGGGACATCCACAACGAAGGCACGCAGCCGTCGATCCGCCGCGTGACGAGCGCGCTCGACGCCGAACGTATCGCGGTGCGCGAAGCGCTCGGCTACCGCGCGCCGCATTTTCCGCTCGCCGATCACTACGCGACCGAAGGCGACGAGTGGATGTACGGGCGCGGCGCGCACGGCAAGCTGACCGATAGCGGCGACTGGCGCGAGAAGATCGATCTGCGCACGCATCGCTACATGCTCGAGGACACCCGGCTCGGGCTGTCGTTCATCGTGTCGTGCGGGCGTTGGGCCGGCGTGCCGACGCCCGTCGCGCAGGGGCTGCTGAGCATCGCGAGCGCGGTGGCGGTGCGCGACCTGTACGCGGAAGGCCGCACGCTGGAACGGCTCGGGCTCGTGGCGCTGTCACGCGACGCGCTGCGCGTGCTGCTCGGCGCGGGGTACACGGCATGAAGGCGGCCGCGGAAGTGACGCGCATCCACGTGCTCGGCGCGGGGCGCATGGGGCAGGGCATCGCGCTCGTGTTCGCGTTCGCGGGCCTCGACGTGACGCTGATCGACTTCAAGCCGCGCGATGCGGCCGGCCGTCGCGCATTCGACGATCGCACGCGCGACGAGATCGCCCGGCCGCTGCATGCGCAGGTCGCGCTGGGCCGCATCGATGCCGCACAGGCGGATGCCGTCGTCGCGCGCGTCGCGATCGTCGCGCGGGACGGCGCGGCCGACGCGGTGCGCGATGCCGATATCGTGTTCGAAGCGCTGCCCGAAGTGCTCGATGCCAAGGCGGACGCGCTGCGCTGGCTCGGCGAACACGTCGATGCGCACGCAACGATCGCGTCCACCACGTCGACGTTCGTCGTCACCGAATTGCAGCGCTACGTCGCGCACCCGGCGCGGATGCTGAACGCACACTGGCTCAATCCCGCGCTGCTGATGCCGCTCGTCGAGGTCAGCCGCAGCGATGTAACGGATCGGTCCGTCGTCGACGCGCTCGCGGCGCTGCTCGAACGCGTGGGCAAGAAGCCGGTGATCTGCGGGCCGGCGCCCGGCTATATCGTGCCGCGCATCCAGGCGCTCGCGATGAACGAGGCCGCGCGGATGGTCGAGGAAGGCGTCGCAAGCGCGGAGGATATCGACACGGCCATCCGCACCGGCTTCGGCCCGCGCTTCGCGGTGCTCGGGCTGCTCGAATTCATCGACTGGGGCGGCTGCGACATCCTGTATTACGCGTCGGCGTACCTGGCCGGCGAGATCGGGCCGCGCTTCGCGCCGGCCGAGAGCGTCGTGCGCAACATGGAAGCCGGCCGCGACGGCGTGCGCACGGGCGCCGGCTTCCACGACTATGCGAACGTGGATGTACCCGCGTACATGCGCCGGCGGCTCGGCGAATTCGCGCGGCTGCTCGACCATCTCGGGCTGGCGCCGGCGTTCGACAGCGCGCGGCGCGGCCGGGACGCGTAGCCTCGACGTTGCGGCTGCGTGCGCTTGCGGCGCCGCGCCAGCGCGCACGTGGCGCCGTGAACCGGTGCGCCAATCGTTTACCGGCAACGCGGGTGCGGCGGCCGGCGCGGGCCGCGCGCTCATGCCGCGTCGCCGCGCGTGCCGGCCGCCGGTACGGCACGCGTCTCGCGCATCACGCACAGCGTCGCGACGGTCACGAGGCCGAGCGCGACGAGGAACAGCGATACGGGCCACGACGCGTGATAGCGCGCGAGCAGCGCGGTCGCGATCAGCGGCGACATCCCGCCCGCGAAGATCGACGCGACTTCATGGCCGAGCGCGACGCCCGAGTAACGCACTTCGGTGCTGAACAGCTCGCCGACGAGCGCCGGCAGCGTGCCGATCATCGCACCGTGGCTCACCGCCGTGCCGACCGTCAGCGCGAGCCACACGAGCGGCGTCACGCGCGTATCGAGCAGCCAGAAGAACGGAAACGCGCACGCGATCAGGCTCAGCGCGCCGATCAGGTACACGGGCTTGCGGCCGATCCGGTCGGACAGGCGACCCCACGCGAGCATTGCGCCCATCTCGACGATCATCGCGATCATCACGCCGGTCAGCATCGTGCCGCTCGGAATCCCGACGTACTTGCCGTAGACGAGCGAGAACGCGAGGAAGATGTACGCACCGCCGTTCTCGGCCACGCGCAGCCCCATCGCGAGCAGGATTTCCTTCGGATGGCGGCGGATGCACTCGACGATCGGCAAATGCGTGCGCGCACCGCGCTTGCCGGCCTGCTCGAAGTCGCGGCTTTCCGGCAGATGGCGGCGGATATAGATGCCGATCGCGAAGATCGCGATGCTCGCGAGGAACGGCAGCCGCCAGCCCCACGTGCGGAACATGTCGTCCGGCAGCGCCTGCGCGGCGAGAAACGCGGCCGACGACAGCACGAAGCCGCCGCCCACGCCGAGCTGGCTCCACGCCGCGTAATAGCCGCGCTGCTCGGGCGGCGCGTTCTCGCTGATCATCAGCACGCCGCCGCCCCATTCGCCGCCGGACGCGATGCCCTGCAGCAGCCGCAGCACGACGAGCGCGGCCGGCGCCCACAGGCCGACCTGCGCGTAGGTCGGCAGCAGGCCGATCGCGAAGGTCGATGCGCCCATGATCAGCAGCGTCCACACGAGCGACGCCTTGCGTCCGTAGCGATCGCCGACGTGGCCGAACACGATTCCGCCGAGCGGCCGCGCGACGAAACCGAGCGCGAATGCGGCGAACGCGGCGAGGCTGCCGGCCAGTGGCGATGCGCCGGGCGGAAAGAACACGTGGCCGAACACCAGCGCTGCGGCCGTGCCGTAGACGAAAAAGTCATACCATTCCATCGCGTTGCCGGCGACGGAGGCGATGACGATCCGGCGTAGTTGCCGGTCGGCGAGCGGCCGGGCGGCGCTCGGGGATTGCACGGTGTCGGTCGGGTACATGGCGGACTCTGAAGGGGAGGCGGGCGCGTGCCGTCTTTTGCAGCACTGCGGGCTAGTGTTGTCGGCCCCGCCGGCCCCGGTCAAATCCGCAGAAAAAGGGGAGTGTCATCACTCCGGTTGATGATGGTCGCCGCGCCCGTTGCTGCGTGCCACGCGCGCGGCGGGGCCCTCACCGCTCGATCTGCCGATTCCACCGCGTATCCCACTGCGCACGGCGTGCGTTGATCGCGGTCCAGTCGACCACCGTCACCTTGCGCACCAGATCGTCGACGTTGCCGAGGCTTTGCTGCATCGTGGCAGGCATCTTCGCGAGACGGTTGGTCGGAATCTGCTTGCCGGCCTCGGCCGCCTTCGTCTGCGCGGGCGCGGACAGCAAAAACTGCGCGAGCTTCTGCGCGAGTTGTGGATCGGGATTGTTCGCGACCACGCACAGGTCGACGAGCAGCAGCACCGGGCCTTCCTTCGGATTCGCATACGCAACGGGGATGCCCTTGTCCTGCAGGTCGCCGACGCCGGTCGGCGTCAGCGGGAACAGGCCGGCTTCGCCCGTCTGCACCATCTCCGAGATCTTCGCCGAGTTCGGGATGTACTCGACGACGTTCGGCCCGACCGTGCTCGCCCACTTGCTGAAGCCCGGCTCGACGTTCTGTTCGTTGCCGCCGAGCAGCCGGTTGATCGCGAGGAAGCCGTGCAGCCCGAACGTGCTGCTCGACGCCGACTGGAACACGACCTTGCCCTTGTATTTCGGATCGGCGAAATCCATCCACGACGTCGGCGGCGCCCAGCCTTTCTCGGTGAACAGCTTCTTGTTGTACGCGATGCCGGTCATCCCGAGCTGCACGCCCGCGCCGACGTCGTCCTTCATCCGCGCGAACGGGTACAACTCCTTCAATACCGGCGAATCGTCGAGTTTCTGGCATACGCCGAGGCTCACCGCGCGCGCCATCACGCCGTCGTCGAGGAACGCGACGTGGATCTGCGGTTTGTTGCGGTTCGCGAGCAACTTCGCGAGCACGTCCGACGACGTGCCGGGCACGATCACCACCTTCACGTTGTTGGCCTTCTCGAAGTCGGGCAGCACCTGGCTCGTATAGGCCTTTTCCATCGGCCCGCCGTTCATGCCGACGTAGATCGTCTTCGTTTGCGCGCACGCGGGCGCGCCGGCGCCTGCGATGCAAAGGGCGGCGGCCGCCGCGATCGTGCCGAGCAGTTTCATTTTTGGATCTCCTCTTGACGGAAAGGGGCGGTCGGCGCGGCTTGCGGGAAGAAGCGGCCGATCGAGAATGCGTCGAGTGGCGTGACGGTTTCGCCGGTCGTGACGAGATCGGCGAGTACTTCGCCGACTCCCGGCGCGAGCAGGAAGCCGCCGCCTGAAAAGCCGAATGCATGCAGCAGGTGCGGCGTCGTGCGGCTCGCGCCGATGATCGGGTTGTGGTCGGGCGTGCAGCCTTCGACGCCGCTCCACGTACGGATCAGCAGCGCGTCGCGCAGCGCGGGCAGCAGCGCGCACGCGTCGCGCATCACCGCGCGCGTCGTATCGACCGACGGCTGGCCGAATTCGCCGTCGCCGCGGCCGCGGCCGCCGCCGATCACGCAGTTGCCGCGCGCGACCTGGCGCGCGTACACGCCGCCGCCGTACACGCCGAGGTTGTGCGCGATGAACGGCGGCAGCGGTTCGGTCACCCACATGTTCGGGTAGATCGGCTCCATCGGCACGGCTTCGCCGAAGCGCTCGGCGATCGTGTTCGCCCATGCGCCGGCCGAATTGATCAGCCATGTCGCCGTGTGCGCGCGGCCGCCGGCCTGCACGTGAAAGCGCGTGCCGTCGTGGTGAACCTCGTCGACCGGGGTGTGCTCGAACACGTCCGCGCCCGCCGCGCGAGCCGCGCGCGCGAACGCGGGCGACACGAGGCGCGGGTTCGCATGGCCATCGGTCTCGCACAGCGAGCCGCCGAGCGCCGCGCGGCCGAGCCACGGGTAGCGGCGGCGGAACGCGTCGCCGCGTATCACCTGCAGCGGCAAGCCGTGTTCGCCGGCGAGAGCGGCGTACGCGTCGAGCGCGTCGAGATCGGCGCCGCTGCGCGCAAGCCGCAAGTGGCCGGACACGACGAATTCGCCGTCGATGCCGATCAGTTCGGGCAGGCGATCCCAGATACGCCGCGCGCGCAGCGCGAGCGGCAATTGCTCGGCCGGGCGGCCCTGGCAGCGCACACCGCCGTAGTTCACGCCGCTCGCCTGCGCACCGCAGTCGCGCCGCTCGAACAGCCCGACGCGCAAGCCGCGTCGCGTGAGCGCGAGTGCGGCCGACGCGCCGACGAGGCCGCCGCCGACGATCGCGACGTCGTAATGTCGACGCTCACTCATCGCGCGCCTCGTCGGGAATCGCCGCGACGTCGTCGCCCGCGAGCGCGGCCGAGATCGGGAACGGCTTCACCGGCGGTTGCGCACGCAACCGGCCGACGTCGGCGAGCGGAAGGCCGGTTTCGGCGGCCAGCACGAGCGCGGCCGCGTCGCCGCACATGCGGCCCTGGCAGCGACCCATGCCGACGCGCGTCAGCGCTTTCAGCCGGTTCATTTCGGTCGCTGCGCCCGCGCGAATGCAGCGGCGCAGCGTGCCCGCGTCGACTTCCTCGCAGCGGCACACGATCGTGTCGTCGGGGCAGCGCGCGGCTTGGTCGGCCGGCGGCGCGAATGCCGCTTCGAGGCCCACGCGGAACGAGCCGATGCGTGCGAGCGTGCGGTCGAGCGCCGCCGTGTCGGGTTTGCCGGACGGCGAGCGAGATGCGATGCCGGCATCGTCGAGCAACGCGAGCGCCGCACGTCGGCCCGACGCTTCGGCCGCGTCGGCGCCCGCGATGCCCGCGCCGTCGCCGGCGACGTAGATACCGCGCACCGACGTGCGCCCGGCTGCGTCGCGCTCCGGCAGCCATGCGCGATCGAGCGGGTCGAAGCCGAACCGGCAGCCGGCCAGATCGGCGAGCTGCGTTTCGGAACGCAGGCCGAAGCCGAGGCCGAGCGCATCGCAGTCGAGCACGCGCGGCGACGCGGTGCGCTCGTCGTCGCCGGCGGCGCGCCATGCGAGCCCCGTCACGTGTCGGGCGCCGAGCACGCGCTCGAGCGTGACGCCCGTTTCGATCGCGACGCCGTGCGCGCGCAGCCAGCCGATGGTGTAGAGCCCCTTCGCGAAGATCGACGGCATGCGCAGCAGCGCGGGCGCGGCGGCGGCCTGGCGGCGCAGCGGGCTCGTATCGAGCACGGCCGCGACCTGCGCGCCGGCCTTCGCATACTGGTAAGCGACGAGGTAAAGCAGCGGCCCCGTGCCCGCGAAAACGATGCGCCGGCCGATCGCGCAGCCCTGCGCCTTCAGCGCGACCTGTGCGCCGCCGAGCGTATAGACGCCCGCGAGCGTCCAGCCCGGCACGGGCAGCACGCGGTCGGTGGCGCCGCTCGCGACGATCAGGTGCGCGTACGGCACCGTCACTTCACGGCCGTCCTGCAGCGTGTCGACGCGGCCCGCGCCGCATGACCACGCCAGCGTGTTCGGCCGGTAGTCGACGTGCGGCAGCAGCGCGGCCATCGTCCGGTGCAGCGCGTCGGCCTTCGCGGCCTCGAAGCCGTACAGCGTGCGCTTGTCGCGCGCGAACGCGGCGCCGGCCGGCGGTTGACGATAGATCTGTCCGCCCCAGCGCGCGTTCTCGTCGATCACGACCGGCCGCAGTCCCGCGTCGACCAGTGCCTCGGCCGCGCGCACGCCGGCCGGCCCCGCGCCGACGATCACCGGCTGCAGCGCGGCGCTCATGCTGCGTCTCCGGCTGCGATCGGCCGGGCGATCGTGAGAATACGCATGCCTTCGACGATCGGCGTCGAGCATGCGCGCACGCGCGCGCCGGCCTCGGTGCGCACCCAGCAGTCCTGGCACGCGCCGATCAGGCAGAAGCCCGCGCGCGGCTGCCCGCTGAATTCGCTGATGCGCACGCGACGCTGCGCGACCAGAATCGCGGTGAGCACGGTGTCGCCAGCAAGCGCCTGCGCAGGGCGGCCGTCGAGCGTGAATGCGACGGACGCGCGCTCGCGTTCGGCGACGCGCACGAACTGCGCGCCGTCGTCCGCGATGTCGTTGGTACGGGAAACG
The DNA here is from genome assembly GCF_020419965.1 of Burkholderia sp. AU39826. Taxonomy (NCBI): domain Bacteria; kingdom Pseudomonadati; phylum Pseudomonadota; class Betaproteobacteria; order Burkholderiales; family Burkholderiaceae; genus Burkholderia; species Burkholderia sp. AU39826. The sequence continues at coordinate 208,106 of NZ_JAIZQG010000005.1, forward strand.
GGAGTCGTCATCAATGTTGGCCGATCAGGATGCGGTTCAGGCCGTACACGCGATCGAGCAGCAGCATCGCGCCGGCGGTGATGAAGATGACGAGCGCCGACACCGACGCCATCATCGGGTCGATCGATTCGGTCGCGTACATGTACATGCGCACGGGCAGCGTGACCGTCTGCGGCGACGTGACGAAGATCGACATCGTCAGCTCGTCGAAGCTGTTGATGAACGCGAGCAGCCAGCCGCCCGTGATGCCGGGCACGATCATCGGCAGCGTGATGCGGCGGAAGGTCGTCCACGGGTCCGCGCCGAGCGAGCATGCGGCCTGCTCGATGCTGCGGTCGAGGCCCGCGACGGACGCGAGCACGAGCCGCATCACGAACGGCGTGATGACGATCATGTGCGCGAGCACGAGCCATGCGAACGAACCGGTCGCGCCGATCAGCGCGAAAAAGCGCAGCAGCGCGATGCCGAGCACGAGGCCGGGAATCACGAGCGGCGACAGCAGCAGCCCGTTGAGGAACGCGCGGCCCGGAAACGTCGCGCGGCCGATCGCGAGGCCGGCCGGCAACGCGATCGCGAGCGACAGCGTCGCCGACGCGAACGCGAGCTTCACGCTGTTGAGGAACGCGGTGACGAAGTCGGGATAGTCGAGGATCGCGCGGAACCAGCGCAGCGACACGCCGCGGGTCGGCAGCGTCAGCGTTTCGTCGGGCGTGAACGCGACGAGCACGACGATCACGAGCGGCGCGAGCACGAACAGGATCACGAGCGTGTGGAACGCCAGCGCAAAGGGGCCGTTCTTTCTCATCGGGAGGCGCCTCCGAGGCTGCGCGCGTAGCGGCGTTCGAGCACGCGGTAGTAGGTGAGCATCACGACGAGGTTCGCCGCGAGCAGCAGCACCGCGATCGTCGCGCCGAGCGGCCAGTTCAGCGAGCCGAGGAATTCGTCGTAGACGGCCGTGGCCGCGACCTTCAGGCGGCGCCCGCCGAGCAGGCCCGGAATCGCGAACGCGCTCGCCGACAGCCCGAACACCATCAGGCTGCCCGACAGCACGCCGGGCATCAGTTGCGGCACGACGATGCGGCGCAGCGTCGTGAACGGCGACGCGCCGAGCGACAACGCCGCGTGCTCGGTCTGCGGATCGAGCCGTTGCAGCGCGGTCCACACCGGGATCACCATGAACGGCAGCATCACGTGCACCAGCGCGATCACGATCGCGAAGGTCGTGTATTCGAGCTTGTACGGCCCGAGGCCGACGAGCGCGAGCGCCTGGTTCACGAGCCCGCTCGTGTTCAGCAGCATGCTCCAGCCGAACGCGCGCACGACCACCGACACGAGCAGCGGCGCGAGGATCGCGAGCAGGAACAGCGAGCGCCACGGGTCGCGCATTTTCGACAGCACGTAGGCTTCCGGCGTGCCGATCGCGACGCAGATCGCGGTGGTCAGCGCGGCAATGCCGAACGTGCGCGCGAAGATCGTGTGGAAGTACGACGAGCCGAGCACTTCCGCGTAGTTGCCGAACTGGAACGCGGCGGTGGGGCCGGTGGCCGGGTCGAAGCGGTAGAACGTCAGCACGAACGTCATCGCGAGCGGCACGAGCACGAGCGCGGCGAACAGCGCGAATGCAGGTGCGCACATCAGCCACAGCGGCGCATGCGCGCGCCAGCGCGCGCGCGGCGCGCCGCCGCCGACGGCACGGGGCGTCACCGCGTCCGCCGCGTCCGTGGCGGCCACGGTCGCGCCCGATTGCGCGAGCCCGGCCGGTGCGCCTTCGGTCGAGAGCGGGCGGGAAGGCTGTCGCATTCAGGCCTCCCGGCGCATCACGCGCACCGCGTCGCTGTGCCAGTCGATGCCGACCGGCGCGCCTTCCGCGAGCGGCTCCGCGCCTTCGTTCTGGCAGCACACGAGCACCTCGCCGAGCGCGCTGTCGACGCGGTACAGCCACTGGCTGCCGAGGAAGAAGCGGCTCGTGACGGTCGCCGCGAAGCGGCCGGCCTCGGGCGCGCACAGCCGCAGCTTTTCGGGGCGGATGCAGACCGATACCGCGTCGCCCACGCGCACGTCGCGCTCGCGCGGGGGCAGATGCGCGGTGCGGCCCGTCTCGGCGAGATCGTGCCCGAGGTCGATGCGGATCGCGTCGCCGTCGTGCGCGACGATCGTGCCGGGCAGCAGGTTCGCCTTGCCGATGAATTGCGACACGAAATGATTTTCGGGGCGCTCGTATGCGCGATACGGCGTATCGGTCTGCGTGATGCGGCCGGCTTCCATCACGACCACGCGGTCGCTGATCGACAGCGCTTCCGACTGATCGTGCGTGACCATGATCGTCGTCGTGCCGATCTTGCGCTGGATCGCGCGCAGCTCGAACTGCATGTCCTCGCGCAGCTTCGCGTCGAGGTTCGACATCGGCTCGTCGAGCAGCAGCACGGGCGGCTCGATCACGACCGCGCGCGCGATCGCCACGCGCTGCCGCTGGCCGCCGGACAATTCGCGCGGAAAGCGGTGCGCGAGCGCGTCGAGCCGCACGAGCGCCAGCGCCGCGCGAATGCGCTCCGCGCGCTCGGCCTTGTCGACGCCGCGCATGTCGAGGCCGAAGCCGACGTTCTCCGCGACGCTCATGTGCGGAAACAGCGCATAGCTCTGGAACACGATGCCGAGCCCGCGGCGGTTCGGCTTCAGGTGCGTGATGTCCTGCCCGTCGAGCGCGATGCGGCCGCGCGTGACGTCGACGAAGCCGGCGATCATCTGCAGCGTGGTGGTCTTGCCGCAGCCGGACGGCCCGAGCAGCGACACGAATTCGCCTTGCTCGACCGACAGGTTGACGTCCGCGACGGCGGTGAGCTCGCCGAAGGTTTTCGTCAGATCCGTAAGCGTGAGAAACGACATGGAGAGCTCCGGGTTCGCACACCGCATGGCCGGTGCGCCGATGACGCGGACTCTAGCCAGCCATATTTCGGCGCGTCAATTTCGAATTCTGCTGAACGGGATGAATTTCGGAAAAATTCCATTGAACGGAACGAATCGGAAAATCGCCTGCGAATCGTTCCGTTGTATGACGGGCGGCCGAGCCGTGAAATGCCCGCGTCAATCCCGTGCACACCCGGATGCCCGCGGATTTTCGGCCGGACGACAATGGCGGCTACCGTATTCCATTCACTGAAATCGTGGAGGAGAGCCGACATGCAGGAACCTCGTTCGCGCGGAACGTCGCCGTCCGCCCGCGCGCCGCGCCCGGACGAGCACGCCGCCGATGCGGCAGATCCCGTCGATTCAGCCGGTGCGCCCGGCACCGGCATGCTGCAGCGTGCGTTCGCGATCCTGCGCGCGCTGGCCGGCATGCAGCAGGACGGCGTGCGCGTCACGCATCTGGCGAAGGCCGTCGGCCTGACGCAGGGCACCGCGCACCGCATCCTGCAATCGTTGATCGCCGAAGGGATGGTCGAACAGGACGAGCAGTCGAAGCTGTACCGGCTGAGCGTCGACTTTTTCGCGCTCGCCGCGCAGGCCGGCAACCCGAGCAGCATGCGCACGCTGTGCCGTCCCGCGCTACTGCGGCTGTGCGCGAGCCTCGGCGAAACCATCTTCCTGCTGGTGAAGAGCGGCTTCGACGCCGTGTGTCTAGACCTGTGCGAAGGGCCGTTTCCGATCCGCTCGTTTACCGGCGATATCGGCGGGCGCATCGCGCTCGGCGTCGGGCAGGGCAGCCTTGCGATCCTCGCCTTCCTGCCCGAAGCCGAGCGCGAGGAGGTGATCCGCTTCAACGTGCCGCGCATCCGCGGCTACGGCGTGCTCGACGAGGTGTATCTGCGCACCGAGATCGAACGCGTGCGGCAACTCGGCTACGCGGGCCGCAACAGCGGCGTGCTCGACGGGATGGCCGGCGTCGCGGTACCGATTCTCGATCGCACCGGTTATCCGGTGGGTGCGCTGAGCGTCGGCACGCTCGCGTCGCGGCTCGGCGACGACCGGATGCCGATGGTCGTCGAACTGCTGCGACGCCAGGCCGACGCGATCGGCCCGCGCACCAATCCGTTCGACGCCGCGTTGCGGCGGCCGATGCACGGGCTGTCGGGGAAAACCGTCTAGCCGCGTCGCGCGTGGCCGTTTCATCGGCTTGCTCGGCCGAGGCGCCATGCCGTTCGCCGGTGCGGATCGAACGCCTCGAATGACGTTTTTCGAGGGTTATACGACCTTTGAGCCATCCGCGTCACGTTCCATACTGCACGTGAACGATCAAGCAGGAACCCGCACGCAAGCGCCATCGCGTGTCGCGTAGCCGGCCTGGTCAATCACGACACGAAAAGGAACGGAAGATGCGACTCAAAAATAAATCGGTGTTGATCACGGGCGGCACCAGCGGCATCGGTCTGGCCACCGCGAAGCTGTTCATGGCGGAAGGTGCGCGCGTCGCGGTGACGGGGCGCGACGAGGCCGCATTCGAGCGCGTGAAGGCGGAACTCGGCGAGCATGCGCTCGTGCTCAAGGGCGACGTCAGGTCGCTGGACGACATGCGCGCGATTGCCGCCGCGGCCGACGAGACGTTCGGCGGCCTCGATGTCGTGTTCGCCAACGCGGGCTGGGCGTTCCCGTCCGCCGTGAACGACATCGACGACACGCTCTACAACGACATCATGGACGTCAACGTCAAGGGTGTGGTGTTCACGCTTCAAGCAGCGCTGCCTTACCTGCGCGAAGGTTCGTCGGTGGTCCTCAATACCTCGTTCGTCGATCGGACCGGCAAGCACGGCATCTCGTTGACCGCGGCGGCAAAAGCCGCCGTGCGTTCGTTGGCCCGCAGCTGGTCGTACGAATTCCTCGACCGGAAAATCCGTTTCAACGCGATCGCACCCGGCCCGATCGATACGCCGCTGCTGTCCAGGTGGGGCAAGCCCGACGAATGGGTGCGCGAGCGCAAGGCCGAATTCGCGCACGCGATTCCGGTGGGCCGCATGGGCAAGGCCGACGACATCGCGTACGCGGCGCTCTATCTCGCCAGCGACGAATCCTCGTACGTCGTCGGTACCGAGCTGGTCGTCGACGGCGGTGCGTCGCAGCTTTAAGCCCGCGCTTCGCGATCGCCGGGCCCGGCATGTCACCCCGGCTCATCCTCATCCCGATTTCACGTCCGCCGCGGCGGTTCTTCGATCCGGCCCGGCGCGGTTGCGCGCGCTCATGGGCTGAAGTTGCAAGGAGCAATCATCTTGACCGACAGTAGCGATAACCATGCGTCCGCCGGGCCGCTCACGCGGGCAGGCCGTTCGCGCCGCGATGTCCTGAAGTTCGGCAGCGCGGCCACCCTCGGCGCCGTGCTGGGTGGCGGCGCGGTGCTCGGGCACGCCACGCCGGCGCCGGCGCCTGCGGGCAGTACGGGGCTGCTCGCGCCGAACGAGCCGCTCGATATCCTGATCGTCAATTACGACGGCGGCACGCTGCTCGACTTCGCGGGCCCCAGCGAGGTCTTCCACCGCTTGCCGAATACGAACGTGCGCTATGCGAGCCTCGACGGCGGCAGCGTGACGCTCGAATTCGGCGTCGTGTACGGCAAGACCGAACGGCTGGCCGATATCGACAGGACCGACGTGATCCTCGTGCCCGGCGGGTCGAATTTGTCGGTGCCGATGCGGCCGGCGTATCAGGCGCAGATCCGCCGTCTGGCGGAGAGCGCCAAACACGTGACGTCAGTATGCAACGGGTCGCTCGTGCTCGCCGCGACGGGCGCGCTCCAGGGCAAGCGCAGCGCCTGCCATTGGGCGTTCGTCAACAAGCTGGCCGAATATGGTGCGATTCCCGTTCCCGATCGCTTCGTCGAAGACGACAACGGCCGCTTCATGAGCGGCGGCGGCGTGACGGCGGGCATCGACTTCGCGCTGCGCGTGGCGGCGAAGCTGCGCGGCCAGCAGGCCGCCGAATACACGCAGCTCGTGATCGAATACGATCCCGATCCGCCGTTCCACGCCGGTCATCCGAGAGAGGCGCGGCCCGAACTCGTCGCGATGGTCGACAAGAAGCTGCCCGGTGCATCAAAGGGGCTCGCACGCATTCCCGGCGTGCGCTGAAACGCTTGCCGGCACCGCGAGCAGCGTTGCCGCCTCTTCAATTCAAACCCGATTCGGAAATCATTCGATGCGACGGATTCATCTTTGTACTGCCGCGCTTGCGGCGTGCGTGTCCTTTGTTTCATTCGCGGCGCCGGCTGTCGCCGCTGGTGCGCAACGCCTGCCCGAAGCGGCCATCAAGGCCGAAAACGCGCGATGGGCGGACGCCTTTGCGCGAGGGGATTACGACGCGATCGGCCGTCTCTATACCGACGACGGCGCGCTCTTGCCGCCGGGCGGCGACAAGGTCACGGGGCGCCGCGCGATCACCGAGTACTTCACCAACGGGTATGCCGGATCAAAACCCGGCACCGTGTCGTTCGACAACTACGAGTTCTACGGTAACGACCACGCCGTGACGGAAGTATCGGATGTGGAGGTTCGCGATCACGACGGAGTGCTGAAGATCCGCGCGAAGCAGACGCTCGTGTTCCTGAAGCAGGGCGGCACGTGGAAGCTGCATCGCGACATGTGGAACGCTTACCCGCCGGTCAAGGATTGACGGCGGCTATCGACGTCCGGCGAAATGGCGCGTTGGGTACCCACGCGCCAATCACCCATTGGCGAGACGTCGACCCGGCCGCGCGCTGACCGGCAGGCGGCCGATCAGCGCGCGGCGTTCGACCTGCTCTCGCGTCGAACCGCTTGCGGCGGGTGCCCGAGCAGCTTGATGAAGGCACGGCGCATCCGTTCCGGATCGGTGAATCCCACCGCCAGCGCGATCTGTTCGATCGGTTCGCTGCCGCTCTGCAGGCGCAGCCTTGCCGCTTCTACTCGTAGACGCTCGACCGCCCTCGCGGGCGTTTCCCCGGTTTCCCGGCGAAAGGCGCGCCCGAACTGTCGCACGCTCAAGCTCGCCGCATCGGCGAGCCGTTCGACCGGCAATGCTTCGGCTAGATGTTCGCGAGCGAAATTCAGTGCGATACGGATGCGATCCGATTCCGGCTCCATCTGCGACATCGCGGAGAATTGCGACTGCCCGCCGGGCCGCCGATACGGAACGACGAGAAGCCGCGACACCTCGCGCGCGATCTCCGCGCTCATGTCCCGTTCGATCATGCCGAGCGCGAGGTCGATGCCGGACGCGATGCCCGCCGACGTCCAGACGCGGCCGTCGACGACATAGATGCTGTCGCCGTCGACCCGTGTGCGAGGAAAGCGCGACTGCAATTGCGCGGCGTATCGCCAGTGCGTCGCCGCTCTCAACCCGTCCAGCGAGCCGGTTTCCGCAAGCAGGAATGCGCCGGTACACACGCTTGCCACTCGCGACGCCCTGGTGGCCAGCTTGCTGGCCGCGACGATATTCTCCGACGTTTGCATCGGCGCGATATCGCCGCCGACGAATACGACGGTGTCGAACGCGCGCCGTCCGATCGGCTTCGTGTCGATCGAAAGGCCGGTATTGCCGGGAATCGGGCCGCCGAATGGCGAGATGACGTGAAGATCGTATGGCGTGCGGCCGGCGGCCGTGGCCACCTGATTGAAGGCCGATAGCGGCCCGCCAAGATCGAGCGCGTCGTAGCCGCGGCAGACGAAAAATCCAATTCGATGCATGACGAAGCAATGAGTCGATAACCCCGGAATGGCGAATTTTACGGGGGAACCCTCGAATCATGTCATTTGGCTTGAAACGAGGGAAAAGCGTCCTTTACGTCTTCATCGATCGACTGTATGGGTTTGCGCCGCGCGGATGCGATGCCGACAGGAAGCAACGAACAGCGACGGTAGGTGAATGCCGGTTGATCTCGCGCAGCGGGCGTCCCGATCCGGGAAAAAGCACCGGTATTGCAGCGCAGCGAAAGACGGCGACGCCCGCCCGGTCGAGCCTCCGTCACGAACCGGAACCGCCGCCGCGGCCATCATGCGGATGCCGATGGTTGACCGCCGGCGGTCATGCTAGGATTTCCGTCAAACAACTCCGGAGACTGCGATGCCGTTCATCTGCGAAAACGTCGAATGTCGTGCCGTGCTGGCTCGCGGGCAGGTCAGGCACCATCAGGAGGGCGCGGGCTGGTGCTTCTACTGCCCCGACTGCAACACCCGAAACGAGTTGATGAATATCGGCACGGCCAGCGGTCCTGTCGAACTGGTTCAGCCGGAACGAGCGAGCCCGCCGCACAAGGTCGTCGCGACGGCACGGCCGCTGGACGACGGCCGCTACGCGGCGCAGTTGAGCGTTCAGCGAGCGCTCGCCGTGAAGGGCACGTACGCGGCCGAAGAGCACTGGGACGAGCTCGGCGTATTCGGCGACGCGCAGGAAGCCGTCGCGCATGCGAAGTCGTTCGCCACGGACCTGCTGCAGCGCGCCGCGTAATCGGCATTTTTCCGTGAATGAACAAGAGGCGTCGCGCATTCGTGCGCGACGCCTCTTTGCATTTTCCGCCTGCGTTTTTCAATCGCGGATATCGAACGCGAAGGACTGCTGCGCGATCCGTCGAACCATGCCGTCCCGAACCAGGCTCGCGAGAAGGCCATGCGTGGTCACGCAGCCGGCGCCTGTGCCGCGCGACCCCGTTCGCGGGCCGCGACGAGTTCCCGGATCCGCTCGCGGTCGGCCGGCGTCACCGGCGTGAAGGTCACGAGGCTCAGGTCCGGACTGCCGGTGACCGAGAACGCCGAATAGTCGAGCGCGATCCGGCCGACTTCCGGATGGCGGATCTCCTTCGTGCCTTCGTCGTGCGTTCGGATATCGTGGTCGCGCCACATCGCGTCGAATTCGGCGCTGGTCGCGCGCATCTCGTCGACGAACGCCTGCACGGCCCGCGTCGCGCCGCCGCGCGCGACGTCCGCACGAAACGCGCCGACCGCGAACCGCGCGACGCGCTCCCAGTTCGGCTGCGCATCGCGCACGCGCGCATCGACGAAGATCAGCCGCAGGATGTTGCGCGCGGCGGGCGGCAGCGTCGCATAGTCGGTCAGCGTCGCGGCCGCGGCGTCGTTCCATGCGACGACGTCCCACGTCGCGGTGCGGATGATCGCGGGGCTCGCGTCGAGCGAATCGAGCACGCGTTGCAGCCGCGGCGTCACGCTGGCCGGCGCGTGATAACGCACCTCGGGCGGATGGCCGACGCCGAGCAGGAACAGGTGTTCGCGTTCGGCGTCGTTGAGCAACAGCGCGCGGGCGAGTCGGTCGAGCACGTCGGCCGACGGTGCGCCGCCGCGCCCCTGTTCGAGCCACGTGTACCACGCGGCGCTCACGTGCGCGCGCTGCGCGACTTCCTCGCGCCGCAGGCCCGGCGTGCGGCGGCGCGTGGCCGGCAGCCCGAGCGCGGCCGGGTCGAGTTTTTCGCGGCGGTCCCGCAGGTACGCGCCGAGCAGGTTGTCGGGGGCGTCAGCCATATCCTGTTAGTTCGTTTACCGGTAAACCGTCACGGCTTCACCGCGAGCGGCGCTCGGCAGATAGTAAGCCTCCATTTCATCCGGAGGTGCTGAACATGCGTGTCTTTGTTACGGGAGCGTCGGGATTCGTCGGCTCGGCCGTCGTCGCCGAACTCTTGGCCGCCGGGCACTCGGTGCTCGGGCTCGCGCGGTCGGATGCAGCGGCGGCATCGGTTGCCGCGGCCGGCGCCGACGTCCATCGCGGGTCGCTCGAGGATCTCGAGAGCCTGACGCGCGGCGCCGACGCCGCCGACGCGGTGATCCACACGGGATTCAATCACGACTTCTCGCGCTTCGCGCAGAACTGCGAACTCGACCGCCGCGCGATCGAGACGATCGGCGCGGCGCTCGCCGGTTCGGCGCGGCCGCTGATCGTCACGTCGGGCCTCGCGCTCGTCGCGCCCGGCCGCGCGGCGACGGAGGACGATCCGCATGTGCCGGTGTCGGCGAACTATCCGCGTGCGTCCGAAGCGAGCGCGGTCGCGCTCGAAGCGCGCGGCGTGCACGTGTCGGTCGTCCGCCTGCCGCCGTCCGTGCACGGCGACGGCGACCACGCGTTCGTGCCGCGCCTGATTGCGTTCGCGCGGGAGAAAGGGGTGGCGGCGTACATCGGCGACGGCGCGAACCGCTGGCCGGCCGTGCACCGGCTCGACGCGGCGCGCGTGTACCGGCTCGCGATCGAGCGCGGCGCGGCCGGTGCGCGCTATCACGCGGTCGACGACACGGGCGTGCCGTTTCGCGAAATCGCGGAGGTGATCGGCCGCCGGCTGAACGTGCCGGTCGTCGCGAAGTCGGCGGCGGAAGCCGGCGAGCACTTCGGCTGGTTCGCGATGTTCGCGGGGATGGATGCGCCCGCAACGAGCGAGCGCACGCGGGCGTCGCTCGGTTGGGCGCCGACGCAGCCGGGGCTGCTGGCCGACATCGACCGGCCGGCGTATTTCGAAAGCTGACGAGCGTCGGGCGCCGCGCGTCATGCGCGGCTTGGGCCGTGACGAAAACGCGTACGTCGCGGCCGCCCGCCTGCCGTGCGTCATTCGACCGGATGCAGATCCTGCAGCAGCGTCGGCACCAGCTCCGATACGGTCGGGTGGATATGCATCGCGCGGCTGATCGTCGTGTACGGCGCGCCGGCGGTCATCACGTCGAGTATCCCGTGCACGACTTCGTCGCCGGTCACGCCGAGGATCGACGCGCCGAGGATCGCGTGGCTATCCGCGTCGACGATCACCTTCATGAAGCCCTGGCTTTCGCCTTTCTCGACCGCCCGGCCGACGCGCGTCATCGGGCGCGTGCCGACCAGCAGCCGGCGGCCCGTCTGCTTCGCTTCCTCGAGCGTCATGCCGACGCGGCCGAGCGGCGGATCGATGTACATCGCGTAGGCCATGATGCGGTCGGACACCTTGCGCGGATCGTCGTCGAGCAGGTTGGCCGCGACGATCTCGTAGTCGTTGTACGCGGTGTGCGTGAACGCGCCGCGCCCGTTGCAGTCGCCGAGCGCCCAGATGCCGGGCACGTTGGTGCGCAACTGATCGTCGACGGTGATGTAGCCGCGCGCGTCGGTATCGACGCCCGCGCGGTCGAGCCCGAGATCGTCGGTGTTCGGCACGCGCCCGACCGCGAGCAGCAGGTGCGAGCCCGCCACCTCGCGGCCGCCGCCCGCGCAGTCGAGGCCGACCACGATGGCGTCGCCGTCGCGGCGCGCGCTCAGGCAATTCGCGTCGAGCTGCACGTCGATCCCTTCTTTTTCGAGGATCTCGCGCACGGCCTGCGACACGTCCTCGTCCTCGCGGCGGATCAGGCGCGGGCCTTTCTCGACGATCGTGACCTTCGAGCCGAAGCGGCGGTACATCTGGCCGAATTCGAGCCCGACGTAGCTGCCGCCGACGATCACGAGATGGTCGGGCAGGAAGTCGACGTCCATCATCGTCGAGTTGGTCAGGTACGGCACCGAGTCGAGGCCCGGCATCGCGGGCACCTGCGCGCGTCCGCCGACGTTGATGAAGATGCGTTCGGCTTCGAGCACGTCATCGCCCACGCGCACCGCGTTCGCGCGTTCGAAGCGGGCATGACCCTGAAAGACGGTCGTGTTGTCGAGGCCGCGCACCCATTGCTCGACGCCGTGGTTCGAGCGGCCCGAGATCTGGTCCTTGCGCGCCTTCACGGCTTTCATGTCGACGGTGACGGGGCCGCCAATCGACACGCCGTATTCGCTGGCGCGTCGGGCGAGCTGCGCGGCGTATGCGCTCGCGATCAGCGTCTTGGTGGGGATGCAGCCGGTATTTACGCAGGTGCCGCCGAAGCGGCCGCGCTCGACGATCGCGACTTTCATGCCGGCGCCTGCGAGCCGCGCGGCGAGCGGCGGCCCGGCCTGGCCGGTGCCGATGACGATCGCATCGAAGTGTTGCGTCATGACGTCCTCCTGGGCGGGGACAACGGGGAAAGGGGCAGGCGCAAGCCGCATGCCGTGCCGGCGGTCGCGCGGGCGACGAGCGCCTATGGTAGACCTGTTGGCCCGGTGTCGCGAGCGTCGGGCGGGCGACGCGCCGTATTGAAAAACGGCGCCGCCGCGTGCGGCGCGGCGTGCGGCGTCTAGTCCTTGCGCTGCCACTGCCCGAACGACACCGGCCGGTGCGCGTCGGCGCGCGTGACGGTGACGTGGTCGGGCTGGTCGTCGAGCGGAAACGATTCGGTGACGATCCGGTTCGAAAACAGCCAGCCGTGCGTGCGCGGGTCGTAGCGGAACGTGATGTAGTCGGTCCAGTGCTGCCCGCACGCGACGGCGTTCTGCACGGTGAAATAGCGGCCCTTCACCGACAAGCCGTTGCCGGCCGCATCGTCGGGATCGAACGGGTCGCACTGGCCGCCTTCGTTCGCGCGCAGCACGACCTGGTCGTTGCGGGCGGCGAGCCGGTACGTGTGATCGGCCTGTTCCTCGTAGATCAGCAGCGGGCGCGGCGACGGCTGCTCGCGCGTGTCCACTGCACGATGCACGACGACGAGAAAGCTGTGCCGCCCGTTGTCGAGATCGGGGCCGGCCTGCGCGGTCAGCGGCTGGTAGCCGGGCGGCAGTTGTGCGGCGATCGATTTCGGCAGGGGGGCGGCGCGGGCGTTGAGCGAGAGGGCGGCGAACAGCGGGAGCAGCAGGGCGGAAAGGCGAAGGGCGCGCATGACGGGCGGTCCGGTCGAAAGGAGGAAAGGGAGATGAGTCGCGCGGCGCGTGACAGATCACGTCCGGACAACTCGCCGCCCGGCGCCGGATTTCCGGGCTCGTCGCTCGGGAAGGCGAGGCTGACGGTCGGGCTCGCGATGGACTCGCGAAAGATCGGATCGGCGACGGCGGCATCGTCGGGATAGCGGGCGGCGCGGATCTCGATCATGGGGCGGCGCGGGATCACGGGAAAGAGGGCCAGCATAGCAGCGCACAGCCGCTTTCGGCCATCCGCGAAGCGTGCCAGAATCGACCGCTCGACCGTCGGAAACGACACGCAGGCGCCGGCGCAGCGGCGTCGCTGACCAAGGAGACTTCGATGACCGCATCGGCTGCCGTACTCGCCATCCTGGCTGCGCTGTTTCTCGGCGCGATGATCCCGGGCCCGAGCTTCGTGCTGGTTGCCCGCAATTCGATCGGGCTGTCGCGCCGCGACGGGCTCGCCACCGCACTCGGCATGGGCATCGGCGGCATCGTGTTCGGCGGCGTCGCGCTGGCCGGGCTCTACACGCTGCTGCAGGCCGTCGAATGGCTGTACGTGGGCCTCAAGGTCGCGGGTGGCGCGTACCTGATCTACATGGCGTCGAAGATCTGGCGCGGCGCCGACCGACCGATCGCGATGGACGATCCGCAGGCGATGGCCGGCGGCAGCGCGCGCAAGTCGTTCTGGACCGGCCTCACGACCCAGCTCAGCAACCCGAAGACGGCGATCTGGTACGGCAGCATCTTCGCGGCGCTGCTTCCGCAGCATCCGCCGCTGTGGTGCTATCTCGTGCTGCCGCCGCTCGTGTTCGCGGTCGAATTCGGCTGGTACACGCTCGTCGCGCTGTGTTTCTCGACGCGCCGGCCGCGCGAGCTCTACCTGCGCGCGAAGAAGTGGGTCGACCGCATCGCGGCCGGCGCGATCACGCTGCTCGGGCTGCGGCTGATCCTGAATGCGCCGAAAGCGGGGATCTGAGCCCTTTCATTTCTGATCGGTACCGGCGCGAACCGGCGAGTCGGCCGGTTCGCAAACGTATGACTTCCTCGTGGCGCGGCCGCTCGCCGGCTGCCGCCGATCCTGCTTCCCCACCCGGCACCGCCGCCCGCCCAGCCTTGCGCGACGGGCGTTCGCATGGGTTGACCGGCGCGCCGAACGGCGCCGCTTCCCCGATTCTGGCGGTCGACTGCCCGACGACGTGTAAACTGCTGCCTTTTTTGACGGTTTGCAGCATGGTGCAAGCATCTCCGCGCCCGGCGTTGAGCGGTCCGACGCTCGTCCGGCTGCTCGCGCGCCTGGCCGATGCCGACGTCGCGGAATCCCGGCAGACGCTGTCCGACCGGCTGAGCCAGTGGCTCGGCTGGACCGACGCGATCACGCTGTCGTCCGCGCTGAATGCGAGCCCGCCGGGCGTCGCGGCCGGCGTGCGCGGCTACGACGCCGAGCGCGATTGCGCGCGCGTGCGCCACGATCTCGCGCAGGCGATCACGGCCGCCAGCCGGCCGCGGGCGCGGCGCCGGCCGGGCGATCCGCCGCCGCCGGCCGCCGACACGGCCGATTTCGCGGATTTTCGTCAACGTTATCTGACCCTGCAGCAGGACATGGAAACGGCGATCGGCCAGTTGCGCGGCCGCCTGCGCGTCGCGCTCGCCGCACGCTCGTCCGGGATGGCGCGGCTCGCGACGCTCGACACGATCATGGAGCGCGTGCTCGGCGCGCGCGAGCGCAGCCTGTTGTCGGCCGTGCCCGCGCTGCTCGGCACGCGCTTCGCGCGGCTGCGTGAAGCGGAGCGGCAAGCGCTGGCTGACGCCGAATCCGCGGCCGCACTCGACGCCGCCGCCCCATCCGCTCCGGCCGATGAAGGCCCGGTGGCCGATACCCCGACCGTCGCGGCGATCGTGCCCGGCGCATGGCTCGATACGTTTCGCGACGAGATGCAAAGCATCCTGCTTGCCGAACTCGAAGTCCGGTTTCAAACGGTAGACGGGCTGCTCGCGGCCCTTCGCACCTGCTAATCAACACGCTATGTCCAGAATTCGCCTTGATCTCGTTGTCTTCGTCGCCGGTCTGCTCGCAGTGGGCTGGATCGGTGCCGGCTATGTCGCATCGAACCCGCTGGCGGCGGCCGTCACGCTGCTGATTGGCGCGTGCTACGTCGCCGGCGCATGGGAGCTGCTGCGCTACCGGCAGGCGACCGCCACGCTGTCGCGCGCGGTCACCGGCCTGACCGAGCCGCCCGCGAAGCTCGATACGTGGCTCGACACGCTGCATCCGGGCCTGCGCGGCGCGGTGCGCGCCCGGGTCGAAGGCGCGCGCGTCGCGCTGCCGGGCCCGGCGCTCGCGCCTTACCTCGTCGGCCTGCTGGTGCTGCTCGGCATGCTCGGCACGCTGCTCGGGATGGTCGTCACGCTGAAGGGCACGGGCGCCGCGCTCGAGAGCGCGACCGATCTCGACGCGATCCGCGCGTCGCTGATCGCGCCGGTGAAAGGGCTCGGGTTCGCGTTCGGCACGTCGATCGCCGGCGTCGCGACGTCCGCGATGCTCGGGCTGCTGTCCGCGCTCGTGCGCCGCGAACGGATCGATGCGGCCCAGCAGCTCGACGCGAAGATCGCGACGACGCTGCGCGTGCATTCGTCCGCGCACCAGCGCGACGAATCGTTCCGGCTGCTGCAGCGCCAGGCCGACGTCATGCCGGCCCTGGTCGACCGGTTGCAGACGATGATGACGACGCTCGAAGCGCGCAGCGTGGCGTTGCACGATCGTCAGCTCGAAAGCCAGCAGGCGTTTTTCGACCGGACCGAGCGGGCGTACGCGGGCCTGGCGTCGAACGTCGGCGACGCGCTGAAGGAAAGCGCCGCCGAAAGCGCGCGCGTGGCCGGCGCCGCGTTGCAGCCGGTCGTCGCCGCGACGATGACGGGGCTCGCGCAGGAGATGGCCGCGCTGCGCGACACCGTGACGGGCGCGGTGCAGCGTCAGCTCGACGGGCTGACGGACGGCTTCGAGAAGACCACCGGCAACGTGACGGCTGTGTGGAACCGCGCGATCGACGAACAACGTCAGGCGGGCAACGCCGTCGCGCAGCAGTTGCAGACGACGCTCGGCCAGTTCACCGACACGTTCGCGCAGTGTTCGTCGGATTTGCTCGACGGCGTCGCGACGCGCCTCGAATCGACCGAAGGCCGCCTGTCGGACGCCTGGCGCGATGCGCTGGCGCGCCAGGAGCAGGCCGGCGAGGCGCTGGCCGGCCAGCATGCGCGTGCGCTCGGCGAAGCGGCCGCGACGTTCGAACGCCATTCGGCCGCGACGCTCGCCGCGATGCGCGAGTCGCACGCGGGTTTGCAGACGCAACTGGCCGCACGCGATGAAGAACGTCTCGTGGCGTGGAACGACTCGCTGGCGGCGATGGCCGCGAAGCTCGGCGACGAATGGCAGCGTGCGGGCGCGCATAGTGCCGGTCGTCAACAGGAAATCTGCGATGCACTCGCTCAGACGACGCGTGATCTGGCCGCACAGGCGTCGACGTTCGAACACCGCTCGAACGATCTGCTATCGACGATCCGCGAGTCGCACACGGGCTTGCAATCGCAACTGGCGGCGCGTGACGAAGAACGCCTCGCTGCGTGGAACGATTCACTGACCGCAATGGCCGCGAAGCTGGGCGAAGAGTGGCAGCGTGCTGGCGTGCACAGCGCCGGCCGTCAGCAGGAAATCTGCGACGCACTTGCACAAACGACGCGCGATCTGGCCGCACAGGCGTCGACGTTCGAACAACGCTCGACCGATCTGCTGTCGACGATCCGCGAGTCGCACACGGGCTTGCAATCGCAACTGGCGGCGCGTGACGAAGAGCGCCTCGCTGCGTGGAACGATTCGCTGGCCGCAATGGCCGCGAAGCTCGGCGAAGAATGGCAGCGTGCCGGCGTGCACAGCGCCGGCCGTCAGCAGGAAATCTGCGACGCCCTCGCACAAACGACGCGCGACCTTGCCGCACAGGCATCGGCGTTCGAACAACGCACGAACGATTTGCTATCGACGGTCCGCGAATCGCACACGGGCCTGCAATCGCAACTGGCTGCACGCGATGAAGAACGCCTGTCAGCGTGGAACGACTCACTGGCGGCAATGGCCGCGAAGCTCGGCGAAGAATGGCAGCGTGCCGGCGTGCACAGCGCCGGCCGTCAGCAGGAAATCTGCGACGCCCTCGCTCAAACGACGCGCGACCTCGCCGCACAGGCATCGACGTTCGAACAACGCACGAACGATCTGCTGTCGACGGTCCGCGAATCGCACACCGGCCTCCAATCGCAACTGGCCGCACGCGACGAAGAACGTCTCGCTGCATGGAACGATTCGCTCGCCGCGATGGCGGCCGCGCTGCGCGACGAATGGGCGCAGACGAGCGCGCAGGCCGCGGCGCGCCAGCAGGACATCTGCGACACGCTCGCCCGCACCGCGAACGACATCACCGCGCAGGCGCAGGTTCACGCGAGCGACACGATCAACGAAATCGCACGTCTCGTGCAGGCCGCGTCGGAGGCGCCGAAGGCCGCGGCGGACGTCGTCGCCGAGTTGCGCCAGCGCCTGTCCGACAGCATGGTGCGCGACACCGCGACGCTCGAGGAACGCAGCCGCCTGCTCGCGACGTTGGAGACGCTGCTCGGCGCGGTCAACCATGCATCGACCGAACAGCGTGCCGCGATCGACGCGCTCGTCAGCACGTCGGCCGATCTGCTCGATCGCGTTGGTGCGCGCTTCAACGACACCGTCGATGCCGAAACGCGCAAGCTCGATTCGGTGGCCGCGCAGGTCACGGCCGGCGCTGTCGAGGTGGCGAGCCTCGGCGACGCGTTCGGGATGGCCGTGCAGGTGTTCGGCGAATCGAACGACAAGCTGCTCGCGCATCTGCAGCGCATCGAGGCCGCGCTCGAGAAATCGCTCGCGCGCAGCGACGAACAGCTCGAGTACTACGTCGCGCAGGCGCGCGAGGTGATCGACCTGAGCGTGATGTCGCAAAAGCAGATCGTCGAAGACCTGCAGCAGCTCGCCGGCCGGCGGGCGCCCGTCGGAGCGTAACGCATGCACGACGAAATCGACGGCGGCGCGCAATCGGCGCCGGTATGGCCCGCGTTCGCCGACTTGATGTCGGTGCTGCTCGGCGCGTTCGTGCTGATCCTCGTCGGCGTGATCGGCATGCAGCTCCAGCTCACGTCGAAGCTCGAGGAAGCGGTGCGCGCGCGCCAGCTCGAGGCACGGCAGCGCAAGTCGCTCGAACAGGCGCTCGCCGGGCCGCTCGCGGCCGGCCGCGTGACGCTCGTGAACGGGCGCATCGGCATCAGCGGCAACGTGCTGTTCGCGCTGAATTCCGACCAGTTGCAGCCCGCTGGCCGCGACCTGCTGAAGACGCTCGCCAGCCCGCTGGCCACGTACCTGAAGACGCGCGACGAGATCCTGATGGTCAGCGGCTTCGCGGACGACCAGCAGGTGCACGCCGGCAACCGCCTGTTCGCGGACAACTGGGAACTGTCGGCCAAGCGCGCGTTGACGGTCACGCGCGCGCTGATCGATGCCGGCGTGCCGGCCTCGTCGGTGTTCGCGGCCGCGTTCGGCTCCGAACAGCCGGTCAGCTCGAATGCGGACGATGAAGGCCGCGCGAAGAACCGCCGCGTGGAGATCGCGCCGGTGCCGCGCAAGTCGGCGTCGAACGGAGGAAAGGCAAAGTGACGGGCGACGCGACGCGGGTACGCGCGACGCTCGATGCATGGCGCGAGCAGGGCGCCGACCGGCTCGATCCCGTGCGCTTTCATCGGATCGATGCGCTCGAACGGCGCGCGGCCGTGCTCGACGGCGCCGCGCGCGCGTTGCTCGACGCGCGGCTGGCGGCGCTGGTCGAAGGGTTCGCGGAGACCGTCGCGCGTGCGCGCGAATCCGAAGCGACGCGCATGACGGCGGAAGCTTCGCCGGGTGCGCCCGCGCGTGGCGCGCTTGCCGCGCTCGTCGAAGGGCTCGCGCGCGATGCTCGGGCCGACCGGCGCGGGCTCGATCCCGAACTGGTCGACTACTTCCGCGCGACGTGGTCGAAAGTCCGCACGGAGCAGCAGTATCGACAGTCGCTCGACCAGGTGCCGCGCAACGCGGGGCCGCTCAACTCGAACAGCCTCGTGCACCGCTCGCTCGCGACGATGCGCGAACTGTCGCCGGACTATCTGCAGCAATTCCTGTCGTACGTCGATGCGCTCGCATGGCTCGAGGATCTCGCCGGCGGCGGCGCGCAGCCCGAGAAGGAAGCGCCGCGCGCGAAGGCCGCCAAACCGGCGAAGAAGTCGGCGCGCGCCAAGGCGCGATAACGCCACGTCACGCCGCGCCGTGCCGCGCGCGGGCGGGCGGCGTGCGGATCGCCTACCGGTTCGGCGTTGGGGCGTCGATCGCCGCGCGTAGCGCGTGCAATGCTTCGACCCGTGCCGATATCGCGCGTGCGTTCGACGTCGGTGCGGGGATCGAGCGTCATCGAAGGGCGTTTCGATTGGCGGGTTGAGCCCGCGCGTCGCGCGGATCCGACGGATTATCGCATCGGCGTTCGGGCCATGTATCGCTCATCCCGGCCGCCTGCGCGAACGTGTCGAGCGCCCAGCCTTTCCCGAGCAACAGCCGCCGCGTGTGCAGCGCGCCGTGCACGTCGTCGGCAACGGTCTCGCCGAGATAACGCAGCGCGCGGCCTTCGACATCGACGAAACCATGCCGGTAGTCCTGCGCGAGCGCCGTCCACAGCCGCGCGGCGCCGACCGACTGGCGCGCGCCGCTGATCAGGCACAGGCCCGCGTCGAGCCCCCAGCGGTACAGCGTCGTCGCGAGGCCCTGGCGTTGCGCCGAGCTGCGCAGCCGTGTGTGCGGCGCGCGCAGGTAGCGGTCGGCGCGGCGCGGGATTTCGGGAAGCCGGTTGAACACCGTATAGCCGGCGAGCTGCCGGGCCGACGGATCCTCGACGTACAGGAAGTATTCGCCGTCCGCTTCGCGATGGCGCACGATCAGGCCCGAGCGGCCGAGCGCGACGCCCGGCAGCCCGTGCAGGCGATGCCCCGGCTGGTGGAGACGTTCATAAAGGGTGTCGAGTTCGTCGTCGATGTCGTGCTGGGAATGCTGTACGTCGATACGCATGGCAAAAGGCGCCCGTCCCGGGCGCATCGAGAAAGAAGTTCATGGCAACGGGGAAACGGAAATGAAAGCGGCCCCCGGGCTCGGCGAAGCGAGCCGGGGCCGCGAATCAGCTGGGGATGTGCTGGAAACCGGCGGCGATCGCGGCGAGGCCCGCGATGCAGAGTGCGAACAGGATCAGGACTTTGTGGATCACGCCTCTTTCCTCATGAACGCGCGGCGCCGAACGGGCGGCATCGCGGAGACGGTGAGCGGCGGGCACGGCCCGCGCGGCCGCCGCGCGGGGCGACGGTCGGGTGTCCGGCGACGGATCGTACGCGGACGGCCAGCACCATACGCGACGCGTCGGGAGCGGGCAATCGGACGGGTGGAGAAAAGCGACGAAAAGCGGAGAATCGCCGTGTTTCGCGACAATTGGCCGCATGGGGCGCGTTCAGACGTGCGGAGATCCACGCGAAAGCGCATCGTCGAGCGCTGGACGGCGCATGTGGAAAGTGTCGCGGCCTGTGCGAAGCCCGCGACCACTTGGCATCCGCGCGAGCAACCGGAGCGGCATGAACTGCCGCCCCGGCCGCGCCGTCACACCGCCTGCCGCCCGCCAAACGCGTGCCTGACCCGCGCGAACAAGCCGTGTTGCGCGATCCATTCGGCATACGCGCGATAGTCGGGATCGCGCATCAGGTGGCGCTCTTCCGTTTTCGCGCGCGTGTAGTAGATCAGGTTGACGGCGACGAGCCCGGCGCAGTGCATGAGCCCGATCTGCCAGCCGAGCGGCTCGACGAACGGCACCGACACCATCCAGTACGACAGGTTCTTCGTGATGTACGCGGGATGCTTCGTGAAGCGATACGGGCCCGACGTGATGATCCCGCGGTTGGTGAGGTTCGAGAACCGCAGTCCGAACGAGATCGTACACAGCGCGTAGGTCAGCAGCAGCAGGATGATCACCGTGCCCCAGATCACGCGCAGCGTCGGCGCCGACAGCAGCCAGTTGTCCCAGAACATCGAGCCTTCGTAGCGGATGTAGTTGTTCGAGATCAGCGACCAGAACGGCTGATAGCAGATCAGCGCGGCGACCCAGCCGAGCGTCGTCGGCTCGACGGTGCGCACGTGGCTGTCGAGGATGCGGAACGTGCACAGGTAGCCGACGGTGCCGAACATCAGGTCCATCGTGAACGACAGGTCGTACATGAACACGAAGGTCGCGATCGTCATCGGCGCATGCATCGCGTTCGCGAGCGACGCGCTCAGGTGATCGGCGTCCTTCGACAGGTAGACGGTCATCAGCGGCAGGAAAAACGCCTTCACGCCCCAGCCGGCCAGCATCTCGCGCACCGGCTTCCAGCTCGCGGGCCGCTCGCGGCGAAACAGGAAGCGGCCCCACAGCAGGTACGCGTCGTCGGTTTCGCGCTGGTGGCGGTCCATCCACGCGAAGTAGAACGGTGCGGCGACGATCACGTACGGCGCGAGCGAGCGGAGCAGCGACCAGAACGGCAGGTAGAACGCGCCGTGGTATTCGGGCAGCAGCCAGTAGAGGAGGCCGATGCCCGCGTAGATCGACGTCAGCGCGCCGAGCCGCGTCGCGACGCGCGCGACGCTCAGCGGCCGGACGACCTGCCGTGACAGCCCAGCGCTCGGACGCAGGTAGACGCGCGAGATGAAGAGTTCGTGCAGCGCGATCGTGCCGATGATCGCGAGGCTGGCGACGACCGCGCGTGTCGCCGCGTCGAGGGCAGGGTGGTCGCGCGTGATCCACAGCGCGAAGAGCCCGGCCGCGATGCCGAGCAGGCCGGCGCGGAATGGCGTGGCGGAACGGGGTGGGCGGTCCGGAGCGGCGACGATGCCGTCGAGCGTCGAGTTCATGATCGGATCCTCGTAGGGATGAGGGCCGGCGCCCCCGCTTGGCGGGTGACGCCGGCCGTCGGCCGGGCTGTTTATGGATGCGCGCCCGGCCATTGGCCTGTCGTTCTGATACGTGATGCGTCGAGGCTTACTTCTTGGTGCCGGCGCCGAGCAGACCGCCGAGCAGGTTGGTGACCGGCGACAGCAGGTTGCCGGTGCCGCTGGCGGCGCCGCCGCTCGTGCTGCCGGTCAGGCCGGTCACCACGGAGCCGCTGCCGCCCGGCGTCGTCACGGTGCCCGTCGCGCCGCCGGGGCTGACCGTGCCGACGGCGCCGGCCGCGCCGGCCGGCGTGCCCAGCGCACCCGTGAGCGTGCCGACCGGGCCGCTCGTCAGCACCCCGCCGAGCGTGCCGGACAGGTTGCCGCCCGGTGTCGTGACGGTGCCGGTGAGGCTCGCGCCGAGCGGCGTCAGCGAGTTGACGAGGTTGGTGACCGGCGCGAGCAGGCCGCCGAGACCCGCGCCGCTCGTGCCACTCGTCCCGCTGGTGCCGCTGGTGCCGCTCGAGCCGATGCTGCCGAGCGCACCCGTCACCGTGCCGAGCAGGCCGGTGATCGGAGCGAGCGGGCCGCCACTGGTACCGCTGGTGCCGCCCGACCCGCTCGAACTGCTGCCGCCGCCGAGTGCGCCCGTCAGCGAACCGAGCACGCCCGTGATCGGGGCGAGCGGATTGGTGCCGCTGCTGGAACTGCCGCTGGACAGCAGGCCGCCGGCCGACGCCACCGTGTTACCGAGCTGGGACACGCTGTTCCCGGCGCTCGTGCCGACCGGGTTGCCGGTTGCGCCGCCGACCTGCGAACCGGCCAGGCCGAGGCCGCTGCCGAGCGTGTTCAGCAGGCCGCTGAGCGGGGCGCCGAGCAACGTGGCGTTGCCGAGCGTTTGCGTGACACCCGGCGTCGTGACGCCGCCGGTCAGCGTGTTCGTGATCGGGTTGATCACGCTGCCGAGTTGCGTCTCGATTTGCTGCACCGGCGCGCTGTTCAGCGCCGTGTTCAGCGCCGATGCGGTCGAGTTGACCGCGGTGCCGACCGTGTTGACGAGACTGCCGACCAGGGTCGTCGCCGGCGCGAGCGGCGACAGCGGACCGGTGCCGAGGCTCGTCACGGCATTGCCGAGGCTGTTGACCGCACCGCCGGTGCCGGTCAGCAGGCCGGTGGTCGACGTGATCGTCGGGCCGAGCGGGTTCGGCGACACGCCGATCGAGCCCAGGCCGGCTGCGACGCCGTTGCCGAGCGATTGCACGCCGTTGCCGAGGCTGCTGACTGCATTGCCGACGCTGGTGGCCGTCGTCGGGTTCGTGCCGGGGATCTGCACGCCGCCGATCTGGGTGCCGCCGTTCACGACCGTCGTGCCGAGCGCCGTCACGAGGTTGCCGGATTTCTGGAGGACGTTGCCGAGCGGGGTGACGCTGGTGCCGGAGGTGCCGGAGGTGCCGGAAGTACCCGAGGTGCCGGAAGTACCCGAGGTGCCGGAAGTACCCGAGGTGCCGGAAGTGCCCGAAGTGCCCGAAGTGCCGGAAGTGCCGGAAGTGCCGGAAGTGCCGGAAGTGCCGGAAGTACCCGAGGTGCCGGAAGTACCCGACGTGCCGGAGGTGCCCGACGTGCCGGAGGTGCCCGACGTGCCGGAAGTGCCCGAAGTGCCCGACGTGCCCGACGTGCCGGAAGTGCCGGAAGTGCCCGACGTGCCGGAAGTACCCGAGGTGCCGGAGGTGCCCGAGGTACCGGAAGTACCCGAAGTGCCGGAAGTGCCGGAAGTGCCGGAAGTACCGGAAGTACCGGAAGTGCCGGAAGTGCCGGAAGTGCCGGAAGTGCCGGAAGTACCCGAAGTGCCGGAAGTACCCGAGGTGCCCGAAGTACCCGAAGTACCCGAAGTACCCGAAGTACCCGAAGTACCCGAAGTACCCGAAGTGCCCGAAGTGCCCGAAGTACCCGAAGTACCCGACGTGCCGGAAGTACCCGAAGTACCCGAACTCCCGCCGCCCGATGTCCCCGACGAGCCGCCGCCCGACGTACCCGAAGTCCCCGAACTGCCGCTCGTCCCGGACGTGCTCGGCTTGATCGTCGGCGGGGTCGTCGGTCCGTCGACCGAACCGCAGCCGTACAGCGCGAGCAGCGACGAGACGGCCATCGTTACCGTCGTCTTCTTGAAGAGAGTGTGCATGTTGGCCTCGACATTGGAAGTGTGTCCCAGGCCTTCACTGCAAATTCCGCGCCACGACAGGTTTCGCGAAACGGTGTCGCGATTTATTGCGGAAACCGCGAATATCGACGCGATTTAAACGGAGGAATGGCGGTTTCGCGCGACAGGCGCGTGCGGCGCGCGCACGTCGCGGCTGCGATGTTCCCGTCAGGCGCCGTAACGCGCTCCCGGATGTTACGTAGCGTTCGGCCGCCCGTTACGCGACCGGCCGCGAACCGAGCGCCGCATCTTTGACGAAACGCGCGCCTCGCCCGAACATGGCGCGACATCTTCCGGCCGCCGGCGACGCCGAAGCGGTCCCGACTCCAACCAGGACATCGACATGAGCGAACAGGACAGGGAATACGGCAAGGCGCGGCGGATCGACGTGATGGGCGAGGCGTTCGTCGAGCGCGCGATGCGCGACCTCGACGGATTTTCGCGCCCGTTGCAGGACTGGCTGAACGAGCATGCGTGGGGCAGCACGTGGCAGCGCGGCGGGATCGACCTGAAGACGCGCAGCCTGTGCACGTGCGCGATGCTGGCGGCGCTAGGCCGCGGCACGGAGCTGAAGGGCCATGTTCGCGGCGCGCTCAACAACGGCGCGAGCCTCGTCGAGATCCGCGAGGTATTGCTGCACAGCGCGTTGTACGCAGGGGCGCCTGCCGCGGTCGAGGCGTTTCGCAACGCGCGCGAGGTGATCGCCGATCTCGGGCTGTCGATACCCGACGACGGAGCCTGAACCCGATGCGGCGCCGGCTGCCCGGCACGGCATCGGAATCCGGCCCTGCGTCGCCGCCGCGACCTACGCGATGCGCACCGGCTGCGCGGCGACGTCGACCGGCGCGGCGGCGACTTCGAGCAACCAGTCGGCCGTCGCTTCGGGAAGCGTGACCGGCAGCATGTGCCCGCCTTCGACGACCTTCAGCCGCACGCGCGCCGATTTCTGCGCGAGCGCGTCGCCGTGCTCGCGCCAGTTCAGGATCGGATCGGCACGGCCGTACAGCACGTCGACCGGCAGCGCGAGTTCCGGATAGCGGCGCTCCATCGCGGGCAGATCGACGGGCGCCGACAGCAGGTCCGTCGCCGTCGCGTAGAACACGTGCGGGCGCATCCCGAGCAGGCCGCCGCCCTTGACCGGGAAGTCGCGCGGTACGTCCTCCGGCGCGAACACCTGGCGTACGGCCTTGCGCCCGGTCAGGATCGTCAGCGGAATCGCGAAGGTCCACGACACGAAACGGCGCACGAGCGGCGACGGCAGCATCAGCGGCTTGAACGGCGCGGGCGGTTCGGTCTGCTCGTGCGACAGCGGCGCGATCAGCGCGAGCCGGCTCACGCGGTCCGCATGGTTGAGGCCGACCGCGAGCGCGATCGCGCCGCCGAGCGAGTGGCCGACCAGCACCGGCTTGTCGAGTTTCAGCGCGTCGATGAACGCGGCGACCGTGCGGGCCTGCGCGAACACGTTCGCCTGCGAGGCCGCGCCGCGCAGCGAGCGGCCGGCGCCGGGCCGGTCGATCAGGATCACGCGATGCTGCTGCGCGAGCCGCGCGAGCGGCAGGTACGCGAAATTGCGCCATTGCCCCGCGAGCCCGTGGACGAACACGATCGGCGGGCCGTTGCCGTATTCGACGTAGTGGATGCGGTCGCCGTCGATGTCGACGAAGCGGCCTTCAGGCGGAAACGCGCGCGTCACGCGACGGGCCACGTAAGCGGAAAACAGCGCGAGCGCGGCGAGCACCGCGACGACGCCGAGCAGTACGTTCTGGATCAGATGGAGCGTAGGGGTCATGTCGGCCTCAGCGGGTTTCGAGTGCGGGTTCGGTAGCCGGCGCGGTGGCGGCCGGGCCGGTTGTGGCGCGGCGTTCGAAATGCATCGCGGAATCGGCGAGCGCGCTGAATTTCAGCGACGCGAGATCGAGCACGTAGTTCTGGTGGAACTTCCACGGCTTGCGGCGCCCCTGCTTCGGCAGGATGCCGGCCGCGCGCTGGATGTAGCCGGAGCTCAGGTTGACCGCCGGCACGTCGCCGAGGTCGCCGGCGCCGAGCCGCGGCACGCACGTGTCGTACCCGTTCGCGCGCATGTGGTTGAGCAGCCGGCACACGTAGCGCGCGATCAGCTCGGCCTTCAGCGTCCACGACGCATTCGTGTAGCCGAACGACGACGCGAGGTTCGGCACGTCGCTGTACATCATGCCCTTGTACGACACCGTCTCCGGCAAATCGACCACGCGGCCGTCGACCGTCACGCGCGCGCCGCCGAGCATCTTCACCTTCAGCCCGGTCGCGGTGACGATCACGTCCGCGTCGAGCTGCTGGCCGCTCTTCAGCCGGAGGCCGGTCGGCGTGAAGCGCTCGATCTCGTCGGTGACGATCGACGCGCGGCCCGCGCGGATCGCCTTGAACAGGTCGCCGTTCGGCACGAGGCACACGCGCTGGTCCCACGGCATGTAGCGCGGCGTCAGGTGCTTCGCGACGTCGAAGTCGGGGCCGAGCTGCTTGCGGGCCGCGCGGATGATGAACTTCTTCGTCTGCTCGGGCTTGCGGCGCGACACGTTGTACAGGTACATCGTGAGCAGTACGTTCTTCACGCGCACCAGCCGGTGCGCGAGCCGCGACGGCAGCACGCGGCGCAGCGCGTTCGCGATCCGGTCGCGCGCGGGCAGCGACACGATGTAGGTCGGCGAGCGCTGCAGCATCGTCACGTGCCGCGCGTCGGCCGCCATCGACGGCACGAGCGTCACGGCCGTCGCGCCGCTGCCGATCACGACCACGCGCCGGTTCGCGTACGACAGATCCTTCGGCCAGTGCTGCGGATGCACGAGCTTGCCCTCGAACGTGTCCATGCCGGCCCAGTCGGGCAGGTAGCCTGCGTCGTAGTCGTAGTAGCCGCTGCACATGAACAGGAAGCGGCAGGTGTAGACGAGCGTGTCGGTCGCGCCGTCCCGCGTGCGCTCGATGCGTACCGTCCAGCGCGCGCGGCTCGAATCCCAGTCGGCCGCGACGACCTTCCGGCCGTAGCGGATCGTCTTGTCGATGCCGTAGGTGCGCGCGGTGTCGCGGATGTAGTCGAGGATCGTCTGGCCGTCGGAGATCGCCTTGTCGCTGTGCCACGGGCGGAAGCTGTAGCCGAGCGTGAACATGTCGGAATCCGAACGAACGCCCGGATAGCGGAACAGGTCCCAGGTGCCGCCGATCGCGTCGCGCGCCTCGACGATCGCCACGCTCGCATGCGGGCAGCGCTGCTTCAGGTGATACGCGGCACCGATGCCGGACAGGCCTGCGCCGACGATCAGCACGTCGAGGTCGCGGTTTTCGTCACTGTCGCGGCGGGCGTCGGGGGCGGGCGGCGCGTCGCGCCGGTCGGTCGTCGTCGAGATCATGCGGGGTCCTGGGTCGGCGTGGTCGGGCGCGCGGCCGGAGCGTGCGCGCGTGCGAGGTTGCGGGTGCGGGCGCGGCGCACATGGCGCAGCATCAGCCACTGGTAACCGGCGCCGAGCAGCCGCGCGATCCGGTCGAGCCGGCGCGCGTCGGCGCCGACCAGCACGCGGCGCGCATTGCGCTCGACGCCTGCGAGGATCTGCCGCGCGGCCTCGTCGGCCGTCGTCGCGTTGATCAGGCGGTTGGCCTGGCGGCGATGGGTCGCTTCGTCCTGGCCCGTCAGCGCGTGGATGCTGGTGTCGACACGGCCAGCATCGACGATGCGCGTCGCGACGCCGCCCGGATGCACGCAGGTCGCGCTCACCGGCGCGCCGTCGAGTTCGAGTTCCATCCGCAGTGCCTCGGTGAAGCCGCGCACCGCGAACTTGGTCGCGTTGTATGCGCTTTGCGTGGGCATCGCGACGAGCCCGAACAGGCTCGACGTGTTGACGACGTGGCCGTCGCCCGACGCGCGCAGATGCGGCAGGAACGCCTGCGTGCCGTGTACGACGCCCCAGAAATTGATGCCGACGATCCATTCGAGATCGGCGAGACGCGCGGTCTCGGCGCTGGCGGCCAGCGACACGCCCGCATTGTTGAAGATCAGGTTGACCTTGCCGTGCTCGGCGCGCACGAAATCGGCCCACGCGAACATCGCGTCGCGGTCGGCGACGTCGAGCCGCCGCGTGCTCACGCGCACGCCGTGCCGTGCGCAGGCGGCCGCCGTGCCGGCGAGGCCGGCTTCGCTGACGTCGGCGAGCGCGACCTCGCAGCCGCGCCGCGCGAGTTCGACCGCGAGGCTGCGGCCCATGCCCGAACCGGCGCCGGTGATCGCGGCGACCTTGCCGGAAAATCCCTTCATCCGTCGTTCCTCCCGTTCCGCTTGCGCTATACCGGCGGCGCATCTATTGTGGTGTTGTTCGTCACCACTTTAGTTTTCGGGTGCCCTGATGTCAAATAGCGGAATGGAGAAAGCACTCGAAACGGAAAAAAGGGGCCGGGCGTATGGCGGCGTGGCGCCCGAGGTGCGGGCCGCCGAGCGGCGCGACGCGTTGATCCGCGCGGCGACGCGCGTGTTCGGCACGGTGGGTTTTCGCAAGGCGACCGTGCGGTCGATCTGCCAGGAAGCGAAGCTCAACGATCGCTATTTCTATGCGGCCTTCGACAGCACCGAGGATTTGCTGCGCTGCACCTACCTGCATCACGCGCAGCAGTTGCATGACGCGGTCGCGCAGGCGGTCGCCGCGCGCGGCGGCGATCTGCGGGAGCGCGTCGACGCGGGGCTCGCGGCGTTCTTCGCGTTTTTGCGCGACCCGTGCGCGGCGCGCGTGCTGCTGCTCGAGGTGATGGGCGTGAGCGCGGATACCGACATGACGTATCAGCGCATGCTGATCGACTTCGGCAAGCTGATCATGGCGATTGGCGCGCCGGGCGAGGCCGCGACGCCTGGCGAGCGCAGTGAGCAGCGGCTGATCGGGCTCGCGCTGGTGGGCGCAATGACGAACGTCGGCGCGGCGTGGCTGCTGACCGACTATCGCGATCCGGAGGCACTGATGATTTCCAGTTGCAGGAAGGTGCTGCTGGGGACGTTGCAGGCGCGCGACTAGGGACGCGCGGGAAAACGGGGCTCATTGGCCGGACGAGACCAAATTCGGACTATAATCAGTCTTGTTATGGACTGGCACAGGACGTGTTCCATGAAATTCTCTACCCAGGTCAAGCCCATCAGCTATCTCAAGAGCCACGCCGCCGATATCGTCAGGGACATCTCGGAAAGCCGCGAGCCGATGCTGATTACCCAGAACGGAGAGGCGAAGCTCGTTGTCATGGACGTCAAGTCGTATGAGGAGCATGAAGAGACGCTTGCGCTTCTTCGGCTGCTTGCACTCGGCAATCGGGAGATCGAGCAGGGCCACTTCCGTCCAGTCGAGGATGTCTTTGCGGACCTCGACAAGGACGACGATCAATGACACTGCGGGTTGTCGTTCTTCGTTCGGCGGAAGAAGATCTGAAGAGGTTGAAGCGCTATCTCGTATCGAATTTCGGTTCGGCTACCTGGCAAACGAGCTACCGGCAGATCAAGGACGCCATTGCATCGATTCGCGCTTTTCCGAATCACGGCAGGATTCCTGATGAACTCGCGAATATCAGCCTCGGTCAGTATCGCGAAGTCATTGCCGGAATGAACCGCATCATTTATGACGTGCGAGGCGACACCATTCACGTGCATATCGTTTGCGATACGCGCAGGGATCTGAAGTCCTTGCTGATGAGGCGGCTTGTGGTCGCTCATTGAGCGCGATCGCCATTCTTCCTCGTTTCACGATCCCGCCCTCCGTGGTTTCGAACTTGCGCGCCGCGTAATCGGTGCCGCCGCCGTCACCCCGAGCCTCGCCTTCATCGCATCGACAAACGCCCGCACCTTCGGCGAAGGCAGCCGCGTCGACGGATACACCGCATGGATCCCGGCCGGCGCCGTGCGCCAACCCGGCAGCAGCCGCACGAGCCGACCGGCCGCGACGTCGTCCGCGGTCGAGAAATCCGTCAGCAGCCCGAAGCCGCCGCCCGCGAGCACGATCGCGCGGCATGCGGTCGCGGTGTTCGACACGACCGGCGCGACGCAGCGCACCGACGCGCGGCCGCCCCGCACGTCATCGAGTTCGAGCGTATGCGGGCGCGGCAGCGACGACAACATCACGAACGGCAGCGCGGCGAGTGCATCGGGATCGCGCGGCAGCCCGTGTCGCGCGACGAACGCCGGGCTCGCGACCAGCCATTTCTCGTAGGTGCCGAGCTGCACCGCGCGATAGTTGGAATCGGCGAGACGGCCGATGCGGATCGCGACGTCGAGGTTGTCCGCGACGAGATCGACGACGCGGTCGTTCGCGACGAGTTCGACCGCGAGCGCCGGATGCCGGTCGCGCAGCGCGACCACGGCCGGCGCGACGACCAGCGCGCCGTAGTCGATGGGCACGCTCACGCGCAGCGTGCCGCGCAGCGGCCCGGCGTCGGACGACACCGCGTCGAGCGCGGCTTCGGTGGCGCGCACGATGTCGCGACACGCGTCGTAGAACACGCGTCCGGCGTCGGTCACGCTCAGCCGCCGCGTCGTGCGCACCAGCAGATTCGCGCCGACCTCGGATTCGAGGCGCTGCATGTGCGTGCTGACGACCGTCTTCGCAAGGCCGAGCCGCTCGGCCGCGGCCGTCAGCGAGCCGGCCTCCACCACCGCGACGAAGATCGCCAGCCGGTTCAGGTTCACGTCGCGCAGATCGGCCATCGTCGATTGTCCTATGCAAGCGGATAATGTTTCCGCGATTATCCGTCTTCTGGCGACGAACGGCGAGCGCTACGCTGGAGCCGTTCGTCGCCGATTCCCGGCGACGCGAGATTCCGGAGTGTTTCCATGTCTGCCGCCAGCAAGCCTGCCTCGCCGATCCGCGTTTATTCGTTCCTGTTGTCCGGGCACGCGCACCGTGTCCGGTTGTTCCTGTCGCTGCTCGGGTTGCCGTCGAAGACCATCGACGTCGATCTCGCGGCCGGCGCGCAACGCGAACCGGCGTTTCTCGCGTTGAATCCGCTCGGGCAGGTGCCGGTGATCGACGATGGCGGCACCGTGATCGCCGATTCGAACGCGATCCTCGTGTATCTCGCGAAGCGCTACGGCGACGCACACTGGCTGCCGGACGACGCGGTCGGCGCGGCCGTCGTGCAGCGCTGGCTGTCGTACGCGGCCGGCCCGATCGCGTCGGGCCCCGCGGCCGCGCGGCTCGTGACCGTGTTCGGCGCGCAACTCGACGCGGAAGCGGCCAAGCGTACGGCCGCGAAGGTGCTCGACGTGATCGATCGCGAGCTGGCCGGCAAGCCGTTCGCGGCCGGCGCGCAGCCGACGATCGCGGACGTCGCCGCGTACACGTACATCGCGCACGCACCGGAAGGCGGCGTGTCGCTCGAACCGTATCCGCACGTGCGCGCGTGGCTGGCGCGTATCGAGGCGCTGCCGGGTTTCGTCGCGATGCCGACGACGCGCGCGGGCCTGCTCGCCGCGTAACGCCTGCCGCCAACGCATCTGTCCACGGAGAACGAGATGAACGCGCCGACCGCCGTCGTACCGGGGTGGGAACTCGATACCGCGCCGTTTCACGCGGGCGAGCTTGCCGTGCAGCAGCGCGCAGGCGTGGCGGACGCGGCGGGCGCGGCCGGCCGGCGCGGGATCCGGCGCTTCATGCCGGACCAGCACCGGACGTTCTTCGCGCAACTGCCGTTCTTCGTGCTCGGCGGCGTCGATGCGCACGGCCAGCCGTGGGCGACGCTGCGGGCCGGTGCGCCGGGTTTCGTCACGTCGCCGGACGCGCGCACGCTGCGCATCGCGGCGCCCGCGCTGCCGGGCGATCCGCTCGCCGGCGCATGGCGCGCGGGCGCGCCGCTCGGCGGGCTCGGCATCGAATTCGATACGCGGCGGCGCAATCGCGTGAACGGCGTCGTGCGCGCGGTCGACGGCGATGCGCTGACGATCGCGGTCGAGCAGAGCTTCGGCAACTGCGCGAAATACATCCAGGGCCGCAAGCCGACTTTCGTCGCGCGGGAGGTCGGGGCCGCCGTCGCGCCCGACGTGTCGGATGCGCTGAGCGACGCGGATCGCGCGCTGCTCGCGCAGGCCGACACGTTCTTCGTCGCGAGCGCGAACACGTCGGCGCAGGCCGGTGCGGCGCGCGGCGCCGACGTGTCGCATCGCGGCGGGATGCCGGGCTTCGTGCGCGTCGACGATGCGCGCACGCTGACCACGCCGGATTTCAGCGGCAATCGGTTCTTCAACACGCTCGGCAACCTGCGGCACGATCCGGGCGCGGGGCTGCTGTTCATCGATTTCGAAAGCGGCGATTTGCTGTATGTCGCCGCGCACGCGGAGATCGTGTGGGACGGGCCGGTCGTCGCGTCGTTCGACGGCGCGCAGCGCGTCGTGCGGTTTCATGTGCGGGAAGTGCGGCGCGTACGGGCGGTCCTGCCGTTCCGGTGGTCGGCGGTCGAGCGTGCGCCGCAGTTCGCCGCGATGGCGGCGATGGCGGCGGCGTTGAGTCCGGCGCCGGCAACGGTCGGACCGGCGCTGTCCGCGGCCGCGCCGGTAAAGGCGCCCGCATGGCGGCCGCTGCGGATCGCGAAGATCGTCGACGAAGCGCGCGCGATCCGGTCGTTCCATTTCGAACCCGCGGATGGCGGCGCATTGCCTGCGTACGAAGCCGGGCAGCACCTGACGCTGCGCATCGCGCTGCCGGGCAGCGATGCACCGACGATCCGCAGCTACACGCTGTCCGACGCATCGGGCGGCGCGCATTACCGGATCACCGTGAAGCGGGAAGGACGCGCATCGGCGTGGCTGCACGACCACGCGCAGGCCGGCATGACGTTCGATGCGCAGATGCCGCGCGGCCGCTTCACGTTCGATCTCGCGAGCCCGCGGCCGGCCGTGCTCGTGTCGGCCGGTATCGGCATCACGCCGATGGTCGCGATGCTGCGCCGCGCACTGGCCGACGATACGCCGTCGCGCCGCATCGTGTTCGTGCACGGCGCGCGCGAAGCGGCCGACCGGCCGTTCGCCGCCGAACTGGCGCGCATCGCGGCCGCCGATGCACGCATGTCGCTTCACTGGTTCGACAGTCATCCTGACGAACGCTCGGCCGCGCGGGCCGGCCGGATCGACGTCGCGCAACTGAAGCGGCTCCTTTCGTTCGACGATTACGATTTCTACCTGTGCGGGCCGGCGGCGTTCATGCGCGACCTGTACGACGGGCTGCGCGCGCTGAACGTGCCGGACGAGCGCATCCGCTTCGAGGCATTCGGGCCGTCGAGCGTCTCGCGCAGGGCGACCCGCGCGGCTGCCACGCCCGCGGCGGCAGGCGTGCCGGTCGTATTTCGGCGCACGGGGCGCGAGGCCGCGTGGACGCCGGCCGACGGCACGCTGCTCGAATTCGCGGAAGGGCAGCGCGTGAGCGTGCCGTCCGAATGCCGCTCCGGTTCGTGCGGCACGTGCGCGACACGCGTGCTGTCCGGCGCGGTCGACTACGAGCGAGCGCCCGATGCGGCGATCGAACCCGGCTGCGCGCTGCCGTGTGTCGCGCGGCCCGCGCAAGGGGCCAGGGAGCCGCTCGTGCTCGACTGCTGACGCGTGTGCGACATGCCGCCGCAGACCGCCTGCTGCGCGAAAAGCGCGCGCAACTGCTTCTTTTTTCGGATGCCGTCCGGATCGACGATAGCGTCAACCGATTCGATGAAAGGAGCTCATCATGAAACTGCTCGGCATGGTCCGCCTGGTCCTGTGGAGTTTCTTCGGCGTGCGCAACAGCAAGGCGCACGCGACCGATCTCGCGAACGCCAACTTCACGCTGTTGCCGTTCGTCGCGATTTTGCTTGCGCTGCTGGTTGGCGCGGTGATTTACGGCGTCGTGCATCTGGTCGTCGATCCGACCGTGACGATGCAGGGCTTTTGAGCGAACGGCCGGCGAACCGGTAGCGGGCCGCCTTCTCCGCTCCGGTTTCAGGCCGCTCGACCGGCGCATACGACGCCGGCGCCGGAGGCCGGCACGCACGACGCGCATCGCGACCGCATTGCCGCCGTTGTCGCGCTGCCCGAGCCGCTTGTTCCCGTTCCCGCCTTTCCTGTCTCCTGTTCCCCGTTCCGCCCGGTTCCGCGGCCCTTCGCCCCGCCCGGGGTAAAATGCGCGCCACGCCGCGATGTCGCGCGAGCCCGGGCACGCCGCCGTTCCGTTGAACGGCCGGCGCCAGTGTCCGCCGCCCGCACCGGGGCGTTCGAAGCGTCCCCCGCATGACGACCGCGCGATGCAGCCGGCCTTCCGACCCGCCCTCGACGAACCTGTCGGCCGCTGCGTCGGTTCCCGGCGCGTCATCCGAATCCGATGTCCCATCCTGCGTGTTGCCGATCGGTCTGCCCGCTTGCGCGCTGTATCGTCCGGTTCGTCTGATGAATATCGTATCGACGCACGCGTCCGGCGACGGGCGCGGCGGCGTTCGCGGGCGCACGATTTGCAGCTTCGTAACGGTTTTCGACAGGGTCGAGTGGCGAGTTTTCCATCCAGAACAATGACGGTGAATAGAACAACAGCGGCACGCGCACGGCGGCGGCGCGCGACGGTCGGGCTCGGCGTCGGGCTCGGCGTCACGCTTTTCGCGGCGCAGGCCGCCGCGGCTCCGGGCGACACGCCCGCATCGGACGCGGCCGGCAGCGCGACGCTGCCGGCGATCACGGTGAGCGGCGAGCGCGGCCACCCGCTGCGGGCGCGCGAAGCGTCGGTCGCGGGGTTCGACGACGCGCCGCTGCGCGACACGCCCGCGTCGGTGAACGTCATCACGCGTGCGCTGATCGACGATCAGCAGGCGAAGCGCTTGAGCGACGTCTTGCGCAACGATGCGTCGGTCGTCAACGACTATGCGCCGGTCGGCTATTTCGAAGGCTTCGCGATCCGCGGCTTTCCGGTCGATCTCGCGAGCGCGATCCGGATCGACGGGCTGACGGTGTCCGGCGAGCAGAACGTGCCGCTCGAGAACAAGGAGCGCGTCGAGATCCTGAAAGGGCTCGCGGGCATCGACAGCGGCGTCGTCGCGCCGGGCGGCGTGATCAACTTCGTGACGAAGCGCTCCGCGAACGTCGCGAGCGTGACGGGTGGCGTCGACAGCCGCGGCTCGACGTCGGCGGCCGTCGATCTCGGCCGCCGCTTCGGCGCCGACCATCAGTTCGGGTTCCGGATCAATGCGGCGAAGGAGAACATGCACTCCTATATCGACGGCACGAACGGGCGGCGCACGTTCGGGTCGATCGCCGCCGACTGGGACATCAGCCCGCGCGCGAGCCTGCAGATCAACGCCGAATTCCAGCAGTGGATCCAGCGTTCCGCGCCCGGCTACCAGTTGCTCGGCGGCACCGTCGTGCCGTCGGTCAAGACGACGTCGAAAGCGCTCGGCACGCAGCCGTGGGCGAAACCGGTGACGACCGACGCGCTGAACCTGAACGCGCGTTTCGACTATCGGTTCAACGACGACTGGAAGGCGTACATCGCCGCCGGCCGCAGCCGCACGATGATCGACGACAACAGCGCGTTCGCGTACGGCTGTTCGTATGCGGCAAGCTGCGCGGCCGGTGCGACGTCGCCGTTCTTCTTCGGCGCGAACGGCGACTACGACGTGTACGACTTCCGCAGCCCCGGCGAATACCGGCGCAACGACGATCTGCGCGCGGTCACGACGGGCAAGTTCGCGACGGGGCCGCTGCGGCACGAGTTGACGCTCGGCGTAAGCGTGCAGCGCCGCGTCGTGAGCATGGCGGACGCCGTGTACGACTACGTGGGTAGCGAGAATATCTACGGGCCGGACCTGACGTTCCCGCCGTCGCCGAATTCGCCCGGGCCGTCGTATCCACGCCTCGATGCGTGGCAGTACGGCGTGTTCGGGCTCGACCGCATCAGCCTCGGCGAACACTGGCAGGTGCTCGCGGGCGGCAAGGAAGTGCTGCTGCGCCAGCGTAGCTGGAGCAGTCTCGACGGCGAGACGACGCACACCGACCGCTCGGTGTTCCTGCCGCAGGTCGCGCTCGTCTACAAACCGGTGAACGTGCTGTCGCTGTATGCGTCGTACAGCAAGGCGCTGTCGCTCGGCGACCAGGCGCCCGTGCGCGCGACCAACGCGTACGCGTTCCTGCCGCCCGTCGAATCGCACCAGATCGAAGTCGGCGCGAAATACGACTGGCTCGACCGGCTGAGCCTCACGGCCGCCGTGTTCTCGATCAGCAAGCCGTTCCAGTTCGCCGATCCCGACGCGTCGGGATCGTCCTACACGTTCGTGCAGCGCGGTACGCAGCGGCACCAGGGGATCGAACTCGGCGCGGCCGGGCGCGTGACCGAACGATTGGGGCTGACGGCCAGCGTCGCGGCGATTCGCGCCCGCGCATACGATTCGGGGTCGCCGGCCTACGAAGGGCACGAGATCATCAACGTGCCCGCGCTGCGCGCGTCGCTGTATGCGGACTACGCGGTGCCGGGCGTCGCGGGCCTGAACGTGCTCGGCGGCGTGGAGTACAGCGCGGCGCGCAACGCGAACGAGGAGGGCACCGCGCGCGTGCCGTCGTGGTTCGTGTTCAATCTCGGCGCGCGTTATACGACGAAGATCGGCGGCCATCGCACGGTGTTGCGCGTGTCGGTGGACAATCTGTTCAACAAGTTCTACTGGCGCGACGCAGGCGAGCAGCAGGGCGATGCGTACCTGTTCCCGGGTGCGCCGCGCACCGCGCGCGTGTCGTTGACCTATGATTTTTGATCGGCCGGAAACGGGCGCATGACGCGCGGCCCCGGCAGCCCACCAGGAGAGCACGGACGATGTCCCCACTCGAAATCGCCGGCGTGATCGTCAGCGCGCTCGCGATCTGGCTGACCGCGAAGCGGCGCATGCTGTGCTGGCCGGTCGGCCTTGCGTCGGTCGCGCTGTACGGCTGGATCTTCTTCGACGCGAAACTGTACTCGGACATGCTGCTGCAGGGCGCGTTCGCGGTGCTGCAGGTGTACGGCTGGCAGCGCTGGCTCGCGCAGCGGGCGAGCGAGGCCGACGGCAAGGCGGCGCCTGCCGGCGATGTCGCGCCAGTCACCGGCGTGCGCCCGATGCAAATGCTGCCCGACCTGGTCGCGGCCGTCGTCGGCAGCGCGCTGCTCGGCGGGATGATGGCGCGCTGGACCGATGCGGCGCTGCCGTTCGTCGACGCGTCGCTGACCGCGTTCAGCCTCGTCGCGCAATACTGGACCGCGCGGCGCTACATCGCGTCGTGGGGGCTGTGGATCGTCGTGAACGTCGTGTACGTCGGGATGTTCGTGTTCAAGGAGCTGTATCTGACGGCCGGGCTCTATGCGCTGTTCATCGGGCTGGCCGTGGTCGGCTGGCGCGACTGGAGCCGCACGGCCGCGATGCTGCGCGCGAGCGCGAGCCCGGCCGGCTGATTCGCAGCCGATTCAACCACGGAGCTACGTCGTTCATGTCATTTCCCCTCGAACCGGATGCGCCGGCATCGCGTGACGCCGCGCAGGCGCGCGAGGTCGCGCCGCCGCAGTTCGGCGTCGACGGCGAACAGGCCGAACGCGACTGGCCGCTGATCACGCACGACGAAGTCGCGGCCGTGCTCGCGCGGATCGATGGCGCCGGCGCGCCCGCGCGCCTCACGTGGCACAGCCCGCGGCCGTTCTCGGCGGCCGTGCTGGTGCGCACGACCGACGAGCGCGCGCTGTTCGTCAAGCGTCATCATGCGAGCCTGCGCGACGTCGCGGGGCTCGAGGAAGAGCATCGCTTCATCGCGCATCTGCGCGCACACGGCGTGCCGGTGGCGGACGTGCTCGCCGGTCGCGACGGCGCAACCGCGTTCGCATCCGGCGACTGGACGTATGAAGTGCACGTGGTCGCGCCGGGTGTCGACGCGTATCGCGGCGTGATGTCGTGGAAGCCGTTCACGCATCCTTCGCATGCGTATGCGGCCGGCCGCGCGCTCGCCGGGCTGCATCGCGCGTCGGCCGGCTACGATGCGCCGGCGCGGCCGGTTCGCCCGCTGCTGTCGAGTTTTCGCGTGTTGTCGTCGAGCGATCTTGTCGGTGCGCTCGAACGCTGGGTCACGGCGCAACCGTTGCTCGTCAGGGCGCTCGGCGCGCGCGACTGGCGTGGCGACGTGGCCGACGCGATCGGCCCGTATCACGCGCGCCTCGTGCCGCTGCTGCCTGCGTTGCCGCCCCTGTGGACGCATGGCGACTGGCATGCGTCGAACCTGCTGTGGACCGACGCCGGGCCCGGCGCGCAGGTGCGGACCGTGCTCGACTTCGGCTTGTCGGATCGTACTTGCGCCGTGATGGATCTCGCGCTCGCGATCGAGCGCAACACGGTCGACTGGATGGCGCCGGCCGATGCACGGCGCATCGAATACGAGCAGATCGACGCGCTGCTCGACGGCTACGAGTCGCTCGAACCGCTGAGCGACGACGCATACGCAGCGCTGGTCGCGCTGCTGCCGATCGTGCATACGGAGTTCGCGCTGTCGGAAGTCGCGTATTTCGGTTGTATCGTCAACGCGCCCGGTATCGTCGACGTGGCGTACGACGGTTATCTGATCGGGCACGCGAGGTGGTTCGGCGAACGCGACGGGCGGCAGTTGCTGGACTGGCTCGTGCAGCGGCGGCGGGGAAAGCAGCACGTCACCTGATTCGCGCGCGGGGCGTATGGCCTGCGCGTGTCGCATTTCCGAACCTCTGCATTCTTTCGTGCGGCCATCGTGCCGCGCGCTCACCGCATCTTCCTGATCGTCGAGAGGGGACGCCGTCCCCGCACGGCACCGCACGTCTGCGTACGGTTGCGCCCAACATGACGGAAATATCATCTTCGCCTCATGTTCGCACTGCGGCCGGTCCGTAGCATCGGTCGCAAACCGTTACCGCAGAACCGAACATGTTCAAGCTCACCCTCGCCGTGGCCGCCGTCTTCGCGATGGCCGCGACGGCTCATGCGCAGCCATCGCTGTCGCCTGGGCCGGCCACGGCTCCGGCTGCTGCCGCCCCGATCGGCGCACCGCCATCCGACGCACGTCCTGCGTCGTCATTGACGCTTGCCGACGCGCTCGCCGTCGCCGCCCGCAACAACCCGGCGCTGCGCGGCGCGCGCGCGGATGTCGATGCATCGGCCGGCGCGCTGATGCAGGCCGGCGCGCGGCCCAACCCCGAAGTGTCGTTCCTGCAGGAAGGTTTCAGCCGAGCGGAACGCACGTCGACCGCGCTGATCAACCAGACGATCGAACTCGGCGGCAAGCGTCGCGCACGGCTCGACGTCGCGTCGTACGGCAGCGAATCGGCCAGCGCGTCGCTCGACGAGCAGGGCGCGGCTGTGCGCGCCAACGTGATCGCAGCCTTCTACGGGCTGCTCGCCGCGCAGCGTCAGCTTCAGGTGACCGAGGAATCGGCCGCGAT
Source organism: Burkholderia sp. AU39826 (assembly GCF_020419965.1). Taxonomy (NCBI): domain Bacteria; kingdom Pseudomonadati; phylum Pseudomonadota; class Betaproteobacteria; order Burkholderiales; family Burkholderiaceae; genus Burkholderia; species Burkholderia sp. AU39826. The sequence goes on from NZ_JAIZQG010000005.1 coordinate 247,401, forward strand.
CGCCGCGCGCTCCGCGAATCTGGCGGCCCGTCGCGCGCAGGCCGGCAAGGTGTCGCCGGTCGAGGCGACCAAGGCCCGGGTGGCGGCGGCCGGCGTGCAGATCGAAGTCGTGACCGCGCGCGGCCGTGTCGACGTTGCGCGCGAGAAGCTGAACGCGGTGATGGGCGAAGCGCGCAACGCCCCGCTTGCGGTGTTCGGCGACCTCGAAGCCGTACCGTCGGTCGAGCCGCTGTCCGCGCTGACCGCGCGGCTCGACGATGCACCGCTCGCGCGAATCGCGCGTGCCGAAATGCTGCGCTCGAACGCGGCCGTGTCGTTGGAGCGCGCGCGCCGCATCCCGGACGTGACCGTCAGCGCGGGCGTGAAGCGTGTGACCACGGGGGGCGTGCCCGACAACCAGGCGGTGGTCGGCGTGTCGATCCCGATTCCGCTGTTCAACACGAACAAGGGCGCGCTGCTCGAGGCGACGCACAAGGCCGAGCGCGCGAACGCCGATCTCGACCGCGAACGCACGCGGCTGCGGCTCGAACTGACGCAGGCGTACGCGAATTTCGAGGCTGCCGAGCACGAGGCGCAGCGGCTGAAGTCCGACATCCTGCCGGCCGCGCGCGTCGCGCTCGACGCGATGTCGCGCGGCTACGAACTCGGCAAGTTCGGCTTCCTCGACGTGCTCGACGCGCAGCGCACGCTGTTCCAGGGGCAGTCGCAATACGTCCGTGCGCTCGCCGACGCGCATACGGCCCGTGCCGATATCGGCCGGCTCGTCGGCACGCCGCTCACGGTCCGCGCGCAATGAGCGCCCCTCTTGACTGAAGGATCACCATGTCACGCAGCAGAATCTTCATCATTGCGGCGGCCGTGCTCGGCGGCGCAGGAATCGTGATCGGCGCGCTCGCCGTCGCGCGGGGCGGGAGCGGCGCATCGGCGCCGACGGCCGCCGAATCCGCCCAGGCGGCCGACCGCGCCGGCGCGCACGGCGGTGTCGTGCTCAAGCGCGGCAAGCTGTCCGTCGAGATCGTGATGACGGAAAAGCCCGGCGATGCGCGGCTCGTCGTCTATCCGTTCGTCGACGGCAAGCCCGCGACCCACGGCGTGACCGTGTCCGGCACGCTGGTGCGGTACGACCGCACGCACGAGCCGCTGCGGTTCGACGCGGCCGGCCAGAAGTTCGTGTCCGCGCAGTCGATCGCGAAGCCGCACGTATTCGATGCGACGATCGACGTGAAGGCCGGCAACGACGCCGCAACGTTCCCGTTCGCGCGCGCCGACGGCGCGGTCGTGCTGACCGACGCGCAACTGGCGACGTCGAAGATCACGCTCGCGAAGGCCGGCCCCGCGCAGATCGCGACGCCGTTCCAGTTGCCGGGCGAGATCAAGTTCAACGAGGATCGCACCGCGCACGTGGTGCCGCGTGTGGCCGGCATCGTCGAACAGGTATCGGTGTCGCTCGGGCAGAACGTCGCGAAGGGGCAGGTGCTTACCGTGATCGCGAGCACCGATCTGGCGGACCGCCGCAGCGAACTGCTGACGGCCGAGCGCCGGTTATCGGGTGCGCGCGCAACCTACGAGCGTGAACGCACGCTGTGGCAGGAGCGCATCTCGGCCGAACAGGATTATCAGCAGGCGCAGGTGCAGTTGCGCGAGGCCGAGATCGCCGTGCAGAACGCGCGACAGAAGCTCGCCGCGCTGAACGCGCCGGCGGGCGCGGGCGTGGGCGCGCTGAACCGGTATGAACTGCGTGCGCCGTTCGCCGGCACGATCGTCGAGAAGCATGCGACGCCCGGCGAGGCGATCGCCGCCGATGCGAGCATGTTCGTGATCTCCGACCTGTCGACCGTGTGGGCCGAGATGGCCGTGCCGGCGCAGCGGCTGAACGACGTGCGCGTGGGCCGCGATGCGACCGTCAGCGCGACCGCGTTCGAATCGCGTTCGAGCGGCCCGATCGCGTATGTGGGTTCGCTGCTCGGCGAGCAGACGCGCACCGCGCCGGCGCGCGTCGTGCTGCCGAACCCCGACGGCGTGTGGCGCCCGGGGATGTTCGTGAACGTGTCGGTCGACGCGGGCCGCCAGGGCGTGCCGCTCGCGGTCGCGAGCGACGCGCTGCAGGACGTCGACGGCGCGCCGTCGGTGTTCGTGCGTTCGCCGAAGGGTTTCGTCGCACAGGCCGTCGAAACGGGGCGGCGCGACGAACGCGCGACCGAAGTGCTGAAGGGGCTCGAGCCGGGCCAGGAATACGCGGCGACGAACAGCTTCGTGTTGAAGGCCGAACTCGGCAAGGGGAGCGCGGAACATGAATGAGCAGCAATACGCGTGCGCCGTGGCGCGACTGGCGGCCCGTTATGCGGCGCGCTTTCCGATCCGCCGCCTGACCGGCCGCGCAGCGCGTCCGGCGCGTGCGACCGTACCCCGTTTCAAGGAATCCCGACATGTTTGAGCGCCTGATCCGCTTTGCGATCGCGCACCGCTGGCTCGTGATGCTGGCGATCGCGGCCGTGGCCGCGCTAGGCGTGTTCAGCTACCAGGGGCTGCCGATCGACGCGGTGCCCGACATCACGAACGTGCAGGTGCAGATCAACACGTCCGCGCCCGGCTACTCGCCGCTCGAGGCCGAGCAGCGCATCACCTATCCGGTCGAGACCGCGATGGCCGGGCTGCCCGGGCTCGAACAGACGCGTTCGATCTCGCGCTACGGGCTGTCGCAGGTCACCGTGATCTTCAAGGACGGCACCGACATCTACTTCGCGCGGCAGCTCGTCAACGAGCGCATCCAGGAAGCGAAGGACAAGCTGCCGGCCGGCGTCGCGCCCGCGATGGGCCCGACGTCGACGGGCCTCGGCGAGATCTACCTGTGGACCGTCGAAGCCGACGCCAATGCGCGCAAGCCCGACGGCACGCGCTACACGGCGGCCGACCTGCGCGAGCTGCAGGACTGGGTCGTGCGGCCGCAACTGCGCAACGTGCGCGGCGTGACCGAGGTCAACTCGATCGGCGGCTACGTGAAGGAGTATCGCGTCGCGCCGAATCCGGCGAAGCTGATGTCGTACGGACTGACGCTCGCCGACGTCGTGCGGGCGCTCGAGCGCAACAACGACAACGTCGGCGCCGGCTACATCGAAAAGCGCGGCGAGCAGTATCTCGTGCGCGTGCCGGGCCAGGCGCGCACCGTCGACGACATCGCGAACGTCGTGCTGACCAACGTCGGCGGCGTGCCGGTGCGGATGAAGGACGTCGGCGTCGTCGACGTCGGCCGCGAACTGCGCACCGGCGCCGCGACGTCGAACGGCGAGGAAGTCGTGCTCGGCACGGTGTTCATGTTGATGGGCGAGAACAGCCGGACGGTGTCGAAGGCCGTCGCCGCGAAGATGGAGGACGTGAACCGCACGCTGCCGGCCGGCGTGAAGGCGATTCCGGTGTACGACCGCACGGTGCTCGTCGAGAAGGCCGTCGCGACCGTGAAGAAGAACCTGCTCGAGGGCGCGGTGCTCGTGATCGCCGTGCTGTTCCTGTTCCTCGGCAACATCCGCGCGGCGCTGATCACCGCGCTCGTGATTCCGCTGTCGATGCTGATGACCTTCACGGGGATGGTCAACGCGAAGGTGAGCGCGAACCTGATGAGCCTCGGCGCGCTCGACTTCGGGATCATCGTCGACGGCGCGGTGGTGATCGTCGAGAACTGCGTGCGGCGGCTCGCGCATGCGCAGGCGGCGGCCGGGCGGCCGCTCACGCGCGACGAGCGTTTCGCCGAAGTGTTCGGCGCATCGCAGGAGGCGCGCCGCGCGCTGATCTTCGGGCAACTGATCATCATGGTCGTGTACCTGCCGATCTTTGCGCTGACCGGCGTCGAGGGCAAGATGTTCCACCCGATGGCGATCACGGTCGTGATGGCGCTCGCTGCCGCGATGGTGCTCACCGTCACGTTCATTCCGGCAGCCGTCGCGCTATTCATCGGCGAGCGGGTCGAGGAGAAGGAGAACCGGCTGATGCGCTGGGCGCGGCGTGCGTACGAACCGATGCTCGCTGCGTTCATGACGCGCCCGGCACGCGTGATGATCGGGGCGGGCGCGATCGTGCTCGCCACGCTCGGACTCGCCACGCGGCTCGGCAGCGAGTTCATCCCGAGTCTCAACGAAGGCGACCTGGCCGTCGCCGCATTGCGAATTCCCGGCACGAGCCTGTCGCAGTCGGTCGAGATGCAGAAGTCGATCGAAAAGACGCTGAAGGCGCGCTTCCCCGAGATCGAGCGCGTGTTCGCGCGCACCGGCACGGCCGAGATCGCGGCCGACCCGATGCCGCCGAACCTGTCGGACGGCTACATCATGCTGAAGCCGGCCGACACGTGGCCCGACCCGAAGAAGCCGCGCGAGCAGCTCGTGAGCGAGATCGAGGAAGCGCTCGCCGAGCTGCCGGGTAACGCCTACGAGTTCTCGCAGCCGATCCAGCTGCGCTTCAACGAACTGATCTCGGGCGTGCGCAGCGACGTCGCCGTGAAGATCTTCGGCGACGACATGGTCGTGCTGAACCAGACCGGCGAACAGATCGCGGCCGCGTTGCAGAAGGTGCCGGGTGCATCGGAGGTGAAGGTCGAGCAGACCACGGGCCTGCCGGTGCTGACCGTCAACCTCGACCGCGACAAGCTCGCGCGCTACGGCGTGAGCGTCGCCGACCTGCAGGATTCGGTGGCCGCGGCCGTCGGCGGGCAGAAGGCCGGCACGCTGTTCCAGGGCGATCGCCGCTTCGACATCGTCGTGCGGCTGCCCGACGAACTGCGCACCGACATCGAGGCGATCAAGCGGCTGCCGATCGCGCTGCCCGCGCCGACGGCCGGCGCCAGCGCGCCGCTCGCGGCGGCGCCGTACGTGCCGCTCGCGGAGCTCGCGACGATCGACGTGGCGCCCGGCCCGAACCAGATCAGCCGCGAGGACGGCAAGCGGCGGGTGGTCGTCAGCGCGAACGTGCGCGGGCGCGACGTCGGCTCGTTCGTCGCCGATGCGCGCGAGCAGTTGCAGCAGGACGTGCGCGTGCCGGCCGGCTACTGGGTGTCGTGGGGCGGGCAGTTCGAGCAGTTGCAAAGCGCGAGCGAGCGCCTGAAGCTCGTCGTGCCGCTCGCGCTGTTCATGGTGTTCGTGCTGCTGTTCGTGATGTTCAACAACGTGAAGGACGGCTTGCTCGTATTCACCGGCATTCCGTTCGCGCTGAGCGGCGGCGTCGTGTCGCTGTGGCTGCGCGGGATTCCGCTGTCGATCACGGCGGCGGTCGGCTTCATCGCGCTGTCCGGCGTGGCCGTGCTCAATGGTCTCGTGATGATCTCGTTCATCCGCAACCTGCGCGACGAAGGGATGCCGCTCGACGCCGCGGTGCGCGACGGCGCGCTCACGCGGCTGCGGCCCGTGCTGATGACCGCGCTGGTCGCGTCGCTCGGCTTCCTGCCGATGGCGTTCGCGACCGGTACCGGCGCCGAGGTGCAGCGCCCGCTCGCGACGGTCGTGATCGGCGGTATCCTGTCGTCCACCGCGCTGACGCTGCTGGTGCTGCCGGTGCTGTACCGTGTCAGCCACGCGGTGTCGTGGCGCGCGGCGTTGCGCGGCGGGTTCGGCGCGGGCATGATGCGCCGGCTGCGTTTCTTCAAGGGTAATGCGTGATGCGAATTCTGATTGTCGAGGATGAACCGAAGACGGGCGCGTATCTGCGCAAGGGGTTGACCGAGGCCGGCTACGTCGTCGACTGGGTCGAGGACGGCATCACGGGCCAGCATCAGGCCGAAACGGAGGAGTACGACCTGCTCGTGCTCGACGTGATGCTGCCCGGGCAGGACGGGTGGACATTGCTGCAGAACCTGCGGCGCAGCAAGTCGACGCCCGTACTGTTCCTCACCGCGCGCGACGACGTCGGCGATCGCGTGAAGGGGCTCGAGCTCGGCGCGGACGACTATCTCGCGAAGCCGTTCGACTTCGTCGAGCTGACCGCGCGCATCAAGTCGATCCTGCGGCGCGGCCAGCCGCGCGATTCGAACACGCTGCGCGTGGCCGATCTCGAACTCGACCTGACGCGCCGCAAGGCCACGCGGCAGGGCGACACGATCCTGCTGACCGCGAAGGAGTTCGCGCTGCTGTGGCTGCTGATGCGCCGCGAAGGCGAGATCCTGCCGCGCGCGACGATCGCGTCGCAAGTGTGGGACATGAACTTCAACAGCGACACGAACGTCGTCGATTCGGCGATCCGCCGGCTGCGCTCGAAGATCGACGACGCGTACGAACCGAAGTTGATCCACACGGTGCGCGGGATGGGCTACGTGCTCGAAGCGCGCGGCGGCGCGGCCGCATGATCGCGCGCCTGCTGCCGCGGACGCTGCGCGGCCGGCTGACCGCGCTGATCATCCTGTCGACGTCGGTCATCCTCGCGTCGAGCGGCGTCGCACTGTACGAAGCGCTGAGCAACCGCGTCGAAACGACGGCAGCCGAGCAGATGGCCGGCATTTCGGCCGCATTGGGGGCGCACCTGGCCGAGGCGCGCACGACGGCCGACGTCGCGCGCGACACCGACATCTGGATCGACCAGTTGCACGGTCACCCGAACATGGACCTCGCGATCTTCGATGCCGGCGGCGCGCGCGTCGTCGGCACGCCCGGCTTTCGCCCGTACGCGCCGCTGCTGTCGATGAACACCGGGCGCGTGCCGGTCGGCGTCGCGCCGCCGGGCGCACGGCACCAGTACCTGCTGACGGCCGTGCCGCTCGCCGGCGAGGGTGCGCCCGTGGTGCGCGTCGCCGTGCAGTACGATCGCAGCGCCGACGTGCTGCTGTTGCGCACGCATGCTTATACGATCGTCGTGATCGAGGTGTTCGGCGTGGTGCTCGCGGCCGCGATCGCGTACGGCATCGCGGCGCTCGGGCTGAGCCCGCTGCGGCGGTTCGCGGCGCGTGCCGAGCAAATGTCGACGAGCCGGCTCGCGCATCCGCTGCCGGAACTCGATACGTCCGGCGAGCTGAAGGAGCTCGAGCATGCGTTCAACGGGATGCTCGAACGGCTGAACGAATCGTTCACGCGGCTGAGCCAGTTCTCGTCGAATCTCGCGCACGACATGCGCACGCCGCTCACGAACCTGCAGGCGGCCGCGCAGGTCGTGCTGTCGCAACCGCGCGGTGCGGACGAATACCGGAACGTGATCGAGTCGAGCATCGACGAATACCAGCGATTGTCGCGGATGATCGAGGACATGCTGTTTCTCGCGCGTTCGGAACAGCCCGGCACGTCGATCAGTGTGCGGCGGCTGAATGCGGCGGAGGAGGCGGAGCGGGTGGCCGGCTATTACGAGCCGCTGGCGGAAGATGAAGGCGTGACCGTGAAGGTCGACGGCCACGCGTGGGTCGATGCGGATCTGACGCTGTACCAGCGTGCGTTGAGCAATCTGCTGTCGAATGCGCTGACGTACGCGCCGCGCGGCAGCGTCGTGACGATCGATTGCGTCGAGCAGGGCGGCGCGACGACGATCGCCGTGTCCGATACGGGGCCCGGCATTGCCGCGGAACATGTCGGGCGGATTTTCGAGCGCTTCTATCGCGTCGATCCGTCGCGGCACAATTCGGCGTCGGGCACGGGGCTCGGCCTCGCGATCGTCCGGTCGATCATGGACAATCACGGCGGCGAATGCGGCGTCGACAGCGAGCCGGGCCGCCGCACGACCTTCTGGCTGCGCTTTCCGCGAAGGCCGGCCGAACCGGAACGGCCGGCCGCCACTCGCACCTGACGGCGCGGGCGGCCACGCCCGCGCGTTCGCGGTGAGGCTGCCGCGCGCTGCGCGCTGCCGGCGCCCGTGCGGCCGCGCATCATTGCTTCGCGGCCAGGCTGTCGTGGTTGTCGGTCTGCGGCTTCTTCTCGCCGCCATGCACCGAGATCTCGTGCAGCTCCTTGTTGCGCGCGATGAGCTCGCCGGTCGGCGGGTACTGCGTCTTGCTGATCGGCACGATGCCGTCGTGCTGCGCCTGCTTCAGCTCGTTGACCACTTGCGTGCGTGACTTGCCCTGCGTTTGCGTCTGGGCGAATGCGGCCTGCGTGGCCATGCCGAGCGACAGCGTGGCGACGACGAACCATGCTGCGAGGTTTGCGCTTTTCATTGAATGCTCTCCTAGATCAGGGCCGCCGGGGTGGCGAACCATGGACCCAGTATGCGAAAGCAGCCATGCGTGATCGTGATCGCGAGATGAAAAATGCGTCAGATTGCGGGGCGCGAGCGGGCCCCGTGTGGACACACCCGACATGACGCAACCGTCATGTTCGCGTCATGGGTGCGATGAGCGGGAAGCGGAACATGAAGTCTGCCGTTGGCCGAGCGTGCCGGCGGCGTGCATGCCGGTCGCGATAGCGGCATCGATCGCGGGCGGCGCCGTTCAGCTCTTCATTCCGGACCGAAAATTGCATCGTCCCGTCATTCGCCTCGCCTTGACCGCAGCCTTGATCGTCCCGTTGTTCGCGGGCTGTGCGCCGACACGTTCCGACACTGCGACCACTGCCGCCGCAGTCGGCCGCAAACCCGTGCCGTCGGGCCCGATGCCCGGCGAGCAGGTCGACTATGCCGGGCATCGCTGCGGCAATCCGAACCTGTATGTGAAAACGCATCCGTGCGTGTACCCGCAGCGCAATTCGGTGCGTTGAGTGTCGGACGCGCGTAAAAAAACGGCCCGGCACTCGACGAGCCCGGGCCTAATGCGTGATCGTGCCGTGCGGCAGCGACCCGCTGCGTGGGTGGGAACGGGCTGGCCCGTGACGCGTTCGATGGTAGCGACGCGGCGCATCGCGAACCTGATCGCAACATGACATTTTTGTCAGCCGGCGCTGTGCCGGCCACCGCACTCCATACGAAGAGGAGCATACGATGCGTACTATCGCAAAAGGGATCGTGCTGGCGGCGTGTCTGATGTCGACGGCGGCAATGGCCGCAGGCTGGCCGGAACGTGCGCTGTCGCACGCATCGGCGCACGACGTTGGCAGCCGCGTGAACGAGCGGATGCGCTGCGAGTTGGCCGCCGTGCCGGCTGGCGCGTGGACCGCGACGTTCGCGCGCGGGCAATGCGAAGTCGCCAGCGGCCGGCTGACGTTCGTGCCGGCCGATGCCGGCGACGCGCCGACCGTCGCGGAGAAACGGATCGTGCTCGGCGACGTCCGTAGCGCGTCGCATCAGTCGCGCAAGCTCAAGGAACAACTGCAACTGACGACGCGCGACGAAGTGATCGCGGTGAACGTGCTGACCGACGACGGCAGCCGCAAGTCGCGCGAACATGCGCTCGACCTGTGGTCCGCGCTGCGCAACGAGGGCGTCACGCCGGTCAACGGCACACGTATCGTCAATACCTATCCGACCGGCGCGACGACGTGGTAACCGTCGCGCCATCGCGCGCGGCTTACCCGGCTTTCACCGATCCTTCGATCAGGAAGAACACGATGAACCCGATGAAGAACGAAGCCGTCGCGAACGGCGTTTCGGGCACCTCGTGCGCTTCGACCAGCAGTTCTTCGGTGACGAGGTACAGCAGCGCGACGGTACCCAGCCCCAGAAGGGCAGCATAGATATTCGCGGGCAGTCCGGCGAACGCCGCATTGCCGGCAACGGCCGCGACGCTCAGCAGCGCCGCGAGCACGACCGGTACGACGATCGACAGCATGCGGCCGATGCCGGCCGCGGCCAAGGCCGCGCTGACCGACAGCGCGAGGAACAGCACCTCGAGCGTCAGCGCGACGGTCAGGATGATCCCGCTTTCGTCGCTCGCGGAAAACGCGATGCCGAGCACGAGGCCGTCGACGACGAGGTCGATCGCGGTGACGATGATCAGGCTCACCGGCAAGCGCGCTTCCTCGAAACGTGTCTCGATCGCACCGGAGAGCGCGCGGATCGCAAGCATCAGCGCGATGCCGACCACGAAGCCGACGACAACCGGAAACAGCGCATGCGCACGGTCCTGCGGCAGCAATTCGAGCGCGGCGGCCGCGAACACGATGCCGCCGGTGAAATGCTGGATCGCGCTCGACGTTTTCGGGCCGGGCGCGCGCCACGCGGCCGCGAGGGCGCCAAAACAGGCCGCCAGCACGGGCGGTAACGTGAGCAGCGCAAGCTTCGCGGTTGGTGTCATGGGGCCTCTTGGCGGTTGGCGTGTCGCAACGCAGGGGGGGCGTTGCACGATCGTACGCGCCGGGCGTCGCCCCGGCATCAACCGGGGATTGAACACCTTGAAGCCGCTCCAGGGTCAAGCGGTTCGATGCGGGCGCACCGATAAGCCGGCGCGCCCGTTCCGCTCAAAGCTGCGCGAGCGCCTGGTCGAGATCGGCGAGCAGGTCGTCGATATGCTCGATGCCGATCGACAGCCGCACCGTTCCTCCTTCACGCCGGCCTCTGCGAGTTCGGCCGGCGATCGTTGACGGTGCGTGGCCGAACCGACGCCCATGACGACAGCCGTGCAGACGGTGGAACGGAAGGGCCGGGACGGATTCTTGATCGTCGGCGCCGCGTGACGTGACGCGTCAGTGCGAGCCGCCGGCCGCATCGGCCCGGCGATACAGGCGCGGCCACTGGTCCCGGAACAGGCCGTTGCAGGTGCTGTGCGTCGCAAGGCCGTCGAGTACGAAGCGCCGACCGTCGAAGACCCACGACGCGGTCGAGCCGCAATCGCCCGCGCTGCGCAGCCGGACCGTGCTCGACAGCGTCGCGCTCGCGGGATCGTAGCCGGCGTCGGTCAGTTCGTTCGCGAACGACGCAGCATCGAGACCCGCGCTCGCGTTCTCGCCGAAGTTCATCGCGGCCGGCGCGTAGGGGGCAGTGCGTCGCACGCGATACCACAGGTCGGTGTGGTTATACAGGCTACTTGTCTGGCACGGGATCGCGACGAGCGCCTCGTCGGACGAAATCGCGACGGCTCTCGACGCTTTCCTGCGATCGCTCGCCGACATTTCGTCTTCGACATCGGCCGCGCATTGCTTCACGTCGGCGCCGAATTTCGCGAGTACCGCGTCGACGAGCGGACGCTGTTCGGCGGCCGACAGATTCGACACGGGCGGCGGCGCGGGCGTGACCGCGGGCGGCAACGCGGGCGCGGCCGGTACCGACGACGCAGGCTTGAGGCCCGGGCGCAGCAACGCCGTGACCGTGCCGACGCGGCCCTGCGTGTCGTCGATCAGCAGCAGCGCGGCATTCAGTCCCGACAACGGCGTGCGAGCGGCGGGCGCCGATGCCGGATCGCCGAAGCTCAGCAGTTGCGCATTGCGCGCCGCGGCGAGCCACGCAGCCACCGTTGCCGGATCGTTGGTCCGGATCCGGAACGGGTGCGCCTGGTCGCCGGACTTGTCGCCGAACGCATGCCATTGCGCCGGCATCGCATCGAACGGCCGGCCATCGACGCGTGCGGTGCGCAAGTCGATCGGCGCCGATGCATAGAGATCGAGCGAGGGCTGCGCGTCCGGCCCGGCATCGCGCGTCACGCGCAGGATCAGGCCGGTGCGTGCATCGTCGATATCGTCGGCATGGCTTTCCGCGATACAGCGATTGCCGTTGTCGCAGACGACCGACCAGCTCTTGAATTCGCGCTCGACCGGCGGCCGCGCGAGCGGGCGAGCCTGGGCAACGATCGGGGAAACGGCGAGGAGGGCGGCGATGGCGAGCGAAAGGCGGTGCGACATGACGGTTCGTATCGACTGTGGATGGGCGCGCGGAAGACGTCGGGCTGCAAGCGCATCGTCAGCAGGCGGGCAGGTCGAAGGCTGCGGCGCATGCGGCGGCGCGCGTCACCGAACGGCATCGAGTATACCGCCGCAATGCGTTGCGATCGTGAAGACGACGCGTAGTGTGCGGGCACGACCGTTGCTCGCGTGCATGGGACGAGCAGGTGCGGATGCAAATACGGCGCGATGCCCGCAGGCGTCGCGCCGTTCGCCTTTCATCGATCATCGACCACGTCGCGCAGGAACGCGTCGAGCATCGCCACGTCGCCCCACGGCCGCTTGTATTCGCGATCGTGTTCGGCATCGGCGAGCATCGTCTCGACGAGCGCGTGGATCGCCGGCCGGCGCGGCCCGTATTCGCTCTCGTTCGCGCTCATCTTCAGCGCGAGCAACGCGTCGAGTTCCGCGCGTACCGCCGGCTCGTGCACGGTGCCGTCGACGAGATCCACGAAGCGCATCGGCGGCATCCCGAGCCCGGAGTCGATCCAGCGTACCGCGAGCAGCGGCCGCAGCACGTACAGGTACTTCTTGTAACGCACCGTGTCGCCTTGCAGGTAGCCGCGAAAGTTCTTCTTCGCCATCGCGAGGTAGTGATGACGCCCGCGCACCGGCGAGAAGAACGCCGACGCCAGCGACCTGAGCCGCGGCGCCCAGTGCGCGTCTTCGCGATACACGACGGGCGAGTCGAGCCATTCGAGCAGCGTCGGGTTCGAGCGGCGCAGCAGTTGGAGCGCCTTGCGCAGTTCCCAGCCGCTGACGTCGAGTTCGTCGTCAAGTGGCCGCTCGATCACGTCGCGCTGCGGTTCGACGCTCAGGTACCAGTCGCGCCGGTGTGCATACACGAAGCGCACGTCGTAGTCGCTGTCCGGCGACGCGAAGCCCCAGCCGCGGCTGCCCGATTCGCATGCGAACAGCACAGTCACGTCGTGGCGGCGCTCGACTTCCGCGAGTTCTGCCATCACGCGCGCCCGCACGGCCGGATCGACCGGGTGCGCGCTGCGCACGGGCGTCAATTGTTCCGTTTTCATCGTTGTTTCCCTTTTGTTGCGCGCGGCCGCCGGCCATCGGCCGCGCACCGCGCTATCCTTTCACGCACACCACCTGGCGCAGCGTATGCACGACTTCGACGAGGCTGCGCTGGGCCGCCATCACCGCGTCGATGTCCTTGTACGCCATCGGAATTTCATCGACGACGCCCGCGTCCTTCCGGCATTCGACGCCCTGCGTCGCCTTCGCCTGATCGTCGGCCGTGAAGCGGCGCTTCGCTTTGGTGCGGCTCATCGTCCGGCCCGCGCCGTGGCTGCACGAGCAGAAGCTTTCCGGATTGCCGAGCCCGCGCACGATGAAGCTCTTCGCGCCCATCGACCCCGGAATGATCCCGAGCTGCCCCTTCTGCGCGGACACCGCACCCTTGCGCGTGACGAGCACCTCTTCGCCGAAGTGGCGTTCGCGCTGCACGTAGTTGTGGTGGCAGTTCACCGCGTGCTCGTCGACCGAAAACGGCTTCGCGATCACGCCGCGCGCCGCGCCGATCACCGCGTCCATCATCGCCTGCCGGTTGCGCCGCGCGTAGTCCTGCGCCCAGCCGACGGCTTCGACGTAATCGTCGAAGTGCCGGCTGCCCTCGGTGAAATACGCGAGATTGCGGTCCGGCAGGTTCGCGATGTGCTGCCGCATGTCGGCCTGCGCGAGTTCGATGAACAGGCTGCCGATCGCATTGCCGACGCCGCGCGAGCCGCTGTGCAGCATGAACCACACGCGGTCCGCTTCGTCGATGCACACTTCGATGAAGTGGTTGCCGGTGCCGAGCGTGCCGAGATGCGCGTAGTGGTTCGTCTTTTCCAGCTTCGGATACTTGTCGACGATCCGCTGGAAGCCCGGTTGCAGCGACTTCCATGCTTCGGTCACGGCGGCCGGCGCGCGATCGCCCCATGCGCCCGGATCGCGGCGGCCCGGTGCGCGGCCGTGCGGCACCGCACGTTCGATCGCGCCGCGTAGCCCACCAAGCGAATCCGGCAGGTCGGACGCCGTCAGCGTCGTGCGCGCGGCCATCATCCCGCAGCCGATGTCGACGCCGACCGCGGCCGGGATGATCGCGCCCTTCGTCGGAATCACGCTGCCGATCGTCGAGCCCTTGCCGAGGTGCACGTCCGGCATCACCGCGACGTGGCCGAAGATGAACGGCATCTGTGCCGTGTTGCGCAGTTGCGCGCGCGCTTCCTCCTCGACGGCGACGCCTTGCGTCCACATCTTCACCGGCTTGCCGTTCGCCAGTTCCATTACCTGGTAATCCGTGTCTGTCATTTGCTTCACCTGATTCATTTCGGTATCCGGCGCGATACACGTGCATCGCGCCGGATCCTGCATTACGTGCCCTTGATGCTGACGAGTCCGTTCAGCACCTGATCGAGGCCGCCGAACACCGAGATGCGGTCGATCCGTTCCGCGACGCGCTCGAGCGTTTCCAGCTCCTTGAGCCGCAGCGCGGTCGGGTTTTCTTCCATCACCTTCGCGGTGTTCAGCAGCGAACGCGTGGCCGCCGTTTCCTCGCGGCGGCGAATCACGTTCGCCTGCGCGGACTTCTCGGCCGCGACCACCTGCGCGAGGATCGTCTTCATGTCGCCCGGCAGCACGATATCCTTCACGCCGACGCTGCGCACGTCCAGGCCCGAACCGTCGAGACGGGCGCGTACTTGCGCGATCACGACGTCGTCGAGCGACTGCTTGTCCTCCAGCAGCTCGTCGAGCGAGCGCGTGCCGACCGCCGAGCGCAGCGCGAACTGCAACTCGCGATACAGGTGTTCGACCGGCTTCTGCAACTGGCCGAACGCATGCAGCACGTCCGCATAGCGCCACGTCGCCGACAGGTTCAGCCGCAGCGCGACCTTGTCGCGCGTGAGGATTTCCTGCCCGCCGACTTCGATCGCCTGCACGCGCAGGTCGACCAGCTCGACCGCGACGTCGCGGTTGAAGCGCCAGAACGCCGACGTGCCCGCGTCCAGCAACCGCTCGATCTTGCCGTCGATCTTCAGTACACCGACGTGGTGCGCCGGCACCTGCGCCAGCAGCACGCCCGTCAGGCCCGCCACGCCGCGCGCACGCAGCGACGGTTGCGCGATGCGCTTCACGAGCGCGTCGGGCAGCATGCTGTGCCGCGCGAGATCGACACGTTCCAGCCGATGCGCGGTCAGGCCGCGCCAGTACAGCCGGCGCGTGCCCGGCGCGAGGATCTCGACGAGCACGTCGTCTTCGTAGCGCAGGCCCGCTTCATCGTCGGCGAGATCCATCGCGACGAAATACTGCGCGAGCACGTCCTGTGCGTCGTGACGCAGATAGTCGGCCAACGCTTCGTCGGCGAGCGGCGCGTCGAGATGCGCGGTCTGCACCGACAAACGCTTGAACGGATCGAAGGCCTTGAACACGCCCGGTTCCAGCACCTTCACGAAATCGCCCTCATTCATCAGTAGCGCGCGCTCGTTCTTTTTCACTACATGTCGCATCCACATATTCTTGTCCTTTTCTTCAATGGCCGCCGGGTGACGCGCATCGTGCGGATCGCGGTGCGACGCAATCGGGCGGGCGGCGCGCTGGCCTGCGGCGAAGCACAGGGCGACGCGTGTGGCATTGCGTCGTCGTGCGCCTTCGTGCGCTGGCCGTGCGGCCACCCGGCCGATCGCGCGGAACCGCAACCGGTCCGACGCGCGGCGGGCCTCGCGGCCCGCACCGGCGGGTACTGCTTTTCATACGAGACCGTCCTTGCGGACAGCGTTCGAGCGGGATTCGAACCCGCCACCGGCCGGCTTTCGCCGGCTGCTCCACCTGGCTGAGCTTCCGAACAATGGGCGCTCCGGGATTCGAACCCGGACGAAGCGTCCTGACGCGCGCCCGTTTGCCTTCGTCTGTCCATGGCGGCATGCGCTGCCGCGACGAACGAGGTTCGGCGGCGGCGCACCAGCAGGGCTTGTTGAACCCTGGCTCGTGGGCCAGCGGGACATCCGGCGTTCTTTATTGAGCGAGGAGCGTGCCAGCGGGCGTGCCCGGGCTTTGGAAATTTCTTAAATAATTGAAAATAAAAGGAATTTATTTATAGCGCGTGGCTGGGGATCGATGCCTTGCCCATCGGGTCATCACGAAAATCCGATACAATCGGATCGCTTCTTATCCTGTGAGATAAATATGCGAAAGACTGTCGCCATCGGGTTTCTCGGCACGGTGCTCGACCAGGGCGGCCGCGCGCCGCGCCGTTACCGCAAATGGCGGCCGACGATTTCGTTGTGCGAGCAGCCGGAGTTGCCGATCGATCGGTTGGAACTGCTGCATTCGCCGGACTACACGCGTCTCGCCAACCAGGTGCGGGACGATCTCGCGCGCGTGTCGCCGCACACCGACGTGCGGCTCACGCCGGTCACGATCCGCGATCCGTGGGATTTCGAGGAGGTCTACGCGACGCTGCACGACTACGCACGCGCATATCCGTTCGACCTCGAACACGAGGATTACCTGATCCACATCACGACCGGCACGCACGTCGCGCAGATCTGCTGGTTCCTGCTGGCGGAAGCGCGCTACCTGCCCGCGCGCCTCGTGCAGACGGGGCCGCCGCAGCGGACCGACGAAGGGCCGAGCGGGCCGGGCACGATCTCGGTGATCGATCTCGACCTGTCCCGCTACAACCGGATCGCGCAGCGCTTCACGCGCGAGCGCGACGAAACGGTGTCGTTCCTGAAGGCCGGCATCGCGACGCGCAACGCGCGCTTCAATGCGCTGATCGAGCAACTCGAGCGCGTGGCCGTGCGTTCGCGCGCGCCGATGCTGCTGGTCGGGCCGACGGGGGCCGGCAAGTCGTTTCTCGCGAAGCGCGTGTACGAGCTGAAGCGCGGCCGGCATCGGCTCGCGGGGCCGTTCATCGAGATCAACTGCGCGACGCTGCGCGGCGACGCGGCGATGTCGACGCTGTTCGGTCACGTGAAGGGCGCGTTCACCGGCGCGCAGTCGGCGCGGGCGGGGCTGCTGCGCGCTGCGAACGGCGGCCTGCTGTTTCTCGACGAGATCGGCGAACTCGGGCTCGACGAGCAGGCGATGCTGCTGAAGGCGATCGAGGAGAAGCGCTTCCTGCCGGTGGGCGCGGACGTCGAGGCGACCAGCGATTTCGAGCTGATCGCGGGCACCCATCGCGACCTGCGGCAGATGGTGGCGGCCGGGACGTTCCGCGAGGATCTCTATGCGCGGATCAACCTGTGGACCTACGAACTGCCGGGGCTCGCCGAGCGCCGCGAGGACATCGAGCCGAACCTCGAATTCGAGCTCGACCGTTTCGGCCGCGAGCAGGGCGAGCAGGTGCGGTTCAACGTGGAGGCGAAGCGGCGCTATCTCGCGTTCGCGACATCGCCGCGAGCGGCGTGGGCCGGCAATTTCCGCGAATTGTCGGCCTCGGTCACGCGGATGGCGACGCTGGCCGATGCCGGGCGGATTACCGAGGCGCTTGCCGAGCAGGAAGTCGAACGGCTGACGCGCACGTGGTCGTCGCCGGGCGGCGCGGGGGCGGCCGATGCATGCGTCGATGCGGTGTTCGGCGCGCGTGCGGCGGAACTCGACCTGTTCGACCGGGCGCAGCTCGAACGCGTGCTCGACGTGTGTCGGACGTCGGCGAGCCTGTCGGAAGCCGGGCGCACGCTGTTCGCGGTGTCGCGCCAGAGCAAGAAGCAGCCGAACGATGCCGACCGGCTGCGCAAGTATCTCGCGCGGTTCGGGCTCGATTGGGACGGTGTGCGGCGTGCGCTCGATCGCGCGTGATGACGCGTGGCGAACGAGGCGCATGATGTCTGCGCCGCGCCCGTTACGCGCGGCAGATCGCGATGATTTCCGCGCTGGTCGCTGCGTCGAACGGTGCGTGGTCCCAGTCGCCGCACCAGTCGGCCGACGCGAAACCGGCCGCCGTCACGTGCGCCTGCAGTTCAGGTTGCGAGATGAAACGCAGCCGGCTCGTATTCGTCAGCACCGTGTCGTCGCGGCGGAAGCGGTAGTGCGTGTCGAACGTCACGATCGCGTCGTCGATTGCACGCACCGCGTGATGGAGATCGACGATGCCGAATGCGTGCGATTCGACGCTGCGTGCCGACTGCACGGGCGTCCATGCTCGCCACGGTTCGGTGCGCGGGTTGCGGGTCTCGAACAGGAAGCGGCCGCCGTCGGCGAGCACGCGTCGCACGCCGCGCAGCGTCGCGTCGATATCGTCGTCGGTCAGCAGGCACTGAAACGCGTGCCCGGTCATCACGACCGCATCGAATCGCGCACCGGGCGGCAGGCCGTCGAGCGCGCACGCGAACCAGCGGACGGCGCCGGCGCCCGGCTGGCGTCGCGCGTAATCGATCATCGCCGGCGCGGGATCGATCGCGACGACGTCATGCCCGGCCGATGCGAGCCGTCGCGCGAACGTGCCGGTGCCGCAGCCGAGATCGAGAATGCGTTGCCGCGCTGCGCCGATTGCCGCGGCATAGAACGCGAAGTCCCGATCGCCCGCGTTGAACAGGTCGTACACCGCGACGAGGCGCGGGTCGGTGTAGAGCAGATCCGCGTCGGCGCGCGTCATGCGGTCGCGCCCATCAGCGCTGCTGCACGGCCACGCGCAGCCCGAGCGCGATGAAGATCGAGCCGATGATCCTGCCCTGCCAGCGCGTGAGCCACGTGAGCCGCTTCACGATGCGGCCGAGCGGGCGGATCGAGCACGCGATCAGCGTCGTGTAGAGCGAACTGAGCACGACGAAGATCAGCCCGAGCACCGCGAACTGCACGAACGTCGAGCCGCGTTCCGGATGCACGAATTGCGGCATGAACGCGAGAAAGAACAGCGCGGTTTTCGGATTCAGCACTTCGGCGGGAATCGCCTGCAAGTACGCGTTGAGCGGCGTGACGGCCGCCACCCGCGGCAGCGACGGATCGGACGGCTTCTCCAGCAGCGCACGCACGCCGAGATAGATCAGGTACGCGGCGCCGATCAGCTTCACGATGTTGAACGCGAGCGCCGACGTCATCAGCAGCGCGGACAGCCCGACGGCCGCGAACAGCGTATGCACGAAGTCGCCGCTCGCGACGCCGAGGCCGGTCAGGATGCCGGTCGTGCGCCCGCCCTGCACGGTGCGGCTCAGCACGAGCAGCACGGCGGGGCCGGGGATCAGGAACAGGCCCAGAACGACGGCCGTGAAGGTGGTCAGCGTGGTCAGGTCGAACATGGCGGCTCCGGCGGGTTGGCGCGGCGGCAAGGGGATCGGCGCATTGTATTCGGTTCGGCGCGCGGCCGCTGACGCCCCCGAACGGCGCGGCTGCGCCGGCGCCTTTCTGGTATAAGCACGACAGGACGCACCGGCGTCCGGCCTTTTTCACAGCCTATCGTTTCATGCGCGACCTTCCATCGATCACCGATCCCGCCGCGGACACCGACGTCGATCACGTGCCGCGTCCGCTCGTCGTGTTCGGCGGCTCCGTCGTCGAGCCCGAATGGCGGCTGGAGCGGCACAGCCATCGACAGGCGCAACTGCTCTACACGCTGACCGGCGTCGTCTATTGCGAGATCGACGGCGGCGTGTGGACCGCGCCGCCGCAATGCACGGTCTGGATTCCCGGCGATGTCGCGCATGCGGCGCGCGGCTCGGCCGGTGCGACCTTCTACGCGGTGCTGGTCGAACCCGACGCGGCGCTCGACTTGCCCAAGCGCTGCTGCACGCTGGGCATGTCGCCGCTGTTGCGCGAGCTGCTGCTGAAGGCGGCCAGTTTCCCGAACCTGTACGACGTCGACGGGCCGCAAGGGCGGCTGGTCGCGACGCTGCTCGACGAGCTCGTCGCGGCGCCGGTCGAGGACTTGTACCTGCCGATGCCGGCCGACCGCCGGCTGCGCAAGCTGATCGACCATCTGCTCGACGATCCGGCCGACAAGTCGCCGCTGCCCGAGCTCGCGCGGCGTGCGGGCATCAGCGAGCGCAGCCTGACGCGGCTCGCGACGAAGGAGCTCGGGATGAGCCTCGGCGACTGGCGCCGTCGGCTGCACGTCGCGCTGTCGCTGCGGATGCTGACGACTGGCCGCCGCGTGCACCAGATCGCGATCGATCTCGGCTACGAGAGCGCAAGCAGCTTCGTCACGATGTTCCGCAAGGCGACCGGCAAGCCGCCGACGCAATTCCTCACCGATCGGCAGCGCTGAACCGCCGGGCCGCACGCGCCCGTTTGGCCGGATTGAAAAAGCAGTTGGCCGGGACGAGAAATGACGGACGCGGTCTCGATCCATAAAATGAGAATCGTTCTCATCTGGAGGTCGACATGCAAATCGTCACGACTGAATTCCCGTTTGTCTGGCTGCGTTACAGCGGCTCGACCCACACCGATCCCGCCCGCTTGATTGCCGAACTCGACGCACTGCTCGCGCGCCGCGAACGCTTCGTTCTTCTGACCGACGATGCGCCGTCCGGCGACGATCGCGCCAATAACGATCACGAGATGCGCAAGCAGCTCGCGAAGTGGAGCAAGGCCAACCGTGCGCTGTCGCGCGAACGGATCCCCGGGATGATCGCGATCGAGCCCGATGCGGCGCGGCGCGTGGCGCTCAATGCCTTTTCGGGCGCCTTCGAGAAGGTCTGGGGTTATCCGCTGAACGCGGCGGCGAGCCGCGACGACGCGCTGGCGCTCGCGCAACGGCTGCTCGCCGAACCGGCGCCCGGCGTCGCGGCGGCAAACGCCTGACCCGGCGGCCGCGCCGGTCGCGCGGCTTGCGTCGACATCGACACGCACGCGCGGTGCGCGAACGCCCGCGCCGCGGCCTGTCGCAACCCCGTAGAGGTGTCCGGTGGACAATCCGATCCGCGCGATGCGCATCTTCACGCGCATCGTCGAAATGAACAGCTTTACCCGTGCCGCGCAGGCGCTCGGCATCTCGCGCGCCACCGCGACGCGCACCGTGCAGGAGCTCGAAGCGGCGCTCGGCATGCCGCTGCTGGTGCGCACGACGCGCGCGTTGCGGGCCACGCCCGAAGGCGACGCGTATTACCGGCGCTGCGTCAGCATCACCGCGGACGTCGACGAGCTCGAAGCCAGCATTCGCGGCGCCGCGGTGCATCCGAGCGGGCCGCTGCGCGTGGAATTGCCGGCGTCGGTGGCGGGCGCGATCGTGCTGCCGGCGCTCGGCGAATTCCATGTGCGGCATCCCGATCTCGAACTGATGCTCGCCGTGGCCGGGCGCGCGGGCGATCGCGTCGGCGACGCGACCGACTGCAGTATCCGGCTCGGTGCGCTGCCCGATTCGTCGCTCGTCGCGCGCCGGCTCGGCTCGCTCGAGCGCGTGACGTGCGCGAGCCCCGCGTATCTCGACCGCTTCGGCGTGCCGCGCACGCCCGACGATCTGGGCGGGCATCGCGCGGTAGGCGGGTCGCACGTCTTCGGCCAGCGTCCGGCCGAGCTCGAGTTCGCGGTGGACGACGCGGTGCGCAAGGTGCGGCTCGACGGTATCGTCGGCGTGGACGACGAGCAGGCGTATCTCGCCTGCGGCGTGCACGGCCTCGGGCTGATCCAGCCGACGCGCGTCGCCGCGCAGGCGCTGATCGACGCGGGGCGGTTGCGGGAAGTGCTGGCCCGCTGGCAGCCCGATGCGCTGGCCGTGTCGGTCGTCTACGTGAAGCGCCCGCATGTGTCGCCCGGCGTGCGCGCGTTCGTCGACTGGATTTCCGAGCGTTTCGTGCAGGCCGGACACGAGCAGGCAGGGCTGGCGGCGGCGGGGGCGGTGGGGTGGCGGCCGGCGCCGGGTGCAGTCGTTACCCCCGATCGCTACGGCGGGCTGGTGGCGGTGGCGTGACGGCGGGATGCGGACGGAAAATCCTCAAGCGCTTGCGAGGCGGAACGCGCTGGCCATCGATTCGATCCGTATCGAAGGATGTAAATATTTTGGCGATTTAGCCCGAAACTTGCCGGAATATTGTCCTCGTATGCCGGGTGAACGTCCGTGCGGCCATACCGCGCGAGCCGGAATCGTGCGCTGCCGGGCGCAGGTACCGACGCCCGGCGTCGCCTTCGGTCGCCTCAATTCTTCCTCGGGGAAACCGGCGGATCCGCGTGGACATCCGGTCGGCCGTATTCGCGTTCGCGACCGGGCCGACGAGCTTCTACGTGATGCGCTTTCTGCTCGGCATGGCCGAAGCCGGCTTTTTCCCCGGCATCATCCTGTGCGCGAGCCGATGGTTTTCGGCGAAGCACCGCGCTGCTGACCGTGCTCGCGCTGGTCGTCGTCAACGTCGGGATCAGCGCCGCGAAGGCGCCGCTGTGGGCGATGCCGAGCGCGTTCCTGTCGGGGGGCCGGTGCGGCGGCGGGCATCGCGATGATCAACTCGATCGGCAATCTCGGCGGCTTCGTCGGGCCATTCGCGATCGGCTGGCTCAAGCATGCGACGGGCGGGTATGCGGCGGGGCTGTATGTGGTTGCGGGGACGCTCGCGGTATCGGCGGTCGTCACGCTGATGCTGAGCCGCAAGGGGGCGCGCGAGCAGATCGTGTCGCGCGTACAGCAGCATCGTTGATGCGCGGCGCGCGTCCGCGGTCATGGATCCGTACGTCCATGCGGTGCGTCGACGACGGCGCGCGACCGAACCAGCCGCATCAACGGGCGGGCCGCGCCACGCGGCGCGCGATCTCCGTCGCGCACACGTCGGGCGACGCGTTCGACGTATCGATCACGCAATCGCTGAACCTGCGCGACGCATACCCTTCCCGATACATCTCGGCGATCCGTTGCCGCTCCCAGTCCGTCAGCGCACGCGTGCCGCGATTCGATGCCGCGACCGCTTCGGGCGGCGCGAGCGTGACGACGAACAATCGCGCATCGCGCGCAGCGCACGCCGTGCGCAGCCGCTCGAATTCCACTTCGCCGATCGGATAGGCGATCACGAGGTGGCGTTCGCGCGCTTGCGCGATCTGCGCGACGAGCCGCTCCAGCGCGATGGCCCATTGCACGTCGAACGGCGCGGATTCGGGCGCGTCGTGATCGTCGCCGTCGATGAAGCGCGCATCGGGCAGCACGCGTGCGAGTGCGCGACCGATCGTCGTCTTGCCGCTGTTGATCGGGCCGTTCAGGTGGATGACGGTGAGCGGCGTGTTCGTCGATGTAGGGGGCATGAGGAGCGAGATTGACTGAATGCTTTCATTGTGCCTCGATGCGAAATGAATTTGTAATATCCAGTCCGAACGAATTAGAAAAATTATTCGATAAAGCGCCCTAAAGAAAGTCGTGGCCGCGCCGTTACTCTTCCTCGGTATCTCAAAAAAGTATGACGAAAGCAGTACGACCACACGACCAAAAAACCGAGGGCGCACGGCCGGCGAAGCCGTGCGCGGGATCAGAATGGGATGCACCGATTCAATGGGGCGCGCAGGCACCGGGGGCTGGCGCGCGCTGTGCCTTTGCCTTGCCGTAACCGGACTGCTGCCGCATTGCGCCGCCGCCGCGGGGATCGTCCCGGACGGCGGCACGCCCACGAGCGTGTCGGTCGGGCCGAATGGCCGGCAGCTCGTCAATCTAGCGCCGGCGGTCGCCGGCGTATCGAGCAACACGTATTCGTCGTTCAACGTGACGACCGCCGGCGCGACGCTGAACAACGCCGGCATCAACGCGCGCACGATCGTCAACCAGGTGACGAGCACCAACCGCAGCCTGATCGAAGGCGAGATCGCCGTGGCGGGGCCGCGCGCGAACGTCGTGCTCGCGAACCCGAACGGCATCACGGTCAACGGCGGATCGTTCGTCAATACAGGGCACGTCGCGCTGTCCACCGGCAACGTGAGCTTCAACGACCTGCAGATCGCCCCCGGCGTGATCCAGCGCAACATCGTGCTCGATACGTCGACCGGCACGATCGTCGTCGGTCCGGGCGGCCTGGCGGGCGCGCTGATCGGGCTCGATCTGATCGCGAAGAACATCGTCGTCGACGGCGCGATCGACAACACGTTTTCGTCCGCGACGGCCGGCGTGCGCCTGCTGGCCGGACGCAGCCGTGCCGAGCTGAACACGGGGCTGTCGCCGAACGACAACGCGAACGACTGGCTCTCGCGTACCGCCACGACCCAGCCGGACACCGCATCGTCCTACGCGATCGACATCACTGCCGCAGGTAGCGTGACGAGCGGGCGCGTGCAGTTGATCGTCACGGACCGCGGCCCCGGCGTGCGCAGCGCCGGCGCGATGAATGCGTCGCTCGGGGATTTCACGCTGGCGTCGAACGGCAACGTCGAGATGTCCCATGCGAAGGTCGACGTCGCGCGAGATCTCGACGTGACCGTGCAGGGCGGCATCACGCTGACCGGCACCGACATGAAGGCGAAAGGCGGCCACGCGAACGTGTCGGCAGCCGATGCGATCGCATTGACGGGCAGCAGCCTGATGGCGTCGGGCAGCGTGAAGCTGAACGGCGCGGGCATCGCGCTGAATCACGACGATGCGATGAAGGGCGCGACCGTAGCATCGTCGCAAAGCGGCGTGGTGCTCAAGAGCGCGGCGGACATCGTGAATGTCGGGTCGCTCGTGCAAGGGCAGACCGCGATCGACGCTGACCCGGATTCGATGGGCGCGGTGACGCTGAACGCGGCGGGCCGCATCCTGAACGAGTCGTTGCCGCAGACGCGGCTCGGCATCCTGTTCGGCGTTCAGGGCGACGTGTCGCTGACCGCGGGCGCCGATGTCGTCAACCGGAATGCGCGGATCCTGTCGAACCAGAGCATTTCGATCGCCGCGGGCGGAGACCTGCAGAACATCGTCGACCACAGCACCGGCGTGCAGAACGGCGCGGTGGTCGGCTTTTCCGAGCAGGGCGGCCGCTTCCTGTTCTTCAAGCATCGTAGCGACGGCTTCACCGTCGACTATGGCGCGCTGGCCGATGCATCGAAACTCGCGTACATCACGGCCGACGCGGGCAACGTGACCGTGCGCGCCGCGAACGTGACGAATATCGGCGGATCGATCCTGTCGAATGGCGGCGCGATCGATATCGCCGCGCGCGAAAACATTCTCACGCAAGCCGTTTTCACCGGGCAGGCAGCGTACCGGCGCTCGTGCTTCGTGTTCTGCCGCGCGAGCGCATCGTCGAACGTGCAGGCGTTCGGCGGCGTGATCGAGGCCAAGGCCGACATCCAGCTGAAAGCCGGTACGCAGATCACGAACACGGGCGGAACCGTGCTCGCGCTCGGCGCGTTGACGCTCGACGCACCGAAAACGCTCGCGCAAGCCGTACCGGGCTACACGGTGGTCAACCGCGACCACGACCTGAAAGCGTGGTTCGGCAATCGCTGGGCGGCGATCTATGCAGCCGACACGGGCGGCGTGTTCACCGGGGGAACCGGCAAGGTGCGCCTGACCGGCGAGGCCGACATCGACGGCGGCGCGTACAGCGCGCCCGAAGGTGTGCTCGCGGCGCGCGGCATCGTGACGATCCGGCCGCCCCATCGCGATCTCGTGACGATCGGCAACCGCAATCACATGGGCCTCGTGTCGTGGTTCGGCCTGTGATGTCGCAGACGGACCACCGCATCGCCGCCGCGCTCGCGTTGACGCTCGGCGCGATGTCGCCGTGCGCGCACGCACAGCTCGCGGGCGCACCGCCGGGCCTCGGCGCGCTTCCGGCCGGGTTCGCGGTGCCGCGTGCGGAGCAGGATCCCGCGCAGCGCCTGCTGCAGGAGCAGCGCGACCGGCAGCGCCGCGACGAACTCGCGCAACCGCCGGCGCAGATCGCGGTGCCCGAGCAGCCGGCGATGCCCGACCTGCCGCCGGGCGCCGACGTCGACACGCTGCCGGACGTCGCGCCGACGTTCCCGATCGAGCGGATCGAATTCACCGGCGACGCGATCCTCGGGCAGCCCGAACTGGACCGTATCGCGGCGCCGTTCATCGGCAAGCAACTCGGGCGCAACCGGATCAACCTGCTGCTGCGCCGGCTGACCGAAGCGTTCATTTCGCGCGGTTACATCACGACGCGCGCGTACCTCGGGCCGCAGAATCTCGCGTCCGGCACGCTGAAGATCAACCTCGTCCCCGGTCGCGTGGCCGCGTTGACGTTGAACGGCAAGCCGCTGAGGCCGCGCGATCCCGACGAGAAGTGGTACGAAGTGCGCGGCGGCGGGCTGCTGACCGAAGCCGGCACCGCATGGGCGTTCGCGAGCACGCCGGGTGACGTGCTGCGCCTGCCCGACCTGGAGCAGGGCGTCGACCAGATCAACCGGTTGCGGCGCAATCAGGCCGAAATCCGGATTCTCCCCGGCGAAGCGCCGGGCGATTCGATCGTCGCGATCTCGAACCGCTATGGCGATCGTCTTCATTACGATTTCGGCATCGACAACTACGGCAGCTCGCAGACCGGCAGGACGCGCTATCGCGCCGGTGTCGAAGCCGACAACGTGATCGGACTGCAGGAATCGCTGTCGTTCAGCTACGTCGGGACGACCGACACGAACGCGGTCGTGTTGTCGGCGGCGGTGCCGTACGGGTATCAAACTTTCAGCTACACGGCGTCGATGTCCGAGTACCAGCAGGCGATCGGCGACGTCGCGCTGCTCGCCGGGCGCACGTTCAGCCAGATGCTCGGCTGGAACGACGTGCTGGTGCGGTCGCCGCGCGGGCGCATGAGCGTCGACGTCACGCTCAACAAGCTGCGCACCGAGCGCGACCTCAACGGCATTCCGTTGTCGCCGCAGAACCTGACGGTGCTGCGGGTCGCGCTGAACGGGCTGTCCCGCTTCGTCATGCGCGATCAGGGCGCGGCCGCGACCTGGGATGTCGGCGTGTCGCGGGGGCTGCCCTGGCTGGCGGCCAACCACGATGCGTCGGACATCGGCATCGACGATGCGCACAGCCAGTTCACCAAGCTCGATGCCACCGGCACGCTGCAGTTCACGCTGGGCAATCTCGCCGGTTCCCTGTGGGCGTATCGCGGCACGCTGCGCGCGCAGTACAGCCGCGTCGCGCTGTTCGGCAACGAGCAGATCTTTTTGGGCGGCATGGGTTCGGTCCGCGGGTTTACCGAAGGCGGGATCGCGGGCGACAGCGGCGCATTCGTGCGCAACGAGCTGGCCTGGCAGAACGTGCCGGCGTGGCACGACGCGCGCATCGAACCCTACGTGTTTCTGGACGGCGGCAAGACGCACCTGAACGCGCAGGGCGGCTGGCCGTCGCTCGTCGGCACGGGTGTCGGCACGCGCGCGCAATGGCGTTTGAAAGGCGGAACCCTGTCGGCCGAAGTGCTGGTCGGGCAGGCGCTCGCGCAACCGGCCGCACTCGGCAAGAAGGCCAGCGTGTTGCTGGCCACACTCAACTGGACCGACTGATGGAGAACTTCATGAATCGCCTGTCGAACGGTCGCGAGATCGCGATGCAATCCAACCTGTCGGCGCGTATTCGCAAGATCGGCGTCACGCTCGTCGCGGCGACGCTGTGCGCCGCTGTCGCTTCGCCCGCGTATGCGGTTCCCAAGGCGTCGAAGAAACCCGCCGATGCAGCCGCCGCGATGCCGGCCGATGCGATCGCGAGCGTGAACGGCGTGCCGATTCCGCAAGCGCAGGTCGACGAAGCCGTGCGCGCGTCGAAGGCGCCCGATACGCCGGCGCTGCGCGCGGCGCTGAAGAACCAGCTGATCGCGCGCGAGTTGTTTCGACAGGCGGCGCTCAAGCAGCACTACGACACGAAGCCGCAGGTCGTGGCCGCCGTCGAGCAGGCGAAGGCGCTCGCGATGACGCAGGCGTACCTGCGCGATCAGATCAAGCCGGCACCCGTCACGGACGCGGACGTCAAGGCGCGCTACGACGCGGTCGTCGCGACGCTCGGCGAGAACGAATACAAGCCGAGCGTGATTGCCGTCAACGACGCGGACACCGCCAGGCAGATCCTCGCGCGGCTCAAGAAAGGCGAGGACTTCGGCGGCCTCGCGCGACAGTTCAGCAAGGGGCCGGCCGCGGCGCAGGGTGGCGCGCTGAACTGGATCTCGTTCAAGACGCCGATCGAGGCAGGCCACACGCAGAACTGGCCGCAGCCGCTTGCCGAAGCGCTCGTGAAACTGCCGCAGGGCGGCATGACGC
Organism: Burkholderia sp. AU39826; assembly: GCF_020419965.1. Taxonomy (NCBI): domain Bacteria; kingdom Pseudomonadati; phylum Pseudomonadota; class Betaproteobacteria; order Burkholderiales; family Burkholderiaceae; genus Burkholderia; species Burkholderia sp. AU39826. The sequence continues at coordinate 275,192 of NZ_JAIZQG010000005.1, forward strand.
GCGAGCCCGTGCAGGTCGGCGATGCGTACTGGATCGTGCGGGCCGACGACAAGCGGCCGACGCAGGTGCCGCCGTTCGACCAGGCGAAAGACACGCTGCGCCAGCAACTCGAGCAGGTCGCGATGGAGAAGGCGACCGCGCAGGTCGTTGCGGATCTGATCCGCAACGCGCGGATCCAGCAGTAGGCGGCAAGCAGCAGGTAGCAAGCAGCACGTAGCAGCGTCGGGCAGCCACCCGGCGAACACGCACGCGATGCCGGGCGGGGAAACCCGGCATCGCGCGGCGCCACGGTCGGGGATCGGCTGACGGCGTCGTCGCGGGGCCATCGAACGAAGCGAACAACAGAAGATGAACACGTCCAAGCGTAAGACCTTGCAGCAGCTTGCCGCCGCCGGCGCGGCGCGAATCGGTGCGCGTGCGCGATCGGCGGCAGGTGCGCCGCGATGCTTCGCGGTCGAGCCGGCCGCGCGATCGTACCGCTGGTGGCAGCGTGCGACGAGCGCGCTCGTCGCATTGACGATGTTCATCGGGCCGATCACGGTCACCGTCGAGCAGTGCCGCGATGCGGCCGGCGTGCTCGGCGCGGGCAATCGCCGTGTCGACGACGACGCATGGCAGCGGTTGCTCGATCTCGCGTCGCTGCGCGTGCGATTCTCGATGCAGCTCGCGGCTGCCGCGCCGATCACGGACCCCACGGCGCCGATCTCGTTTCAGCCGGCCATCACGCAGTCGACCGGCGCGGGCGGCGGCGTGCCCGTCGTCAATATCACCGCGCCGAACGCGGCCGGCATTTCGCTGAACCAGTATCAGCAATTCAACATCGATCCGGTCGGGCTGATCCTGAACAACAGCCTGATGTCGGGCACGTCGCTGACGGGCGGCAACGTGCAGGCCAACCCGAACCTGAACGGCCGCACGGCGAGCGTGATCGTCAACCAGGTCACGTCGACCGGCAATGCCTACGCGAGCTTGCTGAACGGTCCGCTCGAAGTGTTCGGTGCACCCGCGGCCGTCGTGATCGCGAACCCGAACGGAATCACGACGCGCGGCACCGGCTTTACCAACACGATCGGCGTGACGTTGTCGACCGGCGCGCCGCAGTTCCTCAATGGCGTCGGCGGCAGCGCGACCGACTTCGCGAACGCGAAGGCGCTCGGCTACAACGTGACCGGCGGTCACCTGCAGATCGAAGGCAATGCCGGCGTCAACGGGCCCGGCGCGGGGATCGAGGGGACCGTGGGCACGATCGACCTGATCGGCGAGACGATCGGTATCAACGCGCCGCTCTATGCGGGCACGCGCATCAACGTGATCGCCGGGCGTCAGTTCGTGACGCCGGCCGCCGTCGATGCGTACGGCACCACGTACGGCACGGCGGCGAACGGCTCGGACAACTCCGCCGCGGCGATCAATGCCGCGAACGGCGGCGCGAATCGTTCGCTCGCCATCGACGCGACCGCGTTCGGCGCGATGACGGCGGGGCAGATCCAGGTCGTCAGCACCGCGGCGGGGATGGGCGTAAGGGCCGACGCGCAGCTCGCCGCGAATGCGGGCGACTTGCTGCTATCGGCGAACGGCGACGTGTCGGTCGCGGGTTCGGCCGCGCAGCAGCAGGCGACGGTTCATAGCGCCGGCAACGTGTCGATGACCGGTGCGCACATCGGGGTCGGCGGTTACGCGATCGATGCGAACGGCGACGTGACGTCGACGGGCTCGATTCAGTCCGGCGGCAAGCTGGCGGTGGCGGCAGGCGGCAACGTGAACGTCGCGAATGCACAGGCGCACGGCGACATGACGGTCGCCGGCGGCACGAACGTAACGCTCGGCGACGTACAGGGCGGCGGTGCGTTGGCCGTTACCGCACGCGGCACCGACGGCACGGGCGACGTCAACCTGAACGGCACGTCGGTCGTGACCGGCGCAACGACCGTGCTGGCGGCCCGCGACGTCAACGTGAACGGGCAGACGAACAGCGGCACGCTGCGCGCGACCGCGCAACGTGATGCGACGGTCAACGCGGCGCTGCAGACGTCCGGTGCGCTGGCGTTGACGGCGACGCAGGGCAACGTCGCCACGCATGCCGCGATGAAGAGCGGTGGCGATCTTGCGCTGACGTCCGGACAGGATACCGTCGTCGCGTCGCAGGCGACCGCGCAGAACGCGGTCAGCGTGCAGGCGGGGCGCGACCTGAGTGTAAGCGGTTCACTCGCGAGCGGAACCACGTTCGCCGCCGATATCGCGCGCGACGCGTCGATCGGCGGCTCGCTGATGGTCGGAACCGACGCGCGCGTGGACGCGGGGCGCAACGTCGACACGTCGGGCGTCGTGATCGTCCAGCGCAACGGGGCATTGAGCGCACGCAACGACATCACGGGAAGCGGCTCGATCGCGTTCGGTCAGACCGGCGCGCTGAATGCCGCACATGACGTCGCGCTGACCGACAAGCTGCTCGCCAATGGCCTGCAGGTCGACGCGGGCAACAGCGCGAGCCTCGCGACGGTCCAGGCGGGCGGCGCATTCGGTGTGACGGCGAGCGGCAGCGCCGGCGGCGGCGACGTCGTATTCAACGGCAACGCGGCCGCGCTCGGCGCCGCCGACGTGCACGCGTCGCGCGACGTCGTCGTGAACGGCACGCTCGCCGGCGGCGCGCAGGTCGCGCTTGCCGCGCAGCGCAACGTGATCGTCGGCGGCAGCGGCACCGTGCAGGCGGTCGGCGATCTGGCGATGACGGCGGCCAGCGGCAGCGTCGCGTCGGCCGGCACGTTGAACGGCGCGGGCGCGCTGACGGTGAAGGGCGCGCAGGATGTGTCGCTGACCGGCGCGACCACCGTCACCGGCGACGTGACCGCGACGGCCGGCCGGGATCTCACGATCGGCGGCGCGTTGGCGGGGCAGGGCGTCGCGACGCTCACGGCAGCGCGCGACATCATGGCCGGCGGCACCAGCGGCTTCGCGCAGGACACGGTGTTGAGCGCGGGGCGCGACATCGGCGTGACGGGTGCGTTCCAGGGGCGCGCCGTCTCGATGACGGCAGCCGGTTCGATCGCGCTGAACGACGTGCAGGCCAACGCGGGGCTTCAGCTCGCGACCCGCACGGGCGACGTTTCGATCGGCGGCAACGTGAATTCGCTGACGAACGGGGCGATCGACGCGGCGCGCGACGTGATCGTCAACGGCACGCTGCGCACGGCGAGCGGCCTCGTCATCGGCGGCGGCCGCAATACGTCGATCGGCGGGACGGTCCAGTCGAACGGCGACGTCGCGCTGACGAATGCGGCCGGCTCGCTGACCAGTACCGGCAATATCCAGTCGGGCGGCAATCTGTCGGTGATGGCCGCGCAGTCCGTGGATCTGGGCGCGCAATCGACGTCGTCGCTCGGCAACCTGACCGTGGACGCGGGCCGCGACCTGACGATGAACGGCTCCGTCGTCGCACAGGGCAACGGCACGCTGAACGCCGGCGGCGCGATAGGCGGCGCGGCCGCCATTGCGTTCGGGCTCGCGGCGAACGTCGGTTCCGGCGGCGATACGACTCTCACCGGTTCGCTGCGCGGCGGCAACGTGCGGACGACGGCGGGCGGTTCGGCCACGCTGCACGACGTGCAGGCGGCGTCGACGCTCGCGCTCGATGCGGCGAACGACCTGAGCGTGACCGGTGCGGTGACGGGCGGCGCGGACGTGGCGCTGGCCGCGGCGCGCAATATCGACATCGGCGGGTCGTTGCAGTCGGCCGGCAACACGTCGCTGCTCGCGACCGGCGGCAGCATTGGATCGACGGGGGCGATCGCGAGCAATGGCGCGTTCGACGCGCAGGCAGGCAGTGACATCAACCTCGGCGGCAACACGACCGTGTCGCGCGACACGACGCTCGCGGCCGGACGCGACGTCAACGTCAGCGGGTCGCTGGCCGGGCAGGGACAAGGCGTCATCAATGCGGCGCGCGACATCGTCGGCGCGGGCACGTTGACGTTCGGTCAGCAGGCGACGCTCGACGCCGGGCGCGACGTCGCGCAGCGCGGGCTGATCCAGGGGCAGTCGGTCAGCGTGACGGCGGCCGGCAACGCGGCCGTGAACAACGTCGAGTCGACCGGCACGATCGCGCTGCGCGCGAACGGTACGAACACCGCAACGGGCGCAGGCGATCTGCGCATCGACGGTTCGGTCGCCGCCGCGGGCGCGATCACGGCGTTCGCGCAGAACGATGTCGCGATCGGCGGCAAGGCCGCGAGCGGTTCGACGGTTGGTGTGACCGCGCAGCGGGACATCGCCGTGAGCGGCGCGATCGAGTCGGTCGGCGATACGGCGCTGGCCGCGCGGCAAGGCAGCCTCAACGCAACCGGCGGCATCAACAGCGGCGGCAAGCTCGATATTGCGACCGGCCTCGACCTGTCGCTCGGCGCGAGCACCAGCGCGATCGGCGACGCGACGCTGACGGCCGGCCGCGATGCCACGCTGAACGGCACGATGGTCGGACAGGCCAACGGCACGGTGACGGCCGCGCGCGACATCAACGGCGGCGGCAAGCAGGCGTTTGCCGCGACCGCGAACTATGCGGCGCAGCACGACGTCGCCCTGACCGGCGGCATGCAGGCGGCCGCGATCACGGTGACGGGCGGAAACAACGCGACGTTGCACGATGCGTCGTCGTCGACCACGTTGACGCTGACCGCAAACGGCAACGCCGGCGAAGGCGATGCGGGCGTCACGGGGGCGGCGTCCGCGCAGGGAGCGGCGAACGTGACGGGCGCGCGGGATGTGTCGATCAGCGGCACGCTCGGCAGCGGCGGAGCGCTTGCATTGGCAGCGCAACGCAACGTGGCGGTCGGCGGCGGCGTGGAGTCGAACGGCGATCTGACGGCAACCGCCGCGAACGGCAGCGTCGTGTTCACCGGGGCGACCACGACCGCGGGCGCGTTCAACGTCATGTCCGCGCTCGATACGCAGCTCGGCGGCCAGATCGCGGTGGCGAAGTCGACGAACGTGCAGGCTGGTCGTGATATCGCGTTGACGGGGGCGCTCGCGGGCCAACGCGACGGCACGCTGAGCGCGGGCCGCGACATCAACGGTGCGGGCTCGGCGGCATTCGCCCAGGCGACGACGCTCGAGGCCGCGCACGACGTCGCGCTGACGGGCGCGCTGCAAGCGGCGGCCATCAACGTGACGGGCGGCAACAATGCAGGACTCGGCACGATCCAGGCCGTCAGCGGTAATCTCGACGTCACGGCCAAGGGCGGTGCCGGCGGCGGCGATGTGACGATCGGCGGAGCGGCCACCGCGTTCGGCGCGATGCAGTTGCAAGCCGCGCGGGACACTTCCGTTGCGGGTGCAATCAACACCGGCGGCACGACGACGATCAATGCGGCGCGCAGTGTCGCGCTTTCGGCGGTCAATTCGGCCGGCGATCTCGCCGTAACCGCTTCGGGCGGCAACGCGAGCGCGACGAGCCTGGCGACGCAGGGCAACCTGAACGTCGTTGCGGCACAGGACATCGCGGTGACCGGGCAGAGTGTCGCGGGCGGCAATGCTTCGCTGAACGCGGGCCGCGACATGACGCTCGCAGGCGTTGGCGCGCAGCAAAGCGGCACGTTGACGGCGGGCGGCTCGGTGAATGCCGGCGCGATCGCGTTCGCGCACCAGGCGAACGTCAACGCGGGCGGCAATATTGCGGTAACGGGCAACGTTGCGACCAACGGCGATCTCGCGATGACCGCCGGCAACGACTTGTCGGCCGGCTCGGTTCAGGCGGGCGGCGCAATCGGATTGCAGGCGCAGGGCCGCAACGGCGCCGGCGACGTGATGGTGAACGGCGCGGTGACGTCGGGCACCGCGACGACGATTACGGCCGCGCGCGATGCGGGTATCGGTGCGGCGTCCAGCGGCGGTGCGCTGAACGTGACGGCGGGACGCGACCTCGGTGTCGCGGGCGCGATCCATTCGACCGGCGACGCGACGCTGACCGCGACGGCGGGCAATCTCGGCGTCGGCGGCGCGGTCGTGTCGACCGGCAATCTCCGGGCCAATGCGGGCGGCGGCCTCGCGCTGCTTTCCGGCGGGCTCGTGAACGGCGATACGACGTTGACGTCGGGCGGCGCGATGACGCTCGGCGGCGCGCTGTTCGGTCTCGGGGCCGCGACTATCGACGCGGGCGGTGCGCTCGGCGGCGACGCGGCACTGACGTACGGCAAGGACATCACCGTCCATGCCGGAAACAGCATCACGCTCGGCGCGATTCAGGGCGCCGGCAAATTGACGGCGGTGTCCGGCGGCGATATGTCGCTCGGTGCGACCACCGCGGTCGGCGACGTGTCGGCAAAGTCGACCGCCGGCAGCGTGTCGTTCGGCGGGTTGTTGCAGTCGGGCGGCAATGTCGTGGTACAGGCCGCGAACAACGTGTCGCTCGCGGGCGGCGTGGGTTCGATGGGGACCGTCGACATCAACGGCATCGGCGGCAACGTGTCGGTCGCGGGCGTGTCGGCGAACGGCGACGCGACGCTGCATGCGGGGCAAACCGTCGCGTTGACCGGCAACAGCATCGTGGCCGGGCAACTGGGTGTGTCCGGCGGCAACGTCACGCTGAGCGGTTCGGCCGTCGGATCGAAGAACGTAACCGTTTCCGCGCAGGGAACGGTCGATGCCGGCAATGCATCGCTCGTCGCATCGCAGAACCTGCAGGTGAACGGCTCGAACGTGACGCTCGGCAACGCGACGGTCGGCGGCGCGCTCACCGCGCAGGCGTCGAACCAGCTCACGCTGGCGAGCGGCAAGGCGGTGAACGTCGTCGGCAACGCGACGCTGGCTTCGCAGAACGGGCTGTACAACGCCGCGAACGTGCTGGCCGGATCGCTCAACGTGTCGGCGCCGAGCCTGACGAACGCGGCCGGTGCGTCGCTCGCGTCGATCGGAACGACGACGATCAATGCATCGAGCTTCGCGAACGCCGGACTGGTGAACGGGACGACGACGAACGTCACCGTCGGGGGCGCGCTGACGAACGTGGGCGGCTCGCTGATGGCGGTGAACGCGCTGAACGTCAATACCGGTACGCTGAACAACCAGAACGGGATCGTTTTTGCCGGCAACCCGAAGACCGCGACCGGTGCGACCGGCGACGTGTCGCTGACGATCAATGGCGGCAATGGCGCGTTCTACAACGCGGGCGGACAGTTGCTCGCGCAACGGAACATGGGGATCAGCGCGGTCAACATGGCGTTCGATCCGTCGCAGGGGACGATCAGCCAGGGCGGCAATCTGTCCATCACGGCCGGGTACGTGAGTGTCGGCGGCACGTGGAATTACGGCGGGCAGAGCGTTTCGCTGACGGGGCTGAACGGGATCACGAACGACGGCACGATCACCGGGACGTCGCCGTTGACACTGACGGCAGGCGGTAGCTTCGAGAATCACGGGCAGGTTACCGGGTCGGATGTGACGTTCAACGGCACGCTGAATAATGCGGCCGGGGCGGTGATGCATGCGGATAACGCGTTGACGTTGAACGGCGATACGACGAACCGCGGGACGGTCGAGGCAGGGAACGTTCTCAACGTCAATGGTGGCAACTACGACAACCAGGGCGCGACGACGCAGTCGAAGGGGGATGCGAATTTCAATCTCGGCGGTTCGCTGCTCAATACGGGGGGCTCGATATTCGCCGGGCGGAACATCGGCATTTCCGCTGCGCAGGTGATCAACGATCAGACTGCTCCGCAAGGGGCCGTCACGACGACCACGCAGATCAACGACCCGGCGCTCCTGATGTCAGGGTCGGTCGGCTGGGTGACGGTCGGCTACGAAGATGTCAAAAATGGAGACCATGGATACGTTCGGGCTGCGTACAAAGACCTGCCTGCGACGCTCGGTGGCCTGTTGGCGCCGACTGGCTCGACCACGAACACCAGTGGGTTATCGGCTTCCGATCCGGTCGCGACATCCGGCACGGTGACGTTCAATCAGTATCGCATCCTGACCGGTATCAACGACCACGGCGTTTCGCAGTATTCGAACTACTGGTTTATCGGAACGGCTCCGGATGCCGGTGCGCTCAAGTCGGCGACGTTCACGCTGCCCACTGTCTATCAGACGACGACGAATCAACAGGCAGGAACCTCGGGCGTCATTTCGGCGGGCGGTTCGATCACTTTGGCTGCTGGCACCCTGTCGAATCGGGGCGGGCAGATCGCGGCGCAAGGCAATATCTCGCTGAATGTTCAGTCGTTGAGCAATGGAGCGGTTGCGCCGACCACGACGGTAGCCAATTCAACGTACGTCGACCAGGCTCAATACACAGCCTTTCTGGGGCAGCTTGCTTCGCTCGGTTTGATTGGCGTGCAAGGTACGGGAAATCCGACCGGCGCATTCAATTGCGATTCGGGCAATTACTGTCAAGTTGGCGATCCTTACCTGCCGACCGCATTTCAAATCAACAAGAGCGCCGCCGCCCCCACCGCAACGGGTTCGCTTACGTTTACTACGCCGACGGGCATGATCGCGGCGGGCAACAACCTGACGATCGGCGGCGGAAATCTGACCAACGGGGGGCTGCTGTATGCCGGCAACAACGTTGGCATTACGTCCGGCACGCTGACCAACCAGGGCGGCAACCAACAGAACTACGCGAGCCAGGTCGGTTGCGCCTCCGGCGTGCCGAACTCCGCCTGCGGCAACGCAGGCCAACCGCGCGGCAACAACCCGACCACGACGACGTTCGGCTACAGCCAGAACGATGCGACGATCTATGCCGGCCACGATCTCGTGATCGCGGCCGGCCAGATCAACAATACGTACGGCAACCTGCTCGCGGGCCACGACATCGTCATCGGCGGTGTCGGCACGACCGCGAGCTCGACCACGCCCGCACAGAGCCTGAACAACACGTCCGGCAACATCGTCGCGGGCAACGACATCAAGCTCAACGTATCGGGCGCGATCACCAACAATCTGCCGCCGCCCGTGCCGGTACACGAGAACTACGGCAAGCACGAGCAATATTCGGGCTGCATGACAGCCGGCGGCTACAAGGAAAGCTACTGCGAGGGTTATGTCGACCAGCAGTCGGGCAGCTCGTCGGTGATCAGCGCGGGCAACAACCTGCAGATCAACGCGGGCAGCCTGACGAACATCGGCAGCCTGATCGCGGCCGGTAACAACGCGACGATCGCCGTCGCAGGCCCCGTCGTGAACGAGGCGCAGGTGCTGAACGCCTACTGGCACTCGCACTGGGTGCAGGAAACCGGCATGTTCAGCAGCGACAAGCGTCACGACATCTGGGCGTGCGGCACGCCGGAGCAATGCAAGGCGTTGTACGGTAGCGCATACACGAGCACGGGCGGCACCATCGATCCGCCGACGCCGGTCGGCAACATCGCGGCGACCATTCAGGCGCCGAACCTGTCGATCTCGTCGAACGGACAGATTCAGAACGTCGGCAACGTGATCGGCACGTATGTGTCGTTGACGGGCCAGAAGCTGATCAACGGGATCACGACCGCGAACACCTACACGCCGCGTGTCAATGCGCCATCGCAAGTCATTTCGCTGAGCCCGGTGGACTTGCCGGGGCTGAACCTGTCGGTGCCTCGTGCAGTCGGCACTGGCAAGCTGCCGACGCCGGTCGCGGGTGCTGCGTCGTACGTCGACGCGTCGCTTGGCGGTTCCGTGCTCGGCTCACTTGGGCCGCAGGACTTGCTGAACAATCTGCCGTCGGCGCTGCAGCCGTCGTCGACGCTGTTCTATTACAACCCGCAGGAAGAGGATCTGCTGTTGCAGCAGGCGGCGCTGAAGCAGACCGGCAAGTCGAGCTTCGTCGACGGGTTGACGTACGACAACGAGAAAAACCTGTCGGTGACGGCGCAGGAAAAGATGTACCTGTACCAGAACGCGGTCGATTACTCGAAGGCGCACGACCTGCAACTGGGCGCGGCGCTGACGCAGGAGCAGATCAACACGCTCGACAAGCCGATGCTGTGGTACGTCGAGCAGACGGTGCCGGACCCGACGTGTCACGCGACGGGCACGGCATCGTGCCCGACGATTACGGCGCTGACGCCGCAGGTGTATCTGCCGCAGGACACGCAGGCGATGTCGGCGGGCGGCAACATCTCCGGACAGGATGTCACGCTCAAGTTCAATCAGGACGGTAACGGCAGCATTCTCAATACGGGGAGCATCACGGCGTCGGGGACGCTGAGCGTCGACACGCACACGCTGACGAACCAGGCGAATCAGGTCAACGTCGGCGAGATCTGGCAGAAGGTCGATGGCGGGTATCTGAACACGACCGGGACGGTGGTGCAGCCGGGCGGGTTCATGAGCGCGGCGAACATGGACCTGAACGTGCAGACGCTCGACCAGATTGGTGGAGCGCTGCAGAAGCTCGCGGCCGACGGAACGATTGATCAAAGTGGGACCCAGCAAGCACTTGCGGCGCTTCAACACCAACTCGGCGGCAATTTCACGCAGACGGCACTGAGCGACAACCTTCATCAGGATTTCGTGAAGGAAGGCGGCTCGTTCGGGATGACGCAGATCTTCTCGATGGTCGTCGCCGTTGCTGCCGCGATCATGATGCAGCCGGAAATATCCGCTGCGGTTGGAGCGTTGTCAGGGGCGACGGAAACAGCGAGTACTGCAGCGTTTCTGGCGGCTGATCAGGGGTTGACGGGGGCGGCAATTGAGGCGGCGGCGAGTGCCGCTGGTGGGGCGCTGGCGGAAGGCGCTCTAGCGAACACGATGCTGGCAGTCGGATTGAGTGCGTTTGCAGCGAGTACGCTTAGCCAGGTCATTGCTACCGGTAAGGTCAATTTCGGTGCGAGTTTGAAGAACGGCTTGATCGGAGCCGTGACTGCCGGACTGACGAACGGCATCACGTTTGACAGCGGTTCGGGCTCGTTCGGGTTCAGCGCGAATGCTGCATTCGAGGGAAGTGCGCCGTCACTTTCGGCGCTGGCCGGTGTGCAGACGACGGGTAACGCGTTGGTGCCGCAGGCTGGTGCGGCGGCTGGATCGCTACCGACCGCAGCGTTGGCGCTGTCTGCCAATGCGGCGATTCAGGCCGGCACGCAGACGCTGATTGGCGGGGGAAGCTTCCTCGATAGTTTGCGAGATAGCTTCGTCAGGGATGCAGCCGCCGCTGCTGCTTATGCGATAGGGAATGCAAATGGAGCCAAGTTCTTTGGCGACGGGCTTCAAGGAGAATTGAGTTATGTAGCGTCGCATGCGGCGTTGGGCTGTGTAGCAGCGTCCTCAATCGGGCAAGAATGCGGAGCTGGGGCAATTGGCGCTGCCGCGAGCGCGGCCCTTTCGCCGGACTTTATTAAAGCCGTTGATCCGACTGGCGCGTCGTTGAATCCAGAGCAACTGGCGGCGCTTGCTGCGTTCGCGACGTTTTCCGGTGGAGGTTTAGCGGGATTGGCGGGCCAGAGTGCGGTTGTTGGAGGCACCGCCGCGCAGAACGAAGCGCTCAACAATGATGCGGGTGATCCTGCTCATATAGCTCAGGCGGCCAAGGACGGCGGTTTTATCAATGCATTGCCGATTCCGGAAAAACTCGGGTTTTTGGCGCTCGCCGCGCTGCAAAATAATGTAACGGGCCCCCTCGCAAACGCGATTCTTCATACCGGCACACCGCAAAATCCCCAAGATCCTAACCAGATCGATCCCAGTAGTAGCGGACCGCACACCGGAGGGCCGAGCGCTCCTGCCATTGTCACGGCAGTATCGGCTCTGGCATGCGCGTTGTCAGGTGGCGAGGCTTGCGGTTTATTGAGTTTGCCATTGGTTTCGCCGGGGGGGCCGGGCGCGCCGAGTAATGCCCTTTTGGCAAGTGGTAATAACGCCTCTAGCTCTGGGGGGACACAAAATTCGGGCACCCTTAACACGAGTGCTCAGCAGGCGCTTGACGCAGTATCGAGAACGCCTCCGGCTGAAGCAACGAGCGGCGGTTATGTCAACAGCTCAAAAGTCTGCCAAAGTGGTTGTAACGTTCAGGATCTGAATTCGGCGCAGCAGAGTACGCTGCAAAGTATTCTGCAGAATGGTGATCCGGGGGGTACTAAGACGGAGGCTCTTGTTGACTCGGTCAGTCAAAGCGCTGGTTATAATATATTGTCTGGAAGTAAGTATGGATCTAACAACGGGTTCGACCACGTACTTCAAGGGATCGATGGAAGCGTTACTATTGTGGTCGATTCTAAGCAAATCAATGGGGGGAGTGTAAGGCTTGGAACGAGCGAGGCCGGTACTCAGTTGAGTTCAAGTTGGATAAATGCTACCTTGGATAATTTGCCAAGCAATTCCCCTGCGCGAATTGCTATTACAAACGCCCGAAACAATGGGCAGCTTTTCACGGCGGTTGCTGGTGTAAATAAGGTGACTGGAAACTTGGTGATTGTGCCTGTGAAAGTAAAATGAAGGAGAGATTTGTGATAAAAGTTCCGACTACCGAGGAAGCGGCTAATCGGTTGAATCATGTCTTGGAGAGGCGCGCATTCGATGTTTCGAGTGGTGTGCTGGATAATTGTATTGCCAATATAGAGGGTGATTTAGGTGATCCATCCGGATGTTTGCGCACCTTGATGAGCTATGCAGAGGCAGCGGCAATCTCGGTATGGTACGAGACTGGCGATGTTGCGGCCTTTAAGCAGTGGTTCTATGTCCGTGCAAAGCTAGAGTATATTCTCTCGCAGCCGAAATACAATGAACCTATTGGTGCATTGGCATATGAGCGTAGGGCGATTAATGGGATCTATTATTTGGTTTCGGGTCATGAGGGATTGATTGATTGGTATGGTGGGATTGATTCTGAATTTGATGTCAAGAGAATAAATAATCATAATTTATTTGATTTTTGGACGGAGCAGTTTTTCGTTGCGTTGCGTGGAGATTGGGATGCTTTGAGGGAGCGCTGCGAGCGAGTAATTTCAAATCCACCAAAGGGCGGTAGGGAGAGAAAATTTCTGGTTGATCATAAATTTTATTTGGCCCTTGCGAAAGGGGATGTTAATGGAATGGAGGCTGCAATTGATGAATTGGTTTCGCCGAGCTTGATTCGCAAGCGTGCGTCTCTGGATGGAGGCTTTTTTGCTAATTTAATTTGTGCGTCGGCAGTTATTTATAGCAAGCTTGCTTGGCGGAGTGGTTATAAGGTAAATGTTGATAGTGAATACGTGCCGAAGGAATGGATTTGCGAAATCGGATCGAAGTCATATTTCGATGAATTTGAGTTTATGTCGAGATATGTGATATGAATGAGTTTTTTTGGGTGATGAATTGTCTAATTTTAAGGTCGATTCGAAACCCGGGTAGTCTTGATGCGTGTCGGATGCTTTGATTAATTTTGGGGAAATTCTAGGACCACTGTGTGTCTCACGAGAAAACAAGAATTGATAGGCCGGTGGGGGCGGGACAGTTGACGCGGCTTCGACGTAGGCGATGCGCGCATCGTTGCAACATCAACTTGGCAATGCCTTTACGCAAGAGACGGTAGCCATCTGCATTCGGATTTCGTACAGTAGGGCGGGTTGGGTCCGGAGCAACTTTTTCGATGACGGTCGCTGTGGCGTCGTCCCCGATGAACCAAGCGTTCAGCGTTTAAGGTTCAGCCTGGGACAAGTTCTCAAGCCGGAGCGGTGGCTTATGTGACGCAGAGGTTGATGGAGGATTGGACCTCAACGCGTTGCCAATGCAGACGATCGGAAACAACATTGCAGCGAATAGGATCACCTCAGAGCAGCTTTTTCACGGCGCGGTCGAAATCGCAGGTCGGGGGTTGGTATCGGCCACTGTGAATACGGTTGCGTAGTGGGGAGCTTCGGGACTGCGTTGAAAGGGAGCGTCGTTAGCGATCTGGCGGCGATTGCGGCCAGCTCAATCGGTCAGTTGAATTTCGACAATGCTTTCGGCGAAGGTGGGTTGGGGCAGGCCGGGTACGTGACTGCGCATGCTGCACTCGGATGTGCTGCGAGTTCAGCTAGCGGCACTGGCTGTGTGGGTGGCGCGATTGGCGGAGCCGCGAGTGCTGCACTGACACCATATGCCGTGATCGCCATAACTGGTGGAAATCCAAACGTGACGCCGGGGCGGGCGGCCGCGATCGCAGTCTTCGCGACGTTCGCTGGCGGCGCAGCAGCTGGACTGGCGGGACAAAATGCGGCTGCCGGTGCGCTTGCTGCGCAGAACGAAGCGATCAACAGTTGCCTCGGTCATCCCGAAAGCTGCATGCAACTGGCGAAGAACGGGCTGAGTTACCTACGTGGTCCCGACTTTGTGAATTTCTAGATCGACTACTTCGTTGGCAGTGTTTGGGGTACCTTTACGAGAGACGGCAACTCCTTTGTCGGGGGCGGTTTGAACATGGCATTGCCCAATACCGTTAATGCGAGTGTGGGAATTTCCGCAGGCTGGCTCAATACCCTGACGGTGGTGCCAGGTCAAACAAATAATTTTGCAGGCGGATATGCCGGTGGCTTAAGCGGAGCGTACGATTGGGTAGGTGGGGGGATGATGTATTCCCCGGGAAATGGAACTGCCACTGTATTGGGTGTTGGTGCGGGGGTGAATCTCGGGAATACGAAAAACATAGGCACGGTAGGTGGAGGTTACTCCGTCGATCAAGGAAAAACCGGACTCAAATGGTGATAATTATGCCCAGCTTTCCCTTTTCTTCCGGCCCGAGAGGCCGATTTAGTCGAGTGCTATTTATTATTGCATTCGTGCTGATGATGGGTTTTATTGCGTATGTCGTTCTGAAGAATGTGTTTCGCTGGTAGTCACAATATATGTGGCCAAATACTATAGGGCAGGAGTCGATTGTCAGTCGCAAGATGCCATGTCGATTCCGAAAGTTTCAATTCAGTTGGGGCGATAGATTTTTTGTCCCGGTAACAGACGCATTCATCGCTTGGAAGTAGGGCCATCGAGACATGTCAAGTGAAATTTGCGGTTCTAATAACCGTGAACGTGATGAGTTCGATGTAGGAGCGGCCAAGAGGTTTGGATCCAATACAGGTCTGGCAGCGCCGACTCGGCCGGGATGGAAATGATGAGCGAACAAAAGCTGACTGTAGAGCAAGCGTATCGTGCGATGTTCTACTTTCTGGAACACGAGTACGAATTGACGAAGTCTGACGAGTTGGGCGGAATGCTCGGATCGTTGTCTTGGCAAATATGGGAAGGTGGTCAGGAGCCCGCAGATCCTGCCGCGTGGCAGGACTGGCAGGACGCGGTACAGAAGGCTTGTACAACTCACGAGAACGCGGCACCGCGTGATAAGCAATGACAACCACTCTGGCTGCCGTCCTGCGGTCGCTCACGCCAACGCTTACACGCCCGACGCTTTGTTCGAAGCGGGCCGACGTATGCTGAAGGCGAACCTCGAATCGAAATGGTTCGGTGCGGGGCAGTTCATACGCGGTGCGACATGGCTCAAGATCGTCTACGGGAATCGCGACCCATCGCTGACACCGTTATACGATGACATGCCGAACGTAAAGCGGCCGCATTTTGTCACGGGCTAGTGAAGAACTCGGAGCGAGGCGATAGCGACGAATAGCTCGCTCATCGCGCCTCGCCACGACGCTCGAATCATCATGTCCATCGGACATTACGGAGAATCAGCATAAGCGATGCGCATTCCACAACGTTTGTCGAACGCATTATCGAAAGCTGCGACGTCGATTACGACAGAGGGTGAACTCCCGGCTGCCGTCCGAAAGGACCTTCTTCAGTTGATCGAGGCCCTGTCGGTGGCCGAGCACGCCGATGCGGGGTATTTGCGCCGTGCGCGATTGGCGGTGATCTGTGCGGGAGAGGTGATTGACCGGCTGAGTCCGTATCCGAGCGTGTTGACGGCGGCCGAAGTGATCCTGGCGAGCGGCATCGACGCGTTATCGGGAAAATGCGATTTGCCCACCCTCGAAATAGCCAACGGCGAGTACCACACGAAGGTTATCGATCTGTTCGAACATGGCGAACCGGCCTTTGTCTCCGCTTATGCGGGCATGGCCGTTTTCTCGGCGATGAATACGATTTTGTACGACACGAACTTCGATGTAGTCGGCGAGAGCGAAAAGGGCGTACCCCCAGACGATTGGGATGCCGGCTATTACGGAGCGCTCGCGGTGTCGGGCAGTGCGATCTGGGAAGCCAAGGGAGGCGCCAAACGCCGTCGATCATACTGGCTCTGGTACTTGCAAAACGCTGTTCCCGTAGCCTGGGAGGTATCCGGAATTTAGTGTGTGAGGCGGGTTGAGATTCAGACTCCAATGTTGAATCGTTCTGGGTAAAGCAGTGCGAACTGAGTCATGGCGCTCTTCCAATCGTGCCGGGAACCCGTCCACTTG
>NZ_JAIZQG010000006.1:0-259287 GCF_020419965.1 Burkholderia sp. AU39826
AGAATCACGGCAACTACGTGATCTCGCTGGGCAACGTCACGCGCTGGCTCGGCCAGCAGGCCGAGGCGCTGGGCGTCGAGATCTTCCCGGGCTTCCCCGCCGCGGAGATTCTGTACAACGACGACGGTTCGGTCAAAGGCGTCGCCACCGGCAACATGGGCGTGGGCAAGGACGGCGAGCCGACGGAGAACTTCCAGCTCGGCATGGAGCTGCACGCGAAGTACACGCTGTTCGCCGAAGGCTGCCGCGGCCATCTCGGCCGTCAACTGATCTCGAAGTTCAAGCTCGACGCGAACGCCGATCCGCAGGCGTACGGGATCGGCATCAAGGAACTGTGGGAAATCGATCCGGCCAAGCACAAGCCGGGCCTCGTGATCCACACGGCCGGCTGGCCGCTGAAGTCCGATACGTACGGCGGCTCGTTCCTGTATCACATGGACAATAACCAGGTCGTGGTCGGCTTCGTCGTGGGCCTCGGCTACACGAATCCGTACCTGTCGCCGTTCGAGGAATTCCAGCGCTACAAGACGCATCCGTCGATCCGCGCATTCCTCGAAGGCGGCAAGCGCGTGTCGTACGGCGCGCGCGCGATCACGGCGGGCGGCCTGCTGTCGCTGCCGAAGACGGTGTTCCCGGGCGGCGCGCTGATCGGCGACGACGCGGGCTTTTTGAACGCATCGCGGATCAAGGGCAGCCACGCGGCGATCAAGACCGGGATGCTGGCGGCCGATGCGGCATTCGACGCGGTGCAGGCCGGGCGTCAGTCGGACGAGCTCAACGCGTACCCGGACGCGTTCAAGCAATCGTGGCTTTACACGGAGCTGTACCGCGCGCGCAACTTCAAGCAGTGGATGGCCAAGGGCCTGTATCTGGGCACGCTGATGGTCGGGATCGAGCAGAAGGTGATGGGCGGCAACGTGCCGTGGACGCTGCATCACCAGCACGCGGACCACGAGATGCTGAAGCCGGCGTCGCAGTGCGAGCCGATCGAGTATCCGAAGCCGGACGGCAAGCTGACGTTCGATCGCCTCTCGTCGGTGTTCATCTCGAACACGAACCACGAGGAAAACCAGCCGGCGCACCTGACGCTGAAGGACGCGAGCGTGCCGGTGAACGTGAACCTGCGTACGTACGCGGGGCCGGAGGCGCGTTTCTGCCCGGCGGCGGTGTACGAGTTCGTGAAGAACGACGACGGCGGCGATCGGCTCGTGATCAACGCGCAGAACTGCGTGCACTGCAAGACCTGCGACATCAAGGACCCGACGCAGAACATCGTGTGGGTCACACCCGAAGGCGGCGGCGGGCCGAATTACCCGAACATGTAACGACCGGAACGCGCCGCCACGAGCGGCGCGTTTTGCGTGGGTCACGGTACACCGCTGCAAACGAAACGGGGCGCTGCATCACGCAGCGCCCCGCTTGCATTCATCGTTTGCCGGACGAGGCGACACGCGCCGCGCCCCCACCTGCTTTGTATCAGGTCGCGCTGCCGGCGATCTTCGGCGTCGGCGTCTCGACGTCGCCGCACTGCGCGCGGTGGCGCAACGCATGGTCGATCAGCACCAGCGCGAGCATCGATTCGGCGATCGGCGTCGCACGAATGCCGACGCACGGATCGTGGCGGCCAAAGGTTTCGACCGTCGCCTCTTCGCCGGACTTCGTGATCGAGCGGCGCGGCGTGCGGATGCTCGACGTCGGCTTGATCGCGATCGACACGGTGATGTCCTGGCCCGTCGAAATCCCGCCGAGCACGCCGCCCGCGTGGTTGCCGACGAAGCCGGCCGGCGTCAGTTCGTCGCCATGCACCGAGCCGCGCTGCGCGACGCTGTCGAAGCCCGCGCCGATCTCGACACCCTTCACCGCGTTGATGCTCATCATCGCCTTCGCGATATCGGCATCGAGCCGGTCGAACACCGGTTCGCCCCAGCCGACCGGCACGCCCGACGCGACGACATCGATGCGCGCGCCGATCGAATCGCCGTCCTTGCGCAGCGCATCCATGTACGCCTCGAGCTCCGGCACGACCGCCGCGTTCGGCGAGAAGAACGGGTTCTCGTGCACATGCGACCAGTCGACGAACGGCACGTCGATCTCGCCGAGGGCGCTCATGTAGCCGCGCACCTCGACCCCGAAGCGCTCGCGCAGCCACTTCTTCGCGACCGCGCCGGCGCCGACGATCGGCGCGGTCAGGCGCGCGGACGAGCGGCCGCCGCCGCGGTAGTCGCGGATGCCGTATTTCTGCCAGTAGGTGTAGTCGGCGTGGCCGGGACGGAACGTCTCGACGATGTTGCCGTAATCCTTGCTGCGCTGGTCGGTGTTGCGGATCAGCAGCGCGATCGGCGTGCCGGTCGTCACGCCTTCGAACACGCCCGACAGGATCTCGACCTCGTCGGCCTCCTGCCGTTGCGTCACGTGCCGCGACGTGCCCGGCTTGCGGCGATCGAGTTCGACCTGGATGTCGGCTTCGGTCAACCCCATCCCCGGCGGGCAGCCGTCGATCACGCAGCCGATCGCGGGACCGTGCGATTCGCCGAAGGTCGTGACAGTGAAAAGCGTGCCGAGGGTATTGCCGGACATGATGGAACCGCCCAAAGAGAAATGGGCAAACCGATGCGCTGCCGGGGCCGCGGGCAGGTCGATCGTTTGCCGGTCGAAAAAGAGGTAAACCGCTATTATGCCAGCCGTCCCGGGCCCGCGGGCCGTGTGAACCGTTCAGATCACCCGCGCAGGCCGTGGCCGCGGCGTGGCCTGCGGTCGCTCGGCCGCACCGGGGCCGGGCGGGCCGTGCGGCTCGCCGCGCTCGTCGCTGCGCGGCAACCGGCAACCCGCACCCGGCCGCCCCGCCTACTTCCGCGCGCCGCGCAGCTCGGTCACTGCCGCCTGCAGCGCTTCGGGCGTCGCCATCGACGCCGGGATCGGCTCGCCGACCGCCAGCGTCAGCCGGCTCATCACGCCGCGCTTGATCGGCCGCGGCATCCGCGCATCGGCATGCCGCGAAAAATAGCTGCCCCACAGCCCGCGCAGCGCCATCGGGATCACCGGCGCCGGCGTGCGGCTCAGGATCTCGGTGATGCCATGGTGAAACGTGTTGATGTCGCCCGTCTTCGTCAGCTTGCCCTCGGGGAAGATGCACACGAGTTCGCCGTCCTTCAGCGCGGCCTCGCACAGGTCGTACGCACGCGCGAGCATCGCGGGATCCTCGTGGCGCGGCGCGATCGGGATCGCCTTCGCGTGCCGGAATACCCAGCTCGCGGAACGCGTCTTGAAGATCCGGTGATCCATCACGAAACGAATCGGCCGGGGGCTCGCGGCGGCCAGCACGAGCGCATCGACGTAGCTGACGTGATTGCACACGAGCACCGCCGCGCCTTCCGCCGGAATCCGCTCCGCGTGCACGAGGCGGATCCGGTAGAACGTATGCACGAGCACCCACGCGACGAAGCGCAGCAGGAACTCGGGCACGAGCAGGTAGATATACGTCGCGACCACGACGTTCAGCAGCGCGGTGACGAGGAACAGTCCCGGGATGTCGACGCCTGCCTTGGTCAACCCCATCGCCATCACGGCCGACAGGATCATGAACAGCGCGTTGAGGATGTTGTTCGCGGCGATGATCCGCGCGCGGTGGGTCGGCGCGCTGCGGCTCTGGATCAGCGCGTACAGCGGCACGCTGTAGAAGCCGCCGAACATCGCGAGCAGGAACAGGTCGGCGAGAATCCGCCAGTGGCGCGCACCGGCCAGGAATTCGCCGACCGACAGCAGATGGCCGGGCGACGGCAGCGCGTGGCTCGCGAAATACAGCTCGATGGCGAACACGCTGATGCCGATCGAGCCGAGCGGCACGAGGCCGATCTCGACGCGCCGCTGCGACAGCCGCTCGCACAGCAGCGAGCCGAGGCCGATGCCGACGGAGAAGGTCGCGAGCAGGATCGTGACGACGTCGGGGCTGGCGGACAGCACGTCCTTCGCGAAATTGAAGAACGACGTGAGGAACGTCGCGCCGACGAACCACAGCCACGAGATGCCGAGCAGGCTCAGGAACACCGTGCGGTTCTGGCGCGCGAGCTTCAGGTTGCGCCAGGTCTCGCTGACCGGGTTCCAGTTGATCACGAGGTCGGGCTGCGGCGCGGGCGTGGGCGGCACGCGCTGCGCGACGAGCCGCCCCGCCAGCGCGATGACGACGACGCTCACCGCGAGCACGCGTTCGCCGCTGCCTTCGATGCCGGCCGCCGCGCCGCCGATGATCGTGCCGATCAGGATCGCGATGAACGTGCCCATCTCGACGAGCCCGTTGCCGCCGACCAGCTCATGTTCGCCGAGATGCTGCGGCAGGTACGAATACTTGACGGGCCCGAACAGCGTCGAGTGCATGCCCATCATGAACGTGCACAGATACAGCAGCGTCGCGCTGTGCGTGACGAAGCCGGCCGCGCCGACCAGCATCAGCACGATCTCGAACGATTTCACGAAACGCGTGAGAGTCGCCTTGTCGTATTTGTCGGCGATCTGGCCGGAGGTGGCCGAGAACAGCACGAACGGCAGAATGAAGATCGCGGAAATCAGGAACGCGGCCGTCTTCGCATCGACGCCGGAAAACCGTGCGGTGTGATACGTGACGAGCGACGTGAAGCCGATCTTGAAGACGTTGTCGTTCAGCGCGCCGAGGAACTGGGTCGTGAAGAACGGCGCGAAGCGGCGCTCGCGCAGCAGGTCGAACTGCGATGCGTGGGCGCGCCGTTCGTCGCGCCGCCCCGAAGTGGCTTGCGTGTGATCGCTCATGCGGAATACGCGCGCATCGTCTGGGCGAAGCTGCGCGGGCCTCGTGTCATTGTTGAAAAAAAAGCGGCGCAGGCCATGCCTGCGCCGCCGCGTGCCGGATGGCGGCGCCCATGCATCGACGTGCCGGGCGCGGCGCGATTCACGGCTTGTGCGCTTCGGCTTCCGATTCCGGCCAGTCGCGGATGTATGCCTTCAGCATCCGGTTCTCGAAGCTCTGCGCCTCAACGACCGTCTTCGCGACGTCGTAGAACGAAATGACGCCCATCAGCACCTTCTTGTCGAGCACCGGCATGTAGCGTGCGTGACGCTCGAGCATCATCCGGCGCACTTCGTTGACGTCCGTTTCCGGCGTGCACGTGAGCGGCTCGTCCATCACCTTGCGCACCTGCACGTCGCCGATCGCGCCGCCATTTTCGCGCAGGCGCAGGATGATCTCGCGGAACGTCAGCATCCCGACGAGATCGCCGTACTCCATCACGACGAGCGAACCGATGTCGTGTTCGGCCATCGTATCGACCGCTTCGCGCAGCGGCTTATCGGGCGTCACGGTAAACAGCGTGTTGCCCTTCACTTTCAGAATATCGCTGACGCGCATCGTAGTCCCCTCATGCTTGAATGCAAAATCTCTTTCGATCCTATCGGAAAGCCTGTCAAAAGGAAAGCACGGGCCCGCGCGGCGGCCCGCCGCCGCTTGCGGACGCCGTCCGCCGGCCGCACAATGGCCTTGTGAACGGCGGCCCGAGGAGACGGCCATGGCGCATACGCATACGGAGCAATTCGCCAGCTTCGCTGACTTCTACCCGTATTACCTGAACGAGCACCGGAACCTGACGTCGCGGCGGCTGCACTTCATCGGCTCGCTCGGCGTGATCGGCTGCGTCGCGATGGCGGTCGCGACCGGCCACTGGCCGTGGCTGCCGGCCGCGGTCGTGTGCGGCTACGGGTTCGCGTGGGTCGGGCACTTCTTCTTCGAGAAGAACCGTCCGGCCACGTTCCGACACCCGATCTACAGCCTGATGGGCGACTGGGTGATGTTCAAGGACATCTGCACCGGCAAGATCCCGCTGTAGCCGCCCGCCCCGCCTTCACGCAGGCCGCGGCGGCCGCGCGTGCGGATCGTCCACGCGCGGCGCCACGCCGGCGTTCCCGGCCGGCTGCCCGCCCGCGAGCCGGTGCGCGGCGATCAGCGATGCGAGCGTCACGTCGAACCGGTCGCTCGACAGTACCGCGAGCAGCGCCGCGCCGTCGACGTGGCTGCGGCGCCGCTCCAGTTGGTAGGTCAACTCCGCGCGGTCGATCACCAGCACGTCGAACAGTTGCGCGAGCGTCAGTTGCTCCGGGTTCGCGAGCAGGATGTAGCGCGGCGTGGCCTCGTCGCCGCCCTCGAGCCGCGCGACCCATTCCCGCTCCTCCATCGTCGTCAGCAAGCGCTGCGCGGTTTCCATGTCGCAGCGCAGCATCGTCGCGAGCCGCATCGCCGTGTAGCCGCGCTTGCCGGCCGCGCGCGCTTCGGCGAGCCGCGCGAGCAGTTCGAGCGCGTCGAGCAGGTCGCTCCCCGGATAATGGATGCGGTGGAACTGGCCCACCCGAATCGCCGGCAGCGCCGACGCGACCATCGCGCCGAGCAGCGCGATGAACCAGCTCAAATACACCCACAGCAGGAACACCGGCAGCGCCGCGAACGCGCCGTAGACAGCCGTATATGTCGGAATGCGCCGGACGTAGTAGCCGAAGCCGCGCTTCGCGAGCTCGAACGCGATGGCCGCGAACAGCCCGCCGATCACCGCATCGCGCCATGCGACCGCGCAGTTCGGCAGGTACACGTACAGCAGCGTGAACGCGAGCACCGTCAACGGCAACGACGCGAGCGCGAGCAGCCACTCGACGATCGACGTGGACGGCCCCGCGCCGGTGAACGCGAGCGATTGCGTGAACAGGTACGACGAGATCGACAGGCTCACGCCGAACAGCAACGGCCCGAGCGTGATCAGCGCCCAGTACGCGAGCACGCGCTGCGCGAACGGCCGCGGCTTGCGCACGCGCCAGATCAGGTTGAACGCCGATTCGATCGTCATCATCGTCATCACCGACGTGACGACGAGCACGATCAGGCCGGCCGTCGTCAGCCCCTTGGCCTTCGATGCGAACTGGTTCAGGTACTTGAAGATCTGGATGTTGAACTGCGCGGGCATCAGGTGATCGGCGAGGAACCCCTGCAGCGAGATCTGGAACGACGCGAACATCGGGAACGCGGTGAACAACGCGAACGCGACCGTCAGCAGCGGCACGAGCGCCAGCAGCGTCGTGAAGGTCAGGCTGCCCGCCACCTGCGGGATGCGATCCTCGGCGCTACGCCGGGCCGCGAACTGCGCGAGGCGCTTGATGGTATCGAGATCAACGCTCAACTTCGGCAAACGGCTTCTCCTTCTTGATGCCGCGCGCGTCACGGCGCGCCGCCGCCGCGCTGCGCGACGGCTTCAGCCCCTATAATAGCCGCTCGATTCCAGCAGGGGCCGACTGCACCGGGCATGCGCGCGGCCGCACGCGGCTCCGTCGCCCATGAAAGACATTCTCGTCCTCTATTACAGCCGCCACGGCGCCACGCGCGATCTCGCGCTCGCGATCGCGAACGGCATCGACAGCGTGCCGGGCATGCAGGCGCGCATCCGCACCGTGCCGCCCGTGTCGGCCGTCTGCGAAGCCACCGCCCCCGACATCCCGGCCGACGGCCCGCCGTACGCGGAACTGCGCGACCTCGAGGAATGCGCGGGCCTCGCGCTCGGCTCGCCGACCCGCTTCGGCAACATGGCCGCGTCGCTCAAGTATTTCCTCGACGGCACGACGCCGCAATGGCTGTCGGGCGCGCTGACCGGCAAGCCCGCGAGCGTGTTCACGTCGACGGGCAGCCTGCACGGCGGCCAGGAATCGACGCTGCTGTCGATGATGCTGCCGCTGCTGCATCACGGGATGATGATCGTCGGGATCCCGTACACCGAATCCGCCCTCAGCACGACGCGTACCGGCGGCACGCCGTACGGCGCGTCGCACGTCGCGCAGCACGATCGCTCGTCACCCGGCGGACTGTCCGCGGACGAGAAGGCGCTCGCGGCCGCGCTCGGCGTACGGCTCGCGCGCGCCGCCGCGGCCCTTTCCAGCGCCCAGGCCGCCGAGGCGGCATGAACGCCCCCGCCCGCCCCGCCGTCGCGGCCCGGCCGCACTACGCGCTGGCCGCCGCCGCGTGTCTCGTCGCGCTGATCGCGCTGTCGCTCGCCTGGGAGCTGTGGCTCGCGCCGCTGCGCCCCGGCGGCTCCGCGCTGATGCTCAAGGCCGTGCCGCTCGCGCTCGCGCTGCCCGGCGTCTGGCGGCGTAACATCTATACGATGCAGTGGGCGAGCATGCTGATCCTCGTCTATCTTGCCGAAGGCATCGTGCGCGGCATGTCCGATCGCGGGCTGTCCGCGACGCTGGGCTGGTGCGAGACCGCGCTTGCCGTCGGCTTCTTCGTCGCGGCGCTGGCTTACGTCGCGCCGTTCAAGCGCGCGGCGAAAAAGCCGCGCGCCACGTCCTGACCCTTACGCGACAAGGTGATGATGTCCTCCGAAGCTTTCGTTTCCGCGTGCCGCGACGCGATCGGCGCCGACCACGTGCTGACCGATCCGCACGATACCGAACCGTTCCTCACTGACTGGCGCCGCCGCTACAAGGGCGCGGCGTGCGCGGTGCTGAAGCCCGCGAACACGGCCGAAGTCGCCGCACTCGTGAAGCTGGCCAACGCGCACGGCATCGCGCTCGTGCCGCAGGGCGGCAACACGGGGCTCGCGGGCGGCGCGACGCCCGATGCGAGCGGCAGCCAGGCCGTGCTGAGCGTCGCGCGCCTGAACCGCGTGCGCGCGCTCGATCCGCACAACAACACGATCACCGTCGAAGCCGGCGTAATCCTCGCCGACGTGCAGGCGCGCGCCCGCGAAGGCGGCCGGCTGTTCGCGCTGAGCCTCGCGGCGGAAGGCAGCTGCACGATCGGCGGCAACCTGTCGACCAATGCGGGCGGCACCGCGGTGCTGCGCTACGGCAACGCGCGCGAGCTGTGCCTCGGGCTCGAGGTCGTGACGCCCCAGGGCGAAATCTGGGACGGGCTGCGCGGGTTGCGCAAGGACAATACGGGCTACGACCTGCGCGACCTGTTCATCGGCGCCGAAGGCACGCTCGGGATCATCACGGCGGCCGTGATGAAGCTGCATCCGCTGCCGGCCGCGCAGGTCACGGCACTGGCCGCGCTCGAATCGCCGCACGCGGCGCTCGATTTCCTCGCGCTCGCGCAGCGCGCGGCCGGACCGCTGCTGACCGGCTTCGAGCTGATGTCGGATTTCTGCATGCAGCTGGTCGGCAAGCACTATCCGCAACTGCGCTACCCGTTCGCGCAAACGCATGCGCAGACGGTGCTGCTGGAGCTGTCCGATAACGAAAGCGAAGCACATGCGCGCGCGCTGTTCGAGAAGCTGATGGAAGAAGCGTTCGAGGCCGGGCTCGTGGTCGACGCGGTGGTCGCGGAGAACCTCGCGCAATCGCGTGCGTTCTGGGACCTGCGCGAGCACATCCCGCTCGCGCAGGCGGACGAAGGGCTCAACATCAAGCACGACATCGCGGTGCCGATCTCGTCGATCGCGCGCTTCATCGACGAGACCGACGCGGCGATCCAGCAGGCCGCGCCGGGCGCGCGGATGGTCACGTTCGGCCACCTCGGCGACGGCAACCTGCACTACAACGTGCAGATGCCCGAAGGCGGCGATGCGAAGGCGTTCCTCGCCGCGTTCCAGGCGCCGATCAACCGGATCGTCTACGACAACGTGCACCGCCACCACGGCACGATCAGCGCGGAGCACGGCATCGGCCAGTTGAAGATCGACGACGCGCAACGCTACAAGTCGCCGGTCGAAACGGCGCTGATGCGCACGCTGAAGACCGCGCTCGACCCGCGCGGCCTGATGAATCCCGGCAAGGTCCTGCGCTGAAGCCGCCTACTCCGGAGCCAATCCCGTGAAAGTCCGCGTCCTGTCCGACCTGCATCTCGAAAGCAACCTGCCCGACGCGATCGCGCATGCCGACGCGGATCTCGTCGTGCTGGCCGGCGACATCCACAATCACGCGGAAGGCCTGCGCTGGGCCGCCGAGACGTTCGACCCCGCGGTGCCGGTGATCTACGTGCCCGGCAATCACGAGTACTACGACGGGGAATTCGGCGCGCTGGAAACGGCGATGCGCGACGCGGCGCGTGCGCTCGACAACGTGCACTACTTGAACAACGGCGTCTACGTCGATCCCGCGCAACGCTTTCGCGTGCTGGGCACGACGCTCTGGGCCGATTTCTCGCTGTTCGGCCGCGACGAAGCCAGCGTCGCGCGCGCGATCGATGCCGCGCTGCGCGTGATGCTCGATTTCAAGGGATTGATCCAGGTGACCTGGCCGCACGACGCGGCGTTACATGCGGCAGCGAGTGCGCCGGACGCACCGGACCGGGATTTCTCGCCGGCCGACGCGATCGCGCTGCACCGGCAAGGCCGCGCATGGCTCGAAGCGCAGCTGGCGGCGCCGTTCGCGGGCAAGACGATCGTCGTCACCCATCATGCGCCGCACCGGCGCTCGCTGGCGCAACGCTATGCGGACGATCTGGCTTCGGCGGGGTTCGTGACGGATATGGCGGACCTGGTGCGACCGCCGGTGGATCTGTGGTTGCACGGCCACACGCATACGTCATTCGACTACGTGACGGACAGCGGCACGCGCGTGGTATGCAATCCGCGCGGCTACTTTCACCGGCGCACCGGCGAATGGGAAAACCCCGCGTTCGCGTGGGACAAGGTCGTCGAGCTCGGCTGAGCGCCGAGCCCGGCCCGCCGCGTGGCGCGGCCTTCCCGGCCAGAAGCGTGACGGCGGGATCAGCGGCCGGGGCGGCGCGGCTCGCGCACACGGACCGGCACGGGCTTCATTTGCGCCTTCGCCTTCATCGCACGCAGCAGGTCGCGGCTTGCCGCCGCGGCGGCAACCGCGCCCAGCAGGACGCCAAGGCCGATCATCAGGTGCGTATCCATCGCTACTCCGGTGTGATGTATCTCGTTAATTCCAACAGTATCAAACTGTCCGACACACGTTCGTAAAAAAATGTTGCGTGAAGGACAAATCTCGTCAGATTGCGGCCCACCGCGCTGTCATGTCGCATGCGTGTACTGTTCGAGCGCCGCTTCGTCCGCTTCGAGCGTGACCGGCAGCTCGTCGCGCAGGAAATCGACCCAGGTCCGGATTTTCGCGTCGAGGTACTGCCGCGACGGATACAGCGCGTAGATGTTCATCACGTGCGACCGGTACTCGGGCATCACGCGCACGATGTGGCCGCTGCGCAGCCAGCCGATCGCCGAATAGAGCGGCAGCCCGCCGACGCCCATCCCTTCCCGCACGGCCACCGCGAGCGCCTCGGCGACGTTCACGCGAAACGGCGGCGCCTTGATCGGCACGACTTCGTCGCCGCTCGGCCCCGCCAGCGCCCATTCATCGAAGTGAAAGCCCGGCGCGACCATTCCGAGGCACACGTGCTGCGCGAGGTCGGCCGGCCGCTGCGGCACGCCGTGCGACTCGATGTAGCCGGGCGATGCGCAGACGACGCTGTAGCTTTCGCCGAGCCGCTGCGACACGAGCCCCGAATCGGGCAGATCGCGGCCGACGACGATCGCGACGTCGTACCCCTCGTCCAGCAGGTCAGGCATGCGCTGCGCGAGCGTGAGCTCGACGTGCACGTCCGGATAGCGCGTGCGGTAGCGCGAGATGGCCGGCACCAGGTAGTGCTGGCCGAGGCTCGTGAAGCAATGGACCTTCAGCTTGCCGGACGGGCGCGCATGCGCGTCGCCGGCCTCGGCTTCGGCCTGGTCGACGTAAGCGAGGATCTGTTCGCAGCGCTGCAGATAGCGCTCGCCGGCTTCGGTCAGCGCGATCCGGCGCGTCGTGCGGTTCAGGAGACGCGTGCGCAGGTGGGCCTCGAGATCCGAGACCGCGCGCGACGCGTAGGCGGTGGTCGAATTCATCTGCTGGGCGGCCGCGGTAAAGCTGCCCGCGTCGACCACGCGGACGAATACCCGCATGTTTTGTAACGTATCCATCCCACTACCCGTTTGAATGCGGAGGGATTGTTGCACATCCGCTAGCCAATATTATCCCAGGATTCGTAAAAATGAGTTTCGCCGTTGCCGGTTTATTCAGGAATCGCTGAAAAATATAATCCCCCCCGACCCATCTATGTCCGAAAGGGAGAAAATCGTGCAGTCTCGGGGAAAAACAGGGACGCTCGCACTGGCGGTTCTTGCAATCTCATTAATAATGGCCGGCTGTGCGAGCATGGGCGACAACCGGACCCAGTCCACGCGCATCGAAGCGAACGCGCTCGACGCCGGCGCGGCCATCCGCGCGGCGGACCGCGACGCGGGCTGGCCCGCCGCCGACTGGTGGCGCGCGTACCGCGACCCGCAGCTCGATGCATGGATCGCCGCCGCGCAGGCCGGCAACCCCACCCTGGCGGCGACGAGGGCACGCGTGCGCGAAGCGCAGGCCATGGCGCGCGTCGCCCGTTCGGCCGAACTACCGCAGATCAACGGCAATCTGTCGCTGATGCGCGAGCACTGGCCGGACAACGTGTACTACGGCCCGGGCCCGCTCGCGAACGCCGACACCTGGAACAATACCGGCACGCTCGGCCTGTCGTACCACCTCGACCCGTGGGGCAAGGACAAGAACGCAACCGAACGCGCGCTCGACACCGCGCACGCGACCGCCGCCGACGCACGGGCGGCGAAGCTCGAACTTGAAGTGAACGTGGTGCGCGCGTATGTCGGCATGTCGATGAACTACGCGCTGCTGGATCTCGCGCATGAAACGTTCGAACGCCAGCGCTCGCTCGCCGATCTCGCGCGCAAGCGGCTGCAGGCCGGCATCGGCACGCAGCTCGAAGTCAGCCAGGCGGAATCGACGCTGCCCGACTACGAGCGCCAGATCGACACCTATGAAGAAGCGATCCAGCTCGCGCGCCACCAGCTCGCCGCGCTGGCCGGCAAGGGCCCGGGCGCCGGCGACGCGATCAAGCGGCCGCAGCTCGCGCTCGACGCGCCGGCCGGCCTGCCGTCGGCGCTGCCGGCAGACCTGCTCGGCCGCCGCCCCGACGTCGTCGCGGCGCGCTGGACGGTCGACGCGCAGGCGCGCGGCATCGACGTCGCGAAGGCGTCGTTCTACCCGAACATCGACCTGCTCGCGACGGTCGGCGGCTTCGGCGTGACCGCGCCGTTCACCGACTTCCTGCGCGCGATGAACGGCGGCTGGACGGCCGGCCCCGCGCTGTCGCTGCCGATCTTCGAAGGCGGCCGGCTGCGTGCGCAGCTCGGTGCCGCGAATGCCGGCTACGACCGGGCGGTCGAGCGCTACAACCAGACGATCGTCGGCGCGCTCAAGGACATCGCCGACCAGGTCGTGCGGATCCGCTCGCTCGATACGCAGAAGAAGGACGCCGCGCGCTCGGTGGCGGCCAACAATCGCAGCTATCAGTTGTCGCGCGAAGGCTTCCGCCGCGGATTGACCGATTACGTGAACGTGCTGGTCGCGCAACAGCAACTGCTGCGCGCGCAGGAGACGGCCGCCCGCATCGACGCGGAACGCCTCGCCGCGCACGCGCAGCTGATGGCCGCGCTCGGCGGCGGGGTCGAGACGGGCACGGATAGCCGGGGCGACCCATCGCCGAAGGACGAAGCCGCCGTCGGCGCCGCCGCGCCAGCCGCCGCATCGGGCACGAAGCCCGCGGCCGGCGTCGGCCGGCCCGCGCAGGTGGCAACCGCCGACGCGTCCGCCGCGCCGGACGCACGGTAACGCGGAGCGCCGCCATGTCAGCCTCCTCCCCCGCTTCCACGCCCGCCGGCGGCCCATTCGCGGCCTGGTACGCCGCGTTCGGCGACTGGGCCCGCACCGACGGCGCCGCGTGGCTCTACCTGTTCAAGGCGCTGCTCGCCGCGTTCATCGCGACCGGCGTGTCGATGCGGCTCGACCTGCCCGCGCCGAAAACGGCGATGACGACCGTCTTCATCGTGATGCAGCCGCAAAGCGGCGCGGTGCTCGCGAAGAGCTTCTACCGGGTCGCCGGCACGATCTTCGGGCTGATCGCGACGCTCGCCTTCGTCGGGCTGTTCCCGCAGCAGCCGCAACTGTTCCTGCTGGCGATCGCGCTGTGGATCGCCCTGTGCACGGCGGGCGCCGCGCGCAACCGCAACTTCCGCAGCTACGGCTTCCTGCTGGCCGGCTACACGACCGCGCTGATCGGCCTGCCCGCGTCGCAGCACCCGGACGGCGCGTTCATGAGCGCGCTGACGCGCGTGGCCGAAATCATGGTCGGGATCGTGTCGGCCGGCGTCGTCAGCGCGCTCGTGTTCCCGCAGTACACGGGCGAACAGATGCGCACGACGGTACGCAAGCGCTTCGGCACCTTCGTCGATTACGTCGCGTCGACGCTTTCGGGCCAGCTCGACCGTGCGCATATCGAAACCATCCATACGCGCTTCGTCGCCGACGTGGTCGGGTTCGAGGCCGCCCGCAGCATGGCCGTGTTCGAGGATCCGGACACGCGGATGCGCAGCGGCCGCCTCGCGCGGCTGAACAGCGAATTCATGAGCGCGTCGAGCCGCTTCCATGCGCTGCACCAGTTGATGAACCGGCTGCATGCGGCCGGCGCGCAGGCCGCGATCGATGCGATCGAGCCGTACTTCCGCGAGATCGCGCCGCTGCTGCTGACGCCGGCCGGCGAACCGGTGCGCACGTCGGCCGACGCCAGCCATGCGGCCGCGCAACTGCTCGCGTGGCGCGACGCGCTGCCGCGCCGCATCCGCGCGACGCGCGCGGCGCTCGAAACGCGGCCGGACTTTCCGCTGCTCGACTTCGATACGGCCGCCGAACTGCTGTACCGCTTCATCACCGACCTGCACGAGTACGCGGCCACCTACGCGTCGCTGTCGAGCGCGACGCACGAGCGCGAACGCTGGATCGAACGCTACGAGCCGCGCACCAACGCGACGGCGACGGTGATCGCGGCGATCCGCACCGCGACCGTGATTCTCGTGCTCGGCTGGTTCTGGATCGAGACCGCGTGGCCGAGCGGCGTGACGATGACGCTCACGGCGGCGGCCACCTGCGCGCTCGCGTCGTCGACGCCGCGCCCGACCGCGATGTCCGCGCAGATGGGCATGGGCACGGCGCTCGCCGTCTGTACGGGCTTCCTGCTGACGTTCGGGATCTATCCGCACATCGACGGCTTTCCGCTGCTGTGCGTGGCGCTCGCGCCGCTGCTCGCGATCGGCATCTACCTGACGCTGAAGCCGAAGCTCGCCGGCTACGGGATGGGCTACCTGATCTTCTTCTGTTTCCTCGCCGGCCCGGACAACATCACGCACTACGACCCGACCGGCTTCATGAACGATTCGCTCGCGCTCGTGCTGTCGATGGCGGTATCGGCGATCGCGTTCGCGGTGCTGTTCCCGCCGACCGCCCCGTGGCTCAAGAAACGGCTGTTCGCCGATCTGCGCCATCAGGTCGTCGCGGCCGGCCACGCACGGCTCGCGGGCCTGCGCACGCGCTTCGAAAGCGGCGCGCGCGACCTGATGTACCAGGCGCATACGCTGTCGGCCGACCAGCCCGACGTGCAGCGCGACGCACTGCGCTGGATGTTCGCGGTGCTCGAAGCCGGCAACGCGACGATCGACCTGCGTCACGAGCTTGCGGCGCTGCCGCCCGACCCGCGCTATGCGAGCGCGATGCCGTGGCGTCGCGCGATCGAGACGATGCGCACGGCGCTGTCGGCGCTGTTCTCGAAGCCGAGCGCCGCGCGCTTCGACGCGACGCTCGCCGCGACCAATGCGGCGATCGACGCGACCCGGCAAACGCTCGACGCGGTCGAGCCGTCGCGTGAAGAGCGCCACCGGCTGCAGCGCATCCTGAGCCATCTGCATTTCGTGCGGACGGCGCTGCTCGACCCGGAATCGCCGCTCGAGCCGCTCAACCGCAACCGCCCCGTGCGTCCCCAACCAGGAGCCTCGTCATGATGCCGCGTGAAATCGCCATTCTCGATGCCTACATGCCCACGGTGGTGCTGATGTTCGTCCTCGGCGCGATCGCGACCTGGGCCGTCGACCGCCTGCTCGCCTACACGGGCCTCTACCGTCTCGTCTGGCACCCGTCGCTGTTCAGGGCCTGCCTTCTCGTCTGCATTTGCGGCGGACTGAGTCTTGCCGTTTACCGTTGATTCCGAACCATCATGATGCTCAGAAAACTCTTCGGCTTCGTCGCGACCGCCGTCATCCTTCTCGTCGCGATCCTGATCGGGCGCTCGCTGTGGGTGCACTACATGGACGATCCGTGGACGCGCGACGGGCGCGTGCGCGCGGAGATCGTCAACGTCGCGCCGGACGTGTCGGGCGCGATCGTCGAGCTGCCCGTGCATGACAACCAGCTCGTGAAGAAAGGCGACCTGATCATGCAGATCGATCCGTCGCACTACCAGATCGCGGTCGAGCAGGCGCAGGCGGCGGTGGCCGCCCGCCGCGCGGAACTGCAGATGCGCCGCGACGATGCGGCCCGCCGCGCGGACCTCGATGCGCTCGTGGTATCGAAGGAAAACCGCGAGAACGCGGCGCACAGCGCATCGAGCGCCGAAGCACAGTACCAGCAGGCGCTCGCCGCGCTCGACGCCGCGAAGCTCAACCTCGAACGCACGCGCGTCGTCGCGCCGGTCGACGGCTACATCACGAACCTGCAGACCTTCAAGGGCAACTACGCGGTGGCCGGCCAGGCGAAGCTCGCGATCGTCGACAGCCACTCGTTCTGGGTCTACGGCTACTTCGAGGAAACCAAGCTGCCGCGCGTGAAGATCGGCGCGCCGGCCGAAATGCGGCTGATGAGCGGCGGCGTGATGAAGGGCCACGTCGAGAGCATCTCGCGCGGCATCTACGATCGCGACAACCCGCAAAGCCGCGACCTCGTCGCGGACGTGAACCCGACCTTCAACTGGGTGCGTCTCGCGCAGCGCGTGCCGGTGCGCATCAAGATCGACGAAGTGCCGGCCGACGTGGTGCTGTCGGCGGGCACGACCTGCACGGTCATCATCGATCCGGACAAGCAGAAGAAGCGGTAATCGGCGGGGTGCGCCGCACGCTCAGTGTGCGATGCGGAAGCGCCCGACCAGCGCCTTCAAGGCCTGCGCCTGCTCGTCGAGCGCGTTCGCGGCCGCGGCCGCCTGTTCGACGAGCGCCGCGTTCTGCTGGGTGCCGGCGTCCATCTGCGTGACCGCTCGGCCGATCTCGTCGATCCCCGCGCTCTGCTCGTCCGACGCCGCCGAAATCTCGCCGATGATGTCGGTCACGCGCTTGACCGCACGCACCACGTCGTCCATCGTGCGGCCGGCGTCGTGCGCGAGCGCCGCACCGTTCGCCACGCGCTCGACCGACGCGCCGATCAGTTCCCGGATCTCCTTGGCCGCGGTCGCCGAGCGCTGCGCGAGCAGCCGCACCTCTCCGGCGACCACCGAGAAACCGCGCCCCTGCTCGCCGGCGCGCGCGGCCTCGACCGCCGCGTTCAACGCGAGAATGTTGGTCTGGAACGCGATCCCCTCGATCGTGCCGATGATGTCGCGGATGTTCTTCGCGCTGTCGTCGATCTCGCTCATCGTCGCGACCACGCGCCCGACGACTTCCCCGCCCGTCTCCGCCACCGCCGACGCATTGGCCGCGAGCGTGCTCGCCTGCCGCGCGTTCTCGGCGTTCTGCCGCACGGTCGACGTGAGCTGCTCCATGCTGGCCGCGGTGCGCTCGAGCGCGACGGCCTGCTGCTCGGTGCGCCGCGACAGGTCGAGGTTGCCGGTCGAGATCTCGCCGGACGCGGCCGCGATGGCTTCGGCGCTCACCGCGATCTCGCCCACGGTTGCCGCGAGCCCCGTCTGCATCTCGGCCAGCGCGCGCACCATGCTGTCGCGATCGTGCCGGCCGAGCGTGATCGGCCGCGTCAGGTCGCCGCGCGCGATGTCCGCGGCAATCTCCTTCGCAAGCGCGGGCTCGCCGCCGAGCTGCGACGCGAGGCGTCGTACGACGCGCTCGGCGATCGCGACGGCCAGCACGATCAGCGCGGCCGTCATTGCCGCGATCATCGCGAACGACGACGAAAAAATGGTCGCGGACGCATCGAGCGTCGCCTTCGACTTTTCGCCGCGCGTCTTCACGAGTTCGGCGACGAGTTTTTCGAGCTTGCTGGTTTCGACCAGCAGCGACACGTCCTGCGTGCCGACCTGCCAGTTCATCTGCGACAGGTCGAGCGGCTGCGCGCGCACCAGCGCGACGAAATCGCGCAGATGCGCGCTCCACGTGCCAACCGCCGTCGAGAACGCGCGCAGCCGCGCCGAATCGCCGGCGTCGGCCGGATCCGCATAGCGCTGCAGCGTGCCGAGCGCCTGGCCGATCGACGCGAGCCCCGCGCTCACTTCGGCGCCGAGTTCGTCACGCTCCTTCGCGGTGGTCGCGGTCAGCAGCATCTTCTGCGCGCGGCTCGCGCGCAGCACCTCGGCCCGCACCTCCGCCGCCGCCCGGCTCGCGACGTGGCCCTGCTCGTAGACCGACGCGATCGACGCGTTCAGCCGGCTGATCTGCCATAGCGAGAACACGCCGATCGCGAGCGTACCGGCCAGCAGGATCGCGAATGCGGCGCGCAACGTCGCCTTGACGGTCCACGGCCGGCGCTCTCGGCGCGCCGCTCGCGCGCGTCGCGTGACGCGACCGGCGGCGACGTCGGATGCGGCGGCTGCCGCACCGGGCTGTGGATGCAAAGATGCTGCTTTCATCGAACTATCCCCGTATGGATCACGCTGCCGGAAAGGTCGGTCCGGCTGTCCCGCGATGGCAGGCCATGCCGCGCGTCCTGCGCCCGCCCGGCGGGTAGCCGGCGCCAGGCGCGGCGCGCGTGTTGTCATTGGGTCGTTCTACGGCCGCCACCGCCGTTTCTTGAGTCCGGAAAAACACGCACCGGGCCCCGGCGCGGCCCCGCTGAAGGGCGGACGCGCCGCCAGCGTTATACCCGTCCAAAAAAGCACGCAGCAGCCCATCCGTCCGATGAATGTCCGATTCGCGATAAAACTTGGCCTGACATTCTTGATACGCCACATTACACTTCTTTGACGCATCAACGAATCAACCCACGCGCCGATCCCCAACAGAGCGCGCCTGCCACCTCAACTCGTTCAGCTCACATGGAAACCAGCCTCGACTCCCGGGCCGGCGCAGCCGTCGCCCAGCCGTCCGCACCGCCCGTTGCCCGCACCGTCTACCCGGTGCTCGGCGCGATCAGCTTCTCGCACATGCTCAACGACATGATCCAGTCGTTGATCCTCGCGATCTACCCGATGCTCAAGAGCCAGTTCGCGCTGTCGTTCGCGCAGATCGGCCTGATCACGCTCACGTACCAGATCACCGCGTCCTTGCTGCAACCGCTCGTCGGCCTCTATACCGACAAGCGTCCGAAGCCGTATTCGCTGCCGGTCGGCATGGGCTTCACGCTCGCGGGGCTGCTGCTGATGTCGGCGGCGTCGAATTTCCCGATGCTGCTCGTGGCCGCCGCGCTCGTCGGCTGCGGCTCGTCGGTGTTCCATCCCGAATCGTCGCGGGTCGCGCGGATGGCGTCGGGCGGCCGGCACGGGCTCGCGCAGTCGGTGTTCCAGGTGGGCGGCAATGCAGGCTCCGCGCTCGGGCCGCTGCTCGCCGCGCTCGTGATCATTCCGCACGGCCAGCACAGCATCGCGTGGTTCTCGGCGGCCGCGCTCGTCGCGATGATCGTGCTCACGCAGATCGGCCACTGGTACAAGAAGCATCCGTCGATGAAGAAGAAGGCCGCGTCGGCCGGCCACCCGACGCTGTCGCGCGGCCGCGTGATGGGGGCGATCGGCGTGCTGGTGTTGCTCGTGTTCTCGAAGTACTTCTACCTCGCGAGCATCAACAGCTATTTCACGTTCTACCTGATCGACAAGTTCCATCTGTCGGTGCAGGCCGCGCAGATCCACCTGTTCGTGTTCCTCGCGGCGGTGGCGGCCGGCACGCTGATCGGCGGCCCGGTCGGTGACCGGATCGGCCGCAAGTACGTGATCTGGGTGTCGATCCTCGGCGTCGCGCCGTTCACGATGCTGCTGCCGTACGCGAACCTGTTCTGGACCAGCGTGCTGACCGTGGTCATCGGCGTCGTGCTGGCGTCGGCGTTCGCCGCGATCCTCGTCTATGCGACCGAGCTGATGCCCGGCAAGGTCGGGATGGTCGCGGGCCTGTTCTTCGGCTTCGCGTTCGGCCTGGGCGGCGTGGGCGCCGCCGTGCTCGGCCAGCTCGCGGACGCGACGAGCATCCCGTTCGTCTACAAGGTGTGCTCGTTCCTGCCGCTGATCGGCGTGCTGACGGTGTTCCTGCCGAACCTCGAAGGCAGCGGACGCAAGCAGGCATGACGAACGGCCGGCCGCGGCACGCGGGCCGCGGCCGGCCGATTCGAATGGAGAAGGGTTCGACGGCGGCTTCAGGCCCCCGTCGTCGCATGCAGCGTCAGGAAACGCTTGAGGATGCCGGACGAGTAGCTGCCCGCGATCGCCGACAGGAAGTGCGAGAACGATTGCGTCGCGTGGTCGTCGGCCGTATCGGAGATCGTGCGCACGAGCGCGAACGGCACGTCGTGTTCGGCGCACACCTGCGCGATCGCCGCGCCTTCCATTTCGACCGCGAGCGCGTCCGGCAGCGCGTCGCGCAGCGCGAGCACTTCCCGCTCGCTCGACACGAAGCGGTCGCCGCTGATGACAAGCCCCGCGTGCAGCGCCGCGCCGGCGAGCCCGAAGCGTTCGGCGAACCGCGCGCCCTCTTCGTCGACGAACAGCGCGCACGCGGCCCGCAAGCGGGCCGTCAGCGCCGCGTCGGTCGCGAAACGCGTGATGCCGAGCAGCGGCACCTCGTAGCGCGGAAAGAGCGGCGATGCGTCGAGATCGTGCTGCAGCAGCGTATCGGCCACGACGACGTCGCCGACGCGCACCGCGCGCGACACGCCGCCCGCGACGCCGGTAAACACCACGCCCGACACGCCGAACACGTGGATCAGCGCGCTGACCGTCGCGGCGGCCGCGACCTTGCCGACCCGCGCGAGCGTGACGACGCAGGCCGCGCCGTGCACGGTGCCGACGTGATAATCGCGGCGGCCGAGCGTGACCGTCTTCATCGCGCCGTCGGCGCGCATCGCGGCGATCAGGTCGCCGAGTTCCTCCGGCAGCGCGGCCAGAATGCCGAGCGGACGCGCGGCAGGCGCAACACCCTGGTCGACGTCCATCATTCCACCGCCTGCAGTTTCGCGACCGCGAGCGCGAGCCACTTCTCGCCGTGGCGCTTGAACTTCACCTGCGCCTTCGCATCGGTGCCGTTGCCTTCGAGCGCGGTGACCGTGCCTTCGCCGAACTTCGTATGGAATACCTGCTGGCCGACCCGGAAGCCGGCGTCGGCCGCGCGCTGCTTGTCCGCGAACGCGGGCAGCGGCGCGGACACGGCCGCATCGACGATCTGCTCGCGACTGCCGCCGCCGGGGCGCGCGAACCAGTCGCGCCCGTAACCGGCGTTGTCCGAGCGCCCGCCCCAGCGCGAGCCGGCCTCGACCTTCGGCGTGAGCCACTTCAGCACGTGCTCCGGCAGTTCGTCGAAGAAGCGCGAGCGCACGTTGTAGCGGGTCTGGCCGTGCAGCATCCGGCTTTGCGCGAACGACAGGTAGAGCCGCTCCTTCGCGCGCGTGATCGCGACGTACATCAGCCGGCGCTCTTCCTCGAGGCCGTCCGATTCGAGCACGCTGTTCTCGTGCGGAAACAGCCCTTCCTCGAGCCCCGTGATGAACACGGCCGAGAACTCGAGCCCCTTCGCCGCGTGCACGGTCATCAACTGCACCGCGTCCTGCCCGGCCTGCGCCTGGTTGTCGCCGGCCTCCAGCGACGCGTGCGACAGGAAGCCGGCGAGCGGCGTCATCGTGTCGGGGTTCTGGGCGGGGTCGGCGGGCGACGCCGCATCGAGCACGTCGAGCGCCGGATCGTCGGTCGCCGTGCCCAGCTCGGGCGCCGCGATCGCGCCCGCGCGCAGCGGGATCGAGCGAGCCGGCGTGTCGAGCCCGTAGCCTTCCTCGGCGATGAACGCGGTGGCCGCGTTCACGAGTTCCTGCAAGTTTTCGAGGCGATCCTGGCCTTCGCGCTCGCCCTGGTAGAAATCGGCGAGACCGCTCGCGCGCACGATGTGCTCGACGGTGTCGGGCAGGTTCATGTGCTGCGTGTCGGCGCGCATCTTCGCGATCAGGTTCGCGAACCCGCCGAGGCTCGTGCCGGCCTTGCCCGTCACGTACGGAATCGCGGCGGCCATCGAGCAGCCGTACAGGCGCGCCGCGTCGGCCAGTTGCTCGACCGAGCGCGCGCCGATTCCGCGGGTCGGGAAGTTCACGACGCGTGCGAATGCGGTGTCGTCGTTCGGGTTGTCGATCAGGCGCAGGTACGCGAGCGCGTGCTTCACTTCCTGCCGCTCGAAAAAGCGCAGGCCGCCGTACACGCGGTACGGAATGCCGGACGACATCAGTGTGTGCTCGATCGAGCGCGACTGCGCGTTGCTGCGGTACAGGACGGCCACTTCGCTGCGGGCCATCCCGGTATTGATCAGCGAACGGATTTCCTCGACGATCCAGCCGGCCTCCTGCGAATCGGTGCTGGCTTCGTACACGCGCACGGGCTCGCCGTGGCCGGCGTCGGTGCGCAGGTTCTTGCCGAGGCGGTGCGCGTTGTTCGAGATCAACTGGTTCGCCGCATCGAGAATGTTGCCGTGCGACCGGTAGTTCTGCTCGAGCTTGATCAGGTTGCGCACGCGGAACTCGTCTTCGAAGTCGCGCATGTTGCCGACGTTCGCGCCGCGGAACGCGTAGATCGACTGGTCGTCGTCGCCGACCGCGAAGATCGCGTTCTCGCCGCCTGCCAGCATCTTGAGCCACGCGTACTGCAGCTTGTTGGTGTCCTGGAATTCGTCGACGAGGATGTGCCGGAAGCGCGCCTGGTAATGCGCGCGCAGCGGCGCGTTGTACGCGAGCAGTTCGTAGCAGCGCAGCAGCAGCTCGGGGAAGTCGACGACGCCTTCGCGCTGACACTGCTGGTCGTACGCCTGGTACAGCTCGACGAACTTGCGGTTGAAGTTGTCGGTCGCGTCGACCTTGTCCGGGCGCAGCCCCTGCTCCTTCGCGTTGTTGATGAAGTACTGGACGTTCTTCGGCGGGTACTTTTCGTCGTCGACGTTCGCTGCCTTCATCAGCCGCTTGATCGCGGACAACTGATCGGCCGTGTCGAGGATCTGGAAAGTCTGCGGCAGGCCGGCGTCGCGCCAGTGCGTGCGCAGCATCCGGTTGCACAGGCCGTGGAACGTGCCGATCCACATCCCGCGCGTGTCGATCGGCATCATCGCCGACAGGCGCGCCATCATCTCGCGCGCGGCCTTGTTCGTGAAGGTGACGGCGAGCACGGTGGGCGGCGATGCGTAGCCCTGCTGGATCAGCCACGCGATGCGCGTGATCAGCACGCGGGTCTTGCCGCTGCCCGCCCCTGCGAGGATCAGCGCCGGTTCGTTCGGCAACGTGACGGCGGCGAGTTGTTCGGGGTTCAGATTGGCGAGCAGATCGGGCATGGAGCGGCAGCTGACGGGCGAGAAAAATGCGGACCCGACATTATAAGTCCGTCGCGCGATGCCGTTTCCGATCGATTCGGTCGCATGTCGGACGCACGTTGCGGGCGCGTCCCGAGAGGCCCCGCGCCGGACGGGCGATGGCTGGCCGATGTGCATCCATTTATAATTGTCGGATTCGGCATCCAATTCACGCATTTTTCGGCAAATTTCCACCATGAGCGACAACACGCTGGCGAAGAGCTTCGAACCCCACACCATCGAGTCCCAATGGGGGCCCGAGTGGGAAAAACGCGGCTATGCCGCCCCGGCATTCGATCCGGCGCGCCCCGATTTCGCGATCCAGTTGCCGCCGCCGAACGTCACCGGCACGCTGCACATGGGCCACGCGTTCAACCAGACGATCATGGACGGCCTCGCCCGCTACCACCGGATGCTCGGCGAGAACACGCTGTGGGTGCCCGGCACCGACCACGCGGGGATCGCCACGCAGATCGTCGTCGAGCGCCAGCTCGACGCGCAGGGCGTGTCGCGCCACGACCTCGGCCGCGAGAAGTTCGTCGAGCGCGTGTGGGAATGGAAGCAGAAGTCCGGCTCGACGATCACCGGCCAGGTGCGCCGCCTCGGCGCGTCGACCGACTGGTCGCGCGAATACTTCACGATGGACGACAAGATGTCGGCCGCCGTGCGCGACGTGTTCGTCACGCTCTATGAACAGGGCCTGATCTATCGCGGCAAGCGCCTCGTCAACTGGGATCCGGTGCTGCTCACCGCCGTGTCGGACCTCGAAGTCGTGAGCGAGGAAGAAAACGGCCACCTGTGGCACATCCGCTACCCGCTCGCCGACGGTTCGGGCTCGCTGACCGTCGCGACCACACGCCCCGAGACGATGCTCGGCGACGTCGCGGTGATGGTCCACCCGGAAGACGAACGCTACGCGCACCTGATCGGCAAGCTCGTCACGCTGCCGCTGACGGGCCGCGAGATCCCGGTGATCGCCGACGACTACGTCGACCGCGAATTCGGCACGGGCGTCGTGAAGGTCACGCCCGCGCACGACTTCAACGACTATCAGGTCGGCCTGCGCCACAACCTCGCGCCGATCGAGATCCTGACGCTGGACGCGAAGATCAACGACAACGGCCCCGAGCAGTATCGCGGCCTCGATCGCTTCGACGCGCGCAAGGCGATCGTCGCCGACCTCGACGCGCAGGGCTTCCTCGACTCGGTGAAGCCGCACAAGCTGATGGTGCCGCGCGGCGACCGCACGGGCGTCGTGATCGAGCCGATGCTGACCGACCAGTGGTTCGTCGCGATGACGAAGCCGG
This sequence comes from Burkholderia sp. AU39826, assembly GCF_020419965.1. Taxonomy (NCBI): domain Bacteria; kingdom Pseudomonadati; phylum Pseudomonadota; class Betaproteobacteria; order Burkholderiales; family Burkholderiaceae; genus Burkholderia; species Burkholderia sp. AU39826. The sequence goes on from NZ_JAIZQG010000006.1 coordinate 24,869, forward strand.
CGCCGGAAGGCACGTTCAATCCGGGCAAGTCGATCACCGAAACGTCGCTCGACGTCGTGCGCAGCGGCCAGATCAAGTTCGTGCCGGAAAACTGGACGACCACCTACTACCAGTGGCTCGAAAACATCCAGGACTGGTGCATCTCGCGCCAGCTGTGGTGGGGTCACCAGATTCCCGCTTGGTACGGCGAGAACGGCGAGGTGTTCGTCGCGCGCGACGAGGAGCAAGCGCGTGCGCAGGCCGCGGCGAAGGGCTATGCGGGCGCGCTCAAGCGCGACGAGGACGTGCTCGACACGTGGTTCTCGTCCGCGCTCGTACCGTTCTCGTCGCTCGGCTGGCCGAACGAAACGCCTGAACTGAAGCACTTCCTGCCGTCGTCGGTGCTCGTCACCGGCTTCGACATCATCTTCTTCTGGGTCGCCCGGATGGTGATGATGACCACGCACTTCACCGGCAAGGTGCCGTTCCACACCGTGTACGTGCACGGCCTCGTGCGCGACGCGGAAGGCCAGAAGATGTCGAAGAGCAAGGGCAACACGCTCGACCCGATCGACATCGTCGACGGCATCGATCTCGACACGCTGGTCGCGAAGCGCACGACGGGCCTGATGAACCCGAAGCAGGCCGCCACGATCGAGAAGAAGACGCGCAAGGAATTCCCGGACGGCATTCCGGCGTTCGGCACCGACGCGCTGCGCTTCACGATGGCGTCGATGGCGACGCTCGGCCGCAACGTGAACTTCGACCTCGCGCGCTGCGAAGGCTATCGCAACTTCTGCAACAAGCTGTGGAACGCGACGCGCTTCGTGCTGATGAACTGCGAAGGCCACGACTGTGGCGCCGACAAGCCCGAAGTGTGCGGCGCGGGCGACTGCGGCCCCGGCGGCTACCTCGACTTCTCGGCGGCCGACCGCTGGATCGTGTCGCTGCTGCAGCGCACCGAAGCCGACATCACGAAGGGTTTCGCCGATTACCGCTTCGACAACATCGCGAGCAGCATCTACAAGTTCGTGTGGGACGAGTACTGCGACTGGTATCTCGAACTCGCGAAGGTGCAGATCCAGAACGGCACGCCGGAACAGCAGCGCGCGACGCGCCGCACGCTGCTGCGCGTGCTGGAAACGGTGCTGCGCCTCGCGCATCCGGTCATCCCGTTCATCACCGAAGCGCTCTGGCAGAAGGTCGCGCCGCTCGCCGGCCGCTATCCGCAGGGCAAGGCCGACGGCGAGGCGTCGTTGATGACGCAGGCCTACCCCATCGCGAACCTGCAGAAGCTCGACGAGGCGTCCGAGCAGTGGGCGGCCGACCTGAAGGCGATCGTCGACGCGTGCCGCAACCTGCGCGGCGAGATGAACCTGTCGCCGGCCACCAAGGTGCCGCTGCTGGCCGCCGGCGACGCCGAGCGCCTGCGCTCGTTCGCGCCGTACGTCCAGGCGCTCGCGCGCCTGTCGGAAGTGCAGATCCTGGCCGACGAAGCGTCGCTCGACCAGCAGGCGCACGGCGCGCCGATCGCGATCGTCGGCCCGAACAAGCTGGTGCTGAAGGTGGAAATCGACGTCGCGGCCGAACGCGAGCGCCTGGCGAAGGAAATCACGCGCCTGACGGGCGAGATCGCGAAGTGCAACGCGAAGCTCGGCAACGAGGCTTTCGTCGCGAAAGCGCCGCCGGCCGTGGTCGAACAGGAGCAAAAACGCGTCGCGGAATTCCAGAGCACGCTCGAAAAACTGCGTGCTCAGCTCGATCGGTTGCCTGCGTAACAAAGGGTAAGGTCATTTGCGTTCACTATAATGCGGACGTGAACATAGACCGTCTGACAAGTCGATTACAGGAATAAAGGTTCGATCATGTTGAAAGTCACCAAGGCGGTATTCCCCGTGGCCGGTCTCGGCACGCGGTTCCTGCCGGCAACGAAGGCGAGCCCGAAGGAAATGCTGCCGGTCGTCGACAAGCCGCTGATCCAGTACGCGGTCGAGGAAGCGATCGCTGCCGGCATCACCGAGATGATCTTCGTGACCGGGCGCAGCAAGCGCGCGATCGAGGATCACTTCGACAAATCGTACGAAGTCGAGGCCGAACTCGAGGCGCGCGGCAAGGAAAAGCTGCTCGAGCTGGTGCGCAGCATCAAGCCGAGCCATGTCGACTGCTTCTACGTGCGCCAGCCGGAAGCGCTCGGCCTCGGCCACGCGGTGCTGTGCGCGGAAAAGCTGGTCGCCGACAATCCGTTCGCGGTGATCCTCGCGGACGACCTGCTCGACGGCAACCCGCCGGTGATGAAGCAGATGGTCGACGTGTTCGACCACTATCACAGCTCGGTGATCGGCGTCGAAGAGATCCCGCCGTCGGAGACGAAATCGTACGGGATCGTCGACGGCAAGGAATGGGAAGAGTCGATCGTCAAAATGTCGGCGATCGTCGAGAAGCCGGCGCCGGAAGTCGCGCCGTCGAACCTCGGCGTGGTCGGACGCTACATCCTGAAGCCGCGGATCTTCGAGCACCTGCGCGCGCTGAAGCCCGGCGCGGGCGGCGAACTGCAACTCACCGACGCGATCCAGGCGCTGCTCGCCGACGAACAGGTGCTGGCCTACAAGTATCAGGGCACGCGCTACGACTGCGGCAGCAAGCTCGGCTACCTGAAGGCGACGGTCGAATTCGCGCTGCGCCACCCGGAAGTCGGCGCGGAGTTCGAAACGTACCTGCGCACCCGCGACGGCGGCCAACCGGCCGTCTGAACGCGGCAGGGGCCTGCCGCGGCGGGCCCGCCCTCACCTTGCGGCCGGCGCCTTCAGCGCGCGTCGGCCGGCTTCACCAAGACGACGCCCGGCATGCCGCCCGCGTCGTCTTTTTTCGTCTTGACCAGCCAGCCGGTGCCGTCGCCGAACGGGACCTTCGCCAGCGCGCTCTTCACGAGCGCCGGCGCGGCCTGCTGCGTGCCCGGATCACGATCGCGCAGCGACGCCGACACGCGATAGACGTCGGCGCCCGATTGCGCATCGACGAACCGCAGCGTCAGCACGTGGCGGTACACGCGGCCCATGAACGGCAGCGCGAGCGGCGCCGGCCCGTCGACCGTCACGCAGGCGCTGCTTGCCGCGCCGCAGCGCTCGGCGCTTGCCGCGACCGCCGCCGGCTGGGTCGCGTACGCGATCGACAACCGGTAACGCGCGTCCTTGAGCGGCTGCGCATCGAAGCCGCGGCGCGCGAGCTCGTCGCGCACGAGCGTCTCGATCTGCCGGTACTCGGCATCGCCCGCCTGCGCGGCCGTCCGCACGAAGTCGTAGCCGTGCGCACCGGAAGCGAACGCATCCGGCTGCCCGACCGCACTCACACCGCTCGTGACGCCGGCGCAACCCGCCAACAGCGACGCCGCCAGCGCGACCGCCGCCCATTGCTTTCTCATGGCTTTCCCCAAATGCCTGCCGTCGCGCCCGGCCCTGTCAGGCGGACGGCTCGTCGATCGCGGGCAGCGACACCGTCACCGCGGTGCCGACACCCACTTCGCTGTCGACCGACACGCTGCCCCCATGGCGCGTGACGACCGTCTTCACGAACGCCATGCCGAGCCCGGAACCCGAGATTTCGGGCCGCTCGCCGGCATGGAACCGCTTGAAACGCTCGAACAGATGCCGCTGATCTTCCGGCGCGATGCCGTACCCCTGATCGCGAATCGTACAGAACATCCGCTTCGTTGCGTGCTCGACCGTCAGCGTACACGTGATCACCGTGTCGGACGGACTGTATTTGACCGCGTTGTTCAGCAGGTTCACGAACGCGCGCGTGATCAGCGAGCGGTCCGCGCGCACCCAGCACATGTCGGCGCCCACGTCGGTCTCGATCCGGATGTGTTTCGCCTGCGCCTGCGGCCACACCTCGTCGCTCGCATCGATCAGCACGTCGACGAGGCTCGTCACCTCGAGCTGGTACGCCTGCGACTCGGCGCGCGCCAGTTGCACGAACTCGTCGGCGAGCGACAGCGCGCGGTGCGCATAGCGCTCGATCCGCGCGAGCAGCCCGCGCATCGCATCGCTCTCGACGCGGTCGCGCTCGATCTCGACCAGCGCGAGGATCGACGACTGCGGCGAACGCATGTCGTGCGACAGCAGGTGCAGCGCTTCCTCGCGCTGCCGCTCGGCCGCGTGCAGCTCGGTCACGTCGACGAGGCCGGCGATCCAGCCGGTCACGCGACCTTGCGCGTTCGTGCACGCGGCGTAGCGTAGCAGATGGTCGAGCCCGTCCCGGTCGCGCACCTCGATGCCGCGCGCCATCGCGTCGTGCTCGGCCTCGAGCGTCGGGTCGAGCGCGGCCGGCCAGTGCTCGCGGATCGCCGCGTCGTGCTCGGCGTTGCCGTCGACCGTCTTCATGAACGTCAGCTCGCCGAGCGCGATGCGCAGCGGCCGCCCTTCCGGCAGCGGCAGCGCGAGCCGCGACCCGTAGCGTTTGGCCGCATGATTCGCGATCAGCACGGTACCGGCGAGGTCGGTCACGAAGATCGGTTCGGGCATGCTGTCGAGGCTGTCCCACACGAAGCGCTTCATGTCCTGCACGCGCTGCGCGGCCTGCGCCATCAGCGCCATCTGCCGCTCGAGCACGTCGCCGCCGACGTTGCGCGTGCGCGGCGCCTCGGGCAGCAGGTGCGGCTCGTCGGCGAGCTTCTGCAGCTCGCGACGCAGATACGACATCGTCATTTCCAGCCGCCGCCAGTTCCAGATCGGGTAGACGGCGATCAGCCCGAAGATCGCCGGCGCCGGCGTCAGCCAGATGCGCGCCTCGAACAGCAGCGCCACGCTCGCGACCACGGCGAGCGCGGCCAGGCTCAGCGTCAGCAGCAGCGCGCGCCACGGCGACAGCATCAGGAAGCCGCCCAGCAACACGGCGAGCGGCAGCAGCGACGCGATGAACAATCCCGCGCGCGACGCGGGCGAGATCGCGCTGCCGGTCGCCAGCATGTCGAGCACGTTCGCATGGATGTACACGCCGGCGAGCGGACCGAACTCGCCGGACACCGGCGTCGCGAAGCGATCGTACAGCCCGGACGCGGTCACGCCGACGACGACGATCTTGCCGCGCAGTGCGTCGGGTTTCACGCGCCCTTCGAGCACGTCGTCGAACGACAGCGTCGGATACGCGGGCGTGTTGCGGCTGAACGGGATCAGGTAGCGGCCCTCGCCCGCCGCATCGCGCGACAGGTCGTGCGCGTTCGCGCCGGGCACGCCGCCGACGGGGTGCAGCCGGCCGGCCTGGATCGCGCGGTACACGGGCACCATCAGTTGCGGCCAGCGCACGCGGCCGTCGCTTTCGAACAGCGCGACGCTGCGAACGATCCCGTCGCGATCGACTTCGAGATTGATATGGCCGAGCCCCGTCGCGCGCGCGGCGAGCGCGGCGACCGGCGGATCGACGGAACGCGCGCCGTCCGCCTGCTCGGGGCTCAGCAGCACCGGCAGAAAGGTCGGCACGCGGCTCATCGCGTCCGCGAACGCGCGATCCTCGGGCGACGGTTCGGTAAACAGCACGTCGTAGACGACGGCGGCCGGCTGTGCGCGCGCGAGCGTGTCGAGCAGCCGCGCGTGCACGTCGCGCGGCCACGGCCAGCGACCGAGCGCGGATACGCTCCGGTTGTCGATGTCGACGACGACCACGTCGGGCGACAGCGGCAGGCTGCGCAGCATCAGCAGCCGGTCGTAGATCAGCCCGTCGACGCTCGACGACAGGCGGCCGAGCGCGCATGCGAGGATCACCGCGATCCCGAGGCAGCCGATCGCGATCCATTCGATCAGGAAGCGGCGGCCGAGGCGCCGCCGCGGAGAAACGGAGTCGTGTCTCATGCGCCGCGGGTCAGCGCGACAACGTGAACGCGCTGACCGGACTGGTCTTCTCGTAGAACTTGCCGCCTTCGAAATCCTCGACGGTCACGGCCCAGAAATAGTCGCCCGGCGGCAGGTGCGCGACGGTGATCTGGCGCGCGTGCAGGCCGACCTGATCGACGACCGGCGCGCTCAGGTCCTTCGAGCGCGACAGCACGAAGCGGTAACGCGCGTTCTTGCCCGAGCCATTCGGCGACCAGCGGAACTCGTAACCGCCCGCGCCCTGCGACGCGCTCGCGTCGAGCCCCATCACGCGGCGTTCGAACGCATAGGTGCGCGGCCGCCCCTCGAGGCCGTTCGCATCGATCGCGGCGATCCGCACGAAGTAATTCCCGTTCGGCACGTCGCGGAACACCGCGCGCGGCGAATCGGTACGCGTTTCGCGGAACAGGTCGAGCAGCCCCGCATCGTGCGCGAGCTGCACGCGATACGCGTGCGCCTGCGCGAGCGGCGTGACGTCGAAGGCGACGTCGGGCTCGTCCTGCACCTTGTCGGGATGCGCGAGCGTTGGCGCGCCCAGCAGTTCGACGGGCGCGCCGACCGCGCCGGACGACGTCGCGACGCTGCCGAAATTCGCATGCACGAGCGTCGCGTCGGCTGGCCGCCGGCCGCCCGCGACGCCGACGGTGCCGTCGAGCACTTCGACGCGCGTCGTCGCATTGCCGGCCGCGTCGTAGTTCACGCGAAAGCGCGTGCCACGCACGCCTGCCACGACCGACGGCGAGCGGATCTGGAAGCGGTCGTCGCGTTTCTTCAGGTGGGTGACTTCGCTGTCGACCGAGCCGCGCGTGAGCTCGAACTCGCGATCGAGCGTGCCGGTCAGCACCGTGCGGCGCAGCGACTTCAGGTCGAGCTGGCTGTCGGGCGGCAGGCTCATGTGCGTGCCGTCGCTCAGCTCGATCGTCACGAAGCCGTTCGCGCCCGTGCGCACGCGGTCGCCTTCGGCGAGCGTCGCATCGTTCGCGAGCGGCGCGAAGGCGCCGCCGGACGCGCGCTCGGCCGTGCCCTGCACCGCGACCACGCGTGCGGTGAGCTTTTCCTTGCGCAGCCGCGCGGCCGGCAGCTTCAGCGCGATGCCGGGCTGCAGGTGCTTCGGCGCCGGCACGCCGTTGATCTGCTGGAGCAGTTGCCAGTCGTCCGCGCCCTGCAGGTAGCGCGCGGCGACGTCGTACAGCGTGTCGCCCGCCTGCGTGCGATAGACGACCATCTTGCCCGCGGCGGCGGGCGGCTGCGCGACGGCGGGCTGCACGGCGAACGCCAACGCCGCCGCGCAGGCCGCGTGCAGCGCCGCCGTACCCAGGCTCGCCGTGCGCGGCGCGATTCGCGTGATCACTCCGGTTCCCCCTGGCCGACCCGTTCGAGCCGGTAGCCGTACCCGTAGATCGGCGCGAGACGGTAGCCGTTTTCGGGCCGCAGGCCGAGCTTGGTGCGCAGCATCGAAATGTGCGTATCCATCGTGCGCGACGGGATGTCGGTCGCCTGCTTCCACACGAGGTCGAGAATGTGCGCGCGCGACAGCGGCCGGTCGAGATGCTGGAACAGCAGCAGCGCGAGCTCGAATTCCTTTTGCGTGAGGCTCACGGCCTTGTCGCCGACGTACGCCTGCTTCAGGTTCACATCGAAACGGAACTGGTCGAACTCGCGAACGGTCGCCTCGGCGTTGACCGGATACGCGCGGCGCAGCAGCGAACCGATGCGCGCGCGCAGGATCGGGCCCGACACGGGCTTGACCACGTAATCGTCGGCGCCGGCGTTGAGGATCTGCGTGATACCCGCCTCGTCGTCGCGGCTCGTCATGAAGATGATCGGCAGGCTGTGCTCGGTCTGGTTGGCGCGCACCCACTTGAGCACTTCCTCGCCGGACATGTCGGGCACGTTCCAGTCGAGCACCAGCAGATCGAACGTCTCGCGCTGCAGGCGCTTTTTCAGGGCCTTGCCTTCCTTGAACGCGTAGCACGTGTGGCCGATGGCCGTCAGCGTTTGACTGACGAAATCCGTCTGGGCCGGATCGTCATCCAGTACAGCAATTCTCATAGCACCCCGCAAATCGAAGTCGGTTCGTCCATTCGGCTCCCGCGCCTGCCCCGGCCGCGCAGCATGCGCGCGGCGTTCCGGATACCGGCCGGCGAGCCGTCGTTCGCCGCTCGCGCCTCCTGCGCACCCCGGCGACCCCGGCCAAATATCTCAAAAACGGGGCACGGACGAACCGGCGATTTCATCATAGTAGTATGAAATTCGCCAAGAAATTGCGCGGACTATCGCCCTTTCTTCGAATAATCCCTTCTGTTGCGCAACCGGACGCCTATTCGGCGCCCGCGATGCCGGCCACCGGCTCGGCACAGTCGTCTGTCGGCACGCGCAGCGACGGCGGCTCCGCCAGCGGCGGTTGCGCAAGCATCCGCTGCAGCTGGTCGCGCACACGCTCCCACGCGCCGGCCGCGTAGTCGGGCTGGCCCGCCGCCCATGCCTGCGCCAGATCGAACACGCGTTCGATCGTCGCGCCGCAGTAGGTCGGGCCCGAGCCGTCGTCCCGCGCGGCATCGCGCAGCCGTTCGTCTAGCCACTCGGCCAGCCACGGCATCTCGGCCGCGGCCGAATCCGCATACGCCTCCAGCGCGGCACGCGCGTGGCGGTCCTGTTGCGGATCGAGCTCGATCCGGCTCAATTCCGACGTGCGCACGGGCGCAATGCTTTCCGCTCCGGACGGGCTTCCAAAGGTCCCTGGTCTGAAGGACATGTCCTCTCCCCGTTGTACGACGGTAGCGTCAGGCATGGCCCCCGAGCCCGCCGTGCGACGTACCGTGGCCGGCGCCTCCGCTGGGAGCGGACGACCGGCCGGCTCAGTATACGCAGCCGGTCGCGCGACGAGGTTTAAGAATTGTCAGAAAGGAGCGGCAAGACACGGCCGGCCGGAAGCCTGCCGCGGCGGGATGGGTAATGCGCGCCTTCAGCGGCGGCGCATCAGGAACACGAAGGTCTTGTCCTGCGTCGTCGATTCGACGATCTCGTTGCCCGTCTGCTTCGCGAACGCGGCGAAATCGCGCTGCGAGCCCGGATCGGTCGCGAGCACCTTGAGGATCTGCCCACTTTCCATATCGGCAAGCGCTTTCTTGGCACGCAGGATCGGCAACGGGCAATTGAGCCCGCGCGCGTCCACTTCCTTGTGAATCTGCATCGGCTGTCGACCTTCGAATGACGCGCCACACCTGGCGCGGGAGGAAGCCGCGATTTTACCGCAGCGCCGCCGCGCCTGCCCGGGGCGCCCACGGCACGGCGCCCGCCGGCATCCGGCTCATGCGCCGGAGAAACCGCCCGCGAGCCGTTCGCGCAGGTGCCGCACGAGCGCGCGCACCGCGCTCGGCACGACGGGGCTGTACGGGCGGATCGCGAAAATATGGTCGCCGAACGCGCCCGACGGCCGCCAGCCGTCGAGCAGCGCGACGAGGCGGCCGGCGTCGAGATCGCGCCGCGCACTGAAATCGGGCAGCAGCGCGATGCCGAGCCCGCCGAGCGCGGCCTCGCGCATCGCCTCGCTGTTGTTCGCCGCGAAACTGCCGCGCACCGGCACGCTCACGCGCTCGCGCCGGCGGCCGTGCGGCTCGAAGCTCCACGCGGCCGGCTCGTTCTCGCGCAGGTAGCACAGGCAGCTGTGATCGACGAGCTCGCTCGGGTGGCGCGGCGCGCCGCGCGCGTCGAGATAGTCGCGGCTCGCGACCAGCAGCGAACGCGTGTCGCACAGCTTCCATGCGACGTGGGTCTGCGGCGCGGTGGTCGTATGGCGGATCGCGAGGTCGAAGCCCTCCTGCGTCAGCGAATGCAGGCGATCCGACAGGTCGAGCTCGATCTGCACGCCCGGATGCCGGCGCAGGAAATCGGGCAGGTGCGGCACGACCTGCTGGCGCCCGAGCGCGACCGGCACCGTCACGCGCAGCAGCCCGCGCGGCTCGCCGGCGAGATCCTTCACGCGCGCGAAATGCTGGCCGATCGATTCGAACGCGTCGCGCGTGCTGTCCACGAGCGTCTGCCCCGCATCGGTGAGCCGCACGCTGCGCGTGGTGCGGCGCACGAGCGGCACGCCGGCCGCCTTTTCGAGATCGGCGATGCGCTGGCTCATCGCGGCCTTGCTGATGCCGAGCCGCTGCGCGGCAGCCGTGAAACTGCCCGCCGCGGCCAGCACCGTCAGCGAATGGATATGTGGCCAGAGCGCCTGGACATTTTGCTGATTCATCCGCCGATTATTCAGAATTCTGAACAGTGAATCAAGTTTGGCGGCCTTCTCCCGCCCTACCGGTTTCCCTAGACTGGGCGCTGTTCCCCCTCGTCCCCAGGAGACACGCATGACCACGGTTCCCGCGTATACGTCCGACGCCGACGTCGGCCACTACATCGACGGCGCGCCCGTCGCCGGCCGCAGCGGCCGCTTCCAGGACGTCCTCAATCCGGCGCTCGGTCGCGCGGTGCGTCGCGTGGCGCTGGCCGACGACAGCGAAGTGCGGCAGGCCGTCGCCGCCGCCCACGCCGCGTTCCCGGCGTGGGCCGACACGCCGCCGATCCGCCGCGCACGCGTGCTGCACCGCTTCCTGCAACTGATGAACGAGCACCGCGACACGCTCGCGGCGATCATCACCGCCGAGCACGGCAAGGTGTTCTCGGACGCGCAAGGCGAAGTCGCGCGCGGCATCGACATCGTCGAATTCGCATGCGGCGTGCCGCAACTGCTGAAGGGCGACTTCACCGACCAGGTCAGCACCGGCATCGATAACTGGACGATGCGCCAGCCGCTGGGCGTCGTCGCGGGCATCACGCCGTTCAACTTCCCGTGCATGGTGCCGTGCTGGATGTTCCCGGTCGCGATCGCGACGGGCAACACGTTCGTGCTGAAGCCGAGCGAGCGCGACCCGTCGGCCGCGCTGTTCATCGCCGACCTGCTCACGCAGGCAGGCCTCCCGGCCGGCGTGTTCAACGTCGTGCAGGGCGGCAAGGACGCGGTCGATGCGCTGCTCGACCACCCGGACGTGCAGGCCGTCAGCTTCGTCGGCTCGACGCCGATCGCGGCGTACGTGCAGCAGCGCGCAGTGCAGTCGGGCAAGCGCGTGCAGGCGCTCGGCGGCGCGAAGAACCACCTCGTCGTGATGCCCGATGCGAACATCGAGCAGGCCGTCGACGCGCTGATCGGCGCCGCGTACGGCTCGGCCGGCGAGCGCTGCATGGCGATCAGCATCGCGGTGCTGGTCGGCGACGTGGCCGACAAGATCGTGCCGGCGGTCGCCGAACGCGCACGCAAGCTGGTGATCGGGGACGGGATGTCGCCGGAAGTCGAGATGGGCCCGATCGTCACCGGCGAAGCGCTCAAGCGCATCGAAGGCTATATCGAGCAGGGCGTGAACGAAGGCGCGCAACTGGTGGTCGATGGGCGCGGGCTGCGCGTGCCGGGCCGCGAGGCCGGCTTCTTCACCGGCGGCACGCTGTTCGATCACGTGCGCCCCGACATGCGGATCTACCAGGAAGAGATCTTCGGGCCGGTGCTCGGCTGCGTGCGCGTGAAGGACTTCGGCGAGGCGGTCGACCTGATCAACGCGCACGAATTCGGCAACGGCGTTTCATGCTTCACGAGCGACGGCGGGATCGCGCGCGAATTCGCGCGGCGCATCCAGGTCGGCATGGTCGGCATCAACGTGCCGATCCCGGTGCCGATGGCGTGGCACGGCTTCGGCGGCTGGAAGAAGAGCCTGTTCGGCGACATGCACGCGTACGGCGAGGAAGGCGTGCGCTTCTACACGCGCCAGAAGTCGGTGATGCAGCGCTGGTCGTCGAGCATCGGCAAGGGCGCCGAATTCGCGATGCCGACCGCGAAGTAAGCCGGCCGGTGCGCCGCCCGTCGAGCCGTTCGGCGGGCGGTGCGCAGCCCGTCGGGATCAACCGGCTTTCGTGCCGTGCGCGCCGTCGGCGGTCGGCATATAGGACAGCTCGAGCCGGTACGCGAGCGCGACGAACAGGCTCTGCGCGAGGCCCATCGTCGCGGTCAGCGCGCGAAAGCCAAACGTCGCGCTGTCCTGCACCATCAGCGTCACCTCGGCCTCCCGCGCGAGCGGGCTCATCCGGCTGTCGGTGATCGCGATCAGCCGCGCGCCGCGCTGCGCGGCCTGCTGCGCAACCTGCACGGTCTCGTCCGCGTACGGCATGAACGAGATCGCGATCATCACGTCGCCCTCGCGCACCGACCGGATCTGCCCGAGATGCATGCTGCCGAGCGCGCTGAACAGCCCGATGCGCTTGTCGGTGTGCTGCAGCGCATAGTCCAGATACACGGCGATCGGAAACGCGCGCCGCGACCCGGCGATCCAGATCGCCTGCGTATCGGCGAGCAGGTCGACGGCCCGCGCGAGCGCCTGCGAATCGAGCGTCTGCCGCAACTGCTGCATCCCGGCAATGCTGCCCTTAATGAATTCGTCGGCGATCTGTTCGGGTTGCAGGCTCGACGAACCGGCTTCGATCACGTCGCGCAGCCGCAGGTTGTATGCGCGCCCCGGCGCGATCTGCTGCGCGAGCCCTTCGCGGAACAGCCGCTGCATCTCGGAGAAGCCGGAGAAGCCGAAGTGCTTCGCGAAGCGCACGACGGCCGACGGCTGGACGCCGCAGGCCTCCGCGAGCGACTGGATGCCTTCCAGCCCAAGCTGGTCCCGATGCGTTTCCACGTGGCGCGCGATCACCTTCAGGCGATTGCTGAGGCCGTCGTACTCCTGCGTCAGGTGCTGCAGGAACGCCTCGACGGTGGCGGGAGGTTTCTCGGATGAACTCATCGGATAGCGCGAAGTTGACGGCCCCGATGCGCGCGCGTGGCTGACGGACGCGGCCCGGGGCTCGACTGGATACATGCATGAAGGGCGAATTTAATCACGTTTGCGGCACGGCCCGTGCCGCCTGCTCGCTCCCACGCGCTCGATCATCACCAGGGTCTGTTGACGTACGCTCCACGGCAAGACTGGAACCGATTGTCCAACGCGCGCGCGGCGGCGTAAAGATCAGGGTGTGTACCGAGGCCGGCTGCCGCGGCGAAGCGCGGCGCAGCCGGCCTTGCCCGCTTCAACGATAGTCGATCCACACGCCGCCCGCATCGGCCGAACGCACGCAGTTCTCGACCCAGCGCACGCCCTCGACGCCCGCGTGCACGTCCGGAAAGCGAATGGTCTTCAATGCCGCCGCGTCGCCGCGATCGGCCGCGTCCATCGCGAGCGCGAAGCGCGCGTACAGGTTCGACCATGCGTCGAGCAGCCCTTCCGGATGCCCGGCGCCGATGCGATCTTCGCGCAATGCGTGCGGATGCAGGTACGGCATTCCGCGATCGAGCACCTGGGCAGGCTGCCCCTGGATTTCGTAGCGCAACTGGTTCGGGTGCTCGTCCCACCATTCGACGCTCGCCGTCGAGCCGATCACGCGCACCTTCTGCCCGTGCATCGAGCCGGCGTTCACCGCGCTCGACCACACGTAGCCGATCGCGCCGGTGTCGTATTCCATGATCGTGAACGCGTTGTCCTCGAGCGGCGCGCGGCTCTTCACGAAGCTCTGCCGCGAACACATCAGCCGCCGGATCTTCAGCTCGGGCGCCATCACTTCCGAGATGTACAGCGGGTGCGTGCCGATGTCGCCGAGCACGTAGCTCGGGCCCGCGAACTTCGGATCCACGCGCCAGCGCGCGGCCGCGCTCGCGGCCTCGACGCCCTCGCTGTGGAAGCCGTGTGCGAACTGCATCTGCACGATGCGGATCTCGCCGAGGTCGCCGCGCGCGATCATCTCGCGCGCCTGCTCGATCATCTGGTGTCCGGAATAACCGTACGCGACGCCGACGATCCGGTTCTTCTCGACCGACAGCCGCTGCAGCGCCTCGGCCTCCTCGGTCGTGAAGCACAGCGGCTTCTCGCAGACCACGTGCAGCCCGGCGTTCAGCGCGGCGCGGCAGATCTCGAAGTGCGTGTTGTTCGGCGTCGCGATCGACACCGCTCGGATGCCGTCGGGGCGACGCGCCTCGGCGTCGAACATCGTCGCGTAATCGGGATAGCAGCGCTCGGCCGCGACGCCGAGCTTCACGCCGAACTGACGGCCGCGTTCGGGATCGATATCGAATGCGCCGGCAACCAGCTGGAAGCTGCCGTCGCGCAGCGCGGCCGACCGGTGGCTGTAGCCGATCTGGCTGCCGAGTCCGCCGCCGACCATGCCCCAGCGAATCGAATGTCCAAGCAGAATCTGTCCGTCAATCATGATGGTGATGTTCCTGGTGCGTGTTCATGGGTCATGCGAAACCGGCTGACGCGAGAAACGCGCGGCTCGCGGCGACGTCGAGCAGGCTCGTGCCGGCGTTGCGCTGGTCAGCCGCGATAGAACGCGGGGCGCTCGGCCATCGCGATCGGCTCGACCGCGCCGGTTTTCTGCGCCCGCACGCACGCGTCGGCCGCGACCGCCGCCGCGTAGCCGTCCCACGCGGACGGCCCGGTCAGCACGCCCTGCCGTACGCCGTCGATGAACGCCTGCAGCTCGACGTCGTACGACGCGATGAAGCGCTCCTTCCAGTCGGTCATGATCTCGACCGACTGCCGCGCCGCATGCTTGAGCCCGACGGCCGGCGGATCGGGCAGCTTCGCGATGCCCTGCTCGCCGACCACCTCGCACTGGATGTCGTAGCCGTACTGGCAGTTCACGAAGATCTCGACGTCGATGCGCACGCCGCTCGCGGTTTCGAGCAGCACGATCTGCGGATCGGCGAGATGCGCGGATGCATGGCGCGTCTTCTTCGGATAGACGACCTGCGCGCTCGTGTAATCCTCGCCGAGCAGCCAGCGCAGCACGTCGAGTTCGTGGATCAGCGTGTCGGTGATCGCCATGTCGGTCGTGTAGCGCTCGCCGACCGACTGGTTGCGGTGCGCGCAATGCAGCATCAGCGGCGCGCCGATTTCGCCGCTGTCGATCACGCGCTTCAACGCGCGATAGCCTTCGTCGTACGGCCGCATGAAGCCGACCTGCACGAGCCGCTTGCCGTGCGCGAGCTCGGCTTCGACGATCCGCATGCAGCCGTCGGCCGTAACGGCCAGCGGCTTCTCGCAGAACACCGGCTTGCCGTGCGCGATCGCGTCGAGCACGAACGCTTCGTGCGTGGGCCCCCACGACGTGACGAGCACGGCCTGCACGTCGGCGGCCGCGACCACTTCGTGGCCGTCGCCGTAGATCTCGGCATCGAGCCCGTATTTCGTCACCGCGTCGCGCGCCTGCCGCGGATCGATGTCGTTGACGGCCACGACGCGCGCGCCGGACAGCGTGCGGGTCAGTCTGCGAATATGGTCCTGGCCGATCGCGCCGCAGCCGATCACGCCGATTTGCAAGGTCATGCAGTTGTCTCCGGTGGTTCGTTCATCAGCGGCGCGGCCCATGCCGCGCCGGTCGCTTCCCTCTCGAATGCGGGCGGCCCGCGCGCTCAGCGGCGCGACTTCTTGTTGCGATACTGGTCTGCGATCACGGCCGCGACGATGATCGCGCCCTTCACCATCTCCTGGTAGTACGCGTCGATGCGGATGAACGTGAAGCCCGACGTCATCACGCCGAGGATCAGCACGCCGATCACGGTGCCCGTCACGCGGCCGAGGCCGCCCGACAGCGACGTGCCGCCGATCACGACGGCCGCGATCGCATCGAGTTCGTACATCACGCCCATGCCCGACTGCCCGGAGATCGCGCGCGCGGCCGTCACGGTGCCCGCGATCCCGCTCAGGAGGCCCGCGATCGCGTAGACGAAGATCAGGTGACGCGTGACGTTGATGCCCGACACGACGGCTGCGTGGCGGTTCGCGCCGATCGCATAGGTGTACTTGCCGAAGCGCGTATAGCGCAGCACGACGTGGAAGATCGCGGCGATCACGACGAAGATGATCACCGGATTGGCGCCCGCACCGATCGCCGCGAACGGGTCGGTCAGCATCGACACCGGCATCCCGTTGGTGAACCACTTCGCGAAGCCGCGCGCGGCGACCATCGTGCCGAGCGTCGCGATGAACGGCGGGATGCCCGTCATCGCGATCAGCGTGCCGTTCAGCAGGCCGACCAGCAGCCCGACGCACACGCCGGCCAGCACCGGCCAGATGACCGGCAGGTCGGTGAGGTGCGGAAACACCGCGCGCGGGAAGTCGGACACCTGCGCGAGGCTCGCCGACACGACGGCGGCGGCCGCCACGACCGACCCCGACGACAGGTCGATCCCGCTGGTGATGATCACGAGGTTCACGCCGACCGCGATGATGCCGATCACGGCCATCTGCAGCACGATGATCTCGAGCCGCTCCGCATTGAACAGGAAGCTCTGGCCGACGACGATCCAGCCGACGATCTCGAAGAACAGGCTGATGCCGACCAGCACGAGGAAGATGCTCAGTTCGGGCGGCCACTTCGCATGCCGCGACTTGAGTGTCATGGTCTGCGCATCCGCGACCGGGTTCAGGTTGCCCATTTCAGTTGTCTCCAATCTTGTTTCGGCTCAGCGCGACGCGAGATCCATGATGCGGACCTGGTCGGCGTCCTTGCGATCGACGATGCCGGTCATGCGCCCTTCGTGCATCACCATCACGCGATCGCTCATGCCCAGCACTTCCGGCATCTCCGACGAGATCATCAGCACCGCGACGCCCTTGCCGGCGAGCGCGCTGACGAGACGGTGGATCTCGGCCTTCGCGCCGACGTCGATGCCGCGGGTCGGTTCGTCGAGGATCAGGATGCGCGGCTGCGTGAGCAGCCACCGGCCGATCAGCACCTTCTGCTGGTTGCCTCCCGACAGGTTCTGGATGGTCTCGTGCAGCCCGGGCGACTTCACGCGCAGCATCCGGCTCATTTCCTCGCAGTCGCGCTTCAATTGCGCGTGCTGCACGAAATTGAACTTCACGTAGCGACGGCTGAGCACCGCCGCTTCCATGTTCGCGAGCAGGTCGAGATTCAGGAAGCAGCCGGAGTCCTTGCGGTCCTCGGTGAGGAACGCCATTCCGTGCCGCATCGCCTGCGCGGGCGTCGAAATGCGCACCGGCTTGCCGTCGATGCGGATCTCGCCCGACGTGGCCGGCACGACGCCGAACAGCGCCTCCGCGACGTTCGAGCGCCCGGAGCCGACGAGGCCCGCCACACCGAGAATCTCGCCCGCGCGCAGCTCGAAGCTCACGTCGCGGAACACGCCGTCGACGCAGAGATCCTTCACCGACAGCACGACGTCGCCGATCGGCACCGCTTCCTTCGGGAACATCTGCGTGATCTCGCGCCCGACCATCATGCGGATGATGTCGTCGCGCGTGACGTCGCTCGATGCGTGCGTGCCGATGTACTTGCCGTCGCGGAACACCGAGAATTCGTCGGCGATCTCGAACAGCTCGTTCATCTTGTGCGTGATGTAGACGATGCCCTTGCCCTGCTCGCGCAACTGGCGAATGATCCGGAACAGGTGCGTGACTTCCCTGTCGGTCAGCGCGGAGGTCGGCTCGTCCATGATCAGCACGTCCGAGTCGAACGACACGGCCTTCGCGATCTCGACCATCTGGCGGTTCGCGACCGTCAGCGTGCGCACGTCGGTTTCCGGATCGATGTCGATCGACAGCCGCTCGAACAGCTCGGCCGTGCGGCGGCGCAGCTCGGCGTGATCGATCAGGCCGAAGCGGTTCTTCGGTTCGCGGCGGATCCAGATGTTCTCCGCGACCGTCATGTAAGGCATCAGGTTGAGCTCCTGATGGATCATCGCGATCCCGCGATCGAGCGCGTCGAGCGGCCCGTTCAGCACGACCGGCTCGCCGTTGATCAGGATTTCGCCCTGGTCGGGCGTGTAGACGCCCGCGATGATCTTCATCAGCGTGGACTTGCCGGCGCCGTTCTCGCCCATCAGCGCATGAACGGTGCCGCGGCGCACGCGGAACTGCACGCCGTCGAGCGCGACGACGCCGGGAAAGGACTTGCCGACGCCGCGCACCTCGAGCACGCAGTCGGCCATGGCCGCGCCGGGCGCGGCGGACGAAGCGGCCGGCGCGCTTTCGCTGGCCATCGAGCGCGCGATCCTGGCTGTAAACATGGACGTTCCTCGAAAGTCGCGCGCGAACCCGGCCGCGCCGGGCCCGCGCAGTTCAGCGGGAAAACCGGTCAGTGCTTCGCGTACTGGTTCATGTTCTCCGGCGTGACGAGCTCGAACGGCACGTTCACGTAGCGATCGACCGGCTGCTTCTTCGCGAGCTTGAGCGCCGCGGCCACCGCTTGCGCGCCCTGCCCGGTCGCGTTCTGGTAGACCGACACCTTCAGCTCGCCGGCCTTCATCGCCGCGAGGCCGTCCGGCGTCGCGTCGATACCGGCGACGACCGTCTTCGGCGTCAGCTTGCGCGCGGCCTTCAGCGCGTTGATCGCGCCGATCGCCATTTCGTCGTTGTTCGACACGATCGCGTCGAACTTCGTCCCGGAGCTCAGCCAGTTCATCGTGATGTCCTGGCCCTGCGTGCGGCTCCACTTGCCTTCGCGCTTGTCGACGATCTTCATGCCCGCGCAATCCTTCGTCGCGATCACGTCCTCGATGTCCTTGGTGCGGGCGCGCGCCGACTCGTTGGACAGCTCGCCCATCAGCACGAGAATGTCGCCCTTGCCGCCGAGCAGCTTGCACACCTGGCGCGCCTGCAGCGTGCCCGACTGCTTCTCGTCGGAGGCGACGACCGCGACGCCGGCCGGCAGCTTGTCGAAATCGACCGGCTTGCGGTTCACGTAGACGAGCGGGATCTTCGCGGCGGTCACCATCTTCGTGATCTTCGGCGTCGCGTCGGTATCGACCGCGTTCACGATGATCGCGTCGACCTTCTGCGCGATCATGTTCTGGACCTGGCTCAACTGCTTGCCGACGTCATTGCCGCCGTCCTCGATCTGCACGGTCACGCCGTCCTTCTTCGCCGAATCGGCAATGCTGTTGCGCAGGATGGTCAGGAACGTGTCGTCGAACGATGCCATCGTCACGCCGATCTTCTCGGCATGCGCGAGCGGCGCGGCCAGGATCGCGGCGGCCGCGACGGCCATCAGCTTGGTCTTCATGATCAATCTGTCTCCTCATCTCCGGGGGCGGAAGACGGCGCGTTGCGCGCCGCCGGGCCGAGTCCGATCTGGTCCGATCGGGACTGAAGCATCCGGATGAAACTGTAGATCACTTCCTCGAAAATTTGGAAATTTATTTCTACGTGATTTCACCTAGGGAACTGCATTTCCAAAAAGTCTAGACTCCGTTCCGTAGCCCGATTCCCGGCGGCAGGCAGCCTCGCGTCGTGCGGCACGTGCCGCGGACAGCTGCCGCTGGATCGGTCCCTAATCTGCCGGCAGCGCCGAACGCCGGCCGCGAGCGTGACACGTGATATGAGCCTGAACTTTCCGAGTGACCGCCCCATCGATCTCGCCTGCCTCGGCCGCGTGGCCGTGGATCTCTATGCCCAGCAGTACGGCAGCCGCCTCGAGGATGCGCGCAGCTTCCAGATGTATCTCGGCGGTTCGTCGGGCAACGTCGCGTTCGGCGTCGCGCGGCTGGGCCTGAAGACCGCGATGATTTCGCGCGTCGGCGACGAGCAGATGGGCCGCTTCCTCCGCGAGACGCTCGAGCGCGAAGGCTGCGACACGAGCCAGTTGCAGACCGACCGCGAGCGCCTGACCGCGCTGGTGCTGCTCGGGCTGAAGGATCGCGACACGTTCCCGCTGCTGTTCGTGCGAGAGAACTGCGCGGACATGGCCGTGCGCGCCGACGAGATCAGCGAGGACTTCATCGCCGGCTGCCGCGCGCTGGCGATCACCGGCACGCATCTGTCGACGCCGGGCACGCGCGAGGCGTCGCTGACCGCGTTGACGTATGCGCGCCGCCACGGCGCCGTGCGCATCCTCGACATCGACTACCGGCCGGTGCTGTGGGGGCTGACCGCGCGCGGCGCCGGCGAAAACCGCTACGTGCCCGACGCGCAGGTGACGCGGCAACTGCAGCAGGTGCTCGGCGAATTCGACCTGCTGGTCGGCACCGAGGAGGAATTCCTGATCGCGGGCGGCGTGCCGCACGACCTGATCGCGTCGTTGCAGGCGGTGCGCGCGATCACGACCGCGACGCTGGTGGTCAAGCGCGGCGCGCTCGGCTGCTGCGTGATCGAAGGCGACATCCCGGCGCGCATCGACGATGCGCCGACCTTTCTCGGCGAGCGGGTCGAGGTGCTCAACGTGCTCGGCGCGGGCGACGCGTTCCTGTCGGGCCTGCTGTCGGGGCTGCTGCGCGGGCGCGACTGGGCCGAATCGACGCGCATCGCGAACGCGTGCGGCGCGATCGTCGTGTCGCGCCACGCGTGCTCGGCCGCGATGCCGACGCCGGCCGAACTCGCGCACTGGTTCGACGGCGGCCGCAATCCGGCGGTCGATGCCGACCGCACGCTCGCGCACCTGCATCGCGTGACGGTGCCGCGCCGCGACTGGGACGACCTGTGCGTGATGGCGTTCGACCATCGCAGCCAGTTCTACGAGCTGGCAGTGCAGGCCGGCGCGGACGAAGCACGGATCAAGACGTTGAAGCGCCTGCTCGTGCGCGCGGTCGAACAGGTCGAGCGCGATCGCGGGATCGCCGGCCACGTCGGCGTGCTGATCGACGGCGGCGCATACGGCAGCGACGCGCTCGCGTCAGCCACCGGGCGCGGCTGGTGGGTCGGCCGCCCGGTCGAGCTGCCGGGCTCGCGGCCGCTGCGTTTCGACGACACGCGCTCGGTCGGCTCGTCGCTCACGCACTGGCCGACCGAACAGGTCGTGAAGTGCCTCGTTCACTATCACCCCGACGACTCCGTCGACCTGCGCGTCGAGCAGGAGCAGCGCGTGCTGGAACTGTGGGAAGCCACGCGCGCGAGCGGCAACGAGCTGCTGCTGGAAATGATTCCGCCGCGCGCGGTCACGCCGGCCGGCACCGAGGACGACGCGGTGCTGCGCACGGTCGCGCGCTTCTACAACCTCGGCGTGAAGCCCGAATGGTGGAAGCTCACGCCGCTCACCGCCGACGGCTGGGCGCGGCTCGCCGCGCTGATCGCCGAGCGCGACCCGTACTGCCGCGGCGCGGTGATCCTCGGCCTGAACCAGCCGCTGCAATACCTGGTCGACAGCTTCCGCTCGGCGACCAACCCGATCGTCAAGGGCTTCATGGTCGGGCGCACGCTGTGGGCCGATGCGTCGCTGAACTGGTTCGCGGGCCGGATCGACGATCAGGCGCTGATCGACGAAGTGGCCGGCAACTTCGCGCAACTGGTCGACGCGTGGCTCGGCCGCCGGGCCACCGCGCGGGCCGCCGCGGCCTGATGCCCGTGTTCGTGACGACCACCCGACTCCTCTCTATCGACCGACGATGACCACCACCGTAAGACTGACCGTCAGCCAGGCGCTCGTGCGCTACCTGGCCGCCCTGCGCGCCGAAGTCGTCCAGCCCGACGGGCGCACCGAGATCCTGCCGTACTGCGGCGGCGTGTTCGCGATCTTCGGCCACGGCAACGTGGCCGGGCTCGGCGAAGCGCTGCATGCGGAGAAGGACCGGCTGCCGACGTTTCGCGCGCACAACGAGCAAGGGATGGCCAACGCGGCCGTCGCGTTCGCGAAGGCGCATTTCCGCCAGCGGATGATGGCCGCGACGTCGAGCATCGGCCCCGGCGCGACCAACATGCTGACCTCCGCCGCGCTCGCGCACGTCGGCCGCTTGCCGCTGCTGTTGCTGCCCGGCGACGTGTTCGTGTCGCGGCTGCCCGACCCGGTGCTGCAGCAGGTCGAGGATTTCGAACAGGGCGACGTCAGCGCGAACGACTGCTTCCGGCCCGTCACGCGCTACTTCGATCGCATCACGTCGCCCGAGCAACTGCTCGTCGCGCTGCCGCGCGCGATCCAGGTGATGACCGATCCCGCGCAGTGCGGGCCCGTGTGTCTCGCGCTGCCGCAGGACGTGCAGACCTTCGCGTACGACTGGCCCGAGGATTTCTTCGCGCCGCCGGTGATCCGGATGCGCCGGCCGCCGGCCGACGCGCTCGAGCTCGCCGACGCGCTCGACGTGCTGAAAGCCGCGAAGAAGCCGCTGATCGTCGCCGGCGGCGGCGTGCTGTACAGCCAGGCGTGGGACGCGCTGCGCGCGTTCGCCGACACGCACGGCGTGCCCGTCGCCGAATCGCAGGCCGGCAAGGGCAGCCTCGCGTGGGATCACCCGCTGAACCTCGGCTCGATCGGCGTGACGGGCTCGCCCGCCGCGAACCGCGCGGCCGCGCAGGCCGACGTCGTGTTCGCGGTCGGCACGCGGCTGCAGGATTTCACGACCGGCTCGCACGCGCTCTACGGCGACGCGACGCTGCTGAGCCTGAACGTGCAGCCGTTCGACGCGGGCAAGAAGCGCGGCCGGCAACTGGTGGCCGATGCGCGCACGGGCCTTGGGCAGCTATCGGCCGCGCTGGCCGGCTGGCGCGCCGATGCGGCGTGGACCGCCGCGAACCGCGACCAGGCCGCCGCATGGAACGCGCGCGTGACCGAGCTGACCACACGGATTCCGAAGGACACGCTGCCGTACGACGCGGAAGTGATCGGCGCGGTGCGCGACTCCGCGGCCGACGCGGGGCGCGACAGCGCGCGCGACGATCTCGTCGTCTGCGCGGCCGGCACGCTGCCGGCCGAACTGCACAAACTGTGGCGCAGCGGCGTGCCGGGCAACTACCACATGGACTATGCGTATTCGTGCATGGGCTACGAAGTCGCGGGCGGCCTCGGCGCGAAGCTCGCGCGCCCCGAGCGCGAAGTGATCGTGATCGTCGGCGACGGCTCGTACATGATGCTCAACGCGGAACTCGCGACGTCGGTGATGCTCGGCCGCAAGCTGATCGTCGTGATCCTCGACAACCGCGGCTACGGCTGCATCGAGCGGCTGCAACGCCACTGCGGCGGCGCGAGCTTCAACAACATGCTCGACGACTGCGTGCCCGAAGGCGGCGAGCGCTCGACGATCGACTTCGCGATGCATGCGCGCGCGATGGGCGCCGAAGCCGTGCACGTGCGCGACGTCGGCGAATTGCGCGATGAAATGAAGCGCGCGCGTGCGGCGACGAAGAGCCAGGTGCTCGTGATCGACACCACGCACCATCGCACGACCGACGACGGCGGCGCGTGGTGGGAGGTCGCGGTGCCGCAGGTATCCGGACGCGCCGGCGTCGAAGCGGCGCACCGCGCGTATCTCGACGCGAAGACGCGCCAGCGACGTTGAGCGTGCCTGCCCCGCGCCTCTGCCGCACCGGTAAAACAACATTCGAACCAAGGAAGCACGTCATGAGCTGGAACGTCCGCATCGGTATCAATCCCCTGTCGTGGATGAACGACGACCTGCCGTCGCTCGGCGGCGAGACGCCGCTCGAAACGGCGCTGAAGGAAGGCGCCGAGATCGGCTATGCGGGCTTCGAGCTCGGCAACAAGTTTCCGAAGACGGGCCCCGAACTGAAGGCGAAGCTCGCCGAATTCGGGCTCGTGTGCGTGTCGGGCTGGTATTCGGGCTTCCTCGCGGAAGTCGCGCCGGGCATGACGGACGCCGATGCGGTGGCGGCGGAGATCGAGCGCTGCCGCGCGCACATGACGAAGCTGCAATTCAACGACGTGAAGGTCGTCGTGTACGGCGAATGCGCGGGCACGATCCAGGGCAGCATCGACACGCCGGTCGCGAAGCGGCCGCGTTTCGTCGACGACGAAGCGTGGCGGCGCTATGCGGCGCGCCTCGACGCGTTCGGCGCGCACCTGCTCGACACGTACGGCATCAAGCTCGCCTACCATCACCACATGGGCGCGTACGTCGAATCGCCGGCCGACGTCGACCGGCTGATGGCGCTGACCGATCCGGCGAAGGTGTTCCTGCTGTTCGACACCGGCCATGCGTATTTCGGCGGCGCGGCCGACCCGGTGGCGCTGCTGAAGAAGCACGTATCGCGCGTGGCGCACGTGCATTGCAAGGACGTGCGGCCGCAAGTCGTGAACCAGGCGCGCAACGACGGCTGGAGCTTCCTGAACGGCGTGATCAACGGCACCTTCACGGTGCCGGGCGACGGCGCGCTCGACTACGACGCGACGCTGCGCACGCTGAAGGACGCCGGCTACGAAGGCTGGCTCGTCGTCGAGGCCGAGCAGGATCCGGCCGTCGCGCCGAGCTATCAGTATGCGAAGAAGGGCTACGACGCGCTGCGCGCGATCGTCGACCGGTTGAGCGCTTGAGCACGCGCGCAAGCGCCTGGGCAGTCGCGCCCCACCCTATTGCGGAGACCCATCTCATGACGATTTCTCCCCTGCTGGTCAAGGCATCCGCCGACCGCGAAATCTGCAACGTCACGCCCGAATCGGCCGGCTGGAAACACGTCGGCTTTCGCGCGCTGCGCCTGAAGGCCGGCGACACCGAGACGCTCGACACCGGCACGCGCGAACTGTGCGTCGTCGTGCTGACGGGCACGGTGCGCGCCGAAGTCGACGGCGAAACCCACGACGCGCTCGGCAGGCGCGACAGCGTGTTCGAGGACGTGTCGCCGGACGCGCTGTACGTGCCGGGCGGCAAGACGGTGACGCTGGTCGCGACGCGCGATGCGGAGGTCGCGCTGTGCACCGCGCCCTACGCGAGCGGCGACAAGCGCGTGCTGCGCCTCGACGGCGAGCGGATGCGCCGCTCGGTGCGCGGGCAAGGCACCAACACGCGCTACGTATGCGACATCCTGATGGGCGACAACCCGGCCGCCGACCGGCTGCTCGTCGTCGAAGTCGTCACGCCGGCCAGCCATTCGAGCAGCTATCCGCCGCACAAGCACGACCGCGACGCCGCGCCCGACGAAACCTCGCTCGAGGAAACCTACTATCACCGGATCGATCCGCCGCAGGGTTTCGCGTTCCAGCGCGTGTACACGGACGACCGCAGCCTCGACGAAGCCTGCGCGGTCGAGAATCACGACGTCGTGATGGTGCCGCGCGGCTATCACCCGGTGGTGGCGCCTCACGGCTACAACCTGTACTACCTGAACGTGATGGCGGGCCCAAGCCGCGCGTGGGCGTTCAAGAACGATCCCGCGCACGAGTGGATGCTGGACGCGGCGCCGAAACGCTGAAACGCCGACGCACCGAACGGAAGACGGGCCCGCGCGCGGCCCGTGACGATGCAACGGCCGGCACGCGCGTGCAGCGCCGGCAATGCGACGGAGCCGCCATGGTGACGCCCCCCTTTCGCCTCGAACCCCACGTCTTCGACGACGATGCGTCGAACCCGGCGCTGCCGCACTTCAATGCAGCCGTCGCGCGCCGCATCGGAGAAATCGCGGTCAACCTCGCGACGCGACGCGGGCTGCCGATTGCGGTCGGCATCGTCGGCGGGCACGCGCCGCTGTTCTATTGCGCGCTCGACGGCAGCGACGCGCGCGACGGCGATGCGATTCGCCGCCGGCAGAACACGGTGCTGCGTTTCGGCCAGAGTTCGCTCGCGGTCGGCGCGTGCTTTCGGCGTGCCGGCTGGTCGCTGCGCTCGCAGGGCCTGTCGGACGACGATTACGCGCTCGACGGCGGCGGCGTGCCGTTGCGGCTCGCCGGCGCCGGCATCGTCGGCGCGATGACGATCGCGGGGCTCGGCTCCGAAGACAATCACGCGCTCGTCGTCGAATGCTTGCGGTGGCACGTCGGCGCGACCGCGCTGGCGATGAGCGCGTAGCGGCCGTTGCACCAGCGCACGCGCGCCGTCACGAACGGCGCGTCGGCAGCACGTCGAGCGTGCTGGCCGGCCGGTTCGCCACGGCCGCGTCGGCTTGCTCGTCCGGGATATCGTCGAGCGACCGGTTGTTGGTGCGCGGCCCGAACGCACCGATCGCCAGCATCACGATCAGCATGCTGCCGCCGATCAGCGCGAACACCGCGGACACCCCCGCGCGCTCGAGCAGCAACGCGACGATGAAACTGCTGGCCGCGCCGGTCAGGCGGCCGATCGAATGCACGAAGCCGAGCGCGCGCCCGCGAATCGCGGTCGGAAACAGTTCCGACTGGTACGCGGTACCGTTGCTCGCGAGCACCGTGCTCGCCAGCGTGACCAGCAGGCCGAACGCGATCACGAACGGCGCCTGCGCCGACATCGCGAACGCGCTGCCGAACAGGGCGACGCCGAACGCCGACGCGACGATCAACCACTTGCGCTCGATCCGGTCGGCGAGCAGGCCGGCGACGAGCGGCGACACCGGATACGCGAACGCGATCACGAATGCATAGCCGAGGCTCTTCGCGACGGTCGCGCCCTGCGCGGCGAGCAGCGTCGGCAGCCATTGGCTGAAACCGAAGAAGCCGATGCTCAGGAACCCGTTGAACGCGATCAGCATCGCGGTGCGGCTGCGGTGCCGCGCATCCCACATCGACGGCGCGCGTGGCGCCGGCTGCACGTCGGCGGCCGGTGGCCGGACCGCCGGCAGCGGCCGCCCCGATTCGCGCGCCACGATCCGTTCGAGTTGCGCCACGATGCGCTCGGCCTCGGCTTCCCGGCCCACGCCGACCAACCAGCGCGGCGACTCCGGCAGGCGCGCCTGCAGCCACCAGACGACCACCGCGCCACTTCCGCCGAGCAGCACGACCCAGCGCCATCCGGACCAGCCGAACGGATCGTGCGGCACCCAGAGCCACGACACGAACGCGAGCACCGGCATGGCCAGATACCCGACGGCGAAGCAGACGGCGAACGCACGGCCACGCACCGCCTTCGGCACCAGCTCGGTCAGGAACGCGCCGATCGTGATCAGCTCCGCGCCGACGCCGCAGCCCGCAACGAAGCGGCACGCGAGCACGCCGATCGCGCTCCACTGCACGCACATCGCCAGGCTCGCGACGGTATAGAGCAGCAGCGCGCCGGTAAACAGCGCGCGACGCCCGTAGCGGTCGGCCAGGCGCGACACGAACATCTCGCCGACGAACAGCCCGATGAACGTCGCCGCGCCGAGCGCACCCTGGTCCGACATGCCGAGCACGCCGCGTGCGCCGGTGTGAAAGATGCCGTCGCGAATCAGCCCGGGCGGCAGATAGGTCATCTGGAACAGGTCGTAGACCTCGAAGAAGCCGCCCACGCTCAGGAACAGCACGAGCTTCCAGATGCCGGCCGTCGCGGGCAAGCGGTCGATGCGCGCGGCGAGCGATGCCGCAACAGAGTCAGACATGGCGTGTCCTCGGTAGTCCGCCCGCGCGGCGCGCGGGACGTCGATCAACGCGCGGCGCGGGCCGCGCGGCAGGCAATCACACGGTGGCGACCGGATTGACCGGCGAGCCGACGAGCCCGCGCAGATGCAGCGGCGGCGCGGTCAGCAGGAAGCGGTTGCGACGGTGTTCGTGCAGCCAGTCCGCCAGCGGCGTCAGGTGCCACAGCTCGCCGAGATGGATGCCGAGCTTGAACAGGCACAGCTCGTGCAGCGGCATCAGCGCGCCGGGCCGCGCGCGCGGCGGCGCGTCGCGCGGGCGCTCCTCGACCGCGTGGTTGTCGGCCGCGAGCGCGGCGAGCCCCGACGCGTCGATCCAGTTCAGCAGACGTTCGTCGGCGCCGTCCAGCACGCAGCATGCTGGCGGCGCACCGGTCTCGCCGCGCGCGTCGGCGGCGAGCAGCAGCTCGGCGAAACCCGTGTGCACGCAGACGATATCGCCGCGCTCGACGCTCACGCCGTCCGCGCGCAGCACCGCCATCCAGTCGTCGAAGCCGATCTTGCGCCGCGCGTCACCGAAGTGGCGGCGCAGGTCGACCATCACGCCGCGCCCCTGCACGCCGGTGCGCGCCATCACCTCGATGCCGAGCGCGTGCGCGCCGCCTTGCGCGGCGCCCGGTTCCGGTACGCGGATATGCTCGTCCATCCGGTAGCCGTTGTAGAACACGCGGGTCTTTTCGCCGTCGCCGGCCGGATCGAACAGCGAGCCGACGTGCGACAGCGCATCCCATTGCGTCGAGAACTGCGAATGCAGGCAGAACGCGTCGTCGCAGACAACATCCGTTGCGTTCGCAACCTGTTCGTCGGCGCGATAGCCGAAGTACGGCTTGTTGCCCAGCAGCGCCGGCATGATCGCCGGCGGGCGCCGTCTCGCGTTCAGTCCGCCGCC
This sequence comes from Burkholderia sp. AU39826, assembly GCF_020419965.1. Lineage (NCBI taxonomy): Bacteria > Pseudomonadati > Pseudomonadota > Betaproteobacteria > Burkholderiales > Burkholderiaceae > Burkholderia > Burkholderia sp. AU39826. Next base: position 52,870 of record NZ_JAIZQG010000006.1, read on the forward strand.
GCGCGGCACGTCGAGCGGCAGGCTCAGCGAGAACACGCGGCCTTCGCGCACTTCCGCGACGCCGCGCAGCACGGCGTCCGGCGTCAGCCAGTTCAGGCGCCCCTTCTGGTCGTCCGGGCCGAAATCGCCCCAGTTCGAACCGGGCGGTCGGTGGGTCCAACGCGGATTCATGGTGTCTCCTCCACTATGCGGTGCATCCGGTCTCTGCCGGTGCGCGGCCCGCTTACTGCGAGCGGATCACGCCCAGCGCGGCGAGCCGCGCGTATTCGTGCTCGCCGAGCAGCGGCTGCAGGATCTCGCGGTTGTGTTCGCCGAGCGCGGGCGCGGGCCGGCGGAAGGCGCCGGGCGTACCCGACAGGCGCGGCGTGACGTTGTGCATCGGCAGGCTGCCGACGTCGTCGTCGGGCAGCTCGACCAGCGCCTCGCGCTCGATCACGTAGCGATCGGCGACGATCTGCGCGATGTCCTGGATCGGCCCGACCGTCACGCCCGCTTCCTCGAAGAACGCGAGATTGGCGTCGAGATCGCGCGCGGCGATGAATTCGCCGACGATCGCGTCGAGCGTTTGCGCGTGCCGCACGCGCAGCACGTTGGTCGCATAGCGCGGATCGTCGATCAGGTCCGCGCGGCCGATCGCACGGAACAGCCGCTCGGCCATCGCCTGCGTCGAACTCGACAGGCACAGCCACTTGCCGTCGCGCGTGCGATACGCGTTGCGCGGCGCGGTGTTCGTCGAGCGGCTGCCGGTGCGCGGCTTGATCTCGCCGGTCATCACGTAGTTCGCCGCGGCCGGCCCGAGGATCGACAGCAGCGGCTCGAACAGCGACACGTCGATCACCTGCCCGGCCGCCCGCTGCGCGCCGCGCGCATGCAGCGCGACCAGCACGGCGAGCGCGCCGGACATCCCGGCCGTCATGTCGGCGAGAAACATCGGCGGCAGCACCGGCTCGCGATCGGCGAACCCGTTGATCGCCGCGAAACCCGCATAGCCTTCGGCGAGCGTGCCGAAGCCCGGCTTGTGGCGATACGGCCCGGTCTGTCCCCAGCCGGAGATCCGCGCGATCACGAGTTCCGGGCGGATCGCGAGCAGGTCGTCGGGGCCGAGCCCCATCCGCTCCGCGACGCCCGGCTTGAAGCTTTCGACGAACACGTCCGCGTCGCGCACCAGCCGGCGCACGATGTCGACGCCCTCCGGCGTGCGCAGATCGACGCACACGCTGCGCTTGTTGCGCCCGTACACCTTCCAGTTCGTGCTGATGCCGCCGGCGCCGACCGCGCGCAACGTATCGCCGCGCTCGCTTTCGACCTTCACGACGTCCGCGCCGAAGTCGGCCAACTGCACGCTCAGCATGTTGCCGGCCATCAGGCGCGACAGATCAACCACGCGCACGCCGGACAGTGGCCCGGTGGCGCTGGCATCGAACGATTTCGGATGGATCGGGCCGGTGGACGCGCGACGATGCGCGCCGGCCGCGCGAGCGGCCTGCGGGTCGGGTACGGACATGATGTCTCCTGGTAGTTGTCGGTCAGTCGGGGATGCGCGCGCCGCGCGCCTGCGCTACTCGAGCAGCGCGCCAAGCTGGTCGGTCGCGGGAAACGCCGCGCCCGTCGCGGGCAGATCGCCGCCGAGCGCGTGCGTCAGCGCGGCGGCGGCCGCCTGCACATAGGGCAGGTAATCGGCCAGCACTTTCTTGTTGAAGCGATAGCGCGGCACGCCGAGCGAGATCGCGCCGCTCAGCACGCGGCCGACGCCGAACGCCGGGCACGCGATCGCCGCGCTCTCCGGATCGCGCTCGGCGATCGACACCGCATAGCCCTGCCCGGCCGTCTTCTCGTACTCGCCGCCGCGCGCGCCGGAAAACGCGAGCAGCACGCGCCCCGCCGCGCCGACGTCGAGCGCAAAGCGGTCGCCTTCGCGCAGATGCGTGCTCACCGCGCGCTGCGCCTGGATGCGGAACAGGCAGACGCGCTGATCGCCTTCGCGCACGTAAAACGCGGCGGTCTCGCCGGTCTGCGCCGACAGCGTCGACAGGATCGGCATCACGTGCTCGCGCAGCTGGAACGACTCGCGGTACATCACGCCGAGCTGGAACACGGCCGGCCCCAGCACGTAGCGCCCATCGGGCAGGCGCTTGATGAATCGGAACTGTTCGAGGGACTCGAACATCCGCAGCAGCGTGCTCATGTTGAGCCCCGTCGCGTCGCTGACCTGCGCGAGCATCAGCCCGCCCGGCGCGCCGGAGAAGGCCAGCAGCGCGGTCAGCGCGCGATTGACCGCGGCCACGCCGCCTTCTGCCTGATTGCTCGTCTCCACCTTGCTCATGTCCGCCTCACGCTGTGCCGGGCGGCGCGAACGGCGCGCCCGGAGTTCGTCTAAAAATGAAAGTGACTTTCATTATACGCAGAACGGCCATGACATCAACATGAATTCGCAGGGCTTCATTCGTTCATCTTCTTTCAATTCCTCGTAAATATAGGCGTTAACGATAATCTTGACGAATGGGCCCATCGATCACAAAAATAAAAGTGACTTTCATTTTACGAGAACAACGATGAATTCCTCGTCCCAACCGGTCTGGCGCTCGCTGCTCTACGTCCCCGCCCACGTCCCTCGTTTCGTCGAGAAAGCCGCGACCAGCGCAGCCGATGCGCTGATCCTCGACCTGGAGGACAGCGTCCCGTTCGCGTGCAAGCGCGACGCCCGCGACGGCCTCGCCGCCGCCGTGCCGAGGCTGCGGGCCGCCGGCCACGACGTGCTGGTCCGCGCCAACGGCCCGCTCGACCTGCTGGTGCCCGACCTGCGTGCGGCCGTGCAGGCGGGCGTGCACGGCGTCGTGCTGCCGAAGGTGCGCGGCGGCTCGCACGTCGAGGCGATCGACGAACTGCTGGCCACGCTCGAGGATGAAGCCGGCGCCGCGCCCGGCGGCACGCGCGTCGTCGCGATCATCGAAACGCCGCGCGCGTTCCAGGCGATGGACCGGATCGCGCGCGCGTCGCCGCGCGTCGTCGCGATGATGCTCGGCGGCGCCGACTTCGCGCTGAACTGCGAAAGCGGCACCGGCGCCGACGTGCTGCGCGTGCCGAAGCAGTTGCTGATCATCGCCGCGCGCGCGGCCGGCATTTTGCCGCTCGGCCTGCTCGGCGGCCTCGACGAACTGCGCGACCTCGATGCGTTCGCGCGCATCGCGCGCGCGTCCGCGGCATTCGGCTATGCGGGCGCGACCTGCATTCATCCGTCGCAAGTCGATGCGCTGAACCGCGCGTTCCGGCCGGACGACGACGCGGTGCGCGACGCGCGCGCCGTGCTCGCCGCATACGACGACGCGCGCGCCAACGGCCGCGGCGCGCTGCGCATCGACGGCAGGATGGTCGACGCGGCGGGCGTCGCGCAGGCGACGCGCGTACTCGCGCGCGACGCAGCCGTGCGGGCACGCGCGCGCTGACCGACGATGCGCACGCCCGACCGCGTGACCCGGCCGCCAGGCGTCGCCCGCGTGCGCCGCGCAACGCACGCGAGCGGCCCGGCACGGCACGCACCGTTCGCCTTCCGCCCCGGATAGCGACGCCGCGCCGCGCGAGCCGACCCGCGCGGCGCCCATGACGAACAACAACCCCAAAACAAGGAGACAGCCCCATGGGCAAGCGAATGTCCGCATTGTGCGGACTGGGCCTCGTATCGGCCGGCGCCTGCGCGCAGACCAACCTCACGCTGTACGGCGTCGCCGACGTCTACACCGAATTTCTCACCAACCAGGCCGGGCCCGACGGCAAGTCGTCCGCGTCGCTCGCGCGGATGGCGTCGGGCGGCAAGAGCGGATCGCGCTGGGGCCTGAAGGGCGTCGAGGATCTCGGCGGCGGCTGGCAGGCGGCGTTTCGCGTCGAAAGCAGCATCAACCTCACCAACGGCGCCGGCTCGGGCGGCTTCGACCGCTCCGCGTGGGTCGCGCTGCAACACGAGCGCTGGGGCGCGCTGCGGCTCGGCCGTCAGTACACGACGCTGTTCGACATCATGGAGCGCTATTCGCCGACGGGCGCCTATTCGACGCTGTACGAGCCGGACGGCGCGATCGTCGGCATCAACTATCGCGAGAACAACGTCGTCAAGTATCTGGCGAAGCTCGGCGCACTGACGCTCGAAACCCACTACGCGTTCGGCGGCACGGCGGGCGCGTTCCAGTCGAACGCCGCGTACGGCGCGGGCTTCGACTACGCGGGCAGCGCGTTCTCGTTCGCCGCGGCGTTCGACGACGTCCACACGCCGCGGCCCGGCGGCTTCGCGCACTTCCGCCGCTACGCCGCTTCCGCGCTCGTGCCGCTCGGGCGCGCGCAACTGCTGGCCGGCGTCGAGCACGCGCACAGCGACATCGCCGCGCCGTCGGTCGTGACGAACTTCACGTTCTGGTGGGCCGGCGTCCGCTATGGCATCACCGATTTTCTGCAAGCGATCGGCGCCGTCTATTACGAACACATCCGCGCGCGGAATCCGGCGAATGCGCAAACGCCGGCATCGCAGCCCGTCAGTCCGCAGCAGGTCACGCTGCAGTTGAACTACTTCGTGTCGAAGACGGTGACGCTGTACCTGGCGGCCGGCTACGCGCACCGTGCCGCGCTCGATTTCGACAACGACAACTACAACTTTCTGCACTACTCGCTCGCGGCCGGCCGCTCCGGCAGCGCGGGCGTCGCGCTCGGCCTGCGCAAGGCGTTCTGACAGCGCCGCCCCCTTTCCGCCCCCTGAAACTTCGGAGCCCGAACCATGAATCGCCGCCACTTTCTTTCCGCGCTGACCGGCGCCGCCGTCGCGCTGCCGTTCGCTCACGCCCGCGCCGCCGCGACCGCCGACAGGCAGAACGCCGGCCAGCCGGAACTCGCCCGGCAACTCGCCGACTACGCAGCCGGGCTGCAGTATCGCGACCTCGACGAGGCGACCGTCGAAACGATCAAGGCGCATCTGATCGACGCGCTGGGCTGCGCGATCGCCGCGCACGACGAGGCGCCGGTACGGATCGCGCGCGACGCGGCGCTCGCGTCGCCCGGCGGCGTCTCGACCGTGATCGGCACGAACCGCCGCACGCGCGCCGATCTCGCCGCGTTCGCGACCGGCACGGCGCTACGCTACTTCGATTTCAACGATGCGTATGCCGGCAAGGAGACCGGCCATCCGAGCGACAACGTCGCCGCGTGTCTCGCGGTCGCCGAGGCGCGGCACGCGAGCGGCCGCGACCTGATCCTGTCGATCGCGATCGCGTACGAGATCGCGTGCCGGCTGATGGACGCCGCCGCGGTCAGCCCGCGCGGCTGGGATCACACCTGTTACAGCCTGCCGGCCGTCGCGCTCGCGGCGGGCAAGCTGATGGGCCTGCACGCGCCGCAACTCGTGCAGGCGGTCAACCTGTCGATCAACAGCCATCTCGCGCTGAACCAGACGCGGGTGCAGCAGTTGTCCAACTGGAAGGCGCTCGCCGACGCCGACGCGGCGCGCAACGCGGTGTTTTCGACCGAACTCGCCGGCGCCGGCCTCACCGGCCCCGCGCCGATATTCGAGGGAGCGGCCGGGTTCTTCGCGCAGGTGTCCGGGCCGTTCGCGCTCGACACCGCCACGTTCGGCGGGCGCGACGGCGCGTTCCGGGTCGGCCGTTGCTTCGTGAAGTTCTATCCGGCGCAAGGGCTCACGCAAACGGCGATTCCGGCCGCGCTCGCGGTCGCCGCGCAGGTCGGCGACCTGCGGCGCATCCGGCGCATCGCGGTCCACACGACCGAAGTCGGCTACGTGACGGCCGGTCGCGATCCGGAGAAATGGGCGCCGTCGACCCACGAGACGGCCGACCACAGCCTGCCCTACATCGTCGCGCGGGCGATGCTCGACGGCGACATCACGACCCGCAGCTATACGGGCGCGGCGTTGCGCGACCCGGCCTTGCGCGCGCTGATCGGCAAAATCACGGTCGACGCGGACCCGGCGCTGACGGCCCGCTATCCCGCGCATGCACCGAATCGCGTGACGGCCGTGTGCGATGACGGCGCGACCTATACGAAGCAGGTGGACGATCTGCCGGGCTCACCGACGCAACCGATGCAGCGCGCCGACTACGAAGCGAAGTTCACGAAGAATTGCCAGCGGCACGGAAGCGCGGCGCGAATGCGGGCCGCACTCGATTATCTGTGGCGACTCGACGAGCAGCCCGACGTCGCGACGCTGCCGCCGCTGCTCGTCGTCGGCTGACCGCGAGCGGCCCGCGGCGCACGACATCGCGCTCAGCCCACGCTGCACGCGTCCACCGTGACGTCGTCCACGACGGATTCCGCGGCCGCGAGGATCGCGCGGCGCATCCAGCCGTGCGCGTTGCTGCCGTCGTACCGGCGATGCCAGTACAGCGACCACGTGACGGGCTCCATCGCGAGCGGCAGTTCGCGGATCACGAGACGCGGATCGTCGAGGCTCAGCGCGTGCCGCTCCGACATGATCACGGCGTACGGCAGCGCATCGAGCATGTTCGGCACGACGAGCCAGTGCGGCACGTTGAGCACGATGCGGCGCGTACACCCCATGTTCGCGAGCAGGTTGTCGATCAGGCTGTGGTCGACCGGGTTGATCGACACGTTGAGGAAGTCGAGCGCGAGGAACCGTTCGAGCGTCAGCGGCTTGTCCGCATCGGGATGGTTGCGGCTCAGCACGCACACCATCCGGTCGTGAAACACGGTTTCCGACGACAGCGAGCCGGAATGCGCGAGGCCCGCGCTGATCGCCATGTCGAGCCGCCCGGCTTCGAGCGCTTCGGCCGTCTTCGCCGCGCTCGGGTGCACGACATCGAGGCTGATATTCGGCGCCGTCGTGCGCATGCGCCGCAGCAAGGCGGGCAGCAAAAGCAATTCGGTGAGATCCGACATCCGGATCGTAAAATGACGCTCCGACGTAAAAGGGTTGAATTGATAATCCGATTCAAATAATTCTTCGATTTGTTGCATGATTTGCCGCACCGGCGCGATCAGCGCCTGCGCGCGCGGCGTCAATTCCATCCCGATCGTGCTGCGCGCCAGGATCTCGTCCTTGAACAGATACCGCAGGCGCGACAGCGCATTGCTGACGGCCGGTTGGGTCAGACCGACCTTCAGCCCGGCCCGCGTCACCTGTTTCTCCGTCAGCAGCGCATCCAGTATGACCAGCAGGTTCAAGTCGATCGAACGTAGATTCATGATTGTGACCATCCACTAAACGGGTTAATCGCCATCCCCGGTTCGCGATTATCGCAATGGGGAAATCCCCTGATATTTAGTGCAATAAATGAGAATAGTCCAATCTTGACGTTTCAATATTTTTTATATACCCGGCGCCATTGATTCTATTTTCGATCTGAACGACCCGATTTTCAGTCATTTTTTCGATAATCGGGTCAATCGACGATCCCGGATCGACGCATGGAAACGGTTCCCGCTGGCCGGGCGCGCGCCGGCGCCCGTGGCCTGCGCGTCAAACGGTCGCGACCGGGTTCACCGGCGCACCGACCAGCCCCCGGATATGCAACGGCGGCGCGGTCAGCAGGAACCGGTTTCGCCGATGCGCGCGCAGCCAGTTCGCGAGCGGCGTCAGGTGCCACAGCTCGCCGAGGTGGATGCCGAGCTTGAACAGGCACAGCTCGTGCAGCGGCATCAGCGCCCCCGGCCGCGCGAGCGGCTGCGCATGCTGCGGCCGCTCCTCGATCGCGTGGTTGTCGGCCACGAGCGCCGCGAGCCGCGACTCGTCGATCCACTGCAGCAGCCGGGCGTCGCTGCTGTCCAGCACGCACGCGCTCGCGACGGTCGCGGGCGAACCGTGCTCGTCGTTCAGCAGCAGATCGGCGAAACCGGTGTGAATGCAGACGATGTCGCCCTGCTCGACGTGCACGTCGTCCGCTTCCATCACGCGCATCAGTTGCGCGTAGCCCACTTTCGTGCGGGCGTCGCCGAAGTGATGCCGCAGGTCGATCAGCACGCCGCGCCCCTGCACGCCGGTGCGCGCCATCACCTCGATGCCGAGCGAGCGCGCGCCGCCGGTGGCGTCGCCCTCCTGCGGCACCCGCAGATGCTCGCCCATCCGGAAGCCGTTGTAGAACACGATTTCGGGCACGCCGTCGTCGTCCGCGTCGAATACGCCGCCGACGTGCGCGAGACCGTCCCATTGCGTCGAGAACTGCGAATGCATGCAGAACGAATCGTCGCAGACGACGTCCGTGGCGTTCGGCACCTGTTCGTCGGCGCGATAACCGAAGTACGGCTTGCCGCCGAGCAGCGCCGGCATGATCGCGGGCGGCCGACGGCGCGCGTTCAGCCCGCCGCCGCGCGGCACGTCGAGCGGCAGGCTCAGCGAGAACGACAGGCCTTCGCGCACCTCGGCGACGCCCTGCCGCACCTTGTCCGGCGTTAGCCAGTTCAACCGTCCCTGCTGATCGTCCGGGCCGAAATCGCCCCAGTTCGAGCCCGGCGGCCGCTTCTTCCAGCGTGGTGCGTTCAAGATGGCTCTCCTCCTTTCCAGTTCGGATGCACGTCGGACGTCAACGCCGCCAGCGCATCCAGCGGCGTGTCGTCGACGAGCGCCTGCACCGCGTCGCGCAGCTCGAGCGCACGCGGCGTGCCGATCGTCGAACTCGCGGCGAGCACGAACTTCGCGACGAGTTCCTGTTCGGTCAGCGGCCGCGAACGGGTGCCCTTGCTCGACTCGACGCGCGCCTCGCGCGTCTGCCCGTCGCGCAGCGTCACGCGCAGCACGGCAGGCAGGCTGTGCGGGAACCGCGCGTCGCACCACGGATCGGCGACGCAGCGCACCTTCGCGGCCAGCGCGCGGCGCGCGGGGTCCCGCACGAGCGCATCGTCGAAATCGTCGAACCAGACGCCGAGCCCGCCACCGCCGAGCAGCGCGGCCGCGATCGTGTACGGCCCCGAGAACGCGGCCGCGTAACCGTTCGGCGGGCTGGCCTTCAATTCGGCAGGCTCGCCGATCGTGCGCAGCGTCGACGTCGCGACCCGCAGTTCGGCCGACACCACGTCGTCGGCCGTCACGCCCTGCGCCTTCAGTTGCAGCGCCGCGTCGATGCCCGGATGCGTGAAGTGGTTGCACGGATACGGCTTGAAGATGATCCGGCTCGTCTCCCAGTCGTCACCGAGGCCGCGCAGCACCGCGTCGACGTCGGCCAGCTCGCCGCACCATGCGTGAAAGAAGCCGAAGCGGCCTTCGAGCGCGGTCGGCGGCGCGGTCACGCCCGCATCCGCCAGCTCCGCCGCGCTCACGCCCGCATGCGCGGCCCAGCCGCAGTGAATCCGCTTCACGGAGCCGCCGGTGCGGTTCGCCTCGAGCAGGCCTGCGCCCATGCTCGCGGCAATCCCGAGCGCCGCGGCGATCCGCGCGGCGTCGAGCCCGAGCAGCATCGCCGCGGCCGCAGCCGCGCCGACCGTCCCGCAGATCGACGTCGCGTGCTGGCCGCGCTCGAAGAACACCGAATTGCCGAGCCGCTCGTTGTAGGCCGCCACGCCGAGCCGGATGCAGATCTCGGTGCCGACCGTGATCGCATCGAGCAGCGCCGCGCCCGATGCACCGCTCGCCTGCGCGGCGGCGAGCGCGGCCGGAATCACCGACGCGCTCGGATGCAGCACCGACAGCATGTGCGAGTCGTCGAAATCCATCGCATGCGCGAGCGTGCCGTTGACGAGCGCGGCGCTCGCGGCCGGCAGCCGGTCGGCCGCGCCGATCACGCTCGCGCGGCCGTGCCCGCCCCAGCGCCGCGCGACCTGCAGCACGGACTGCGCGACGGGTTCGTCGTGCGCGATCAGGCTGTTGCCGACGAGGTCGAGCACGCGGGCGGCGGCCTCCACGCGTAGCGTGCGATCGAGCCCGTCGACGCGCACCGCCGACGCGAAGCGGCCGAGCACGCCGACGATGCCGTCCGGATTCGTGGGCCTGGCGGCGACGGCCGGTGCGGAAAGCGTATCGGGCGCGCTCATGCCGCGACTCCATCGCGCCGCAGGTGGGTCGCCAGCGCCAGCGTCACGCGCGCATTCGCGATCAGCGGCGGCGCCACCACGCGGCCATCGGGCAGCACGAACACCGACGATTGATCGTCCGCCGCATCGACCGCCTCCAGCACGCGCTCGGCCGCGCGGATTTCCTCGTCCGACGGCGTGAACACCGCGTTGATGACCGGCAGTTGCGACGGATGAATCGCGAAACGGCCGACGAATCCCATCGATTTCGCGCGCAACGTCGATTCCTTCAGGCCGTCGAGATCGCCGAGCGTGTGATAGACCGTCTGGATCGGCCCGTTCAGCCCCGCCGCGCGCGACGCCACCACGCAGCGCGCGCGGCACACTTCGAGCGTGAAGTTGTCGACGCCGATCCGCAGGTCGGCGCGCAGGTCGCTTTCGCCTAGCCCGATCCGTTCGAGCCGCGGCGACGCGGTCGCGAGCTGATAAGCGGTTTCCACCCCATAGGCGGATTCGATCAGGATCTGGATCCCGGCGTCGCTGCCGAGCGCGTCGAGCCAGCCCGCGACTTCCTGGATATGCGCGGGAAAATCGCATTTCGGCAAACGCAGCGCCTGCAATGCGGGCAACGCGATCGCCTCGACGTCGTCGCGGCACCACGGCGTCCCGATCGGGTTCACGCGTACGTAGGTCGGCTTCGGCGGGCCGCCCGCCAGGATGTCGGCGGCGGCCTTGCGGGCGTCGACCTTGTGGCTCGCCGGCACGGCGTCCTCGAGATCCAGCACGATCGCGTCGGCCTCGCTCGCGTAGGCCTTCTCGACCACCTGCGTCTTGTGCGCGGGCACGTACAGGTAACTGCGGCAGGTTGCGCTCGGTTTCAAATCACACCTCGTTCGGTCAGGTCGGCGAGGTCCCGCGACTCCAGGCCCAATGCGCCGAATACTTCATCGTTGTGCGCGCCGCGCGACGGCCCGCCCCAGCGGATCGCGCCGGGGGTGTCGGACAGCCGGAACGGCACGTTGTGCGTGCGGAATGCGCCCAGTTCGGCGTCGGGCACCGATACGATCGAGCCGAGCGCCGCGTACTGCGGATCGCGCAGCACGTCGGCGACGTCGTAGATCGGCGCGACGGCCGCCTCCGCGCGCTCGAACGCGTCGATCACGTCGTCGCGCGTGCGCTGCCCGATCCAGCCGCCGACCGCCGCGTCGAGCTCGTCCGCATGCTTCGCGCGCTCGACGCCGCTCGCGAACCACGGCTGGTCGATCAGGTCCGCGCGGCCGACGAGCCGCATCACGCGCTCGGCGATGCTGTGCGCCGACGTCGACAGCGCGACCCACTTGCCGTCCGACGTGCGATACACGCCGCGCGGCGCATTGTTCGGCGAGCGGTTGCCGGCGCGCGCCGGCACGCGCCCCGTCTGGTCGTAGCTCGCGACCTGCGCCCCCATCGCCGCGAGCATCGTCTCGATGATCGCGAGATCGACCACTTGCCCGCGTCCGGTGCGATCGCGCGCCTTCAGCGCCGTCATGATCGCGAACGCGGCGGTGAGCCCCGCCACCGTGTCCGCGAGCGGAAACGACGGCAGCAGCGGCGGCCCGTCCGCCTCGCCGGTGGCGGCCGCCAGCCCGCTCATCGCCTCCGCGAGCGTGCCGAAACCGGGGCGGCGCGCATACGGGCCGAACTGGCCGAACCCCGTCACCCGCACCAGCACGAGCCGCGGATTGATCGCGGACAACACGTCGTAGCCGAGCCCCCAGCGCTCCAGCGTGCCGGGCCGGAAATTCTCGACCACCACGTCGGCCTGCGCGGCCAGCTCGCGAAAGATCCGCTGGCCGTCGGCCGTGCCGAGATTCAGCGTGACCGCCCGCTTGTTGCGCGCGACCACCTTCCACCACAACGGCACGTCGTCGCGACGCGCGCCGTACTTGCGCGCCGGATCGCCCGTCGGGTGTTCCACCTTGATCACGTCGGCGCCGTAGTCGGCGAGCATCGTCGCCGCGAGCGGGCCGGCAAACAGCGTCGCGGCGTCGATCACGCGAATGCCGCCGAGCGGCGCGCGGCTGGAGGTGTCCGACGCCGTGCCGGCGTCGACCTCCCCGGTTTCCACAGAGGCCATGGCGTTCTCCTGCCAGATAGGTTGCACGGCGCGCCATGCACCGCCATCGTTTGCATGACTAATCATCATGCAACGATGCAGGCATGACGCGCGACCGGCGGCTCAGACCGCGTTGATCCGATAGATCGGGAAATACGTCTCGATCTTTCCGTTCAGGTAATCGGACGCAAGCTTCGGCACGTCGTCGAAATCGAAGATTTCGGTCGGTTCCTGGCCGATCCAGCCGGTCGACTCCTGGAAGTCGCGGATCGTGATGCTGTCGTCGTAGCGCCACGCGTGCGTGTGGATGTGCAGGCGGCGGTTGATGCACTCCGTCGCGCGCAGGTTCCACAGGCGCATCCCGGTTTTCCAGCCGACCGTCGCGACGATGCCGGTGCGGCCCGTCACGCGCATCGTCGCGCGATACAGCGCGCCGCCGAGATTGTCGAGGAAGATCGCGACGCCGCGGCCGCCGCTCAGCTCGGCGATCGTCTCGGCGAAGACGCGCTCCGACTCGCGGTAGCGTGCCTGGTAGTCCGGATCCGCCCGGTAGCGCGCCTCGTCGTACGCGAGGTCCGGAAACTTGCGCCGGTCGACCGGCGTGATGCCGAGCTTCGCGAGATCCTCGAGGCGACGGTCGTTGCTCGCCGTCATCGCGACGCGAAAGCCTTCGCGCTTCGCGAGCTGCAGCTCGGCCAGCGTCGTGCCGCCGCCCCAGCCGAACACCAGATAGTCGGCCGGATCGACGTCCGGCAGTTGCGAGCGCCAGCACGTCGACGCGACCTTCCAGTTGTCCCACGCGGTGAAGTAGCGGCCGTAGGTCGCCCATTGCAGCAGCGAGTGACGGCTGTCGGTCGGCACCGGCACCAGGTTGTCGGCGCGCATCTTGGTGCGTTGCGCCATCACGCCGATCGTGCCGGGCGCGTCGTACGCGTAGACGAGCTCGGCGAATCCGTATTCGTCGCGCTTGCCGAACGGCATCACCATGCAGATCTCGCCGTCCTTCAGCGCGTGGACCGCGCGTCCGCGCTCCACGACGCGCACCAGCGCGCCGTTGCCCAGCACGATCTTGTCCTCGCGGCGCTGGCGGCAGATGTCGACCGGATTGCGCGACAGCGCATGGTCGAGGTTCGCTTCCCACGATCCGTACAGCGGCTCGACGAGCACCTCGTCGGCTTCGAGCGGGGAAAATTCGAAGGTTTCGCGGCGCAGCTCGCCCGCGACGGGCGGCTGCTGGCGGGTCGGTTCCGGGCCCGCGTAGAGAACCCATGCATCGGTCTTGATCATCGTCATTCCTCGGTAAACGACTGGTATGTGAAAAAGCGCGCCGAACGAATCGCCGGCTTCAACGCGACTGCGCCTGCTCGAGTGCCGCCTCCACGTCCGCCGCCGCGGCGACCTGCCCGAGCTTCGGGAAGATCTGGGTCAGCGCGAACGTCTGCGCATCGGCCGACGACGTGCTGACCGCATCGCTCACGATCACGACGTTGTAGTTGTTTTCGTATGCCTGGCGCGCGGTCGATTCCACGCCGATGTTGGTCGCGATGCCGGTCAGCACGACGTCGGTGATGCCGCGGCGACGCAGCTGCACGTCCAGGTCGGTGCCGGTGAACGCGCCCCACTGATGCTTCGTCACGACGATGTCGGACGACGACACGCCGAGCGCCGGCGCGAACGCGCTCCATTCGGGATCGAGATTCGGCGGCTGCGACGGCGCATCCGTCTTCACCTTAAGCGCCACGCCGCCATCCGGCCGATAGCTCGTGTGCACGTAGATCACGGGCAGCCCCCGCGCGCGGAAAGCCGCCGCCAGCTCGACCGTCTTCGCGACGACCTGCGCGCCGGTATAAGGCGTGACCGGCAGCGCGACGATGCCGTTCTGCAGATCGATGGCGACGAGCGCGGCGGTGCGATTGAGCGTCGGAATGGACATGTATCACCCTCACTTTTGTTGTGGAACGGAAGAAACGGCGGCGTCGAGGTGCCGGCTCGATACGGCATTGAGCAACAGCAGCACGCTGATCACCGCCAGGACGACGGCAAGCGCGCGCAGGCCGCGGTCGCTCGCCGGATGGCCGAGCGCGAGACCGACGAGCGCGAACGACAGGCTGCCGCCGACGTACTGCGCGGTGCGGTACAGGCCGGACGCCGTACCGATCCGGCCGTGCGGCGTGCTCTGGTAGAGCGTGGCCTGATTGCCGAGATTGTTGAAACCATTAGGAATACCGAACACGACCGACAGCACAACGATCGCCGCGATCGGCAGGCTGCTCGTCAGCTGGCTCATCACGACGCTGCCGATGCAGAGCAGCGCGGAACCGATGACGAGCACAGGGCGCGCGCCGTGGCGGTGCACGATGCGGGTGGCGAGCATCGTCGTGACCGTGCCGATGCCGGCGACCGGCAGCATCACGAGGCCGGCGTCGGCGGCCGACAGTCCCCTCGCCTCCTGCAGCCACATCGGCAGCGCATAGAAGATCGCGTAGAACACCGCATAGGTGCCGACGCAGCGCAGATACGTGCCGAGCAGCGGACGGTTGTCGGCCAGCATCCGGATGTCGATCAGCGGTGCCGCGGCCCGGCGTTCGCGGCGGATCAACAGCGGCGCCAGCACGAGCGTCGCGGCCAGCAGCAGCCAATCGGGTTCGCGCGACACCGATTGCAGGAACAGCAGCAGGCTCGCGAGCGTCAGCACGAACAACGCCACGCCCGGCAGATCCAGTTCCGCCAGCGTGGCGCGCAGCGTGGTGCGCGCCTGTGCGCCGCGATAGGCCGGGTCGGCCGGGATCCACAGCCAGGCGAACACGAAGGCGGCCAGCACGATCGGCACGTTGATCCAGAAGATCGCGCGCCAGCCGGCGAACTGCACGAGCGCACCGCCGAGCGGCGGGCCGAACGCGACGGCCACCTGCGCCGCGATCGAGATCGCGCCGAGCCCGCCCGTCGGCGTCGCGCCGTTCGCATGCCGCTGCGACCACGCGCGGATCATCGCCATGCCGGCCGGATACGCGGCCGACGTGCCGATGCCGAGCGCGACGCGCGAGGCGACCAGCCAGCCGAGCGTCGGCGCGAACGGCGCGAGCGACGACGCGAACAGCACGATCGCGAGACCGATGCAGAAGATCCGCTTCGCGCCGAAGCGATCGGCGAGGCGCCCCATCGTCGGCTGGCCGGCGGCCGTCGCCAGATACAGCCCCGACACGAGCCACAGCGTATCGATGCGCGCGTGCGCGGCGTCGGCCGGCGCGAACGCCTGCTGGATGCTCACGAGCGCGACCGCGATCATCGACGAATTCAGCGCGTTGAGCAGCGTGCCGAGCACGATCGGGCCCACCAGCTTCGCCGGCAGGCGCAGGCCTGCGTCGCGTCGGTCGCCGCCGCCTTCGGGCGCGCGGGCGGCGGTCGCACGTGGCGCGTGACCGGATCGATCGTGAGTCGTTTTCATGGCGTCTTCGCGTGATGGATGGGCATCGGTCGGTGAATATCGAACGTGCGTTCACCATACCGCTCCAATCGCCGCGAATGAAATGGATTGTTGCGATGCAAACATTCGCAACTTGAATGGGGAATGTGCGCGGCACGCATGCGAACGGCATACGACGACCCGACCGCGCACGGCGGGATGCGCCCGTCAGCCTTGCGTGACAGGCGTATGCGCAGCATTTGGGAGGATGGTTTCGGTCGGCGCGGCGCGCGGCGCGCAGCGTCACCGCGCGCGCGGTATGACGGTTTTATGCCGCGCCGCGACACGGGATCAGAGGGGGGACTCTACCGGGATCGCAGACGTGCCGTTCGTGCAGCGAATGCGAAGGCTGCGTGGCAATGGACGACACGCCGCGCGATCTGCCGAAGCAGACTCGACGCAGCGTGCGGGGATTTCGCTACCGCCGCGGTCCGGGCGGCGGCACGGTCCGGTCAGCGCAGCCCGCCGCTCGCGACGAGGCGCTCGCCGGTCAGCCAGCGTGCATCGTCCGACGCGAGGAACACGGCGACCGACGCGATGTCGTTCGGCTCGCCGAGGCGGCCGAGCGGCGTCTGGCCGAGCACTTGCGTTTCAAGCTCGGAGCCGATGATGCCCGCGCTGTGCGTGCCCTCGGTCACGACCATCCCCGGGTTGATCGCGTTCACGCGGATCTTGCGCGGCGCGAGCTCGAGCGCGAGCACGCCGGTGATCGCGTCGACCGCGCCCTTCGTGCCGCTGTAAACGGCGCTGGCCGGCGGCGTGATGCTGGTCACGACCGAGCTGATGTTGATGATGCTCGCGCCTTCGCCGAGATGCTTGGCGGCCGCCTGCGTCGTCAGCAGTACGCCGAACACGTTCGTGTCGAACTGCCGGCGATAGTGTTCTTCGGTGATCGCTTCGATCGGCGCGAATTCGTACACGCCGGAGTTGTTCACGACCACGTCGAGACGGCCATACGTGTCGATCGCGGTATCGACGATGCGTTGCACGTCGGCCGCCTTCGACACGTCGCCGCCGACCGCGACCGCGCGGCCGCCCGCTTCGGTGATCGCGCTCACGACCGCATCCGCGCCCGCCTTGCTGCTCGCGTAGTTGACGACGACCGCCGCGCCTGCGTCGGCCAGTGCCTTCGCGATGGCCGCGCCGATGCCCTTCGATGCGCCCGTGACGATCGCGACCTTGCCTGCCAGCTTGCTCATGATTTCATTCCTCAGTCAGAAGACCTTCGATGGATGGCGCCGGTCGCCGCGACGATGCGTCGATGCATCGATGCATCGATGCGTTGCGATGGCGACCGGCCTGACTGGCAATTTACGTTGCCGCACCGCAGCGATAAAGCGGCTCGACGCGAATTGACTGGCGGAGTTTGCCGAACAATCGACCGGGCGCCGTCAGCCCGCGCTCAGCCATGCGTGGACGACCTCGCCGTCCAGCCCGTCGAGCGCGCCGTCGTAGACGATCCGTCCCCGCCCCATCACCGCGACGCGCCGCGCGAGCCGCGGTGCGAGCTGCAGCCGCTGCTCGATCAGCACGATCGCGACGCCGTCGGCCTGCAGCGCGGCGAGGCACGCGCCGACCTCGCCGACCGCGAGCGGCGCGAGCCCTTCGGCCGGTTCGTCGACGATCAGCACGCGCGGGCGGCCGGCAAGCGCGCGCACCAGCGCGAGCACCTGCTGCTCGCCGCCCGACAGCCGCCCGGCTTTCACGTCCGCGCGCGCGGCCAGCAGCGGAAAACGCTCGAACAGGCGGTCGAGCGCCGTGCGTTCGGCTGCGCCGCTCGCGCCGCGCAATCCGAGCCGCAGGTTGTCGCGCACGCTCAGCAATGGAAACACGTCGCGGCTTTCGGCAACGTAAGCCACCCCGCGCCGCGCGATCTCGAACGTGCGCGCCCCCGCGCATTCGGCACCGGCGACGCGCACCGAGCCGGCCGTGCGCACGAGCCCCATCACGGCCTTCGCGAGCGTCGAGCGACCCGAGCCGTTGCGGCCGAGCAGCGCGAGCGTCTCGCCAGGCGCCAGCGCGAGATCGACGCCGTCGAGCACGGGCTGCATCCCGTACCACGCGCGCAGCCCGCGAATGTCGAGCACGGCGCTCATGTCGCGCCCTCGCCCAGGTACGCGGCACGCACGCGCGCATCAGCGCGGATCGCATCGGGCGCGCCGGTCGCGACCACCGCGCCGCGCACGAGCACCGTGATGCGCTCGGCGAAACCGAACACCGCGTCCATGTCGTGTTCGATCATCAGCACCGTGCGGCCCTGCGTCGTCGCGCGGATCAGCGCGATCATCCGCGCCGCCTGCACGCGGCTCATGCCGGCCGTCGGCTCGTCGAGCAGCAGCGTCCGCGCGCCGCTCGCGAGCGCGATGCCGAGATCGAGCGCGCGCTGCTCCGCATAGCTCAGTTCGCCGGCCGGCGTGTCGCGCCGCGCGTCGAGGCCGATGTCGTGCAGCACGCGCGCGGCCGCGAGATCGACCGACGCCGATTCGCGCAGCCGGTTCCACCAGCGCCGCCGCTCGGCCGGCGCGTGCAGCGCCGCGCAGCGCAGGTTGTCGAATACGCTCAGGCGCGCGAATACGCTCGTCTGCTGGAAACTGCGGCCGATGCCGAGGCGGCTCGCGACGACCGGCCCGCGCCCGCGCAGCTCGACACCGTGCAGCACGACGCGCCCGCGCGTCGGCCGCGTCGCGCCGGCGATCACGCCGAACAGCGTCGACTTGCCCGCGCCGTTCGGCCCGATCAGCGCGTGGCGCTCGCCGGCCGCGATGCTCAGATCGACACCGTCGAGCACGGTCTGCGCGCCGAAGCGCTGCACGACGCCGTGAAGCGCGATCGCGTTGCCGTTCATCGCGCGTTCTCCCGCGTGGCGACCGCCGCGCCGTGCCCGAGCCGCGCGCGCCAGCTCCACAGCAGCGTGCCGATGCCGGCAGCCGCAACCGCGACGGCCCAGCCGATCGGCGTATCGGCGCCGATGCCCCATGCGCCGAACGCGAGGCGCGCGCCGTCGTCCTGCGCGAAGCGCCATGCATAACCGAGCTCGGCCGCGCACACGATCGCGACGCCCCAGAACGCGCACGCGGCGACGCCGCACAGCGCGCGCCACCGCTCGACCGCCGGCGCGCCGCGCCGCAGCACCCGCGCGAGCGCCTGTGCCACACCCGCGATCCCGCCCGGCGCGGCCACGACGATCGCGACGAACAGCACGCCGAGATACAGCGCCCACGCGCGCGACACGGCCGCGACGCCGATACTCAGCGCGGTCAGCACGGCCGCGCCGGCCGCCGGCCCGAAGAATGCGCCGGTGCCGCCGATCACCGCGGCGATCAGCACGGTCGCCGAGCGCGCCATCGACACGCTGTCGGGCGTCGCGATCTCGACGTCGATCAGCGTCAGCGTGCCGGCGATACCCGCAAAGAACGATGCGCAGACAACCATCGCGAGCCGCACGCGACGCGGGTCGGTGCCGAGCGCCGCGACGCGCGCCGGGTTGTCGCGCACCGCGTTCGCGAGCCGTGCGAGCGGCGTGCGCGTGAGCGCATGCATCGCCCACGCCGACACGACGCACCACGCGGCGATCACCGCATACGCGTGCGCCGGCGCGCCGAAATACCCGTTGCCCCACGGCGCGCCGCCCGCACGGTCGATCGGCACGCCGCCGATCCCGCCGAACCACGCGGGCACGCTCCATGCGGCCGCCGCGACGCATTCGCCGAGCCCGAGCGTGATCATCGCGAACGCGGTGCCGGAACGGCGCGTCGCCAGCAGCCCGGCGACGTACCCGAAGCCCGCGCCGGCCGCGCCGCCGACGAGCGGCAACAGCGGCAGCGGGCCGCCGATGCGATTGAACCAGTGCGCGGCCGCGAACGCGCCGAGGCCCGCGAACGCCGCATGCCCGAACGACAGCAGCCCGGTCGTGCCGAGCTGCAGGTTGTACGACAGCGCGAGCACGACGAGCGCGGCCGTCTGCGCGAGATAGCCGAGCACCGCGCCGTGCGGCCACAGCCACGCGGGCAGCGCGAAGCAGGCGGCGAACAGCGCCCAGCGCGCGCATCCGGCCACTGCGCGGCTACGCATCGGCACGCTCGCCGAACAACCCGCGCGGCCGCGCGACCAGTACCGCGACGAGCAGCAGGTACGGCACGAGCGGCGCCAGTTGCGCGATCGACACGGCGGCCACGCTGTCGGGCAACGCGAGGCCCGTCCATTGCGCGAGGTCGCGCAGCGACGTGTCGCTCGCGGCCGCGAAGGTCTGCGCGAAGCCGACCGCGAGCGACGCGACGAACGCGCCGCCGAGCGAGCCGAGCCCGCCGATCACGACGATCGCGAACACGACCGACCCGACGGTCTCGGCCAGCGCCGGTTCGATCACCGCGAGCGGCGCGCCGATCACTCCGGCCAGCGCCGCGAGCGCGGTGCCCGCGCCGAACAGCGCCGTCATCACGCGTGGCACGTCGTAGCCGAGCGCCTCGACCGCGGCGCGATGCGTGAGCG
Organism: Burkholderia sp. AU39826; assembly: GCF_020419965.1. Taxonomy (NCBI): domain Bacteria; kingdom Pseudomonadati; phylum Pseudomonadota; class Betaproteobacteria; order Burkholderiales; family Burkholderiaceae; genus Burkholderia; species Burkholderia sp. AU39826. Next base: position 72,867 of record NZ_JAIZQG010000006.1, read on the forward strand.
CCGCGCGCACGACGAGCCCGAGGCGCGACGCGCGCAGCAACACGCCGAGCGCGATCAGCATCGTCGCGGACATCGCCATCATGAACAGCCGGTAACGCGGCAGCGCGAGGCCGAACACGTTCGCCGGCGCGCCGTCGAACAGTGGCGGCACGGGCGCCGGCAGCGGCGCGAGGCCCCACGCGAGTTTCGCGCCCTCGCCGATCAGGTACGCGAGCCCGAAGGTCAGCAGCAGTTCGCTCGTATGGCCGCGCGCCTGCACGCGGCGCAGCAGCACGCGCTCGCAGCCGGCGCCGAGCAGCCCGACCGCCAGCGGCGCGAGCACGAGCGCGGGCCAGAAGCCCGCATGGGCCGCAATGCCGTAGCCGACGTACGCACCGAGCATGTAGAAGCTCGCATGCGCGAAGTTGAGTACGCCCTGCACGCTGAAGATCAACGTGAGGCCGGCCGACAGCATGAACAGCAGCAAGCCGTAGCTGAGGCCGTTGAAGGCCTGGAGCGCGAACGCGTGCACCGCGCGTCGTCAGGCGGCGAGCGGTTCGAGCGCGGCGCGCAGCGCGTCGGGCAGCGGCACCGGGCGGCGCGTGCCGCGATCGACGTACACGTGCACGAAATGCCCCTGCGCGGCGGGCGACGCATCGCCTTGCGCGAACAGCCCGACTTCGTAGCGCACGCTCGACGTGCCGAGCTTCACGACGCGCAGGCCCGCATCGACCGATTGCGGGAACACGAGCGGCGCGAAATAGTTGCACTGCGTCTCGACGACCAGCCCGATCGTCTGCCCGTGCTCGACGTCGAGTACGCCCGCGCGGATCAGGTACTCGTTCACGACGGTGTCGAAGTAGCTGTAGTAGACGACGTTGTTCACGTGCCCGTAGACGTCGTTGTCCATCCAGCGGGTCGTGATCGGCAGGAAGTGGCGATAGGCGTCGCGCGGACGCGGCTGCGGCTTGTCGGACATGGCGATGGCGCTCAGGACGATGGAAGCGAAGGGAACGATGCGGACGATGGGGACGACTGGAACGACGCGCGGCGGCCGAAGCACGCGGCGCGCCGGCCAGCAACGCCGTGCCGCGTCGCGATCGCGCGCGGCACGGCGAACGGCGCGCTGCGGGCTGGCCGGCCCGTCACTGCCCCGGCCGGTCGACGAATTCGAAATCGAGGCCGCGCGCGCGCATCCAGTCGGCGAGCGCGACGCCCGTGCCGGCGCGCCACGGGCGCAGCAGCGGCGGATCGACGAGCTTGTATTCGAGCAATTCCGGCGACAGCGACACCGTACCCGACGCCCGCACGTGGTACGCGATGATCAGCTCGTTCTTGCGGATGAATTCGTACACGCCGACGAGCGATACCTGCTCGGCCTTCAGCGCGGTTTCCTCGAACACCTCGCGCGCGATGCCGTCCTCGGGCGTCTCGCCGTTTTCGAGGAAGCCGGTAATCAGCGCGAACATCCCCTCGGGCCACGCCGCGTTGCGCGCGAGCAGGATCTTGCCGTCGAGTTCGACGATCGCGGCGACGACCGGCAGCGGGTTGTTCCAGTGCACGTAGCCGCAGGTATCGTCGGGGCAGGCCTGGCGAATGCGGCCGCCTTCGTGGTCGGGATCGGCCCGCTCGGTCAGCGGGCTCGCGCAGCGCGGGCAAAAACGGTAGTCGGCGGTGGTCATCGATGGGGCATGGCGAGCGCCGGACGGTAGCCTGCAGGCCGCGTCGGGCACCCGCTCGGCGCGGGAAAGGCTTCATTCTAGCGAGTTTGCCCGCGCCCGATACGATCCGGCCCCGCTGGCGTCAGGATGACCGGCGCCCACGTGCGGCGGTCGCCGCGAAACCGGCGGCGCCCGTCAGCAGCGCGGCCGCCGCGACCCACAGCGCGGGCGTAAACGACCCGAAGCGCGCGGCCAGCGGCGCCGCGACGAGCGGCCCGAGGATCTGCCCGACGCCATACGACGCGGTCGCGTAGCCCATCAGTCCGGCCGCGCGCTCGCCGTGCAGGCGCCGCGCCTCGCGCATCGCGAACAGCGTGATCGCGGTGAACGGCAGGCCGAGCAGCGCGCTGCCGATCGAGAAACCGGCCGCGTTCGGCCACACGATCCCGGCCGCGATGCCGAGCGCCTGCGTCGCGCAGCCGGCCGCCAGCAGCAGCCGGTTGTCCCAGTGCCCGGGCAGCCGCGCGGCAGTGATCGCGCCGACGATCAGCGCCGCGCCGAACATCGGCCAGAACAGGTCGGGCCACGGCGAGCCGGCCGGCAGCGCGGCTCGCGCGATCACCGGCAGGAACGTCGCGGTGATGATGTAGCCGAAGCCCGGCGCGCCGTACAGCACGACGAGCCACGCGGCGTCCGCGCGACGGCTTCGCGTGCCGGCCCGCGCCGCCGGCGCGGCGGACGCGCCAGGCGCCGCATGTGGCGCGGCGGCCGGCAGCATGGCCTGCGCGCGCGGGGCCGCGGTCGAAGCCGGCGCCGCACCGAACGTGCGCCAGATCGCGACCGACAGCACGGCCGACAACGCCGCGAAGCCCAGCCAGCCCACCGCCGCGGGCGGGCCGGCCCGCGCGCTGCCGATCAGCCCGGTCGCCACGATGCCGACGCCCGGCCCCGCGTAGATCACCCCGCTCCATTTCGGCGCATGCAGCTCGGCCAGGCGCCGCAGCCCCCATTGCGACATGAACACGAACGTCCACGCGCTGACGACGCCCGCGACGAAACGCACGACGAGCCACGCCGGCAACCCGTGGCCGACGCCCATCGCCGCGGTCAGCAGCACGGTCGCCGCGAGCCCGAAGCGCACCATCCGCGCGGGCGCGACGCGCAGCGCCGCGCAACTGACCGCGCCGGCGAAGTAGCCCGCGTAGTTCGCCGACGCGAGCCAACTGCCGGCCTTCAGCCCGATCGAGCCGTCCGCGAGCATCAGCGGCAACAGCGGCGTGAACGCGAAACGGCCGACGCCGAGCACGACGGCCAGGCCGACCATGCAGGCGAGTGCGGCCGCGCGGGCGCGGCGGTCTGCCTGGTTGGACGAAAACGCGCGGGCAGCAGCGGTCGAAGCATCGAAGCGGGACATGGCGGCATGGGCCGGCACGTCGCGCGCCGGCCGCTCGGAAATCGGAATGGATCCATCCTAGCTTGACCAAACGTTCTCGAAAAATGAATAATTGAGAATCGACTCATCCTCTGGAGAGAATCATGGACCTCTCGGCGCTGGCGATCTTCCGGGCGGTCGTGCGCGAGAACGGCGTGACGCGCGCGGCGGCCAAGCTCAATCGCGTGCAGTCGAACGTCACGACGCGCATCAAGCAGCTGGAAGAGGAACTCGGCGCGGCGCTGTTCGTGCGCGACGGCCGCCGGCTCGTGCTGACGCCGGCCGGGCATACGCTGCTGCCGTATGCGGAGCGCCTGCTCGCGCTCGCCGACGAGGCGCGCGACGCGGTGCGCGAGGACACGCCGCGCGGGCGGCTGCGGCTCGGCACGATGGAAAGCACGGCCGCGAGCCGGCTGCCGGCCATCCTCGCGCGCTACCACCACGCATGGCCCGACGTGTCGCTCGAACTGGTGACGGGCACGACGGGGTGCCTGATCGACCGCGTGCGCGACTTCGAGATCGACGCCGCGCTGTTCGCGCGCCCGCCCGAGCCGGACACGCTGCCCGACACGTTCGAGACGGCGCCGATCTTCCGTGAGGATCTCGTGCTGCTCACGCCGCGCGGCCATCCGCCGGTGCGTACGCCGCGCGACGTGATCCTGCCGACGCTGATCGCGTTCGAGCGCGGCTGCGCGTATCGCAAGTACGTCGAGCAGTGGTATGCGGCGCACGGCGTGAAGCCGGCGCGCGTGCTCGAGCTCGGCTCGTATCACGCGATCGTCGCGTGCGTCGCGGCCGGCGCGGGCATCGCGGTCGCGCCGCGTTCGGTGCTCGATCTGCAACCCGAGACAGGCAACGTCGCCGCGCACACGATTCCCGAACTCGAAGGCATCGACACGCTGCTCGGGTGGCGGCGCGGTCATGCGTCGGCGGCGCTCGCCGCGCTGCGCGATGCGCTCACCGACGCCGCGCGGCGGCCCGGCGACGTGGCGCAGCCGAGGCCGACCGTGCCGGCGTGACCCGTGCGCACGCGCGCCGCCTCGAGCGACGCGCATGAGCCGCACAAACAAAACGACCCGACCGGCATCTGCCGATCGGGTCGTTTTTCGATTCACGCGATGCCGTCATTGCGACCGCATCGCGTCGGTCGTGCAACGATCAGAGCCGTTCCTCGATCCAGCCCTTCACGCCGGCCAGCGCGCCCGGCAGGTTCGCCGGCTCGGTGCCGCCCGCCTGCGCCATGTCCGGACGGCCGCCGCCCTTGCCGCCCACTTGCTGCGCGACGAAGTTCACGAGCTCGCCGGCCTTGACCTTCTTGCTCGCGTCCGGCGTGACGCCCGCGATCAGGCTGACCTTGCCGCCTTCGACGGCGGCCAGCACGATCGCCGCGCTCTTCAGCTTGTCCTTGAGCTTGTCGACCGTTTCGCGCAGCGTCTTCGCATCGGCGCCGTCGAGCGTCGCGGCCAGCACGTACACGCCGCCGATTTCGACGGCCTGCTGCGCGAGCTCGTCGCCCTGGCTCGATGCGAGCTTCGACTTCAGCGCGCCCAGCTCCTTCTCGAGCGACTTCACCTGCTCCTGCACCTGCGCGATCCGCTGCGTGAGTTCCGACGGCTGCGCCTTCAGCGCCGCTGCCGCTTCGTTCACGCGCGCGTCGAGCTCCTGCACGTAGCGCACCGCGTTGTCGCCGGTGATCGCCTCGACGCGGCGGATGCCGGCCGCGACGCCGCCTTCCATCACGATCTTGAACAGACCGATGTCGCCGGTGCGGTGCACGTGCGTGCCGCCGCACAGTTCGCGCGAGAAGCCGAGATCGAGCACGCGCACTTCATCGCCGTACTTCTCGCCGAACAGCGCCATCGCGCCGCCCTTCACCGCTTCGTCGTACGGCATCACGCGCACGATGCCCGGCGCGTTGGCCAGGATCTCGTCGTTGACGATCTGCTCGACGCGACGGATTTCGTCGTCGGTCATCGGTGCGTTGTGCGCGAAGTCGAAACGGGTCTTTTCCGCGTCGACGAGCGAACCCTTCTGCTGCACGTGCGCGCCGAGCACTTCGCGCAGCGCCTTGTGCATCAGGTGGGTGGCCGAGTGGTTGCGCTGCGTGCGCGCGCGGCGATGCGCGTCGATTTCCGCGCGCAGCACGTCGCCGACCTTCAGCGTGCCCTGCTCCAGCGTGCCGTGATGGCCGATCACGTCGGCCTGCACCTTCAGCGTGTCGGCCACCGAGAAGCGCGTCGCGGCGTTCGCGAGCACGCCCTGGTCGCCGACCTGGCCGCCCGATTCCGCGTAGAACGGCGTGTGGTCGAGCACGACGACCGCATCCTGGCCGGCCCTCACTTCGTTGACAGCCGAACCGTCGACGTACAGCGCGACGACCTTTGCGTCGTCGAACGCGATTTCCTCGTAACCGTGGAAGGTCGTCTTCGCGCCCGAGTATTCGAGGCCCTGCGTGGCCTTGAACTTGCCGGCCGCGCGCGCCTGCTCGCGCTGGCGCGCCATCGCGTCGTCGAATGCCGGCTCGTCCACCGTCATCCCGCGCTCGCGGCACACGTCGGCCGTCAGGTCCAGCGGGAAGCCGTACGTGTCGTGCAGCTTGAATGCGAGCTCGCCGTCGAGCACCTTGCCGCCCTTCGCGTCGACGTCGGCAAGCGCGGCTTCGAGGATCGACATGCCGTGCTCGATCGTCTCGAAGAAGCGCTCTTCTTCCTGACGCAGCACGTCGGTCACGCGCTGCTCGGCTTCCTTCAGCTCCGGATAGGCGGTGCCCATCTCGGCGACGAGATCGGCCACCAGCTTGTGGAAGAACGCGCCCTTGCGGCCGAGCTTGTAGCCGTGGCGGATCGCGCGGCGTACGATCCGGCGCAGCACGTAGCCGCGGCCTTCGTTGCCGGGAATCACGCCGTCGACGATCAGGAACGAGCACGCGCGGATGTGATCGGCGATCACCTTCAGCGAGTTGTTCGTGAGGTCGTTGATCTCGGTCACGCGCGCGGCGGCCTTGATCAGGTTCTGGAACAGGTCGATCTCGTAGTTGCTGTGCACGTGCTGCAGCACCGCGGCGAGACGCTCGAGGCCCATGCCGGTGTCGACCGACTGCTTCGGCAGGCGCGTCATGTTGCCCTGCGCGTCGCGGTTGAACTGCATGAACACGAGGTTCCAGATCTCGATGTAGCGGTCGCCGTCTTCTTCGGGCGACCCCGGCGGGCCGCCCCACACGTCCGGGCCGTGGTCGTAGAAGATTTCCGTGCACGGGCCGCACGGGCCGGTGTCGCCCATCGTCCAGAAGTTGTCCGACGCGTAGCGCGCGCCCTTGTTGTCGCCGATCCGGATGATCCGCTCGGTCGGCACGCCGACTTCCTTCGCCCAGATGTCGTAGGCTTCGTCGTCTTCCTGGTAGACGGTCACCCACAGCTTGTCCTTCGGCAGCTGGTAGACCGTGGTCAGCAGCTCCCACGCGAACTTGATCGCGTCCTGCTTGAAGTAGTCGCCGAACGAGAAGTTGCCGAGCATCTCGAAGAACGTGTGGTGGCGCGCCGTGTAGCCGACGTTCTCGAGGTCGTTGTGCTTGCCGCCCGCGCGCACGCTGCGCTGTGCCGTGGTGGCGCGCGAGTACGGGCGCGGGTCCGTGCCGAGGAAGACGTCCTTGAACTGGACCATGCCCGAGTTCGTGAACATCAGCGTGGGGTCGTTACCGGGCACGAGGCTCGACGAGCGGACGATCGTGTGGCCCTTCGATTCGAAGAATTTGAGGAATTTCTCGCGGATTTCGGCAGCTTTCATGGCGTGCGGGGACAGTCTGGCAAAGACGGCTTCAAACGCCGGCGCCCCAGGCGGGGCGCGCGGCGGCATGGATTCGGAAACGATCGATTATACGGGATCGGGGCCGGCTTCCGGGCAAAGCGCCGGCGAGGCGGCTCGACCCTCCGGACGACCGGTCGGAGCCTGTTCCCGCTGATAACGGGCGCCAGGCCACCCGCGCGGCCGATTCGCCTTAAGATGCTCGGCATGCCAATCGGCCTTGCCCGACAACGCAGGCCCGCCATGAAAGGAGACGATTCGACGATGGGTGCCCTGAGCCATATCCGCGTGCTGGACCTGACCCGCGTGCTCGCGGGCCCGTGGTGCGCGCAGACCCTAGCCGATTTCGGCGCGGACGTGATCAAGGTCGAGCGCCCGGGCGCCGGCGACGACACGCGCCACTGGGGGCCGCCGTACCTGAAGGACGCGGACGGCGCGGATACCGCCGAGGCCGCGTACTACCTCGCGGCGAACCGCAACAAGCGCTCGGTGACGGTCGACATCGCGACGCCGGAAGGCCAGCAGATCGTGCGCGAGCTTGCCGCGCAAAGCGACGTCGTGCTCGAGAACTACAAGGTCGGCCAGTTGAAGAAATACGGGCTCGACTACGACTCGCTGCGGGCGGTGAAGCCCGATCTCGTCTACTGCTCGGTCACCGGCTTCGGCCAGACCGGCCCGTACGCGCATCGCGCGGGCTACGACTTCATCGTGCAGGGGATCGGCGGCTTCATGAGCATCACCGGCGAGCGCGACGGCGAGCCGGGCGGCGGCCCGCAGAAGGCCGGCGTCGCGATCGCCGATCTCGCGACCGGCCTCTATTCGACCATCGCCGTGCTCGCCGCCCTCGCACACCGCGACCGCACGGGCGAAGGCCAGTACATCGACATGGCGCTGCTCGACGTGCAGGTCGCGCTGCTCGCGAACATGAACACCAACTTCCTCGCGAGCGGCAAACCGCCGGTGCGATGGGGCAACGCGCATCCGAACATCGTGCCGTACCAGACGTTCCAGACGCGCGACGGCTGGATCATCGTCGCGGTCGGCAACGACGGGCAGTTCCGCAAGTTCGTCGAGGCCGGCGGCCGGCCCGAGCTGGCCGACGACGAACGGTTCGCGACCAATCCGTCGCGCGTGCGCCATCGCGACACGCTGGTGCCGATCCTCGCGGAGATGGTGAAGGCGCGCGACAAGGCCGACTGGATCGGCGCGCTGGAAGCGGCCGGCGTGCCGTGCGGGCCGATCAACGATCTCGGCGAGGTGTTCGACAACGAGCAGGTGGTCGCGCGCGGGATGCAGGTGTCGCTGCCGCATCCGTGCGGCGCGGACGTGAAGCTCGTGCGCAACCCGATCCGGATGAGCGCGACGCCGCCCGACGCGCGCACGGCCCCGCCGCTGCTCGGCGCGCAGACGGAAGACGTGCTGCGCGACATGCTCGGCTACGACGACGAGCGGATCGCCGCGTTGAAGGCGAAGCAGGCGATTTGAGCGGCGCGGCGGCGGGCCGGAACGGGAGCGCCCGCCGTCCGGTCAGCGCCGGGCCAGCGTATCGCAGCCGCCGGCCAGCGCCGCAAGCGCCGCGCGCGATGGCGAACGCACGACGGCCGCGTAGCCACCGTGCCCGGCCCACAGACCGTCGACGGCGATGGCGACCGCGTCCGAATCCGCCGCGGCCAGGAAGACGACCGGCGGCGGCGGCTCGGACGCAATGCGATCACGGATATCCAGCCGCCCGATCTGCCGTGGAAATTCGCGCGCGAGGTCGGCCGGGTCGAGCTGCCGTTGCGCGACGATCGTCGAAAAGGACTCGAGGTGCGCGGCCAGATCCGCCGACGCCACGCATTGCCGGGGGGCACGCCCATCCGCATAAGTCACCTGCACCGCGAACCGCGCCGCGGGCTGTGAGCGCTGCGCGGTCAGCGTGAGCGCAGCGGTCGTATAGGTCAGCGACATCACTTCGTCGGGCAGCACGCTGAGCAGGTCGGTGCCGGGATCGATCCGTATGGGGCTGTCGGTCCAGTCGGCGAGGCTGCGCCAGCCGAAACCGGCGAGCAGACCGATCAGCATCGCCAGACACGGGATCGCGAATCGCGTTGCCGATGCGATCTTCACGATACCTGCACCGCGGTTCCCCTCGGAGCCCAGTCGAACAGTTGCTTCGCATCGGCCTCGCCTTGCGCCGCTCGACATGGCCCCTCCTTCCAATCGAATTGAACAGGCCGTCACTTCATCGGCCCGGCCGATCAGAAAGTCATGGGGTTGGTCACAACACGCAATCGGTTGCGCGTCGCGCCCAAGACAATCGTACGCGCAGCAAGGCGCACGTCGCGCCGCGACGCATCGCATGAAATTCGCGCTTGGTTAAAAAATGTGTCCGATTCGGTGAACCACGTCCGGCGGTCAGCCCGTCGTCCCCAGCGCCTCGAGCCAGCCGCGCGCTTCCGGCCAGTCGCCGAGCCCGATGTCCGCGTTGATGTGGCCGCGCGGGCCGATGTGGTGAAAGGCGCTGCCCCACGCGTGCGCGCAGCCGCGTGCGAACGCGAGCGAACCGTACGGATCGTCGCTGCTCGCGACGACGCAGGTCGGAAACGGCACTCGCTCGTGCGGCACCGGGCCGAAGCCGTGCGCGTCGGCCGGAAACGCCGGCCCGGCAGGATCGGGCAGCGCGACCAGCAATGCGCCGCGCACTTTCGCGAGCGCGGCCGGCCGCGCGTAGCGGGTCGCCCACCATGCGGTGGTCAGGGTGCCGAGACTATGGGCGGCGATGAGCACGGGCCCGCGCGCGGCTTCGATCGCACGATCGAGCGCGAAACACCAGCCATTGCGGAACGCGTGGTTCCAGTCCGGCATCGCAATCCGCACGAAACGCGGATCGGCACGCTCCCAACGGCTTTGCCAGTGAAGCGGGCCCGAATTGGCGTAACCCGGCAAGACGAAAACGACGGAGTCGGTCATGGAAGGATTCGTCGACGAATAGAGTCATGTAGTAGCGTCGACGCAGTGTCGCACACCCGCCTCTCCCTGATGGTGCCTGTCAAAATCCGGGGGATGTGCTTGAACTTCGAGCGGGTCGTGACGCGTTCAGGCAGGCGCACGACCGTGGCCGGCGGTCAAGCGCCCGCGTCGCGGGCGCCCGCCGACGTGAATCAGCGTACGCCGGCGCCGACCAGGCCGCCTGCCGCCGCGCCGGCCACCGTGCCGACCGGGCCGCCCGTGATCAGGTAGCCGAGCGCGCCGCCCGCAGCCGCGCCGATCCCGGCATTGCGCTGCGTATGCGTCATCGCGCATGCGCCGAGTTGCGACAGGGCCGCGACGATTACCGCGGTACGAACGAGAAAAGTGGTCTTCTTCATCATGGTTGTTGGCTTCCTTCCACCGCGCAAAATTGCGACCGGCGGCGTTGAATCGGTAAAGCCATCATAGGAAAAGCCGAACGGCGCGGGCAATCCGATTTACGTCGTGTTACAGCCGACACACACTCGATATATTGCGACACGCATCGCGAACGGACCGCCGCCGACCGGCAGGCCGCGCGGGACGGACCCCGGTCAGGTAGAATTACAGGATTAAACCGGCGCGACGCGCCGACACAACCCTGACGCCAACCGCATGAGCACCGAACGCAACGACGCCCCCGCGGCTTCCAATTTCATCCGCAACATCATCGACGACGACAACCGCACCGGCAAATGGGGCGGCCGCGTCGAGACGCGCTTCCCGCCCGAGCCGAACGGCTATCTGCATATCGGTCACGCGAAGAGCATCTGCCTGAACTTCAGCGTCGCGCGCGACTACGGCGGCGTGTGCCACCTGCGCTTCGACGACACGAACCCGGAAAAGGAAAGCGTCGAATACGTCGACTCGATCGTCGACGCGGTGCGCTGGCTCGGCTTCGACTGGCGCAAGGACGCGGTCGATCACCAGTATTTCGCGAGCGACTACTACGACAAGTTGTACGAGTTCGCCGAGCTGCTGATCAAGCGCGGCAAGGCGTACGTCGACAGCCAGAGCGCCGACGAAATGCGCGCGAACCGCGGCTCGCTGACCGAAGGCGGCAAGCCGTCGCCGTTCCGCGAGCGCACGCCGGACGAAAACCTCGACCTGTTCCGCCGGATGAAGGCCGGCGAGTTCAAGGAAGGCGAGCACGTGCTGCGCGCGAAGATCGACATGGCTTCGCCGAACATGAACATGCGGGACCCGGTGATCTACCGGATCCGCTACGCGCACCACTACCGCACCGGCGACGCATGGTGCGTGTATCCGATGTACGACTACACGCACTGCATCTCGGATGCGCTCGAAGGCATCACGCATTCGCTGTGCACGCTCGAATTCGAGGATCACCGCCCGCTGTACGACTGGGTGCTGAACGAACTCGCGGAAGCCGGCGTGTTCACGCGCCCGCTGCCGCAGCAGATCGAATTCTCCCGGCTGAACCTCACGTACGCGATCACCAGCAAGCGCAAGCTGCTGCAGCTCGTCACCGAAGGCCACGTCGACGGCTGGGACGACCCGCGCATGCCGACGATCGTCGGCGTGCGCCGCCGCGGCTTCACGCCCGAGAGCATTCACCTGTTCTGCGAGCGGATCGGCGTGACGAAGATCGATTCGTGGATCGACATGAGCGTCTTCGAAGGCGCGCTGCGCGACGACCTCGACGACAAGGCCGCGCGTACGGTCGCGGTGCTCGATCCGCTGAAGCTCGTGATCGACAACTATCCGGAAGACCTCGAGGAAGCCTGCACGGCGCCCGTGCATCCGCATCATCCGGACCGCGGCGTGCGCACGTTCCCGATCTCGCGCGAACTGTGGATCGAGCGCGAGGATTTCGTCGAGCATCCGCCGAAGGGCTATTTCCGTCTGTTCCCGGGCAACAAGGTACGCCTGCGCTACGGCTACGTGATCGAATGCACGGGCTTCGACAAGGACGCCGACGGCAACGTGACGGCCGTGCACTGCAACTACTTCCCGGACAGCAAGTCGGGCACCGAAGGCGCGAACAACTACAAGGTCAAGGGCAACATCCACTGGGTCAGCGCGAAGCACGCGCAGCCGGCCGAAGTGCGAATCTACGACCGTCTGTTCAAGGAACCGCATCCGGACGCGGGCGGCGCGAACTTCCTCGACGCGCTGAACCCCGATTCGAAGAAGATCGTGCAGGCGTACGTCGAGCCGGGCAACGGCGACATCGCGCCGGAAACGCGCGTGCAGTTCGAGCGCCACGGCTACTTCGTTGCGGATCGTGTCGATTCGAAGCCGGGCAAGCCGGTGTTCAACCGGATCGTCGGGTTGCGCGACAGCTGGGGCAAGCCGGCTTGACGGCCTGCTCCGCGCGGCGGCATGCGGATTCGCAAGCCGTCGTTGCCTGATCATGAAAAAACCGGCTCCAGGGCCGGTTTTTTCATGTGAGTCGAAGCGAAACGCGGCAGCGTCCGTTCACGCACCCGACAACCGCCGATGCAGCTCCACCAGCGACAGCTTCGTGCGAAACAGCCGCGCGAGACTGCGGCTCGCATACGCATCGATGTCGCCCGGCACGGTCCAGCGGTACGCATCCATCTCCGGAATCATCGAGCCGTCGCGGCGGCTCGGAAACAGCGACGTACACGTGCAGTGCGCGGGGTCGATCTCGCCTTCGGCCGCCAGCACCGCGAACAGGTGCAGGTCCTTGTCGTGCCGGTACGCGAAGCGGCCGAGATCGAGCAGTCGCGCGGCGTCCAGCTCGATGCCGGTTTCCTCCAGCAGTTCGCGCAGCGCGGCGTCGGCCGGCGTCTCGCCCGGCTCGCCCTGCCCCTTCGGGATGTCCCAGTGCGTGGTGTCGGTCGCGTGCGCGAGGAACACGCGGCCGGCCGCATCGAGGATCACGACGCCGCACGACACGGTGCGCGGCGCGCCGCCCCGTTTCGTCACGCGCGTGCTCAGCGCTTCTGCAACTGCCACTTGCCCGCGGCCGTCTTGCAGTAGACGGGCTTGAGCGTCATCGTCTGGCCCTTCGCCGTGATTTCGGTCGCGATTTCGCGGCAGGTTTTGCCGTCCGCCTCGGTCGTGCTCGGCGTGAGCTTCGCGTCGATCTGCGTGCCGCGGCCGCTGCTCTGCCACGTCGTGGTTTCGCCGTCCTTGCCTTCGTCACGCGCCTGCACGACCGCCTTCGAGAGCGACGCACGGTCGGCCTTGCTGAAATAGCTGATCGGCGTGTCGTTCAGGAAGTTCAGGTTGTTCTGCGCATGGGCGGGCAGCATCGCGGCTGCGCACGCGGCGCCGGCCAGCACGCGCGTGACGACGGAAAGGGATGCACGCATCGACATGTTTTTCTCCTTGGATGTTCGATCGAACGGCGCGGCGCATGCCGGCCTTCCGGCGGCCGGCCCTCCGGCGGCCGGCGCTCCGGCACGCGCCACGCCCGTCAGCGAGCGAGCATAGCATGCGTGCTGCGATGAATGCCTGCTAGGGCTTGGCCGGTGCGCCCGTTTGCTGATATCCGTCAGTCAGCGTGCCGAGGAACGCGATCACGTCCTTGATCTCGGCCGCATTCAGCGCCGGCTGGTCGCCGCGCTTGCGGTCGAACGGCGGCTCGCGGTTGATGTTCGTCCAGTAGCGCTTCGGCAAATCGTCGTAGATCTGCACCTTGCCGTGCACGACCGGATAGAACTTCTCCGGATGGATGTCGCGTTCGACGTAGAAGCGCATCACGTCCTCGAGCGAGTGATACACGCCGTTGTGGAAGAACGTCTTGCGCAGCGCGACGTTGCGCAGCGACGGCGTGCGGAACAGCCCGCAGAATTCGTCACGCCCTTTCAGGTCGGTGCGCTCAGGCCCGCACGCGCCGAGATCGTAAAAGCGCGGGTCGCGATTGACAGGCAACGCGCGGTTGCGCGGCACCGCGATCGCGATCAGCCCGAAATCGCTGAACTGCGGCGGGCCGCCTTCGAGCGTGCGCTGGCTGATGTGGCAACTCGCGCAGTTGCCCTTCTTTTCGTCGTTGAACAGCTGCAGCCCGTGCAACTCCGCGGGCGTGAGCCGCGCGTGGCCGGCCAGATACGCGTCGTATTTGCTCGTGTACGGATCGAACAGCGCCGGCTGCTGCTGGAATGCGTCGAGCGCGCGCAGCACCGCATCGAACGTCGCGCGATCGTCGCCGAGCACCTGATCGCCGAACGCCTTGCGGAATGCGTCGGCATACGGCGCGGCGCGAACCGCCTTCGCCACGCGCGCGGGCGAGCTGCTCATTTCGAACGGCGACGTGAGCGGAATGCGCGCCTGCGCATCGCGCGTATCGACGCGGCCATCCCAGGTCAGCCCGCCGGTCGGACCCGCGTCGACGCTTTCGTCGCCTTCGTCCGGCGAATCGTGGAAGTGCTCGCTGAACGGCGGGATGCCGCGCAGGTACTTCAGCGACGGCACCGCGCGAAAGCCGGTGCGGTGCATGTCGTCGCCGCCGAGCTGCACCGACAGCGCATTCGGTGGCCCGAACGCATGCTCGGCGCTGTGGCACGACGCGCAAGCCAGCTTGCCGGACCCGGACAGCGACGGATCGAAGAACAACCGCTTGCCGAGCGCCGTCATCTGCTTCACGCCCTCGAACACCTGCGCGCGCGTCTGCGGCTGGCTGGCCGGCGCGACCGCCGGGGCGGCCGGGGCCGCCTGAGCCGCCGGTACGACGGACGCGGCCGATGCGGTCGTGCCGGGCCGCGCGTCGCAACCGGCGAACGCCGCGAGCGCGCCGACCACCGCGAGCGTCGCCGCGGCGGAGATCAGCGATCGCGCGGACGCGCAGGATGTCAGAAGGGTGTGCATCGTCGTTGTTCTGGTAGCGGTGGGCAACCGGCCGGAGCTTATGTCAGTTCCGTGACCGTTCAATGACGTTCCACCGACAGTCAATTGAAAGCACCCCTACACCCGGCTGTCAAATCGGTTCCAGATAATGCGCGCAGCCGGGCGATACCGCGAGGTTCGCGCGCCGGCCCTCCCGCCCCCGGTTCCCACACGCGACCAACGACGAATGAGAGAGAACATCGCATGAAGAAGCACGCCTGGATTCGCTACACGCCGATCGCCCTTGCGGCCGCGCTCGGCCTGACCGCCTGCGGCGGCGACGACGTCACGCAACAGGGCCTGTCGGCCGTCAAGAACGTCGTCGTGATTTACGCGGAAAACCGCAGCTTCGACAACCTGTACGGCAACTTCCCGGGCGCGAACGGCCTGCAGAACGCGACGGCCGCGAACTCGGTGCAGAAGGATCGCGACGGCTCGACGATGGCGACGCTGCCGAAGATCTGGGGCGGCCTGACCGCGACCGGCATCACGCCGGCGGTGACCGAGGCGATGACGGCGAACCTGCCGAACGCGCCGTTCGCGATCGACGACCCGAAAGGCTTCAACCAGTCGATGAGCATCGCGACGCGCGACATCGTGCACCGCTTCTACCAGGACCAGATGCAGATCAACGGCGGCAAGAACGACATGTACGCCGCATGGACCGACGCGGGCGGCCTGACGATGGGCCACTACACGGCCGATCCGTCGAAGCTGCCGCTGTGGAAGATCGCGCAGCAGTACGTGCTGGCCGACAACTTCTTCATGGGCGCGTTCGGCGGCTCGTTCCTGAACCACCAGTACCTGATCTGCGCGTGCGCACCGTACTACCCGAACGCCGACAAGAGCCCGGCGGCCGGCAAGATCGCCGTGCTCAATGCCGACGGCAAATCGCTGAAGGTGGCGACGAACTCGCCGGCCTCCGCGCTGAGCGGCCCGCCGAAGTTCGTCAACGACGGCGCGCTCACGCCCGACTTCTACGGCATCAATACGATGCAGCCGGCGTATCAGCCGAGCGGCAACAAGGCGGCCGCGGGCGGCGACCCGCTGCTCGCCGACCCGGCCAATCCGTCGACGATGCCGCCGCAGACGGCGACCAACATCGGCGACCTGATGACCAACGCGGGCGTGTCGTGGGCGTGGTATGCGGGCGCATGGGGCCAGGCGCTGCAGGCGAGCCAGAACGGCACGTCGAACGTGATCTACGGCGCCGACCTGTCGACGCCGAACTTCCAGCCGCACCACCAGCCGTTCAACTACTTCGCGAACCAGGCGCCGGGCACCGCGAGCCGCGCGCAGCACCTGCTCGACGGCGGCGCGAACGGCGCCGAGTTCATCAAGGCGATCGATGCGGGCACGCTGCCGCAGGTCACGTTCTACAAGCCGCAAGGCAACCTGAACGAACACCCGGGCTACACGGACGTCACGTCCGGCGACCAGCACATCGCCGACGTGATCGCGCACCTGCAGGCCAGCCCGCAATGGAAGAACATGGTCGTGGTCGTCACGTACGACGAAAACGGCGGCTTCTGGGATCATGCGACGCCGCCGAACGCCGACCGCTGGGGCCCGGGCACGCGCATTCCGGCGCTGATCGTGTCGCCGTTCGCGAAGAAGGGCTTCGTCGATCATACGCAGTACGACACGGGCTCGATCCTGCGCTTCATCACGCGCCGCTTCTCGCTGCCGCGCCTCGCGGGCCTGCAGCAACGCGACGACGCGCTGAAGGCGAACGGCGCGCAGCCGATGGGCGACCTGACGAACGCGCTCGCGCTGTCGCCGAACCTGTAATCGCATCGCGTCCACCGCGAACGGGGCCGGTCGCACGGCCGGCCCGGACCCCGGACGAACGAAGGGCAGCCCCGCGGGGCTGCCCTTGTTCATGCCGCGGGCGGGTTGCCGCGCGCGGCCGTCACCACCCGTACTTCAGCTCGACACCGACGTAATCCGCGTTGTGCCCGCCCGCCTGCCGGATCGCGTCGCCGACCTGGAAGTGCACGGCCTCGACCGCGCCGATCAGGTTCGCGGCGATCGTCCAGTCCGCGCGCAACTGCACGTACATGCCCGTCCACAGGCCGCCCTTGCCTGCCGTGCCCGGCACGGGGATGTTCGGCTGCTGATAGACGGCGTCGCCGGTCGTCTCGCGCCACTGGAAGCCCAGCGCGCCGAGCAGCGACAGGTTCGCCGCCGGTTTCAGCGTCACGGACGGCTTCACGTGGATCAGGTTCGCGTAACTCGTATAGCCGGCCAGCGTGAAGTAATAGCCGTTCGGAAACAGCGGATTGAACGTGCCGACGCGGCCGTCGCGCGAATGCCGGTCGCCCGATGCCGCATCGACCTGCAGCGCGATGCGCGGCGACCACGGCGCGTCGAGCCTGTAGCCGGCGATCGATCCGACGGCCCACGCGCCGATCGTGGCGTTGCCGACCGTGCCGGTCTGCAGCATCGTTTCGAGATCCCAGTCGAAGCGCCCGTGCGTGCCCGCGTAGCGAACGTCCCATACATCGCGATGCTCGGGGCCGCTCGCATCGAGGAACCGCGCATTGCGGCGGTTGTAGCGCGACCAGTAGCCGGACAGGTCGCCCGGCCCGACCGATTGCCGCTCGAAGCGCACGCCGCTGAACGTGAGATCGCGATTCGACACGTCGTCGAAATCGGACGCGTTGCGGTTCTGCACCGGCTGCGTCGCATAGCCGATGAAGCGCCACTTCCCGTATTCGTAATCGGCCCACACCGCATCGAACGCGAGCCGCACGTTCGGGCCGTCGCGCGCGGCGATGAAGCGCTGCAGGTCGAACGCCATCTCCTGCCGGCCGACGCGAAACTTGACCGTGCCGCCGCCGAGCGCGCCCGTGTAGGTCGCGAATGCCTGTTCGAGATCGAGCGGATTCCTGTCGACGGGCGACGCCGTGTTCTTGCCGAACGCGCGTGCGTCCTGCAATTGCACGAAGAATTGCCAGTGCGGGCCGAGATGCGCATCGGCATGCACTTCGACGCGCTGGATCACGTACGTATCCGATTGCGCGGAGCCGATGCCGAACAGCGGCGCGTCGTTTGTCTCGAGCCGCTCGCGCAGGTTCACGCCGAGCGACAGATAGGATTGCGGATCGTTGCCGAGCGGGAGGTACTTCAATCCGTCGAGCGGCTTGCGCGGCACGCACGGATTCGCGAGCACCGACCAGTCTTCCTGCCAGCGGTTGAACAGGACGGTCGGGCGTTTGACGGTGCAGGTCGACGCCGACGACGCAGGCGAGGTCGACGCGGCTGCCGTTTCCGCGACCGCATCGGCGCCCGCGAACAGCAGCCCGGCGACGATCGACAACCGCGCGGCCCGCTCGACGCGGCGGCGGCAGGACCGCGTTCGCCTCCGCTCGATCATGCGCGCTCCGGGGTGGTCGTACCGGCCGCCCGCGACGCACACAGCGCAAGCACGGCCAGCGCAACCACGGGCGCGAGCAACGCCAGAAACCCGACGTAGCGGAACCCGAGCGCACCGCCCGCCGCACCCAGCGCGAACGCGACGATCGCCGGCAGCATCTTCGCGAAGCGCGCGCGCGCCGTTGCCCGCGCACCGTCGGCCGTGCGGGCGGACAGCATGTCGACGACGTCGAGGATCGCCTGCGTGACGTTGCCGGTCATCACCGTGTTCGGCACGCCGCCCGCGCGCGCGATCACGCGCGGATGCGCGTTCTGCACGCCCATCGCGAACGTGCCGACGATGCCGGCCAAGAGCGCCGGCAGGCTGTCGGGCTGCGTGACGGGCGTCGCCCACACGCCGGCCGCGCAGAAGCCGAGCAGCAGCACGGCCTGCACCGTGTGCAGCACGCGCATGCCCTGCCACGCGGGCCGCGCGGCCATCGACCGCGCGATCAGGCTCGCCGCGATCACGCCGCACACGAACGCCGGAAACACGCTGAGCTTCAGCACGACGCCCTGGCCGAAGCCCGCGATGCCCGCGCCGATCAGCACGAAGTTGCCGGTCACGTGCGCGGTGAACAGCCCGAACAGCGCGACGAAGCTCAGCGTGTCGACGAAGCCGGCCACCGCGGCAAGGATCGTGTCCTCGTGCTTCATCGCGCCGCGCTCGCGTGAATCTCGGCGACGTAGCCGCCCGGGAACTGCACGAGCGCCGCGTCGCGCCCGTCCGACTTGAACGGCGGCACGAGCACCGTCACGCCCGCGGCTTCGGCCTGCTTCAGCGTCGCGGCGAGATCGGGCACTTCGTAGCCGGTCATCTCGCGCCCGAACGGGTACGGCAGATGGCCGTCCGTCACCAGCACGGTCATCTTGCCGAAGCCCGACTCGATGCGAATGCGGCGGTACGTATCGTCCGGCCGGCCGATTTCGATGCCCGGCGCCTTCGGGTCGTCGGACACCACCTTGCCTTTCGAGAACTTGACGAAATCGTGCACGAACTTGCGCACGCTTTGCGGCGACACGTAGACGCGATTCTCGGGAATGGTCTGCAACGCATCGTAGTGCGGCGCCTGCGTGTGCCAGTACAACTGCATGTTCACGCCGCCCGCCCACGTGATGATCGCGTCGCGGCCGATCGGGTCGGGGAACGTGTCGACGATCACATCGGCGCCGTGCTCGCGCGCCGACTTCACCGCGACGTCCATGTCGGTGACGAGATAGCCGGTGCGCTCCGCGCAGAACGGATACGGGATCGGCGTCTTGAAACCGAACACCGAGATCGTGCCGACCGGCGTCAGCACGAGCTGCGACATCGTCTGGCTCGGCGTCGGCGTGACCTGGAACACGCCCTGCTTTGACTTCTTGCCGCCGAACGTCGCGACGAAGCTGTCGGTGAAGCGGTCGAAGTCTTCGGGAGCGACGCACACGTGCGTCGTGTCGTACTGCGGACCGACGGCCACCGTGGGTGCGACTGCCGGCGGCACCGGCGGTTTCGCGAACGCCGTCGGCGCGCCGGCAAGACCGCCCGCGAACATCGCGGCGAGCAGCAGGGAACGAATGGATTTCATCAAAGGATTTCCTGATTGTTGCATCGTCATCGAATGGAACGGCCATCATCGGCCGATTGCCGCGCATCGTCGAGCACCGTCGCGAGCACGAGTGCCGCGATCAGCCCGAGATGCTCGAAAAAGCTGTTGAGCGCCATGAAACGCTCGGCGCCCGTCCGGTTCCAGAAATCGTTCGCCACGAACATCGCGACGAGCGTCAGCATACCGAGGCTGCCGGCGCCGAGCCACGTGAAACGGCGAAATACCACGCACAGCGAGCCGGCGATCTCGACCGCGATCGCGAGCGCCGCCCACAGCGCGGCCGGCCGCAGGCCGAAATGCGCCTGCTCCGCGACCGCGCCGTGAAAGTCGAGCGCCTTCGCGGCGCCGCCGAGCAGGTAAGCGGACACCAGTGCGAGCCGCACGAGCGGCGGCACCCACGGCTGCGCGAGCAGCGCGCGGACCCATGCCGGGTTGCCGGCGCCGCCGCGATGGATCGGGGCCGCCATATCAGACCGCCCAGCACGAACAGCCGAACGCGCCCCAGAAACCCTTCGCGTCCGACGTCGGCAATGCGTTCGCCCATGCGCTCGCGTGCGCATGCTGGTGAACGTTGCATTCGTTCGCGCAGCCGCACATCGCGGCGGCCGCCGCGCGCTGCAACGGCGCGCCGGCGCGCTGCGTCGCGCCCCAGCCGCCATAGCCGCCGAACTCGCGCACCGGCGACCAGTCCGGCATCGCCGGCGGGATCGGCGCGTCGTGCGACGCGAACGGCCCCGCGCCCCACACGATCTTCCCGTCGACCACCGTCAGCAACGCGGTCGTGCCGGCGATATCGTCTTCCGCGCACGCGAAGAAATCGCGATCGGGGACCACCAGGTCGGCAAGCTGCCCCACCGCGATGCGCCCTTTCTTGCCTTCCTCGTTCGAGAACCACGTCACGTACTCGGTCCACATCCGCAGCGCGGTTTCGCGATCGAGCAGGTTGCGCTGCGGATACAGGCGCATGCCGCCGACCGTCTTGCCCGTCACGAGCCATGCAAGCGACACCCACGGGTTGTACGACGCGACGCGCGTGGCGTCCGTGCCGGCCGACACCTTGAGCCCCTTGCCGAGCATCTTCGCGACAGGCGGCGTCGCCTCGGCGGCCTGCGCGCCGTAGCGCTCCACGAAGTATTCGCCCTGGTACGCCATCCGGTGCTGCACCGCGATGCCGCCGCCGAGCGCGGCGATCCGGTCCATCGATTTCTCGGAGATGGTTTCCGCATGATCGAAGAACCAGTTCAGCCCGTCGAGCGGGATGTCTTCGTTGACCTTCTCGAACACGTCCAGCGCGCGGCTGATGGTTTCGTCATAGGTCGCGTGCATGCGCCACGGCCAGCGGTTTTCCGCGAGCACGCGCACGACGCCTTCGAGGTCGTCCTCCATCTGCGCAGGCAAATCCGGCCGCGCGACGCGGAAATCCTCGAAGTCGGCCGCCGAGAACGCCAGCATCTCGCCGGCGCCGTTATTGCGGAAGTAGTCGGTGCCATCGTGGTACTTGACGCTCTTCGTCCAGTTCACGAAGTCTTCCTTCTCCGCGTTCGGCTTCTGCGTGAACAGGTTGTACGCGATCCGGATCGTCATCTCGCCCGCGTCGTGCAGCTTGCGGATCACTTCGTAATCGTCGGGATAATTCTGCGAGCCGCCGCCCGCGTCGATCACGCCCGTCACGCCGAGCCGGTTCAGCTCGCGCATGAAATGGCGCGTCGAGTTGTACTGATACTCGAACGGCAGCTTCGGCCCCTTCGCGAGCGTCGCGTAGAGGATCGTCGCGTTCGGGTTCGCGAGCAGCAGGCCGGTCGGATTGCCCGCGGCATCGCGCAGGATCGTGCCGCCCGGCGGCTCCGGCGTGTCCTTCGTATAGCCGACCACGCGCAGCGCGGCCGCGTTCAGCAGCGCTCGGTCGTACAGGTGCAGGATGAACACGGGCGTGTCCGGTGCAACCGCGTTGAGCTCATCGATCGTCGGCAGCCGTTTCTCGACGAACTGATGTTCGGTGAAGCCGCCGACGACGCGCACCCATTGCGGCGCGGGCGTCACGGCGACCTGGCGCTTGAGCATCTCCATCGCGACCGCGAGCGACGGCACGCCGTCCCAGCGCAGTTCCATGTTGTAGTTCAGGCCGCCACGAATCACGTGGCAGTGGTTGTCGATCAGGCCCGGCAGCACGCCGCGGCCGCCGAGATCGACGACCTTCGTCGCGCGGCCCGCGAGCGGCATCACGTCCGCTTCGCTACCGACGGCGACGAAGCGGCCGGCGGCAATCGCGACGGCCGTCGCGACGGGGTTCGCGCGGTCGAGCGTCGTGATGCGCCCGTTGTGCAGGATGAGATCGGGTTGAGTATCGGTTGCGCTCATGATTTTGTCCTCGATGCGGTCAGAAGCCGAGCCAGTGACGAACCGGCGCGATGGCCTGCGCGCCGACCAGCATGCCGGCGAGGCCCACCAGCGCGATCAGCGGCGGTGCCGGCGAGCGCACCCTGATCACGCTGTACACGACGCCGATCAGCACGCCGGCGCTCAGTGAAAGTAGATAAGATTCCATAACGATTTTTCTCCCGGCCGGATTAGAATGACCCGCATCGCATCGGCCGCATGCTTCGCCGCCCTCGCATTCCCTTCGCTTTCCCGTCATCCCGTCCGACCATGCAACACCTTCCTGATCTCGAAGCCTGGGCCATCTTCGCGCGCGTCGCGGAGACCGGTTCGTTCGCGAAAGCCGCGGAAACGCTCGGCGTATCGCAACCCACCGTATCGAAAGCGATCGCACGCCTCGAAAAGCGCCTCGGCGCGATGCTGCTGTACCGCACGTCGCGCAGGCTGTCGCTCACGCCGACCGGCGAACTGCTGCGCGACCGTGCGATCCGGCTGCTCGCCGATGCGGAACTGATCGAAAACGAAGCATCCGCGCAGGCGCTCGAGCCGCACGGCCTCGTGCGCGTGAATGCGCCGATGTCGTTCGGGCTGCGCCACCTGTCGCCGGTGCTGCCCGCGTTTCTCGAGCGCTATCCGCGCGTCGACATCGATCTCGTGCTGACCGACCACATCGTCGACATCGTGTCCGGCGGCTTCGACGTCGCGATCCGCATCGCCGAGCTCAGCGATTCGACGCTGCGCTCACGCCGCCTCTGCGCGGTGCGCCGGCCGCTCGTCGCGTCGCCCGCGTATCTCGACCGGCGCGGCCGTCCCACGCATCCGCGCGACATCGAACAGCACGTATGCCTGACGTACACGAACCTGCCGACGCCCGAGCACTGGCGCTTCCGTCATCCGGCATCGGGCGAGGATTTCGGTGTGAACGTGCACGGCCGCATTCGCACGAACAACGCGGACGTGATCCTCCCCGCGCTCGTCGGCGGTCATGGTCTCGCGCTGCAGCCCGAGTTCCTGGTATGGGACGAACTGCAGCGCGGCGAGCTCGAGGAAGTGATGAGCGACTGGAAGATCGCGGACATCAACGTGAACCTCGTCACGCCGCCCGGCATGCTGCGCGCCGCGCGCGTGACGGTACTGCTCGATTTCCTCGCCGACCATTTCTCGCACGCGCCGTGGGCGCTGCCCGCCGCCTGAACGCGCGACGGCCGACGGCCGGCAATCGCCGCATCCCGTGCGGCGATCGCGGCCGGCGGCCCGTTACTTCGCCGGCACCGGCGGAATCGACTCGTGCGGCGTCGCGGTGCGCTGCGGCGCCTTGTGGAGCATCGTGTACGCGTAGTCCACGCCCATCCCGTATGCGCCCGAATGCTCCTTCGCGATCGCCATCACCGCGTCGTACGTCTCGCGGCGCGCCCAGTCGCGCTGCCATTCGAGCAGCACCTGCTGCCACGTGACCGGCACCACGCCGGCCTGCACCATGCGCTGCATCGCGATGTCGTGCGCGGCCTGCGACGTGCCGCCCGATGCATCGGCGACCATATAGATCTCGTAGTCGCCTTCGAGCATCGCGCACAGCGCGAACGTCGTATTGCAGACTTCGGTCCACAGCCCCGACACGACCACCTTCTTGCGGCCGTTCGCGGCCAGCGCGTCGCGCACCTTCTGGTCGTCCCACGAGTTCATCGACGTGCGTTCGAGCGTCTTCTGGTTCGGGAACACGTCGAGCAGCTCGGGATAGGTATGGCCCGAAAAGCTTTCGCTTTCGACCGTCGTGATCGTGGTGGGAATGTTGAAGACCTTCGCGGCCTTCGCGAGCCCGACGACGTTGTTCTTCAGCGTCTGCCGATCGATCGACTGCACGCCGAACGCCATCTGCGGCTGCTGGTCGATGAAGATCAGCTGGCTGTTCTGCGGCGTCAGTACTTCAAGCTTCGGGTTGCTCATGGCGGATGGGTCCTGTGAACGGAAAAAGGGGGGCCTGCCTCGACCGTGAAAACGGGAGGAGCCCGGAATGCGTCGGCGCCGGATCGTCGTCATCCGGACCCGAACATTTAAGCCGCAAACGCGCGGCGCGAACACCCAAGGAATGGAATCGATCCGATTCCCGAATGGATGGCCGTTCCGGGCCGCCCGCCCTTTTTTTCTTCACGCAAACCCGATACGCTCTCAAGACTTTGACGGCGCCGCTCCAGCGCCGCTCGGCCCTCACGAGGCGCACCCCCATGAAACCGTATGTCCTCTCGCTGCTCGCCGGCATCCTCGCCGGCGTCATCTACGGCGCGATCGGCGTGAATTCGCCCGCGCCGCCGATCATCGCGCTTCTCGGCCTGCTCGGCATGCTGGCCGGCGAACAGATCCTGCCCGTCGCGCGCCGGATGCTGTCCGGCCATCGGCTGAACACCGCATGGCGCGACGCGCGGTGCAGCCAGCACATGTTCGGCGCGCTGCCGGGCGGTGCCGCGAACGACCGCAAGCCTTCTTGATCCACCCCATCGCCGCCGGCCGCGCATGACCAACGTCGAGTTGTTCCATTACCTATTGCTGTTGATCTGCGGCGCGGGCGCGCTCACGTGGCTCGCCGAACGCGTGTCGATTCCGCCGGCCGTCGTGCTGCTGCTCGGCGGCTGCGCGGTCGCCGTCGCCGGCAAGCGCGTGCCCGACATGGACCCGGCGCTGCTGCTCGCGGCCGTGCTGCCGCCGCTCCTGATGTCGAGCGGGTTCTACACCGCCTGGAAGGAATTCCGGCAGGAGCTCGCGTCGATCGCATCGCTCGCGCTCGGGGCCGTGGCGTTCACGACCGTCGCGGTCGCGCTCGCCGTGCATGCGGCGAATCCCGCACTGCCGTGGGCCGCGTGCTTCACGCTCGGCGCGATCGTGTCGCCGCCCGACGCGGTCGCCGCGAAGGCGATCCTGCAGCGCCACCCGCTGCCCGCGCGGCTCGTCGCGGTGCTCGAAGGCGAAAGCCTCGTCAACGACGCGTCGGGCCTGCTGCTGTACCAGATGGCCGTATCGGCCGCGCTCGCCGTGTCGATCACGGCGGCGAGCGCCACCGGCCTGTTCTTCTCGCTCACGCTGATCGGCATCGCGGTCGGCCTCGCGTGCGGCCACGCGATGTGCTGGGTGCTGCCGCGCCTGCGCGACCCGATGCTCGGCATCGTCGTGACCTTCGCGATGGCATGGGGCAGCTACGGAATCGCGGAAGCGGTCGCCGGCTCGGGCGTGCTGTCGGTCGTCACCTGCGGCCTCGTGCTCGGCGTGCGCCAGCATCGCGTGTTCGACGCCGACATGCGGATCAAGGCGAAGGCGACGTGGGAAGCGATCGTGTTCGTGCTCGACGCGCTCGTGTTCATCCTGATCGGCCTCGCGCTGCACGCGATCCTCGCGGGCGTGAACCACGAAGGCGCGGTGCTGATGGCCGGCCTGCGGGTCGCGCTGCCGGCGACGGCCGCCGCGATCGGCGCGCGCATGATGTGGGTGTTCGCCGCGATGTGGCTGCCGGGCCGCCTGCGCGCGCGGCGCGCGGGCCACGCGGCGTGGTCGTGGCGCGAAGCGGTCGTGCTCGGCTGGTCGGGCATGCGCGGCGTCGTGAGCCTCGCGGCCGCGATCGCGCTGCCGGCCAATTTCCCCGGCCGCGACCTGATCCTGTTCAGCACGTTCCTGCTGATCATCGCGACGCTCGTCGTGCAGGGCGGCACGCTCGCGCCGCTGATCCGCGTGCTGAAGCTGCGCCCGGCCGCGCGCCGCACGATGTCCGAGCACGCGGTGCGCGCGCACACGTTCGGCGCGGCGCTCGCCGAACTCGATGCGCGCGAACAGCGCGGCGCCGGCCTCGAGCGTGAATCGCTCGACCGGCTGCTGACCGAATACCGCAACCGCGTCGCGTTCAACGAACGCGCACACCGCGACGGCGCGGCGCCCGCCGACGTGCGCGCGCGGATGCTGCGCGTCGAGCTGGAGCTGGTCGGCGTGTCGCGCGACGCGCTGCTCGACCTGCATCGCGACGGCCGGGTCGACGACGCGGTGCTGCACCGCATAGAATCGGAGCTGGATTTCGAGGAGCTGCGGCTGCAGCGCCTGCTCGAACCGTAACGTCCGGCCCGCGGCATGCCCGGCCGGCCCGGCCCCTTTCCCACCTGGAATTGCAATGAGCGAACTCACCGTCGAAGCGAGCATCGGCCCGGTCGATTACCTCGTCCACTTCACCGATGGCGTCCACCAGTGGCGCGCCGACGAACCCGCGTCGCTCGGCGGCGGCGATACGGCGCCGACGCCCGTCGCGCTGCTGCTGTCGAGCCTTGGCGCGTGCACCGCGATCACGTTGAAGATGTATGCGCAACGAAAAGGCTGGCCGCTCGACGAAGTGCACGTGAAGCTCGCGCACGAATCGGGCAGCGCGGGCAGCACGATCGTGCGCCGCATCACGCTCGACGGCGAGCTGACCGATGAACAGCGCGAACGCCTGCTGCAGATCGCGAATGCATGCCCGGTGCACAAGATCCTCACGCACCCGATCGCGATCGACACGGCGATCGCTTGAGTATTCCCGCCCCCGTCACGAGATTCCCGTCATGTCCGCCTCGATCAAGACCCTGCTCACGCCGCGCGAAAGCGACATCGGCAACCTCGTCGTGCGCCGCGTGCTGCCCGCGCGCGCCGCGCGCCTCGTCGGCCCGTTCATCTTCTTCGACGAGATGGGCCCGGCCGTGCTGCCGGCCGGCCACGGCATCGACGTGCTGCCGCATCCGCACATCGGGCTCGCGACCGTCACCTACCTGTTCGACGGCTCGCTGATGCATCACGACAGCCTTGGCTTCCGGCAGAAGATCGTGCCGGGCGACGTGAACTGGATGACCGCCGGCCGCGGCATCGTGCATTCGGAACGCTCGCCCGACGAGGATCGGCCGCGCGAGCAGCCGGTGCACGGAATCCAGACCTGGGTCGCGCTGCCGGTCGAGCATGAAGACACCGCACCCGCGTTCGTTCACCATGCGGCCAACACGCTGCCGTCGTTCACGCGCGACGGCGTGACCGTGCGCGTGATCGCGGGCACCGCGTTCGGGCTCGTGTCGCCGGTCGCCGTATTCTCGCCGACGCTCTATGCGGTTGCGGAGTTCGCGTCGGGCGGTACGCTTACGCTCGATGCGGAACATGAAGAACGCGGCGTGTATCTCGTCGACGGCGACCTCACCGTCGACGGCACGCCGCTCGCCCCGGCGACGATGGCCGTGCTCGAACCCGGCGCGAGCGTGGCGCTCGCCAGCGCGAACGGCGCACGCGTGATGTTGCTCGGCGGTGCGCACCTGCCGGGCGAGCGATTCATCGAATGGAATTTCGTGTCGAGCGAACGCGCGAAGATCGACGCGGCGCGGGCCGCGTGGGCCGATCAGACCTTCGGCAAGGTGCCGGGCGAAGAAAACGAATGGACGCGGCAGCCGGAACGCAAAGCGCAGTAGGCAGCCTGCCCCGACAAGGCGACGACGGCCGGCCATCATGCCGGCCGTCGCGCGTTTACCGCTTCAGCCCCATCAGCTTCGCGAGCACCGGCCAGCGATCGAGTGACGCGTCGAACGCGCGGCGCGCCTGCTCGTCGACGTAGCGCTCGGGATCGAGCGCGGGCAGATGCCGCGCGAGGCCGATCACGTCGTTCGGTTGCGACAGGCGATCGTCGTCGCCTTCGCCGGTAATCGTCACTGTTCGTCGATCCATACGCCATCCGGAGTTTTCACCGCGTAACCCGCGGCCGTCTGCATCGTCACCGTGCCCTCGTTCTCGCCGATCATCCGCGTGCGCGGCAAATCGGCCGCGTATTGCGCGAGCGTCGCGCCCGGCTTGAACGGACTGTTCGACACGAGATTCGACAGCAACTGCGCGAGCGCGAGGAAGCTGGTCGGCTGCTCGATCACGGTCGTCGCGCCGTGGTTGCCGGTGAAGCCGACGAGCCGCACGCCGACCGGCCCGTGCACGATGCGCGGCGTCGGAATCTCGCGCAGCCCCGCGATCTGGTTCTTGTCGCCGCGCAACGCGGCGCCGTGCTCGGGCACGAACACGATCACCGCGCGGCGGCCCGATTGCGCGATCAGGTCGGCGAGACGGTCGAAGTCGGTCATCAGTTTCGTCGCGCGCTGCGGATACGAGTCGAGGCTCGTCAGCGCGCTGCCGACGACGCGGTTGCCGTCGTGCAGGCTGATCGTGTTGTAGTACAGCGCGACCGGCCCCGGCACCGACGCGCGCTGCGCGTACCAGTTCGCGAGCGTCGCATAGTCGTCCTTGATCCCCGAGCCGTCGAACGCGTGCATCGCGACGGGCGCGGCCGCGTTCGAGATCATCGGCGCATCGGCCACGCCGATGTTGTCGTGAATCACCTGCAGGAAGTTGTCGAAATGGCCGTCGTGGTTCAGCAGCGACTGCACCGTGTAGCCGGCGCCCGCCAGTTGCGAGAACAGGTGGCACTGCTGCGGCGCGGGTTTGTACAGGTCCGCATGCGCCTCCTGCCCGCAGCTCGCGCGCAGCACGCGGATCGCCGCCGGGCCGCTGTAGCTCGCGGCCGTGCTGAAGTTCGTGAACAGGTAATCGAAGTGGCTCAGCATCGGATGGTTGCGCACCTTCGCCGCATCGAGGTCGTCCCACGACAGCGAGCAGACGTGCAGCACGATCACGTCGAACTGCGCGGCCGGGTCGCTGCCGAGATGACCGAACGCGACCTGGCGCTGCGATTCCTGCGCGCGGAACGTCGCGAGCGCCGCGTTGTGATCCTCGGGCGCGTCCACGCGCGTGGCGCCCGCCGCGTTCGCCTGGGGCTGGGCCGGCGCGACGACGCGCGCCATCAGCCCGCTGCCGGCCTGCCACAACGGCATGACAACGAGCACGGCCACCACGAACGTCGCGACGCGCAGCCAGCGGTTGACGATGAAATAGACGATCAGCACGCCGACGATCGTCAGCGCGAGCACGGGCGGCAACAGGCGCGGCAGCAGCTCCATCCAGTAGTCGAGCCGGAACGTGCTGACTTCGCGCGCGGCCTCCGCGAGACGAGCGAGCGGCGGCGCATGCAGCTCGCGCGCGAGCAGCGGCACCGCGATCGCGATCGCCACGACCTGCCGGACGATGCGCCATGCGCGCGACCGGATCGGCGCGCTCGCCACCAGCGCCACCGCGAACGCGAGATTCGCGAGCCAGAACGGCTGCAGGCGCCCGGTCGCGAACAGCGCGAACTTCAGGATGAAATACAGATTCCAGAACGTCATCTAACCCACTCCATGATGCGCGCCGCGTCAGTCGCGCGCGCGATCGAGTTTCGGCGCGAGCATGGCCTGCACGCCGCGCGCCGCACCCTTCCACATTCGTACGTAACCGTCGAGCCCGATCCGCAGCACTTCCTTGAGCCCGCCGAGCGGCGTGTCGGGCCGCGCGCCCTCGCGCCAGTCGAGCCACGCATCCGCGCGGCCGAACGTGCATTGCACGAGCTGACGCTCCTGTTCGAGCGTCAGCGCCTCGAAGCTCACGCCGACGTGGGTCGGCGTCACACGGGTCACGCGCACCGGGAACGGAAACGCGCGGTCGCCGCGCGTCACGCACACCGTCAGCGTGTCGCCGACCGCGAGCGGCAGCCCCGGCACGGCGTCAAGACCGAGGCCGCCGGTCGAGTAGTCGCTCGTGAAGCACGCGGCGGTCGAGCCGTCGGCGAGCAGCAGCATCGCCGGCACGCGCATCGCGATCCGGTGCGTGACGCGCACCTGCTTCGTCTCGCGCGCGACGGCCAGCGCCGCGCCGAGCATCGCGAGGTTGTATACGGTCCAGCCGAGCGTGATCAGGATCGTCGACGCCTCGTCGCCCTGGTCGGCCACGAGCCGCCACAGGCCGGCGACGATCGCGAGCACGTTCAGCGCGAACAGCACGAGATACGGCTTCGACGTCGACCAGTCGACGTAGCCTTCGTCGATCTTGCCGCCCTTGTCGGTCACGTTGAACTTGCCGTGCTTCGGGCTGAAAAACGCGACGGTGGTCGGCAGCGCGATGTACCACGCGAGCACCGATTCGTAGACCTCGGCCCAGAACGAATGCCGGTAGCGCCCCTGCATCCGCGAGTTCGCGATGTTCGCGAGCACGAGGTACGGGATCACGTAGCTCGCGAGCGCGAGCGACGACGCGTTGATGAAGTACAGGTGGAAGAACAGGTACGCGAGCGGGATCGTCAGGAATACCAGGCGCGGAATCCCGTAGAAGAAGTGCAGCATCGCGTTGCCGTAGCAGATTCGCTGGATGAAACCGAGCCCGCGCCCGAGGAACGGGTTGTCGATGCGGAAGATCTGCGCCATCCCGCGCGCCCAGCGCGTGCGCTGCTTCACGTGGCCGGCGAGGCTTTCGGTCGCGAGGCCGGCCGCCTGCACGGTCGGCAGGTACGCCGACGTATAGCCGCGCCGATGCAGCTTGAGCGCCGTGTGCGCATCCTCGGTCACGGTCTCGACCGCGACGCCGCCGACCTCCTCCAGCGCGCTGCGCTTGAGCACCGCGCACGATCCGCAGAAGAACGTCGCGTTCCACAGGTCGTTGCCCGACTGCACGAGGCCGTAGAACAGGTTGCCCTCGTTCGGCACCTCGCGGAACGTGCCGAGGTTGCGCTCGAACGGATCGGGCGAGAAGAAATGGTGCGGCGTCTGCACGAGCGCGCACTTCGGGTCGCGCAGGAACACGCCCATCGTCGTCTGCAGGAACGAGCGCGTCGGCACGTGATCGCAGTCGAAGATCGCGATGTACTCGCCGTGCGTCTTCGGCAACGCGCGGTTGATGTTGCCGGCCTTCGCGTGGAGATTGTCGTCGCGCGTCAGGTAGTCGATGCCGGCCTCGGCCGCGAATGCCGCGAACTCCGGGCGCCGGCCGTCGTCGAGCAGGTACACGCGCAGCTTCGCGGCGGGCCAGTCGATGCTCTGCGCGGCGAACACGGTCGGCTTCACGACCGACAGCGGTTCGTTGTAGGTCGGGATATAGACGTCGACGCTCGGCCAGGTGTCCGGATCGTCGGGCAGCGGCACGATCGGCCGGTCGAGCGGCCATGCGGTCTGCACGAAGCCGAGCAGCAGGATCATCCACGTATAGGCTTCGGCGCCATACAGCAGGTAGCCGGCGACGGCCTCGATCGGGCTGCGGAAATCGAGCGTCTGCGTCGTGCGCCACCATACGTAGCGCACGGCCGCGAGCAGCGCGAGCGACGCAAGCGCGAGGGTCGGCAGATGGCCCGGCAGGCGGCGCAGCGCGAGCGCGAGCACCGCGACGATCGCGAAGAACGCGAACTGCGCGCCGGGCATCAGCGGCGACATCCCGGCCGCGGCCCACAGCACCGCGCCGGCCACGAGCAGCAGCGGCGCGAGCCAGCGGCGCCGGCCGACGCCGTTCGCGCGCGCATCGAGCCAGCCGCCCCAGCGCGCCCACGGCAGACGTTCGAGCGTCGCGTTGATGCGCCGGCCGACCGCGCGCCCGGCCACGTAGACGGGCACCACGCACCTGTCGAACCACGCGAGCGGATCGCGCGCGGGCCGGCCGTCGGCCGCGCGCGGCGCGCGCACGATCGCGCGCCACAGCCATTCGCGCACGCTGAGCGGCTGCAGCACGCCCCAGTCGTGCGCGAGCTGCAGGAACGCGACGCGCACCCAGCGGCGCACATGATCGGGCCGCCCGGCCGGCGGCGCGTGGAAGAACAGCCGCACGAACCAGTCCAGCCGCGTGCGTTGCGCCGGCAGCCCGATGCCGCGCGCGCACCAGTCGGCTGCTCGACGGCCGAGCGCGCGCAGTCGCGACGCGAACGCGGCCTTCATCGCATGGCTCCCGCGCGGCCGGCGACGACCGCCTTCAGCCACGTATCGACCCAGTTCGCGACGCCGTTCAGGTCGTGCGACGCCTGCGAATACGGCGCGTCGTCGAAGATCCAGCTGCCGCGCGCGAGCGCTTCGGGCACGGCCGCGTCGACGTGAACGCGCTGCTCGAGCATCGACGCCGGCCCCGCGACCGCGCGCAGCATCGCCAGCGCGTCGCGCTGCATGTCGCGCGCCGGGTTCAGCCGGTTCACGACGATCCGCAGGTCGCCGCCGCCGGCCCGCAGCGCGCCGAGCCGCGCGGCCGTCGTCGCGCAGGCGACCGGCTCCGGCGGCACGACGACGAGCGTCAGGTCCGCGCACCGGATCGCCTGCTCGGCCTGCGGCGACGGATAGCGGGCGGTGTCGATCAGCACGACGCCGTCGGCCGGCAGCGCGATCTCGTGGAGCGCGCGCGCGAGCCACGCCGGATCGGCCACGAGCCGCGCATCGCACGCGGCCGCGCCGGCCGCGTCGACCTGCCCGTACGGCACGAACAGCACGCCGTCGGCGTTGCCCCACGTATGCGTGTGCCACGGTTCGGCGCCGCCCAGCAGGCCGTGCGCGAGACCGTGTTCGGCCAGCGTATCGAGGCCGAGCGTCGCGCCCATCAGGTTCTGTGCATCGAATTCGACGGCGACGACCGGCCGGCCGCGGCGCGCGAGCAGCACCGCGAGCGCGGCGGCGAGCGTCGTGCGGCCCGCGCCGCCCGTCGTCGACGTGAGAGCGATCGTCTTCATCGTGCCGCCTTGCTGTCGCGCTTGCCGCGCTGGTCGCCTTCATCGCCTTCGTCGCCGCCCGCGCCCGGCAGCAGGCGGCCGCGCAGCGCGACGGGCACGAGTTCGCACGGCACCGCGTCGCGCCGGTCGATGCCGCGCGGTGCATGAAAGCCGCGGCCGATGCCGAGGTGCTGCGCGACGATCCACACCGGCACCGCGATCACGATACCGACGATGAAGCCGATGACGAGTTCGGCGATCATGCGTCCTCCTGCTTGCGCAGCGGCATCGCGCTGCGAATGGCGCCGCGCGCACGCACGGCGGGAATGACGGGGTCCGGCGCCGCGGCGTCGGCGGCAGCGGGCGCGGACGCCTGCGGCACGCCGATCGCGTCGAGCGCGACGACGGTATCGATCGCATCGATCGCGTCGCTCACCTCGCTCGCGTCGGGCAATGCCGCACCGGGCGCGACGGGCGTGGCCGCTGCGCGCGCGGCGCCCGGCGGCCGCGCCGCCGCGAACAGGTCGCTGTAATCGGCGATCGGCGCGCGCCGGTTCTCGGCCTTCAGCGCGTCGAGCTCGGTGTCGATGCTGCCCTGCCCCAGGCACACGACGCGATCGGACAGCGTATCGACCGGCACGTCGAAGATCCGCGCGAGCGCGTCTTCGGCATCAACCGGCTCGCACGCGAACAGGAACACGAACAGGTGCCCGGCATCGGCCGTCACGACGTCGCCCGCGCGACGCGGCCGGCAATGCCGCAACGCGTCGACGTGCGACACGCCCGGCAGCAGCGTGAGCTTCGCGAGCGTATGCGGCAGCGCGAGCACCGCGCCGCGATCGAGCACCGCGCGAATCCGCTGGCAGAACGCGCCGACCGGCAGGTAGCCGAGCACCGAATCGCCGAGCGCGGCCGCGAGCGCCGCGCGATAGTCGGCCGCGACGGGCCGCGCGTAGAGCTGGCCGTGCAGCGCGTGCACGGCGGCCTGCATCCGCGACACGGGCAGGTCGCGCGCGACGACGCGGTTCGCGCCGACGCTCAGCACGAGCATCTCGAACTGCTGGCGCAGCACCTCGCCGCGCTCGACGACCGCGATCTTCAGCGCGCCGCCGCACTGCCGGCGCAACGTATGCACGTCCGCGCACAGCGCTTCGAGCTGCGCATGCGAGCGGAACACCAGCACCGCGGTCGCGGCCTGCGCGTTCGCGCACGCGGCGACGACGGCCGCGTTGTCGTCGACGATCTCCCAGCCGTCCGGCACGCGGCTCGCGCCGTCGAGCACCGCGCGGCTGACCACCACGCGATCCTCGTCGCTCGCGAGCTTCATCCGGTGCGCCGGTTCGGTCGCGCCGCCATCGACGCTGGCGGTCAACCGGCCGCCGGGCGCGAAGCGCAGCGGCCGCACCTCGCCGGCCGCGAGCGTGTCGCCCGCGCGCCAGAAATCGACGACCCACAGCAATTCGCCGTGCGTGCGCTGCAACTGCGCGACACCCGAGCAGATTCCGTGGAAGGCGCTGCGCGGCGCGCGCTGCGCATCGCGCACGAGCGGCGCATCGTCGGCACGCGTGTCGCCGCCTGCCCGGGCCGCTTCCGGGTCGAGCAGCAGCACGAGCGCGATCCGGCGGGTGCGGCACCAGCCGGCCAGCGCGTGCGCTTCCTCCGCGAGCGCGACCGGATCGTCCCAGCTGAACCAGCGCTGCGCGCCTTCGACGAAATACAGCGACCGGGCATGCAGCCCGTAGCGCTTCATCGCGCGCAAGCCGCCCGTCAGCCGCGCGAACGGGCCGGGCGCCGCGCGGCCCGACGCGCCGCCGGCCACGCCGGCATCGGCGCCGGCGTCGGCCGGCTCGGCCGCCGGCGGCATCGCCAGCACGTTCAGGTTGCGCGGCCAGCCGGCCGGCTGCGCGCCGCCCGCGAAGCCGAGCGATGCCATCTGCGCGGCGACGCTCGACGGATCGCGCGCCAGCACGATCGTGACGTCGCGCGTGCGCGCCTGCCGCGCGCTTTCCCACACGAGCGCGTCGCATCCCGGCGTGCCGCCGGCCGCGTAGATCGCGTAAAGGCCGCCGGCGTCCAGTTGCGTCCAGGCGTCGGGCAGGCCGTCGATCGCGAGCCGGCTCGATGCGCCGGCACGGCCGCCCGCCGGCCCCATGCGCA
Source organism: Burkholderia sp. AU39826 (assembly GCF_020419965.1). Lineage (NCBI taxonomy): Bacteria > Pseudomonadati > Pseudomonadota > Betaproteobacteria > Burkholderiales > Burkholderiaceae > Burkholderia > Burkholderia sp. AU39826. The sequence goes on from NZ_JAIZQG010000006.1 coordinate 107,652, forward strand.
ACAGCGCGCGCACGCGATCGACCAGGCCGGTGGCGCCGGGCGCGAGGCGGGTAGCATCGAATTCCGTAGTCACGCGTTCCCCTAGTAATCCGAATAAAGCCGCACGGGCGTGGGTGTCACGAGCCAGCTGCGCGGCGCGCGCGCATCGAACGCATAGCGCAGGTAGACGAGCGCCGAGCTCGGCGCATAGTCGTGCGACCGGTCGATGTGCAACTGCGCGCCGACGCTCAGGTGCGCGTTCACGCGATACTCGACGATGCCGTTCACGCCGTACGAGAACGACACGCCGCGCGTCGAACTGCCCGCGTACACGAACCCGGCCGCCACCTGCGCGGCCCGCTGGCCGGAGAGCGTCGGGTAATACAGCGAATCCTTCTCGTAGCTGTTCGAGATCCCGCCCGTGACGGTCAGGTCCCACGACAGCGCATCGTGCCGCCCCGCCCATTCGATCGGCACGCCGAGCGACAGGTAGCGCTGCGGGCTGTAGTAACCGCCCTGCCCGTACGTGTAGTAACGCAGGTTCTGCGCGTAGTGCCACGCATTGCCGACGAGCCCGGTGCTGACCTTCATCGTCGCGCGCTCGTACACGGGCACCGTGAAGCCGGTGCGCAGCGTGACTTCCGCATTGCGTTCGACGTTGCGGCCGGACAGCACGCCCGCGCCGAGTTCCGCGAACAGGTTCGTACGGCCGACGTCGACCGACGCACGCAGGTTCACGCCGTCGCGGCGCACGCCGCCCCACACCGCGCCCGTCCACGGGTCGCGCATCCCCGCGTACGACAGCACGCTGCTCGTTTCCGGCCGGCGCGACGCATTCACGGAGAAGCTCGCGGGGCCCGCGTCGAAGCGATAACGCACGCCGCCGACGAGGTAGTGCACGGGGAAGCCGAGCGGCGACGTGCCGAGATCGAACCGCCACGCATCGGACAGGTAACCGGCACCGAGCGCGACGCCCGTCACCGACTGGTGCAGCGAGCCCGACGGATTCGCGAGCAGCGCGGCAGCCTGCGGATTCGGCTGGAACGGCGGCGGCAGCCCGTTCGGCGCCCTGAGCCCCGCGTACGTGCCGAACGTCTTCAGCGAATACGCGTTCGGGTCGCTCGTATCGAGCGTGCCCGGGTCGAGATGCACGGTGTCGATCTGCGCGAATACGTGCCCGTCGTAGCGGACCGGCATCTGCATGTAGATCGGCACCTGCTGCGCGCGATACGACGAGATGCCTTCGTCGCCCGATTTGTACGCGGGTATCCAGCCGGTCTCGATCTCGGGATTGCGCCGCTGCGCCAGCTCCGCGAACGCGGCCTGCGCGGGTGTCAGCCCGTCGCGGCCCGGGCCTACCCCCGTCGCGCGCTCCTGCGACTGCGACAGCCGGTACAGCGACGCCGCGTCGTCGTAGCGGCCCTGCGCCTCGGCCACGCGGCCGGCCGCGACCGTCACGTCGGCGCGCGCCGGATATGCGGCCTGCAGCCGCCCGGTCACCTGCGCGGCTTCGTCCGGCCGGCGCAGCGCGTTCAGGCGCCGCACGGCCGACAACTGCGTGTCGACGTCGTCGTCCGGCGTGCGCGCCAGCACCGCCTGCACGCGCTCGCGGGCGGCCGCACGGTTGCCGCTGTCCTCGTCGATCCGGGCGAGCGCGAGCTGCGTATCGGCGTCGTCGGGCGTGCGCGCCACGACCGGCGCGAGCGCCTCGCGCGCCGCATCGTAATGCCCCTGCGCGCGTTCGAGATCGGCGAGTTCGAGCGCATGGCGCTTGTCCGCGCGGCCGGCCGGGCTCGCGCGATCGAGCAGCGTGCGCGCCTGCGCATAGTCCTGTCGCGCGATCGCGTCGTCGGTCTGCCGCAGCACGAGCCGCAGCGACTGGTCCTCCAGTCGCGCCGTCTGCGCGGGCGTCAGCGCCGGGTCGCGGCGCAGCGTGTCGAGCCACGCGGCGAGCGCGTCGTCGCGCCCCGCGCGGCCGAGCAGGTCGCCGTAGCGCAGGCGCACGTCCGCATCGGCTTCGCGCGGATGCGCGGCGATCCAGTCGTGGAGCGGCGAGAGGCCGCGCTCGGGTTCGCCCGCGTCGATCCACTGCGCGCCGATCGCGGCGAGCATGTCGGGATCGTCCGGCGCGCTCGCCTGCGCGTGCGCGAGCGTGGCGGCGAATGCCGCGCGGTCGCCGCGTGCATGCGCGCCGCGCGCGTCGGCGAGCGCATTTTCGGCATCGAGCTTGCGCGCGAGCGCACGCATCCCGTCCGAACGGTGCGCATCGTCGACCGGCGCCAGTGCGGCCTGCGCGCCGGCGACATCGTCGAGCGAGTTGCGATACAGCGCGTTCGCGTAGCGCATCTCGGGCGTATCGCTCAGCGCGAGCCCGTCGTCCATCACCGTGCGGCCGAGCTGCGGCAGCCCCATGTCGCGATAAAGGCGCGCGAGCGCGAAGCGCGTCCACGGCGCGTCGGGCGTCGCGCGCACGGCCGCCTCGTAGCGTTGCGCGGCCGGCCCGCGTGCCCCCTTGTCGGCCAGCGCGCGCGCTTCCTTCGCGAGCAGGTCGCCGCGCAGGCCGTCGAGCGCGCGCCGATCGTCGGCGCCCGTCACACGCCCTTGCAGCGCGTCGAGCAACGGGCCGATCCGGTCCGCGCGGCCGGTGTTTTCATACAGCGTGGCCGTGTCGCGCACGGCCGACACGCTCGGCGAGCGCGCGGCGAGCAAACCGCGCAGCAATGGCTCCGCCTGCGCCCAGTCGCGCTGCGCGAGCAGCGCATCGGCAAGCTGAAGCTTCGCGTCCGGGTTGTCCGGCTGCATCGCGAGCGCCGCGCGCGCGGCGCGCTCGGCATCGCGCGGGCGGCCCGCACTGGCCGCCTCGCGGCCCTGGGCGAGCAGCCCCCAGAACTGCGCGGTACGCGCGAGGCCTTGCCATTTGCCGCGCTGGTCGGTCGCACGTGTCGCGGCCCGTGCGAACAGCGCGCGCGCTTCGTCATGCCGCCCTTCGCGCAGGCGCAGCAGGCCGAGCCCGCCCAACGCATCGGCGTCGTCCGCCCGCGCCCGCGCGGCGCGCGCGAGCAGCGGGTCGGCGGCGGCCAGGTCGCCGCGCGCCAGCGCCTGCAGCCCGCGCTGCTGCGCGATGTAGTCGGGATCGCGCTCGAGCCGGCGCTGCGCATCGCGCTGCCGATCGAGGCCGGCCGCGCGATCGCGGAATTCGGTATCGTCCGGCGCGAGCGCGAGATACGCGTGCAGCGCATCGAGATACGCGGGATCGCTGCCGGCCGACTGCAGCACGCGCCGCCACAGCGCCATCGCTTCCGTATGGTCCGCGTCGGCGCGCGTCGCGAGCGACGACGCGATCCGGTTCGCTTCCGCGCGCGTGTCGTCGCGCTGGTTCAAGAGCCGCGCGAGCGCGATCGACGCGCTCGTGTCGCGCGGATCGGCGGCGATCGCGCGGCGCAGCGCGGCGATCGCCGGCTCGCGCCCGCCCGGCGCATTCGACACGATCTGGTAATACTCGGCGCCGAGCGCACCCGACGGCGCGCCGTTCGGAAACAGCGCGACGATCCGCCGGGCCGCCTCGTCGGCGCGGCCGCTGCGCGCGAGCAGCCGGATCTGCGCCATCTCGCCGCGCGCGCTCGTCGCGACGCGGTATTCGTCGGCCACCCGCCGCGCGGCAGGCGCATTCGGCGACTGCGCCTGCAGCCGCGCCAGCGACGCCTGCGCGCCTTTCGCGTCGCCGAGCCGCAGCAGCACGCGCACCTGTTCGGCCAGCAGGTCGGGATCGCCCGGCGCGATCAGCAGGCCCTTGCGCAGCGCATCGCGCGCGAGATCGTCGCGATGCTTGATGCCCCACATCCGCGCGGTGTCGAGCTCGCGCCGCGCATCGCCGGCAGCCGCGGTCGCCGGTGCCGCGGGGGTCGCCGCCGCGGCGCCCGAGGCGGCGCCCGGCGCGGCCGCGCACACCGACGACGCGAGCCACGCGAATCCCGCGACGTGCGGCGCGGCGCGCTTCAACGGGCGGCGCACGAACGGCCTCCCCAACGCGTGTCGAGCGTGCCGTCCGCTTCGAACCGGTAGCGGCCGTCCCGCCAGCCGAGCCCGAACAGCGTCAGCACGCTGGAGTAATAGCCGGGCGCCGACTGGCGCGCGAGCGTCTCGACGCGCGCCGCCTGCGCATCCGCGAGCGCGTGCTGGCCGCGCGCGTCGAGGAACGGCACGGCCGCCGCGGAGAAGCCGCCGTTGCCGTCGTTCGGGCCCGCGACGCCCGTCGTCGTATCGACCTTCTCCGGCGGCGCGCCATGCGCGGCGATATGGTCGGCAAACGGCGCGAACTTCGCGAGCAGCGGCGCGGCGAGCGGGTCGGCGCGGTCGAGCATGCCGGCCCACAGGTACACGCGGATCGCGTTGTACGCGCTCTCCGCGTGCGTGTCCGGATCGGGCCCGAACCCCTTGCCCGCGCGATACAGCGCCCAGTCGGGCGAGAAGCCCTTCGGCGCGGTGTCGAGCAGCACGCGAGCGGTGCTGGATGCGAGCGCGGCCCAGCGACGGTCGTCGGGCAGCCGCGCGCCGAGCGCGCGAATCACCTGCGGCGGCGAATAGCTCGGATTCACGCGCCATTGGCCGTTGGCCAGCTTGAACCCGGTCGGCCCCGGCAGCAGCGTGAGGCCGAGGCCCGGCACGGTCGCCGTCTCGTCGTCGAGCACGCGCTTCGCGAGCAGCGCACCGCGCGCCGTATAGCTACGCTCGTGCCACAGCCGCCCGGCCTCGACGAGCGCATAGGCGATCCACAGGTCGGCGTCCGACGCCGCGTTCGCGTCGAGCACGCGCCATGCGCCGTCGGGCGCGCGGCCCCACAGCCAGGCCGGCAAGCGTGCGCTCAGGTCGCCCTGCGCGAGATTGTTCTCGGTCCACGCGAGGATCGTGTCGAACATGCGCCGGTCGTTCGCGACCAGCGCGAAGAACAGCCCATACGCCTGCCCCTCCGATACCGTGCGCGAATCGGCCGAGCCGACGTCGATCACGCGGCCGTCGGCCGAGATGAAATCGCGCTTGAACGCGTCCCAGCGCGGCCACGCGGCGCTGCATCCCGCGCCGGCCGCATCGGCGGCACTGGCCCCGGCGGCGTGCGCGCGCGTGGCCATGCCGGCCGCCGCGCACGTCACCGCCACCGCCACCGCCACCGCGAGGGTCACGCCGACACGCCGCGCCGGCTGCATCGCCCGTCGCTTCGTCATTGCCCGCGCCATCTGTTACATCCCCCGTCGACGCGCGGCGATTCGCTGCAGCACGCTGAACACGCCGAGCGCGAGCAGCAGCCCCGCGACGACGCCCACCGCGCCGAGCACGACCGGATGCCGCGCCGCCTCCGTCCACACGCGTGCATACCACGGCACGAAGCCGACCACGTAAGGCTCGCCGACCCGCAGGCTGTCGACCTGCCCCGGCCGCACCAGCGCGAGGTCGCCCTGCAGTTGCGCCACGAGCCCCGCGTTCTCGAACACGTCGAGCAGATCGCCGAGGCGCGGCTGGTCGGTCGCCGTCAGCGCGACGACGCTGCGGCCGCGGCTGCCCGGCAGCTCGAAACCGGCGAGCGCGGCGAGCGGGCCCGTCTGTTCGATGTGCGCGCCGCCGTCGGCGACGCCCACGCCGTTGCGCCAGCGCTCCTTCACCGTGAACGCGACGCGCGTCGCACCGCCGCCGCCCGCGCCGCCCGGCTCGCCGATCGCGAGCGGCAGCGACGCGCGCCAGTTCGCGAGCAGCGGCGACGCCGGAGAGCCGTCGATCACGAGCACATCCTTGTGCCCCGACAGCGCGGCGACGTCACCGGGCCGCGCGACCTGCACGCGCAGCGCCGGGAAGCCGGTCCATTCGCCCATGTGGCCGAGCATCGTCAGGTACGCCTCGAGCTCCTGCGGCGAGGGCCGCTCGGGCAGCACGACGGCCGTCTGCGACAGGTCCGCGAAGCGCGTGAACGGAAAGCCGCTGTTCGCGAAGAACGCGAGGTTCGGCAATTGCGCGTAATGGACGAAGTGCGAGAAGTCGATCGTCGAATCCGGATCGATCGCCGCGCGCTGCGGCTCGGTGGCCGTGCTCGAGCACAGGCCCGTCTTCTGCGAATCGAGCGTGAAGCGGAATTGCAGCTGGTTGCCGCTGCCGACGCGAAACGCGGGAATGTCGACGTCGCTCGTCACGCGCCCTTCCGGCACCGACAGCAGCGGCAGTTGCATGCGCCCGTGCGCGTCCTCCGCGTGGGCCGGCCCGAGCCGGTACGACTTCACGAGCTGGTCGTTGATCTCGACCGCGAGCGTCGAATTGTCCTGCACGGTCGGCGCCGTGTAGCGGTAGCGCAGCGTGATCGGCACGCCCGCGCCGTTCCACGAATGCAGATCGGCCGGCACGCGCAGGTTCAGCCGGATCGCGTCGGGCGTCGTGCCGCGCACTTCGAGCTGGCGCGGGTCGTTCACGAGCTCGCGGAACGCGATCGGCCGGTTCACCGGCAGCCAGCGCGGCGCGTCGTACGGCTTGCGCGGCGCGCCGAGATCGACGTGCGCGACCGTCGCGGCCGGCCCGGACAGCGCCGCGCGGCCGAGCACGAGCGTCGCGACCGCGTCGTCGACCTCGGCCGCCGTGCGGCCCGTGACGATCAGCAGCTTGCGCCCCGGCGCGGCCGGATTGTCGGCGACCGCGAGCAGCGGACCGTTGATGGGCGGCAGCGCGAGACCGGCCGGCAGCGTCGCGGCCGTGCCGACCACGACGGCCTGGTCGTCGGCCGGCAGCGCGGCCGATACCGGGAAGCGCGCATGCCGGTAGTCGGCCAGCGCGCCGAACCACGACGCGAGCACGCCCGCGCTGCGCAGCGTCGCCGAATCGGGCGTGGCCGGCAGCACGAACGGCAGCCGCAGGCGGCCGTTGTCGCGCCGGTCGAAGAACGGCGCGGGCAGCAGCGCGAGATCGTTCGGCAGGCGCACCGGCGATTCGTCGAGGATCAGCTCGCTCGTCGGGCTCACGTCGGCCCACAGCGCCGAGTTCGCCGGATCCTCGCAATGGTCGAGCGTGTAGTGCGCGATCAGGCGCAGGCCGATCTGGTTGAAATCGGAAAAGTAGCGCGGATCGATCGGGATCTCCTGCGTGACCGTGCGCCCGGCGCGTGCCGCATCGAACGGAACGGTCGCGATCACCTCGCCGTTCACCGACACCTTCAGGTGCGACAGCGGAAAGACCAGCGACGGCGAATACGCGTAGGTCAGGCGCAGCCGCGCGCCCGTGATCACGCGGTCGAGCCGCACGCCGGCGTTGATCGTGCGCGCGTCGTCGGCGCCGCGCAGGCGCAGCGGATCGAACGCGCCGAGCGATGCGAACGGCATGCGCACGGTCGTGGCCGGCAGGCCGGCGGCCGGCGCGCTGGCCGCCGTCGGCGCGGTAGCGGGCGTCGCGGCCGGCGCCGCGTCGGTCGCCGCCGCGCGATCCGCAGCGGACGTCGAAGCGGCGGCCGGCACCGCCGGCATCGGCGCGGCCGACAACGCAGCCGCGTGGAAAGCGCCGGTCATCGCGGCCGCGAGGACGAACAGCGACACGGCCGGCCTCATGCGCCGCTCCCCATCGTCACAATCGTCCGGTCCATCCGCGCGTCGAAACGGACGCGCGCAAAGCAGCTATGCCCGTGAGTGCACATCCCCTCTGCTTCCTCTCATCTATATGACCTGATTGCATTTGTCGGTACGACGCGGCGGATGCTTCAGCGGCCGGTTCGTCGCGTTGCGGCGCGCCTGGCACCGGCGCCCGCTCATTCGTCACACTATCTCAAAAATAGAACAAAACTTACCGTGATTCGCGACTGTGAAGCGAAAAAACCTCAATTCGGTCGGAAATGCCGCGCGGGAAGAGGGAATGGCAAGAATTGCGCCGTTGCCAGCGGGACGGCTGGAACGGCATACTGCCGGCGCGATACGGCTGGCCGGGGGCCGGGCACCGGCCGCGGTCCGTGGCGGACCGCCCCGCCACGCGCGCTGCCGCAGGCGGCGCGTATGCTACCGCAAGTACGTGTCGCGCGACGTACTTTCTTCATGGAAAACTGACTTGAATCAAACCGCCGACTCCGCCACCCCGTCCGCCGACACGTTGCTGCGCATCATCGCGGCGCAAGCCGAAATCGCGAAACTCGGCATGGATCTCGGCAGCGTGATCGCGTACGTGGCCGAACAGATGCCGAAGCTCACCGGCGCGAGCGCCGCCGCGGTCGAATTCGCCGAAGGCGACGACATGGTGTACCGGGCCGCGTCGGGCACGGCGGCCGGCATGCTCGGCCTGCGGTTGCGGCGCTCGGGCAGCCTGTCGGGGCTGTGCGTGCAGCAAGGCGAGTTGCTGCACTGCATCGATTCCGAAACCGACCCGCGCGTCGATCGCGATGCGTGCCGCCGGGTCGGCCTGCGCTCGATGCTCGTGATGCCGCTCGCGCATGCCGACACGACGGTCGGCGTGCTGAAGGTGATGTCGCCGGACGTCGACGGCTTCTCGCCGGCCGACTCGGCCACCCTGCGGCTGATGGCCGACCTGATCGCCGCCGCGATGTTCCACGCGGCGCGCAACGAAGCGAACGAGCTCTACCTGCGCGCGACCCACGACGCACTCACGGGCCTGCCGAACCGCGCGCTGTTCTACGACCGCCTGCGCCAGTCGATGCACTCCGCGCTGCGCGCAAGCGGCCGGCTCGGCATTCTCAACATCGACATGGACGGGCTGAAGCCGATCAACGACGGGTTCGGCCACCGCGCGGGCGACGCCGCGCTGCGCGAGGTCGCCACGCGGATGCAGGCCGCGGTGCGGCGCTCGGATACGGTCGCGCGCATCGGCGGCGACGAATTCGCGGTGATCCTGCCGAATATCGGCACCCGCGACGATGCCCATGCGCAAAGCACGCGGCTCGCGCGGCGGGTGGGCGAGCCGTTCGAATTCGACGGGCATGCGCTGCAGCTCGGCGTCAGCGTCGGCATCGCGGTGCTGCCGGACGACGGCACCGACATGAATGCGCTGATCGAGCACGCGGACCACGAGATGTACGAGGCCAAGCGCACGCGATCGCGGCGCTCCGCGCAAGCATGACGCCTCGCATGCGCCGGACGGGCCGTTCCCGCCGATAGCGCGCTTGCGCTGGCCCTAACCGATCGGCGACACCGCGAGCGCGAGCCCGACGACGAGCCACTGCACGATCGCCACGAGCACCGCAGCCCGGCACAGCCCGACCGCGCCGCGCACGCGTGCGTCGAGCGTGCGCCCGGCCTTCGCCGCGTCGATCCAGCCCAGATCGGCGAGCGCGCGGTCGAGCGCCGCGAGCCCGTCGTCGACCGTCCCGTCGCCTTGCGCCGCCCGCGCCAGCGCGGCAAACAGCCGCCGATCGATCTCGATGCGCACCGCGTACCACAGCGCCGCGATCCCCGATCCCGTGCTGACGACGGCCAGCAGTACCCGGGCGAGCGTCGCGGGCACCCAGCCCGCCGCGATCCACCCGCCCGCGCCGGCCGCAGCCAGCGCGGCCGCGATCGCCCAGACGCCCGCATCGAGCGCCCCGCGCGCGGCGGCGATCCTGAACGGGCCGGACGGATCGCGCATCACACGCGCCCCACGTCGCGCCGGCGATCGATCCACTGCTGCAGCACGGCCACACCGTCATCCGACCAAACCGCGCGCGGCCGCACGGCGCGCACCGCGGCCAGCGCGTCGCGCGCATCGGTGAACCCGCGCCGCGCGGCGAGCCACGCGGCCGCGCACAGCACGCTGCGCCCGTAGCCGAGCGCACAGCAGACCAGCACGTCGCGCCCTTCGCCGTGCAGGCGCTCGAGCGCCGCGACGGCCTGCGCGAGCTGCGCCGCCGTCGGCGCGACGAGGTCGAGCTGCGGCACGCACGCATACGCGAGCGATGCATCGGCCGCCGCCCAGCGCGGCATCTCGGCGGTCAGGTCGACCAGCGCGGAGAAGCCGAGGCGCCGGATGTCGCGCGTCGTCGGCGTCCGGCCGATCGACACGCGTTCGTCGATCCGCACCGGCGCCGGCTGGCGGATCGTCCACAGCCGCGAATTGACGAACGCGCCGGCAATCGTCGGCGCAAGCAGCGCGCCGATGGAGACCGGAAACCGCCCGTGCGCGTCCTTCTGGAATGCGCCGGGCGCACCGCGCCGGTAGGCCCACGCAACGCAGGCGAGCGCCAGCGCGACCCACCCCGCCGCCAGCGCCCCGGCCGGCGCACGCGGCACACAGGCCAGCGCCGCGCATGCGACCAGCGCGGCGCCGAACGCATAGCGGCGCGCGAGCGCGCGGCCGGCCTGGCTCGGCGATGCATCGGCGCCCGGCAACCGGCCCGCGGCATCGCGCAGCGGAAACAGGAACAGCGCGAGACAGCCGACGGCCGCCCCGGTCGGCACGTCGATCGCGTGATGCTGGTAGGTCGTCAGCACCGACACGCCGATCGCCGCGAACCACAGGTGCAGCACGCCGCGCGCGAACGTGCCGCGCAGGTGCTTCGCATAGACGGCCCACAGCACGACGAGCAACCCGATATGCAGCGACGGCGCCTGGTTGAACGGCTTGTCGAAGCCCATCAGCAGCGTGAACAGCGCGCCGGCCACGCCGCCCGCGTCGGGCCGCTCGAAGCCGAAGCGCAGCGGCCACGCGATGAAGCATGCGACCGACACCAGTTGCACGGTCAGCAACCGTTTCACGTGATCGAGCAGATCATCGCGGCGCGTCCAGAAGAAGAACGACAGCGCATACAGCAGGTCGATCGACCAGTACGGCACGATCGTCCACGGCACGAACGGGATCGCATGCTCCCAGCCGAACGCGAACGTCGGCACCGCGGCGCGGCGCGCGGCGAGCCAGTTCGCGAAGCCGTACGTCGAGAAGAACACGGTGCCCATCGCCGCGAGCCAGCCGAAACGCAGCGCGAACGACGCGCCGCGCGCGCCGGCCGCCGGCTCGGCCAGCCCGCCTCCCGCACCCGCGCCCGCGCCGCCGCCGAGCGCGCTCATGACGCGTCGACCCGCTGCGCGAGACTGACCGTGAAGATGCCCATCTCGTCGATCCGCTGGTCGAGCTTGCGGAAGCCCGCCCGCGCGACGAGCTCGTCCATTTCGGCCTGCGAACGGCGGCGCATCACCCACGTCGACTCGCCGCGGTGATTGTTCAGCGCGCGCGCGATGAATTCGAGCTGCGGATGCCACGGCTGCCCCGTGTAGACGAGATAGCCGCCCGGCGGCACGGCCTGCGCGAGCCCGCGCAGCGAGCGCTCGATCAGCGCGTTCTCGCCGAACAGCTCGTACAGGCCCGACACGATCGCGAGCGTCGGCCGCGGCTCCAGCGTCGCGAGCGACGCCTCGTCGAACGCGTCGCCGCGCTCGAAGCGCGCGATCGGCTCGAGGCCGCGCTGCGCGATCAGCACGCGCCCGGCCTCGACGTTCGGCGGGCTGTAGTCGCGCAGCGTGATGTCGTCGGGCGCCGCGCCGTCGCGCTCGGCGGCCATCGCGATCGCGTCGAGCACGTAGCGCCCGTGACCGGCCGCGATGTCGACGATCCGCACCGGCGTGCCGTGCGCGCGCAGCCGGCCGATCGCCGCGCCGATCAGCTCCTGCAGATGCACCTTGCGCTGGCGGATGCCGACCCAGCCCGGCGAATCGAGATACGTGCGGTCGATCAGCGCGCCGATGCCGAACCGCCCCTGCGCGCGGTTGCGGTACACGTAGTCGAGCGTCGAGCCCGAATCGAAGCCGAGCCGCAACCCGAGCGCGATGCCGTCCGACAGCGCGCCGCCGGCTTTCAGGCCGGCGCGCGTGAGCGCCCAGTATGCCCGGGCGAACACGTTGGCCGGCGGCCGGCCGAGCGCCGCGTATTCGTCGTGGAACGCGCCGCGCCGGTCGGCATCGGCGAGCGACACGCGCGGGCTCGGCGCATCGAACTCGCGCAGCACGAACGCGCGCAGCGGCGCGAGCGCCTGCGCGCGGTCGCGCTCGCCGAGCGTGTCGTGGTAGAAGCCCGGCAGCACGATGCGCTCCTTGCGCGCCGAGCCGAGCCGTTCGAAGAAGCGGTCCTGCGGGCCGCGATGCACGACCCAGTCGGCGCCCGAGATCAGCAACTGCGTCGGCACGGTGATCGCGGCCGCGTCGGCGACGATCCGCTGCGCGGTATCGTGCAGGTCGAGCAGCATGTTGACCGCGATCGGCCGCGTGATCAGCGGATCGGACGCGTAGCTCGCGATCCGTTCGGGATCGTGCGTGAGGAATTTCGGCTTCACGTAGCTGTTCACGTAGAACAGCCCGCGCAGCTTGTGTATCAGCCGCAGCCCCGGCCGCGCGAACGGCACGTAGAGCTTGATGTGGAATGCCGGCGACGCGACGACGAGCGCGCGGATCGGCGGCGCGTAGTCGTGCGCCCAGGCCGCCGCGAGCACCGCGCCGACGCTCTGGCCGACGACCGCCATCTCCTCGATCGCGATGCCGTGCGTGTCGCGGATATGCTCGACGAAGGTCTGCAGGTCGCGCACCGACGCGGCCGCGCTCGGGCTGTAGCCGCGCGCGCCCGGCGAGCGGCCGTGGCCGCGCGCGTCCCACGCAAAAAAGGCGAAATCCGGCAGGTCGAGCTCGTCGACGAGGTGCGCGACGCGCGCCGAATGTTCGTGCCCGCGATGCAGCAGCACGATCGCGCCGCGGCAGCGTGCGCTCGTCGCGGGCCAGTGGCGGTAGAACAGCGTCGCGCCGTCGTGCGTGATGAAGTCGGCCTCGCGGGCCGTGCGTGCGTTCATGCGATCTCTCTCGTTTCGTTATTCGAATCATGCGGCGCCGCCCTCCGGCGCCGGTCCCGCCCCGCGTCGGCGGCCGATCAGCCGCCCGCTTCGGCGATCCCGGCCTGCACGCGCCGCACCGCCGTCACGATCGACAGCACGATCAGCAGCCGCCACAGCCACGCGGCGGCGCCGCCGACCGGCAAGCCGAGGCCGATCCACAGCGCGAACGCGCCGAGGGCCAGCGCCCGGTCGCTCTTGCCGAACGGGCCGTCGTAGCGGCGCGTCGCGCCGACGAGCGGGCCGATCAGCCCCGCGCATTCGACGATCACCGCCGTCAGCGCGAACAGCCAGACGTCCGCCGGCGCGAACGCGGGAATGGCGAGGAACGGCAGCACGAGCGCGACGTCGGACACGATGTCGCCCAGCTCGTTCAGGTACGCGCCGAGCGTGCTCTTCTGCCCGTGCTCGCGCGCGAGCATCCCGTCGATCGCGTTGAGCGCCATCCGCGCGAACAGCCACAGCGGGATCAGCAGGAACAGCGCGCGGGCGAACACGCCGAGCCCGGCAAGCGCGCCGACGACGATCGAGCCGCCGGCCGCGAACAGCGTGACCTGGTTGGCCGTGACGCCACGTTCGGCGAGCGAATTCGCGAACGGGCGCAGACGGTTCTGGAATTTGGGTTTGAGTGCGTAGAGGCTCATCGTTTCGTATTCGTATTATTCGCGCGGCACGGTCGGATAGTTTCCCGCCGCCATGCCCCGAGCGGCGAAACGGCCTTCGTCGGCCTGGATTGAACGGCCCTCATCGTCGCCGAGCCGCCCCGATGCGTCAAGCATGCGGCCCGGCCCGCCCGCGTGGCGCCAATCTGGCGTTTTTCGGCGAAACTCGCGATAATCCGCTGGCCCGATCGCAGCGAGATCCATTCGAACTGCAGACGGGCACTCGTGCAACAGCCGATTATCACGCCGCCGACCGGCGCATTCGCCGCGACGCGACAGCGTGCGACGGCGAATCGTCCGATTATCGCGGACCTGCGACAGGCAGCCACGAACTTTGAAAAAATTTAAACAAGAGCCGTCCGGCGCGCATCCTGCCGCGCCGGCATTCCGGGGTTCCGCCCACCGCGCGTGCGCGGCGGGCCGGGCATGCACGCAGGAGGCCGCGCGCCGATGAACATCCTCAACGTCTGGCAGCGCGATTTCCTGCTGTCCATCGTGCGGCTCGTCGCCGGCGCGTATCCGGTCTGGCATCAGGCGCCGCCGTCCCCGACGCAGAAGATCTATTTCTCGAACCATACGAGCCACATCGACACGCTCGCGATCCTCGCCGCGCTGCCGCGCGACGTGCGCGCGGTCGTGCGGCCGGTCGCCGCGCGCGACTACTGGGACAGCAGCGACCTGAAGCGTCACATCGCGCAGAAGCTGCTGAACGTCGTGCTGATCGACCGTCATCGCGAATCGGGCGGCGACCCGCTGGAGCCGGTGCGCGACGCGCTGCGGCAGGGCCACTCGATCATCATCTTCCCGGAAGGCACGCGCGGCGCCGACGTGCTGCCGCAGCCGTTCAAGAGCGGGCTGTTCCATCTCGCGACCGAATTCCCCGACGTCGCGCTCGCGCCCGTCTACCTCGAGAACCTGCAGCGCATCATGCCGAAGGGCGCGATCTGGCCCGTGCCGCTGATCTGCAAGGTGCATTTCGGCGCGAACGAAGCGCTCGCCGCGCAGGAAGACAAGCCGACGTTCCTCGCCCGCATGCGCGACGCGGTCATCGCGCTCGCGCCGCCGCAGCGGCCGGCCGGCTGAGCGCGCCCCCTTCTCCCTTTTCCGGATACCAACCATGCGAACCCTCTTCTGGGAACTGGTCGCGGGCGTCACGGGCGTGCTCGTCGTCGCGACCGTGATCGGCGCGATCCTCGGCGCGCGCAGCGGCGGCGCGAGCCCGACCATCGTCAACCTGAACCAGCGCATCCGCGCATGGTGGGCGATGATCGCGATCATGGCCGTCGCGATCGGCCTCGGCAACAACGTCACGTACCTGGTGTTCGCGCTGCTGTCGTACCTGACGCTGCGCGAGTTCATCACGCTCACGCCGACCACCGCGAGCGACCATACGACGCTCTTCATCGCGTTCTTCATCGCGATTCCCGTGCAGTACCTGCTGCTCGGCATCAACTGGTACGGGATGTACTCGATCTTCGTGCCCGTGCACCTGTTCTTCGCGATGTCGCTTGTGTCGGCGCTCACGCAGGACACGCGCGACTTCCTGAGCCGCAACGCGAAGATCAACTGGGCGCTGATGGTGTGCGTGTACGGGCTGAGCCACGCGCCGGCCGTGCTGATCCTCGACATTCCGCGCTACGCGGGGCAGAACGCGCTGCTGCTGTTCTTCTTCCTGTTCGTTGTGCAGATCAGCGACGTGCTGCAATACGTCGTCGGCAAACTGTTCGGACGCCGCAAGATCGCGCCGCAGCTGTCGCCGTCGAAGACGGTCGAGGGCTTCATCGGCGGCGGGCTGCTCGCCACGCTGTGCGGCGCATCGCTGTATCGCGTGACGCCGTTCGGCTTCGGCGCGGCGTTCGGGATCTCGCTCGCGATCGTGATCGCGGGCTTCGTCGGCGGGCTCGTGCTGTCGGCCGTCAAGCGCTCGCTCGGCACGAAGGACTGGGGCTCGATGATCGCCGGCCACGGCGGCATGCTCGACCGCGTCGATTCGATCTGCTTCGCCGCGCCGGTGTTCTTCCACCTGGTGCGCTACCTGTACGTGTGAATGCGCGGGCGGTGCAATGCCGCCCGTTCCCGCGCGAAGGATCAGTACCCGTCGCGCAACGCCTTCGGCACGACGTAGCGGCCACGCGCGGCGTCGAACTTCACCGTGTAGCGTGCATGGATGGCCTTGTCGCCGCGCGTACCCGTTTCCGTGACCGTCAGCGGATAGACGTCGCCCGTGCCGGCGGTGTCCGGCGCGATCTCGAAGCGGCGTTCCTCGCAGCGCGCGCGGGCGTTCGCGCATTCCGTCGACTCCGCGTTGTCGAGCGCCTCGTCGATGCGTGCCGCCGCATGCACCAGCGCATTACCGACCGGCAGCCAGATAGAACGGAAGCGTTGCGTATAGCCTTGCCGCGTGTCGCTTTCGCCGATAACGAACCCGAACAGGTGCGGCCCAAGCCGCTCGATGCGCACCGTACCGGGTTCGCCACGCCCGCCCGATGCGATCTCCGTTTTCTTCGCGACCGGCTCGAGCGTCCTGCCGTCCGGCGAAGGCTTCAGCACGTACAGGTCGATCGCGCCCGGCGTCGCGTCCGAATCCATGCCCGGCATCCCGTTCTGTACCGCCGCCTCGGTCTCGCCGCACATCGCGAGCAGCGTGCGCGGGCCGTCCGCGGTCGCCACGCGCAGCACGCCGCACGGCGAATGGATGAAATCGTCGCCGTCCGCCTGCCAGCCCTTGCGGCTTGCGCGCCAGTTGCCGTACGTGTCGTGGATGAAGGTTTTCAGTTGGCGGTCGGGCTGGGCCGGCTCGGCGGCATGAACGGGCGACGGTGCGGCGAGCGCCGTGAGTCCCGCGAGCGCGCCAAGGGCGGCGAGCGAAGCGAAGAGCGGCTTGAGACGTATGGTCCGGTTCTGGGCAGTCATGACGAGATCAGGTCGGATGGGTGTGCGGCGGATTGTTGCAGAAACGACGGGGCCTCGTCGATCCTTCACACGTCGTCCGGGGCGGAAAAGAATGGCAACCGCCCGTTGCCGACGACGACGCGCCCTGCATCGTTGCCCATCACGTCATCGCCTCGTGCCTGCGCACATCGCGGGCGAACTCATCGAGCATGCGGACGGGCGGCGCGAACTGCTGATCCCGTGAAGGCCCGGCCTCTTCCCGTCCCCTTCCCGACCGCGACGCCCGCCGTCACGCCGGATCCGGCACCTCGATCGCCAGCAGCGCCGAACTGACCGACTTGCCGTGCGCATCGAGCGCGAGCGAGCGCGTCACGCCACCGCCGAGCGCATCGCTCAGCACGAAGTTGAACGCACCGAGCGCCGGCAACTCGTAGCGCACGACGTCGCCGTGCACGATGCCCGCGAGCCATGCCTTCACCGCCTGCGCATCGAGGTGCGTGCGCAGATGATCGTAATGACGCGGATCGCGGCAGATGACCGACACGTTCAGCGTATTGCCCTTGTCGCCGGTGCGCGCATGCGCGAGTTCACGCAGTTGCATCAGGCCTCCACGAATGAAAACGACGGCGTCACGGCCGCGCGCGGCAGCAGCACCGACTGCACGGCGATCACCTCGCGCGTCGACTTGAACGCGCCGCCGCCGCCGGCCGGCCCGTTCGTATAGAGCGTCTCGACTTCGTTGCCGATTCGCGCGGCCTCGGCGGCGTTCGCCGCGCGGCCGGCCACCCGCACGCGCACCTCGGCCGGCTCGCCGCGCACGGCCGGCGTCGCGTCGCCGTACAGCGCATCGACGCCGATCAGGTCGAAGCGCAACTCGGTCGCCGCGACGCCGGTCAGCGCGAGCCGCTCGCGAACGATGTCGAGCGCAAGATGCGCCCGCGCGAGCGCACCCGGCCCGCCGTACGAGATCTGGCCTTCGCCGATCCAGCCGTCGACATACGCGACCGACACCTTCAGCGTGTCGGGCCGCGCGGCGCCGCGCCCGCCCGTCACACGCACGCGATCGGTCGCCTCCTCCGCGACCGCCACGCGCGTGAAATCGGCCACGACATCGGGCTGCAGATACCGCGCCGGGTCGTGAATCTCGTAGAGCAGTTGTTCCTTGCAGGTCGCCGCGCTCACGCGGCCGCCCGCGTGCGGCACCTTCGTGATCACGACCGAGCCGTCGGCCGCGACCTCGCCGATCGGGAAGCCGAGCCGCGCCAGATTCGGCACGTCCTTGTAGCCGGGATCGGCGAAATAGCCGCCCGTCACCTGCCCCGCGCATTCGAGCAGATGGCCGACGACGGTCGCCTGTCCGAGCGTGTCCCAGTCGTCCATCCGCCAGCCGAATGCGTGGATCAGCGGCGCGGCGAACAGCGACGGATCGGCGACGCGCCCGGTCAGCACGACGTCCGCGCCGGCCGCGAGCGCGTCGACGATCGGCGCGGCGCCGAGATACGCGTTCGCGGATACGATGCGGTCGCGATACGCGGCGACCTCGTCGCCCGATTCCTCGAAACGGAACGCGCCGCGCAGCACGACGTCGAGCACGTCGTCGCCTTCGACCGCCGCGACCTTCAGCCCCGCGATGCCGAGCGACTGCGCGATCCGCGCGGTACGCCGTGCGGCCGCGCGCGGATTCGCCGCACCCATGTTCGACACGATGCGCACGCGCTTGACCGCCGCGACCGGCAGCACCGCCTGCATGCGCGCGTCGAGCAGCGGATCGTAGCCGAGCGCCGGATCGTTGCGCCGCGCCTGCTGCGCGATCGCGATCGTGCGCTCGGCCAGGCATTCGAAGACCAGGTAGTCGAGTTGCCCGTGTTCAGCCAGTTCGACCGCGGGCTCGATTCGGTCGCCCGAATAGCCGGCGCCCGCGCCGATGCGCACGCGCCGTTCATGTGAAGGCTTTGCTGTCATGTCCGTACCGTCGTCCGGCGGAGCGCGCCGCCGGGAAGAATCAAAAGACGCCGAGCACGACGCAGGCGATCGTCATCACGATCGACGCGCCGAACAACAGCGGAAACGTGAATTTCTGGTGCTCGGCGAGCTCGATCCCGCACAGGCCGACGACGAGGAACGTCGCCGGCGTGAGCGGGCTGACCGGGAACCCCGTCGTCATCTGGCCGAGCAGCGCGGCCTGCCCGACCTGCACGGCCGGCACGCCGAGCTGCCCGGCCACTTCGGCGATCACGGGCAGCACGCCGAAGTAGAACGAATCGGGATCGAACAGCATGCTGAGCGGCATCGACGCGAGGCCGAGCGCGACCGGAATGTGGCCGGCCATCGACGGCGGCACGAAGCCGACCGCCGCCTGCGCCATCGCCTTCAGCATCCCGCTGCCCTGCATGATCCCGGTGAACACGCCGGCCGCGAGCAGGATACCGGCCATCATCAGCGCCGCCCGCGCATGCGCGTCGATGCGCTTCCGCTGCATGTCGACGTCGGGGTAATTCACCATCAGCGCGATGCACAGCCCGACCATGAACATGATCGCGGGCGGAATCTTCTCGCCCATCACGACCATCGTGCCGAGCACGACGAGCGTCAGCACGAGGTTGAACCAGAACAGATGCGGCCGACGCAGCGCCTGCTCGTCGGCCGTCAATTCGCGCCTGGGCAGCGGGATCGACGCATCGTCGCGCGACAGGCCGAGCCGCTTCTCCTCGCGCCGCCCGAGCCAGTACGCGACGCCGAACACGAACACGAGCCCGATCGCCTGCACCGGAATCAGCGGATTGAACAGCGCCGACACCGGCAGGTGCAGCGACGCGGACGCGCGAATCATCGGCCCCGTCCACGGCAGGAAGTTGATGCCCGCGGCCATCGACACGGCGGCGGCCAGCACGCGCCGGTCCATCTTCAGCCGGTCGTACAGCGGCAGCACGGCCGGAATCGTCACGAGAAAGCAGACGGCGCCCGAGCCGTCGAGGTGGATCAGCAGCGCGAGCAGCGTCGTGCCCATCACGATGCGCGTCGGCCGCGTGCCGACCGCGCGCAGGATCCGGTCGATGATCGGGTCGAGCGTGCCGGCATCGGTGATCGTCCCGAAATAGAGGATTGCGAACACGAACATCCCGACCACGGGCGCGAGGCCCTTCAGCCCGTCGATGACGAACTTGCTGGTGTGCAGCCCGAAGCCGCCGATCAGCGACGCGGCGATCGGCACGATGATCAGCGCGACGAGCGGCGACATCCGCTTCGACAGAATCGCGGCCAGCAGCACGACGATCGTGCCAAGCCCGAGTAACGGCAGCATCCGTGTCTCCTACCTTGTCTTTTGTTGGAGACGAGCGTAAGGTCGGCGCAGCGATAGCACAATTGAAATGATTTGATCGTAGCAATCACGAATCGTTATGGATCTGAATCTTCGCGACATTCGCGCGTTCGTCACCGTCGCGCACGCCGGCAACTTCACGCGCGCGGCCGCGCGGCTGCACCTGTCGCAGCCGGCGCTGACCGTGCAGATCCGCCGGCTCGAGGAAATCGTCGGCGCGCGCCTGTTCGACCGCAACAGCCGCAGCGTCGCGCTCACGCAGACCGGGCGCGAGTTGCTGCCGCTGTTGCAACGCTCGCTCGACGACATGGAGCGCGTGCTGCGCGATGCGCGCGCGCTCGGCGAAGGCGCGAGCGGCACGGTGCGGCTCGCGTGCCTGCCGACCTTCGCGTCGAGCATGCTGCCGGAGCTGATCCAGTCGTTCCGGCGCGACGTGCCGCGCGCGGGCTTCGAGATCCGCGACGGCGTCGCGAGCCTCGTCACCGCGCTCGTGCGCAACGAGGATGCCGATCTCGGGCTGACTGGCGGCGACACGTTCGATGCGTCGCTCGAGGTGCTGTATGTGGGCGCCGACCGGCTCGTCGCCGTGTGCCCGCAGGATCATCCGCTCGCGCGCAAGCGCCGCGTCGGCACCGCCGACGTCGCCGGCGTGCCGCTCGTGCTCACCGCGCAGGGCACGAGCGTGCGCAGCGTCGTCGATGCCGCGCTGGAAGCGGCCGGCTGCACGGCCGACATCGCGTGCGAGCCGACCTACATGATGACGGCCGTCGCGATGGTGCGCGGCGGCCTCGGCGTGACGATCCTGCCCGCGACCGCCCGCGAGGTGCGCGCCGAGCCCGATCTGGTCGCGAAGCCGATCGACGATCCCGCGTTCGTGCGGCCGATCGCGCTCGTCGTCAAGCGCGGGCGCACGCTGCCGCGCGTCGCGCAGGCGTTCGCCGACCTCATGCTGGCGGAATTGAAAAAGCGCGCGTGAAGCGCGGTTCCCACATCGGGACGGTTCGCGCGTCGCTTACTTACTGCGCCGCCGGGTCGACGTGCAGCGATTCGCCAATCGCATAGAAATTGCCGCCCGCGATGTAGTGCAGGCTGCGCAGCGCGGGATCGGCCGATTCGAAATACCAGTGGCCGTCGCGGAACACGCGCGTGTCGGACCACGCGGCGACCACCTCGCCGATGAACAGGTCGTAGGTCTGCTGGTTGTGCGGCTCCGGAATGAGCCTGCACGCGAGCCAGCCCGAGCAGCCGGCGACGAACGGCAGGTCGTGACCGTCGACGTCGAACAGCGTGACGCCCGCGTCGCGCAGCTTGTCGGGCCGCTCGGCCAGACTGTGGCTGCCGACCGCATGCGTGAGCCGCAGTTGCGCGGCCGTCGGCACCTGGATCACGAACATGCCGCTGCGCTCAACGAGCTCGCGCGTCTTCGCGGATTTGTCGAGCACGACCGTCAGCTTCGGCGGCAGGAAGTCCAGCGCGCACGCCCACGCGGCGGCCATCACGTTGTCGACGCCGTCGTGGCGGGCCGACACGAGCACGGTCGGGCCGTGATTGAGGAGACGGTAGGCTTTGTTCAGCGCCACCGGCGCGATGTGACTGTTCATACGGGCTCCCTGGAGAACGGCGCGCACGGACGGATGCCCTGCGGCGCGGCGCCGGCCGTCGCACTTGCGCGCGGCCGGATCCGAGGCCGCATTCTCGCACCCGATTTCGATCGGCGCAGGCGCCGCGGCAGGTCACTTCGCGAACAGTTGGCCGATGTCGCGAAACGCCTTGAATTCGAGCGCATTGCCGCACGGATCGAACAGGAACATCGTCGCCTGTTCGCCGACCTGCCCCTGGAACCGCACGTACGGCTCGATCACGAACGTCACGCCGAACGAACGCAGCCGCTCGGCCAGCGCCTCCCAGCTTGCCCAGTCGAGCACGATCCCGAAATGCGGCACCGGCACGTCGTGGCCGTCGACCGCATTCGTATGCGCGCTTTCCTGCGACGCGGTTTTCGGATGCTCATGGATCACGAGCTGATGGCCGTAGAAGTTGAAGTCGACCCACTGCGCGCTCGAGCGCCCCTCTTCCAGCCCGAACACGCGGCCGTAGAAATCGCGCGCGGCCGGCAGGTCGTGGACGGGAATCGCCAGGTGAAACGGGGAAAGACTCATGATGGCCTCGTGAAGGAACGCTCGCGGGGCGCGAGGACGGCACCATGGTAGACAAGCCCGGACAAAAATTAAATCAATATAAAATTGGCTGATTAACAAACGAAATTGATGAATGATCCGCGAACTGAAAACCCTCGTCGCCGTCGCCCGGGAAGGCACCTTTGCCGCCGCCGGCAACCGTATCGGGCTCACGCAGGCGGCCGTGAGCGCGCAGATGCAGCGCCTCGAAGCCGAACTCGGCTTCGCGCTGTTCGACCGGCAAGGGCGATCGGCCCGGCTCAACGAGCGGGGCCATCACGTGCTCGACCAGGCGCAGACGCTGATCGGCCTGTACGAGAACCTGAGTTCGACCGCGGCCGGCTCGCCGGCCGCCGTGCGCGTGACGATCGGCGGGATCGCATCGGTGCAGAGCGCGCTGCTGCCGGCCGCGCTGGCCGCTTTCCATCGCCGGCACCCCGCATGCCGCACGCGCGTGATACCGGGGCTGTCGATCGAGCTGGTCAACCGGGTCGACGCGGGCGAGATCGACATGGCCGCGATCATCCGGCCGCCGTTTGCGCTGCAGAGCGACCTGCACTGGACGACGCTCGCACAGGAACCGTTCCGGCTGATCGTGCCGCGCGGCGTCAAAGGCAAGGACTGGGCCGCCCTGCTCGCGAGCGAGCCGTTCGTGCGCTACGATCGCGCGTCGTTCGGCGGCCGCCAGGTCGACCGCTTTCTGCGCAAGATGCACATCGCGGTGCGCGACACCTGCGAACTCGATGAGCTCGACGCGATCGTCAAGCTGGTCGAGAACGGCGTCGGCGTCGCGATCGTGCCGCAAACCGCCGTGTATCGCCGCTGGCCGGCCGGCGTGCGCGCGATCGACCTCGGGCATCACACGTTCCATCGCGACATCGGCCTCGTGCATCGCGCGCGGCGCACGATGTCGGAACCCGCGCAAACGCTGGCGCAACTGATCGAGGCGGCGTCGCGGCGACGCTCGCCGCCGCAAGCCGCGTGATCGACACGTGGCGGCTCGGCGGCGAATGGGCAAGCCGCGATGTCGTCCGCCCGACGCGAATTGCCCGCCTTTATCACATTCATTCCGGCCACGCCAATTCAATCCGTTAAATAACGATTTGACGAAACGATAACAATGTTGGGAATGAGGCAATTCGCCCGAAAACCACCTCGAATTATCACTCGACACGCAAAACTCAACGACACCTCGCCCAAACTCAGCCCCCTATTGGTACGCAACGATCAATAATCCAAATCCCTCAATGATGAATTTCATAAAACAGGCCTGTCTGCCCCAGGCCACAATGGAGAATTTCATTTTTGCGGTTTTATCGCGGCTCTGTAGTCTCCTGCCATTCCGGATCACGAACCCACACCAATGCGCAAGGAGATGACATGAAACGCACGACCCTCTCGCTGATTTCGCTCGCGTCGTTCGCGGCGATGCCCGTCGCGCATGCGCAGTCGAGCGTCACGCTGTACGGCGTGATCGACACGTCGATCACCTATGTGAACCATGCACAAGGCAAGGACAACGCGTGGATGCTCGGCAACAGCAGCGCGGGCAACCTCGCCGGCAGCCGCTGGGGCGTGAAAGGCACCGAGGATCTCGGCGGCGGGCTGAAGGCGCTGTTCCAGCTCGAGAACGGCTTCGACCCGAGCAACGGCCGGCTGGGCCAGGGCAACCGCCTGTTCGGCCGGCAGGCCTTCGTCGGGCTGGCGAGCGACCGCTACGGCACGCTCACGTTCGGCCGCCAGTACGACCCGCTCATCGATCTCGTGCAGGGCATCACCGCCGACAACTATCTGGGCAGCGCGTTCGCGACGCCGGGCGACGTCGACAACTACGACAACAGCTTCCGCGTCGACAACGCGGTGAAGTACACGTCGGCCGTCTATTCGGGCCTGCAGTTCGCGGCCATGTATTCGTTCGGCGGCATCGCCGGCAGCACCGGCGCCGCGCAGTCGTACTCGGCCGCCGTGTCGTACAACAACGGGCCGTTCAGCGTCGCGGGCGGCTACTTCCACGCGACCAACAGCCCCGCGTCAAGCGGTGTGCGCAACGGCTGGACGAGCTCGTCGGACGGCACGTTCGACGGCCCGATCAATAACGGCTACGCGAGCGCCCATTCGATCGGCATCGCGCGCATCGCGGGCCAGTACGTCGCCGGCCCGTTCACGTTCGGCCTCGGCTACAGCAACGCGCAGTACCGCCGCGACGCCAGCTCGGTGTTCGGCTCGAACGAGCACTACAACACGGGGCAAGGCTTCGTGAACTACCAGGCGACGAATGCGCTGCTCGTCGGCGTCGGCTACAGCTACACGCGCTCGGGCGGCGACACGTCGGCGACCTATCACCAGGTATCGGCCGGGGCCGACTACAACCTGTCGAAGCGCACCGACGTCTACCTGACCGCCGCGTACCAGCACGCGAGCGGCCAGACCGGCGACGGCAAGGGCGGCTCGATGGCCGCGCAGGCATCGATCGGCTCGTACGGTTACGCGGGCACGAGCTCGCAGACGATGGTCAACCTCGGCCTGCGTCACCGTTTCTGATCGCGATACGGCAGGACGGCCGGCCGCGCGCGGCGCGACCGGCCGAATCCGCATTGCGCAAACGGCGGCTTCGGCCGCCGATTTTTTATCGCTTTCTATCGCCCCCGCCAACGGCCGCCGGGCGATTTTCCCTGTCGCGCCGCTTATCGCCGGCTTTACCGCGTGGCTGACGCAGCACGTCAGGTTTCCATCGCCGCCGTTGCATTCGCATGCGCATAATTTCCGGCCATTTTTACCGATCAGGCATCGGCTCGGTCCCTGATCCGGCGCGATAAAAATGCCCGGCGAACGCGCGGGCAAATGCAAAGGAAAGTTTGACGCGAACCATTTGCCCGCCTGCTATGGCACACTTCGCGTCTGCGTAATTTCCTTGCACCGGGCGGCCGGATTCCGCCCCATCCTGCCATGCCGCGTCATACTTCTCGCCCGCTCGGTCGCGCCACGCCGACCATTGCCTCGACGATCGCGCTCTCGTGCGCGCTCTGCGGCGTCGCGCGGGCCGACTGCCTGGACGACGCGGCCGCGTTCCAGCACGTGAGCGTCAGCCTGATGCGCGGCATCGCACAGGTCGAATCGGGAATGAATCCGAACGCGGTCAACACCAATACCAACGGCACGGTCGACATCGGACTGATGCAGATCAACAGCACGTGGCTGCCGACGCTCGCGCGCGAAGGCATCACGCGGGAAAGCCTGTTCGATGCGTGCACGAACGCGTATGTCGGCGCGTGGATCCTGTCGCAGAACATCCGCCAGCTCGGCCCCAACTGGAACGCGATCGGCGCGTACAACTCCGCGTCGCCCGACAAGCGCCTCGCGTATGCGCGCAAGGTCTATGATGCAATCCGGACCATGCCGGATTCGCCGGATACTCCCATGCCCATCCTTCCACCGTCCTTCACGCCGCCGCAACAGGCGCAGACGTACAACCCGTTCGCGAGCCTGAGCGTGTCGGCGCCGCCCGTCACGCGCGCACGCACGATATCGCCGGCCTCGCCGCCTCCGCCGCCGCAGGGCGGCCCCGCCGGCCCGGCCGGTACGTACAACTTCGGATGGACGGTCACCGGCGCCGACCAGGCCAAGCCGACCCAGGTGTTCGACGACGGTGCGCGGGTCTACGTGCAGTTCAGCGACATGAAGCACGTGCCGGCGATCTTCACCGAAACGTCGGCCGGGCGCGTGCTGATGTCGTGGGAGCTGCAGTTTCCGTATGCCGTCGTGACGCGTCCCGCGCAAACGTTGATCTTCCAGCTCGGGCCGTTCGAAGCGCGCGCGCAGCGCAGCGCGGCGGCCGCAGGCATGACCGCGCAGGCCGGGACGGCGGGCACGGCGACGGCCGGGGCATCGAAGAAATCGGCCGGGACGGCCGCGCATGCGGCGACGAACACGGCGTCCAATACGGCAGCGAAACGCACGGCCTCGGCCGATGCGCTGTGGTACGTGAATACGCCGTCGACGTCGGGCACGGCGGCGGCCTCGCCTTCGACCGCGAATATTCCCGCCACGCTGCCGACGGCCATCACGTCGAACACGCCGCCGCCCGCGCCGGCTCAGGCACCGGCCGCGGCCGCTCAGCCGTCGCGCGCCAGCGCGGACGCCCTGTGGTACATCTCGAAGTGACGCGCGTCCGACCGCACGCGCATCGCGGCGATCATGGGCCCGCTGTCGGCCGCGGTTCGGGCGCGTTCATGTCGTCCACCCGTTGCAGCTCGGCCGTGCCGTTCTGCCTGAAATACACGCGCAGATAACGTGACGTCGACGATTCCGGCTGCGGAATCGTCACACGCCCTCACCCGCGCCGCACCCAGATCACCTTGCCGTCGCGAATGCCGAGATTGCGGCGCTCCTCGCGATAGTCCATCGTGCCCGGCAACGACTTGCCGTCGCGCTCGAGCACGCGCCACAGGCAACCGTCGAGCAGCGCGGCCGCATCGGTTTCGGTCTTGCCGACCAGCGCGTCGTCCGGCGTGGCGTCCGCCTTGCACGCCGGCGTGGCGCCCGGCTGCGCGGGAATCGTCGCCGCGCCGCCGGCGGTGGCGTTGCGGTGCTGCGTGTTCATGTCTGCACATCCTGCAAAAGTTGCGCTCGCAACGAGTGCGACGAGCATCGCGATCGTGTTCTTCATCGGTTTCTCCCTGTCTCGGCCCGGCGGTCCATGTGCGGCATTCGTGCACGACCGGGTATCGCATGCGTGATCGGTTCCGCACGCTGCCGGCCGTTTCCTGACGGAGCGGGCCAGCGAACGGCGGCCATTTTCGACCTGGCCGAGCCGTCTCGGCGCACCTGCGTCGCGGGCCGGCCTGACGCCGGACCCGAGCGCATGTTACCGCACGCGGTTCGCGGCGACCGCGCGACGCCGACGCAACGCGTGCGCCCGGCACACGCCGGCCCGCGTCGGCATCCGTTCAGAACTTGTAGGTGACGCCCGCGATGCCGTAGTAGTTGCTGCGCGACTGCACGATCGGGCTGTCGCCCGCGCGGCCGAGCAGCCGCGTCACGCCGCCGGTCGCGAGCACCGACCAGTGCCGCGACAGCGTCCAGTTCCATGCCACCGCCATCGACGCGCTGTCGACCCCGCCGCTCGCCGAATACGGCCGGAAGCGGCTCGTCAGCGACTGTGCATCGGTCACGCCGTAGAAGGTCTGCATGTAGCGTCCCGAGCCCGCGTGCACGGTGCCCGTCACGATGATCTCGTGCCGCGACGTCTTGAGCACCGGCACCGCGAGATCC
This sequence comes from Burkholderia sp. AU39826, assembly GCF_020419965.1. NCBI lineage: Bacteria > Pseudomonadati > Pseudomonadota > Betaproteobacteria > Burkholderiales > Burkholderiaceae > Burkholderia > Burkholderia sp. AU39826. The sequence goes on from NZ_JAIZQG010000006.1 coordinate 134,763, forward strand.
ACGTGCCCCGACACGCCGCGCGACGTGTGCGTCACCGGCGTATCGATCGTGACGCTCAGTTCCGCCGCATCGAAAAACGTCACGCCGGCGCGCACGCCGACGAGCACCGAGCCCGGAATCCGCCCCATTCCCTTCAGGTAGTCGGAGCCCGGCAGATCGAAGCGGTTCTCGTCCGCGCGGCCCGCGTCATAGCTCACCGCCGCCGACACGAACGCACCGTGCGGCAGGTTCAGCCGGTAGCCGGCGCCCTGCGTGCTGTCGATGAAGAAGCCGTTGCCGAACGTGGCGGAAAACGACGGCGCGACGACGCCGCGATACTGGTTGCTGCCCGCGTAGCGCGGTGCGAACCCGCCGCCGAGCGACAACGCATACTGGTTTTCCGCGTGGGCGGCGGCGGCGAGGGTCAGGCCGGCGAGCGGCATGCAATAGCGGTAGCGGCGAAGTAATGGGCGCACAATATTGAGATAAGAGTGACGAAGCCCGCAGTCTAGGTGCCGCCCTGCGCCGAGACTGTCCCGAATGTGCGGCGAATCTGTGCGCAATTGTGTTCGATTGTTCGAGATTGTCTCCCCGCTGCCCCGCCGGTCGATCCGCCGGATAGAATTCGCGTGCCGCGTCGCGCACCAGCCTGCCGGGTGCGAAATGGCGCGTGCGCCCTGAGGAGACCATGAACGAAGTTCCGCTCAAATACCGTGTGCTGCTGATCGAGGACGACGATCGCCTCGCGCAGCTCGTCCGCGAATATCTCGACGGCTACGAATTCGCGGTGACGGTCGTGCGGCGCGGCGACCTCGCTGTCGCGGGCGTCCGCGAGCACCAGCCGGCCCTCGTGATACTCGACCTGATGCTGCCGAATCTCGACGGCATGGAAGTCTGCCGGCGCATCCGCGCGTTCACCAACGTCCCGGTGCTGATCCTGACCGCGCGCGCGGACGTGTACGACCAGGTCGCCGGGCTCGAGACGGGCGCCGACGACTACGTGACGAAGCCGATCGAGCCGCGCGTGCTCGTCGCACGCGCCCGCGCGCTGTTGCGCCGCGCGCAGCCGGCCGCGTCGGAAGCGCCGACCGTCGCGCCCGACGCGCTCGTATTCGGCGAACTCACGATCTCGCCGCCGAACCGCACCGTCACGTGGCGCGGCGAGCCGGTCGAGCTGAAGACCGCCGAATTCAACCTGCTGCTGATCCTCGCGCGCGCGGCCGGCACCGTGCTGAGCCGCGACGACATCCTGAAGCAGTTGCGCGGGATCGAATTCGACGGGCTCGACCGCTCGGTCGATTCCGGCATCTCGAAGCTGCGCCGCCGCTTCGAGGACGCTTCGTCGGAGCCGCACAAGATCAAGACGATCTGGGGCCGCGGCTACCTGTTCAGCCCTTCCGCATGGGACGAGTGAATGCTGCGCCCGCTACTCCGGTTGTATCTCGTCGTGATCCTGTTCGTCGGCGCGTCGATCATCTTCATCCAGCTGTCGTTCGACCGGATCTTCTACGAGCGCGGCGCGCAGGCTCAGCGCGACTCGCTGACGACCTACTCGTTCGTGCTGAACGACTATCTCGAACGCCATCCGGGCGCGCAGCGCGAGCTTGCGTTGCGCGAACTCGCGCTGCACGGCCGCGAAGGGTTCGGCTTCATGTCGATGGCCGACGCGCGTGCGCAATTGAGCGGCGCGCCGCTGCGCGATCTCGATGCCGGCCGGATCGCGATCAGCTACAACGGCAAGGATTACTACATGCCGCTCGCGGACGGCTCGGTGCTGCATGCGCGCCCGATCGAGGCGCCGGACCTCGACATCCGCATCTATGCGTACATGCTGCTCGCGCTCGCGACGCTGCTCGCGGTGGTGCTGTGGATTCACTACCACTGGCGCGACATTCGCCGGCTGCAGGATGCCGCGCGCGCGTTCGGCGCCGGGATGCTGTCGACGCGCGTGAAGCTGTCGGGCAAGTCGAACATCTACGAGCTGTCGCAGCAGTTCAACGACATGGCCGCGCGCATCGAGGCGTCGATCAAGCAGCAGCGCGAAATGATGCACGGCATCTCGCATGAACTGAAAACGCCGCTCGCCCGACTCGAATTCGGGCTCGCGCTGCTCGCCGACGCCGACGAAACGGGCCGGATGCGCGAGCGCCGCGACGCGCTGCGGCGCGACGTGCGCGAACTCGACGAGCTCGTCACCGAGCTGCTGACGATCGGCCGGCTCGAACAGGGGGCGAGCGAACTCGCGCCGATGGACGTCGACGTCGACGCGCTGATCGACAGCGTCGCCGGCAACGTCGCGGACGACATCGCCGATCGCGGCATCGCGCTCGACGTGTCGACGCTCGATGCGCCCGCGACCCATGTCTGCGATCCGAAGCTCGTCGCCCGCGCGCTGCTGAACCTGATCCGCAACGGCGCGCGCTATGCGTCGCGCAAGGTCGTGCTGGCCGCCACGCGAGACCGGTCCGGCGCGCTCGTGCTGAGCGTCGACGACGACGGCCCCGGCATTCCGGCCGCCGAGCGTGCCCGCGTGTTCGAGCCGTTCCAGCGGCTGGACTCGAGCCGCGACCGGCAGACCGGCGGCTTCGGGCTCGGCCTCGCGATCGTGCGGCGCGTCGCGCAGGTGCACGGCGGCGACGTGCGGCTCGAGGATTCGCCGCTCGGCGGCGCGCGCTTCGTGATCACGCTGCCCGTGCGCGCGCTGCCGGACACGCTCTTCGACGTCGCGCAGGACGCAGCGAGCACGCATGCCGACGCGCGGCGCCGCAGCGGCACGGGTGCGGTCATCCCGCTTCGATAAAACACGCGGCGTGCGTCGGCCTGCCCCGCCCGACCGCGCCGCCGCTCAGCGCCGGCGCAGCAGCGCGACGAAGAACAGGCTGCCGAACAGCGCGGTCACGATGCCGATCGGCAGATCCTCCGGCGCCGCGAGCGTGCGCGCGGCGACATCGGCCCATACGAGCAGGATCGCGCCCGCGAGCGCGGCGACCGGCAGCAGCCGGCCGTGCTCGGCGCCGACGACGCGACGGCACAGATGCGGCGTCACGAGTCCGACGAAGCCGATCGCGCCGCTCACCGCGACCATCGCGCCCGTCGCGAACGACGCGACGACGAACACCTCGCGCCGCATCCGTGCGCTCGGCACGCCGAGCGACGCGGCGGCGACGTCGCCCGACATCAGCGCATTCAGTTCGCGCCGGCGCGCATGGAGCGCGCCGACGGCGAGCACCGCGCACACGGCCGGCACCGGCAGCAGGTCCCAGCGCGCGAGCCCGACGCCGCCGAGCATCCAGAACAGCACCGACGATGCGGCGCGCTGGTCGCCGAGATACAGCAGCAGGTTGCCGAACGCGGCCATCATGAACGACACCGACACGCCCGCGAGCAGCAGCCGGTCCGATTCGAGCCGGCCGCTCCGGTAAGCGAGCGCGACCACGCACGCGGTGGCCGCGAGCGCCCCCGCAAAGGCGGCGGCCGACAGCGTGAACGGGCCGAACGCCGCGCCGGCCACCACCGTGACCGCGACCGCGCCGAGCATCGCGCCCGCGCTCACGCCGAGCAGGTGCGGATCGGCCAGGCGGTTCGCGGTCGCCGCCTGCAACGCGACGCCGACCGTCGCCAGCGTCGCGCCGACGATCGCGGCCAGCAGCGCACGCGGCATCCGGATCAGCCACACGATGCTGTCGTCGCCCGCTGCCGCGGCGAACGCGTCGGCGCCGCCGAACGCCGACGCGACGTGCGCGGCGACGATCCGCACCGCGGCCGGCATCGCGATCGGCGCCGGGCCGAACGCGGCCGACACGACGATCGACGCGATCAGCAGCACGGCCAGCGCCGGCAGCACCACGCGCATGCGGGGCCGCGCCACCTGCCCGCGCACGCTCATCGCGCCGCTCCGGCAAATGCGGCCGGATACAGCGCGCGTGCGAGCGTCTCGACGGCCGCGACGTTCTCGGGGCCCGGCGTCGCGGCATCGTAAGGAATCACGACGAAGCGCCGGTCGCGGATCGCGGCCACGCGCGCGAGCGCCGGCTGGCTCGACAGGAACTGCTGCTTCTGCGCGGCCGTGACCGCCGAATAGTCGACGATCACGATCACCTGCGGATCGCGCGCGACCACGCTTTCCCAGCTCACCTGCGTCCAGCTGCGCGGCAGGTCGTCCATCACGTTGCGTGCGCCCGCCGCCGCGAGCAGCGCGGTCGGCATCGCGAGCCCGCCCGCCGTCATCGGCTTGTCGGTGCCGCTGTCGTACACGAACACGCGCACTGGCGCCGGGCGCCCGATCGCACGCGACACCGCCGCGAGCCGCGCGCGCATCGCGGCGACGACCTGCGCGGCGCGCGCATCGACGCCGAAGATCCGGCCGAGATTGGTCAGGTCGCGGAACACGTCGTCGAACGATGCGGCCGACTGCTTCATCACGTGCGAACACGATTCGGTCAGTTCGTACGTGCGGATGCCGAACGGCGCGAGCGTCGCCGGCGTCACCGGCCCGCCGACATGCATCCCGTAGTTCCAGCCGGCGAGATAGAAGTCGGCGCGCGCGGCGGCCAGCACTTCCAGCGACGGATACTGGCTCGCCAGTTCGGGCACGCCGCGCAATGCGTCGCGCACGCGCGCGGTGCCCGTCTTCCAGCCGCCGATGCCCGTATAGCCGACGAGCCGGTCCTTCAGGCCAAGCACGAGCATCATCTCGGTGAGGTTCACGTCGTTGCTCACCGCGCGCCGTGGCGCACGCTCGAACGTCACGTCGCGGTCGCAACTGCGCACGGTGACCGGATAGGCGAGCGCGTGAACGGCCGCGCAGCCGAGCACGGCGGCGACAAGCAGCCGGCGGGACACGAAGGACAAGAGAGTAAACGGCATGGCGGTCATTCCGGATGAAGCGGCGTGATGCGCGGGCGGCCCGTGACGGGATGGCGATCGACAAGCGCGGCGACGCCGAACACGTCGCGCAGCAGCGCTTCGGTCAGCACGTCGTCCGGCGCGCCGGACGCGACGACGCGTCCGTGCGCGAGCACATGGAGCCGGTCGCAATACGCGGCCGCGAGATTGAGGTCATGAATCGTCGCGAGCGTCGCGATGCCGAGGCGGCGCACGCGCGCGAGCAGTTCGAGCTGGTGACGCAGGTCGAGATGATTGGTCGGTTCGTCGAGCAACAGCAGTTCGGGCTGCTGCGCGAGCGCGCGGGCCAGCAGCGCGCGCTGCTTCTCGCCGCCCGACAGCGACGCGAAACGCTGGGCGCGGCGCTCGACGAGGCCCACATCGTGCAGCGCGGAGTCGACGATCCGGCGATCGTCGGCCGATTCCGCATCGAACGCCCGCTTGTGCGGCGTGCGGCCCATGCCGACCAGTTCGTCGACCGTCAGCCCGAAATCGTCCGGCGTTTCCTGCTGCAGCACCGCGATGCGCCGCGCGACCGCGCGCGGCCGCATGCGCCACACGTCCTCGGCGTCGAGCGCGACGCGACCCGCGTCGGGGCGCGCGTAGCGGAACACGCAGCGCAGCAGGCTCGTCTTGCCGCTGCCGTTCGGGCCGACCAGCCCGACGAATTCGCCTTCGGCCACCGTCAGCGTCACCGAATCGAGCACGTCGACCGCGCCGCCGGGAGACCAGCGCACGCGTTCGATGTCGAGCATGTGGGTGACGGCACGCATGTCGTGCCGGCCTAGAAGCGCATCGTCGCGACGAGCTCCGCCGAGCGCGACGGGCCGAGCAGCCATTGCTCGCCGCCGTTCGACGTCGTCACCGCGTACGTGCGGTTCGCGAGATTGCGCAGCGTCAGCGCGAGCTCGGTGCGCGACGTCGGCTGCCAGCGCAGCGACGCATCGAACACCGTATACGACGGCACCTGTATGCGATTGGCGTCGTCGCCGTAGGTCGGGCCGACGTAGCGCACGCCCGCATTCGCCTGCCAGCGCTCGGCGAACGCCCAGCCGAGCCACAGGTTCGCGGTCCGCTGCGGCACGCCGGACGGCACGTTGCCGGCCCGCGACACCGTCGCGCCGCCGGCCGTCTGGTTGAATGCGTCGTAGCGCGCACGCAGCAGCGCGACGTTCGCATCGACCGTCCAGCCGTGCGGCAGCCGCGCGCCGCCCGTCAGCTCGACGCCGCGCGACGACTGCCGGCCAACCTGCTGGCGCAGCGCCGGATTGAACGGATCGGTGCTGAGCAGGTTGCGCTTCGTGATGTCGTACACGGCGAACGTCCAGTACGCGCGACCGTCGAGCAGCGTCTGCTTGAGGCCGGCTTCCCACTGTTCGCCGGTCGCGAGCCGGTAGTCCGCCTGCGACGCCGACAGCGTCAACAGCGAGCCGACGCCCTCCGCGCCCGTCGTGTACTGCGCATACGCGCTGAACGTCGGTACGATGTCGAACACGAAACCGGTGCGCCAGCCGACGTTCGCGAATCGCTTGTCGAAGCCCGCGCCGGTCGCCGCCTGCTCGCGGCTGAACGCGATGTGGTCGTAGCGCAGGCCGCTCACCCACGCGAGCCGCGGCAGCACCTCGAGCCGGTTCTCGGCGAATACCGCCGCCTGCCGCGCGCGCGTGCCGAACTGCGGCACGGTCGGGTCCGGGCTCGTGAATACGCCGGGATCGAAGCCGTGCGCCGGTACCGTCGTTTCGCCGCCGTACGGCGAATTGTTGATGCCGCTGAACGTGGTCTGGCTGAATTCCGTGCCGACGACGAAACGGTTCGCGCGACCGAACAGCATGCCGTCGAAGCGCGCGCTCAGCCGGTCGCCGATCTGTCGCTGATGGTGGCCGATGTCGAGATAGTCGCCGCGCGTGACACGTCCCGTCGCGCGGTCCAGCACATACGATTCGGCGTTGCGCCAGTGACGGTTCGACGTCAGGTAATAGAGCTGGTTGTCGATCGTCACGCCGGCCGCGGGCCGGTAGCTGGCCGACAGGCGCGTCCACTGGTCGTAGTACGAAATCGTCGCGTCACCGACCGTGTAGTTCAGCTTGCGCAGCGACGGATCGAGCACGCCGTTCGGCGCGGGCACGCCATAGTACGTCGCGGGCATCTGGCGCCCGTAGTCGTAGTCGAGCGTCAGCGTGAGCCGGGGGCTCACGTCGACTGTCAGCGCGCCGCCGATGGCCGTCGTATGCGTATCGGCCCGCTCGGCGAGACCGTTCGCGCGCGCATCGCTCGCGTAGAAGCGGTACGACAGCCGCGGGCCGAGCGCGCCCGTCGTATCGAACGCGAAGCGCTTCGCGCCGTCGGGGCCGATGCCGGCCTGCAGCGTCGTCTCGCGCGCGCGCCGAGGCCGCTTCGGCACCACGTTCACGACCCCGCCGATCGCCCCTTCGCCGTACAGCACCGATGCCGGCCCGCGCAGCACCTCGATGCGCGCGACCGACCACGTGTCGAACGGAAACGTGATCGTGCCGGCCGCCGGCATCAGCCGCACGCCGTCGAGCAGCATCATCACCGATTCCTGCCCGCTGAAGCCGCGCACGCTCGATGCGGTGCCACCGGTGCCCGGTGCGATCGCGCTCGCAAAGCCGGCCGTGCGCGTGACCGCGTCGAGCACGGTGCGATCGCCGCGTGCTTCGATCGTATCGGCCGTGACGGTTTCGACGCTCGCGGGCGTGTCGAGGCTCGCGAGCCCGAGCCGCGAGCCCGTTTCGAGCGGTTGCGTCAGCGGGTCGGCCGGTGCGGACGAAGCCGTGACGCTGATCGCCGGCAGCGCGTGCCGGTCGTCCGGCGCCGATGCGGCGGCTTCGGCGGCCAGCGCGTGCCGGTCGTCCGGCGCCGATGCGGCGGCTTCGGCGGCCAGCGCGCCGGTGGTCGCGATCGCGCAGCCGACCAAGGTCGTGCAACCGCGTGCCGCGCGCGTGCGCCAGGCGCTCGCGTTCCGGCGCGGCGCGGCATGGCGCCGCTCCCCGCGCGCCGGGGTGTGTCCGATTCTCGTCACGTCGTATCGATCTTCGCAGGATGTCGTCGCACACGAGCGGCCCGGGCAGCCCGCCCGGCCGGCGACGAAAACCCCGGATGATACAATATATCAACTTGATTCGTCAGGATTTTGATAGCTTGGGATGCCGCTCCGCGCGTCTGCGGCGGGAAACCGAACTGCATCCGCGGCTTGTCGGCCTGCGGCCGGTTGCGTGCCGTGAACGCGTGCACCCGCACACGTACGCGCTTGCCGTGCGCGTCGTCGAGGCCGCGCCCGACCTCGCGCAGGGCCGGCAACGCGGCCGCAAGCCGGTTGCACGCTAGCGCGTGTTCCCGCTCACCCGCCGGTCTTGAACGCCGGCAACTGCTGCCCGAGCCGTGCGCCCATTTCCGCGCCGAGCGCCTGCAGCGCATTGAACGGCCGGATCATCACCTCGAATTCGACGATCCGCCCGTCGTCGTCGAAGCGGATCATGTCGATCCCCTTCAGCGCCTTGTCGCCGACGGTCGCGTCGAACTCCAGCACGACGCTCTTGCCGTCGTCGGTCGCGAACTGGCGGTGATACGTGAAATTCTCGAGGATCGTGATCACCGTGCGCAGCGCCATCAGGAGCGCGGGCGCCGGCCCGTACGGCTTGAACGCCATCGGCGAACGGAACACGGCGTCCGGATGGACGATCGATTCCAGCGCGCCGAAATCCTTGCGCTCGACCATCGCGTGCCACGCGTCGAGCGATTTCGCGACGGCGGGATGAACATTCAGCAGTGAGTGCGTCATCGCGGTCTCCAGTAACGTTGTTGGATCGAATGGAAACGAGTCGGTATCAAAGCGTCGCGGCCAGCGTCGTGCCCTGGTGAATCGCGCGCTTCGCATCGAGTTCGGCGGCCTCGTATGCGCCGCCGATCAGATGCACGCGGCATCCGGCGGCTTGCAGTTGCTCCGCCAGCTCGCGCGACGGCTCCTGCCCCGCGCAGATCACCACGTTGTCCACCGGCAGCGTCTGCTCGACGCCGTCGATCGTCACGTGGAAACCGTCGTCGTCGATGCGGCGGTACGTGACCGCCGACGACATCCCGACGCCGCGCGCCTTCAGCGCCGCGCGGTGAATCCATCCGGTGGTCTTGCCGAGCCCGTCGCCGACTTTCGACGCCTTGCGCTGCAGCAGATGCACGTGCCGCGCCGCCGGCTCGGGCCGCGCGGCGCCGAGCCCGCCCGCGGTCGCATACGTGCTGTCGACACCCCATTCGCTGAAGAAACGGTCGGCATCGACACGCTCGCCGCCGTCGCGATGAACGAGATATTCGGCGACGTCGAAGCCGATGCCGCCCGCGCCGACGATCGCGACGCTGCGGCCGACGGCCATGCCGTCGCGCAGCACGTCGAGATAGCCGAGCGCCTTCGGATGGTGGATGCCTTCGATCGGCGGTGTACGCGGCACGATGCCCGTCGCGATCACCACTTCGTCGAATTCGCGTTGCAACAGCATCTCGGCGCTCGCACGCGTATTGACGTGCAGCGTGATGCCGCGCAGCTCGATCTGCCGGCGGAAGTAGCGCAGCGTCTCGTTGAACTCTTCCTTGCCGGGCACCTTCTTCGCGAGGTTGAACTGGCCGCCGATCTCGGCGCCGGCCTCGTACAGCGTGACCGCGTGACCGCGTTCGGCCGCCGTGACCGCGAAACCGAGGCCCGCCGGCCCCGCGCCGACCACCGCAATCCGCTTGCGCCGCGGCGCGGGACGAATCACAAGCTCGGTTTCATGGCACGCACGCGGGTTCACGAGGCACGACGTGATCCTGCCGCTGAACGTATGGTCGAGACACGCCTGGTTGCAGCCGATGCACGTGTTGATTTCGTCCGCGCGCCCTTCCCGCGCCTTGCGGACGAATTCGGCATCGGCGAGGAACGGCCGCGCCATCGACACCATGTCGCAATAGCCGTCGGCGAGCAGTTGCTCGGCGACTTCCGGCGTGTTGATCCGGTTGGTCGCGACGAGCGGAATGCCGACCTTGCCCATCAGTTGCCGCGTCACCCACGCATACGCGGCGCGCGGCACCTTGGTCGCGATGGTCGGAATGCGCGCCTCGTGCCAGCCGATACCGGTGTTGAGGATCGTCGCGCCGGCCGCCTCGATCGCCCGCGCGAGCCGGATCACCTCGTCGAGCGTCGAGCCGCCTTCGACGAGATCGAGCATCGACAGCCGGTAGATGACGATGAAGTTCGCGCCGACGCGCTCGCGCACGCGCCGCACGATCTCGACCGCGAAGCGGATACGGTTGTCGTACGCACCGCCCCACGCATCGTCGCGATGGTTCGTGCGCGCGGCGATGAATTCGTTGATCAGGTAGCCCTCGGAGCCCATGATCTCGACGCCGTCGTAGCCCGCATGCTGCGCGAGCGCCGCGCATCGCACGAAATCGGCGATCGTCTCGTCGACCTCGTCGCTCGTCAACGCATGCGGCGTGAACCGGTTGATCGGCGCCTTCAGCGCGCTGGGCGCCGCGAGCGCCGGGTGATACGCATAGCGCCCGAAATGCAGGATCTGCAACGCGATCCTGCCGCCTTCCGCGTGCACCGCGCGCGTCACGACACGATGGCGTTCGGCTTCCGCGTCGGTCGTCAGCATCGCGCCGCCGGGCGCCGGGCGGCCACGCTCGTTCGGCGCGAAGCCGCCCGTGACGATCAGCCCGGCCTCGCCCCGCGCGCGCTCCGCATAGAACGCCGCCATCCGCTCGAAGCCGTTCGGCGCCTCCTCGAGGCCGACGTGCATCGACCCCATCAGCACGCGGTTCCGGAGCGACGTGAAGCCGAGTTCGAGCGGGGTCGTCAAATGCGGATAACGGGATGTCATCGGGAGCGTCTCCAATTTTTATGCAACAAGTTGCACGAATGGTAGCTCGCCGCCCTCGTTTATGCAACATGTTGCATAAACAGGGTCCCGTCGTTTGTGCCATGGCGCCGATATGGCAAGATGCAGGCCATTGCGCAGCCTCCTTCGATCCGACATGTCCCTGCCTCACGCGCTTCTCACCGCCCTCGCCGAACGTCCCGGTTCGGGGTCCGAGCTCGCCGATCGTTTCGATCGCTCGATCGGCTACTTCTGGCAGGCGACGCATCAGCAGATCTATCGCGAACTCGGGCGTCTCGAGGAAGCGGGCTGGATCGAATCGCTGCCGGCCGAATCCGGTCGCGGCCGCAAGCGCGCGTACCGGATCCTGCCGGCCGGCAAGAAGGAATTGCGGCGCTGGATCGCCGAACCGGAAGATCCGACGCCGTTGCGCGAAGCATTGATGGTGCGCCTGCGCGCGGAGGCCGTGCTCGGGCCGGCCGGCCTCGAGGACGAGATCCGGCGGCGCATCGCGCTGCATCAGGAAAAGCTCGACCTGTATCTGCAAATCGAGGCGCGTGATTTTTTGGCGGCCGGCGACCCGGCGGCCGGCGAGTCACGCACGAAGCGCCTGCAGCATCTGGTGCTGCAGGCCGGCATCGCGAACGAGCGGTTCTGGGTCGAGTTTTCGCAGCACGCGCTCGATACGCTGCGTCTGCCGAAGGATTGACGCCGCGGCGCGGCGGTTCGCTTCACCGCCGCTCGACATCGTGCGTCTGACTACATGGCGAGGATGCCTTTACAACGGTCGCCCCGCGCCCGTCGTCATGAAGAACCCGCCGCGCGGCCCGCGTTGAATCGCCGCGCGGCGAAACCGGATCACGCGTCCGGGAAAATCACCACCTTGCCCTTCACCTGCCGGTTCGCCATCCGCGCGATCGCGTCGGCCGCACCGTCCAGCGACACGCGCTCGGTGATCGCGGGCCGCACCTTGCCGGCCGCGAACCATTCGGCGAGCAGCCGCATGTTCGCGGCATGCTGCGCCGGATCGCGGCGCACCGCATCGCCCCAGAACACGCCGAGAATGTCGCGCTCCTTCAGCAGCGCGAGGTTCAGCGCGATCTTCGGAATCTCGCCGGCCGCGAAGCCGACCACGAGAAACCGGCCGCGCCAGGCGGTCGCACGCAGCGCCGCTTCGCTGCATGTGCCGCCCACCGGATCGTAGACGACGTCGGCCCCGCGCCCGCCGGTCAGTTCGTCCACGCGGCGGCGCAGATCCTCGGTCGCATAGTCGATCGTCTCGTCGGCGCCCGCTTCGCGGCACAGCGCGAGCTTGTCCGCGCTCGACGCCGCCGCGATCACGCGCGCACCGAGCGCTTTCGCGATCTCGATCGCGGCGAGCCCGACGCCGCCGGCCGCACCCAGCACGAGCAGCGTCTCGCCCGGCTGCAACCGCGCACGCTGCTGCAACGCGTGCAGCGACGTGCCGTACGCGAGCACGAGCGCCGCGCCCTGCTCGAACGTCATGCCCGGCGGCAGCGCGGCGAGCTGGTGCGCATCGGCCACGCACTGCTGCGCGAACCCGCCGTGCCCGGTAAACGCCATCACGGAATCGCCGGGCCGCCATGCGGTGACGCCGTCGCCGACCGCATCGATCACGCCGGCAAACTCGGCGCCCGGCGAAAACGGCAGCGCCGGTTTCACCTGATAGAGCCCCTGGACGATCAGCGCGTCGGGAAAATTGAGCGACGCCGCCTTCACCTGGATCCGGACCTGCCCGGCAGCCGGTTCGGGAATCGCGACGTCCTCGATGCGCAAGCGGTCGATCGGGCCGAATGCGGTACACAACAGGGCTTTCATGCGCTTCTCTCTCCTTGCGCGGCGTGGCCGGGCATCGGTATGGTCCGCGGGATCCGCCCGCTCGGCCGGTTCGCGACGAACGCACGATGGCCTTCGGCGTCGGCACGATCGTCAGCATTCCGGCTGGCAGAAATTTAGCACGGTCGTTCGCAACCGACAACGACGCACACGCGAGTCCGCGCACCGGGAGGCGCGCCGGGTCGCGCGATGCGGCCCGGCGCCGCCGCCACGAACGGTGGTTGCGTCAACCCGCCCGCGGTTTCGCGAGCTGATCGGCAACCGGCAGGCTGCGGATACGCGTGCCGGTCGCCGCGAAGATCGCGTTGGTCAGCGCCGGCGCGACGGGCGGCAGGCCCGGTTCGCCGACGCCGCCGAGCGGCGTCGAGTAGTCGTCCGGCGCGACGAGATGCACGCGGATCTCGCGCGGCGCCTCGTTCATCCTCAGCACCTGGAAGCCGTTGAAGTTGCTCTGCTCCGGGTGGCCGTCCTTGAACGTGATCTCGCCGTGCAGCGCGATGCCGAGCCCCATCACGACCGCGCCCTCGAGCTGCGAGCGCACGCGCTCCGGATTGACCTGCGGCCCGCAGTCGATCGCGATGTCGACGCGCGGCACCGAGATCCCGCCGTCCGCGCCGACCTGAACCTCGCACACGGCGGCCGTGTACGACACGAAGCTGCGATGCGCGGCGATCCCGAGCCCGTGCCCCTTTGGCAGCTTGCGCCCCCAGCCGGCTTCGCGCGCGACCGTCTCGACCACGCGCCGCAGCCGCCCCGTATCGACCGGATACAGCGCGGGATCCTCGCCGTAGTTCACGTTCTTCACCGTGATATGCGGTTCGAAACGCCGCGCGGGCCCGATCAGTTCGAGCAGGAAATCCTTCGGATCGCGGCCGGCCGCATGCGCGAGTTCCGACACGAAACTCTGGATCCCGAACGCATGCGGGATGTTGTACACCGAACGGAACCAGCCGATCCGCGTGTGCGCTTCGGCGGCCGGATTCTCGATCCGCACGTTCGGAATCGCGAACGGCAGATCCGCGATGCCCTGCGCGAGCTCGCCCGGCTGCTCGTGCACGACGCCGGCCCGGAACGTCGACTGGATCGACGGCGCGACCGTGCGATGCTGCCACGCGACGACCTTCCCCGACGCATCGATCCCGCCGTCGAACGCCTCGAGCGACACCGCGTGGAAGTAGTCGTGCGCGATGTCGTCCTCGCGCGTGAAGGTCAGCTTCACGGGCGCGCCGACCGCCTTCGACAGCAGCGCGGCTTCCACCACGTAATCGGGCTTCGACTTGCGCCCGAAGCCGCCGCCGAGCAGCGTCACGTTGACCGTCACGCGCTCGGTCGACAAGCCGAGCGCCTTCGCGATCTCGTCGCGCGTGGTCTGCGGCGCCTGCGTGCACGTCCACACTTCGCAACGGCCGTCGGCCACGCGCGCGACGGCCGCGGGCGGCTCCATCGTCGCATGCGCGAGATGCGGGACGTAGTACGTCGCACGCACGCGTTTCGCGGCGCCGGCGAGCGCGGCCGCCGCGTCGCCGTCGTTGCGGATCACGTCGCCCGGCTGCGCGGCGGCCGCTTCGAGCGTCTTGCGATAGGCGGCCGAGTCGTAGCCCGCATGCGGCCCGCGCTTCCAGTCGATCTTCAACTGCGCGCGTGCCTGGATGGCCGTCCACGTATCGCGCGCGACGACGGCCACGCCGCCGAGCGGCTGGAAGCCGGACGGCAGCGGCGTCGACGCCAGTTGCACGACCTTGACGACGCCCGGCAGCTTCTCGGCGGCCGACGCATCGAACGACGCGACCGTGTCGCCGTAGGCCGGCGGTCGCGCGACGACCGCATACAGCATGCCGTCGAGCCGCGTATCGATCCCGTACTGTGCCCGGCCGCCGACGATGTCGCGTCCGTCGATCAGCGCCGTCCTGCCCTTGCCGATATAGCGGAATTCGGCCGGCGCCTTCAACGCGAGCGTCGTCGTATCCGGCACCGGCAGCGCGGCCGCTTTCGCCGCCAACTCGCCGAAGCCGAGGGCGCGTCCGGTCTTCGGGTCGACGACCTCGTGCACCGTCACCTTGACCTGGCGCACGTCGACGCCCCACTCCGCAGCGGCCGCCTGCGCGAGCATCGTGCGCGCGGCCGCGCCCGCGCGGCGCAGCGCGGCGAAGCTCTGGCGCAAGCTGCGCGACCCATCGGTGTTCTGGTTGCCGTAACGCGCCTCGTCGCCGACCGCTTGCGCGACCTTCACGCGCGCCCAGTCCGCGCCCAGCTCGTCGGCCACCACGAGCGCGACGCTCGTGCGCACGCCCTGCCCCATCTCGGAGCGGATGCAGGTCACCGTGACGGTGCCGTCCGTTGCGATCGCAACGAACAGGTTCGGATCGTCGCGCAAGCCGTGCGGCATGCCCGCGCCGCCATACCGCGGATTCGCGCTGACGGGCGGCTGCACCGGCGCGGCCGCCTGCGCGAGCGACGGCACGCCGAACGCGAGCAGCAGCCCGCCTGACGCGAAGCCGAGCAGCAGCGCGCGGCGGCTTTCGTTGTGGACGGAAAGTTCGGATGCGCTCATGCGGCACCTCCGCGGCGCACGGCCAGCCGGATCGCCGCGCGAATGCGCGTATAGGTGCCGCAGCGGCAGATGTTGCCGGACATCGCATCGTCGATGTCGGCGTCGCTCGGATGCGGATTCGTCTTCAACAGCGACGCGGCCTGCATGATCTGCCCGGACTGGCAGTAGCCGCACTGCGCGACGTTCAACTCCTGCCACGCCTGCTGCAGCGGGTGCGTGAGGTCCGTCGACAGCCCCTCGATCGTCGTCACGCGCTTGCCGGAAGCCGCCGCGACCGGCGTGATGCAAGACCGGATCGCCACGCCGTCGAGATGGACGGTGCACGCACCGCACAGCGCCATGCCGCAGCCGAACTTGGTGCCGGTGTGGCCGAGGACATCGCGCAGATACCAGAGCAACGGCATGTCGGGATTGCCGTCGAAGTGCTGCTCGCTACCGTTGACGGTCAGCGTGATCATCGTTCACCTCCTGGTTGCGATGCCCGCCGGGCAGGCATCGGGTGGGGATTCGAACGGCGCGGCGCACATTCCGAACGATCAGGCAGGCGTGGCGCCGTTTCGTCGGCCGTGTCCCGTGCAGGCACGGCCGGGCGGATGCCGCGAACGATGCTGTCGGCCGTTGCCCGTGCAACCTTTCAACCGAACGCCGGCCGGCCGCTCGTCCGCATGGATCGCCGTCGGCATTATCGAACCATTTCGGATTCGACGTCGGATCGGGGCGATTCGGGAGTTTTAGGCAAACGGGAAGAAAACACGGCCGGGAACGAGGCGTGGCGGCGGCATGGCTGGCGAATGCAACGGCGCGATTCGTGTCGGGGCGCACACGTGCAAACATCCGGCCGACCTCGCGGCCGGACCGGATGCTCGATGGATGCGCGCGAACGCGTCGAAACGCGCTACCGCATGGTCTTCCTCACGGCGAGCGCAACGCCTGCAACCCGAGCGTGAGCGCGTTGAACGGCATTTCGGCAGCACCCATCGCGAAACTCGTCGTCTTCGTGGGCACGCCGGGCGTACGCATCAATGCGTGCACGATCCGCTCGCTCGCATGGCCGTCGCCATACGGATTGCTCGCGCGCGACATTTCCTCGTAAGCGCTCTCGCTGTCGAAGAGCCGCGACGCCTCCCACACGATCCTGTCCTGGTCGGTCCCGACGAGCCGCGCGGTGCCGGCCTGAATCGCCTCGGGCCGTTCGGTCGTCTCGCGCGTGACGAGCACCGGCTTGCCGAGCGCCGGCCCTTCCTCCTGAATGCCGCCCGAATCCGTGATGATGAAATACGCGCGCGACATCAGGAATACGAACGAAAGATATTCCTGCGGCTCGATCAGGTAGATGTTCGGCACGCCGCCGAGCCGCGCGCGCGCCGGCTCCCTCACGTTCGGATTCAGGTGCAGCGGATAGACGAACTGCGCATCCGGATAGCGTTTCGCCAGCGTGCAGAGCGCGTCGCAGAAATTCCGGAACGGTTCGCCGAAACTTTCGCGGCGATGGCCGGTGATCAGCACGACGCGCCGCGACGGTTCGAGAAACGGGAAGTACGCGGCGATCCGGTCCGTTAGCGCGGCGGTGCGATCGAGCATGCGCTTGACCTCGTGCAACGCGTCGATCACGGTATTGCCGGTCAGCGAGACCGCCCCGCCCGGCACGCCCTCGCTCAGCAGGTTGTCGCGTGCCTGCCCGGTCGGCGCGAAGTGCCATGACGACACCGCATCGGTCACGCGGCGATTCAGTTCCTCCGGCCACGGCGACCAGATGTCGCCGCTGCGCAGCCCAGCCTCCACGTGCCCGACCGGCAGATAGCGATAGAACGCCGCGAGGCTCACCGCGAGCGTGGTCGTCGTATCGCCGTGCACCAGCACGACGTCCGGACGCAATTCGTCGAAGACCATGCCGATCGCCTGAAGAATGCCGGTTGTCACGTCGGTCAGCGTCTGGCCCTGCCGCATCAGGTTGAGATCGTAGTCGGGCTTGATGTCGAACAGCGTCAGCACCTGGTCGAGCATTTGTCGATGCTGCGCGGTCACGCATACCCGGGCGTCGACACCCGCCTGCGCCTTCAGCGCGCGCACCAGCGGCGCCATCTTGATGGCCTCCGGCCGAGTCCCGAACACAAGCAAGATCTTCTTCATCGTTGTCCTCGTTTAGCCGCTTCGCGCGTGGCGATCCTGCACGTGGCGCGAAGCATGTATTCGGGCGGCGCACCCCGTACTCGCGCGCGATCGACATGCCGTGGTGCTGCGGGGCGAGCGGGCCACCTCGTCCGCGCGGTCCGGGCCGCGCGAATCGTCGTACTACCGGCCGGTTGCGGTGGATCCATCACGTCATGAACAGCTCCTCGCCGTGTCGAGTGTCAGGTCCTCCTGCTACAGCAATATTCAAACCAGCCGGCCCGCATCCCGGCCCGCTTCGTTTCACGGCGATCGTGTGCACGCGGCGCGTTGCGGAATGTTTCACAACTGCTACGGGCGCCCGCACCGCCGCCCCCCGCGACAACGACAAACAGCGGGACGCGCGCGCGATCCGTCCGACGACGTCGTCCGACGAATCGCGCATGCCTGTCGTCACGCGCGACGCATCGAAGCGCGCGCATCTTTCGACGCGCGTTGCGTCGTCTCGATTCGCCCCTTTCGTCGGTGCAGCGCGTGGCGCGCGCGGCCGTCGGCCGCCGTCGCGCGTACGGAATTTCTCCGGCGCGAGACGGCGCTTGCGTCACACGAATCGGTGCGCGGGAAATGTTGCGAATGTGTAACGCGGCGCCGAATCCGGCAAATACATCGGAGTGCGTTCCATTTTCCTCATGCGAAACCGGCGCGCGTTTCGACCGCCATACCGCCGCCTGCGCCCCAATGGACGGGACGAACCGGCCGCCACGCGAAATGCGCAACGCTTGCCGCCGGCGCCGCGCGGGCTGAATGCGATCCGTGCACGCTGATTCGTCAGTGAATCAAAACGCGCCGCCCACGCGCGTCCCGGATCTGCTTCCCGGGCACGGCGCCTTGCCGCACGGGGCATCCGGGCAGATGGCTCACGCCTTGCTTGATGTCGGACAGGTGTCCCGAAGCACTCGCACGGCAGCAGACGGACGGGGACGCCAAGGCAACGAAGCCGGGAGGCGACGCAACGCGTCCGTCCGGGGCACCCGACCACGGCCCCTGCGCGACGGACGCGCCACCGCTTTCCATTGACATCCGCGCGATCCACGCAGCGCTTCGGCGCTCGCGGTCGTCGTTGCGGGACCGGGGACCAGGACATGAAGAAAACGCGCACGGCGTCACTCTGCGAGCAAGGCATCCTGCTGCTGATCGTGCTTGCCTGCTCGCTGATCGTGCGCGATACCGACACCGCATCGCAGGCAATTGCCGAACCCGCCCGGTTCGGCGCACCGGCTGCCAACGCCGCGAACGCCGCACACATCGCGATCGCGGTGGAGCGCGCCGCGCTCGACAGCGTGACGCTGTCCCGCTCCGCGCAGGCGTCGCCCGATCCGGATGCGTCGCTCGCGCCGCCGCCCGCCCCCCCGCCGGACCTCACGCTCGATCCCGAATTGCTGCTGATGCCGTGCGTGGCCTACCTGTGGCTGTTCACGCTGCTGACGTGCGCGTATGCCGCGCGGCACTACGTATTCAGCATCGACCGCCTGTTCAAGCCGCAGCATGCGCCCTACCGGACGATGACCCACGGCGATTGGCCGCGGCTCACGGTCTTCGTCGCCGCCCACAACGAGGAAACCGTCATCGTCGATTGCCTGATGGCGCTGCTGGCCACGACCTACCCGCGCGACCGGCTGACGATCATTCCGGTCAACGACCGCTCGACCGACAACACGCGCGCGCTGATCGAGGAAGTCCGGGCGCTCGCGCCCGAGCTGATCCAGCCGTTTCACCGCGAGACCGGCAAGCCGGGCAAGGCGGCCGCGCTGAAGGATGCACTGCGCTTCATCCGCGGCGACATCATGGTGGTATTCGACGCCGACTACCTGCCGCGCCCCGGGCTGCTGAAGGAACTCGTCGCGCCGTTCTTCGACCCGGAAGTCGGCGCGGTGATGGGCCGCGTCGTGCCGCAGAACGCCGACAGCAATCTGCTCGCGCGGCTGCTCGATCTCGAGCGCGCGGGCGGCTACCAGGTCAACCAGCAAGCCCGCAACAATCTCGATCTGGTGCCGCAGTATGGCGGCACGGTGGGCGGCATCCGCAAGAGCGCGCTCGACGCCGTGGGCGGCTGGTGCGACGACACGCTCGCCGAAGACACCGACATGACCTACCGTCTGCTGCTGAGCGACTGGCGCACGGTCTATCTGAACCACGCCGAATGCTACGAGGAAGTGCCGGAGCGCTGGGCCGTCCGCGCCCGGCAACTGACGCGCTGGGCGAAGGGCCACAACCAGACGATGCTGCGCTATCTGCTGCCGGTGCTGCGCAATCCGCTGATTTCGCGGCGCTGCCGGCTCGACGGCGCGCTGCTGCTCGGCGTATTCGCGATGCCCGCGCTGCTCGCGATCGCCTGGAGCGCCGCGCTCGCGCTCTACCTGTTCAACGGCGTGAACTCGACCGCGCTCGGTCTGCTGCTGTCGCTGTTCGCGCTGTTCTCGTTCAGCACTTTCGGCAACTTCGGCGTGTTCTTCGAGATCGTCGTCGCCGCGCGGCTCGACGGCCGCGCGACGCGCCTGCGGCTCGTGCCGGTCAACGTCGTCGGCTTTTGCGTGACGATTGCGGCGGTCGTCTCCGCGCTCTGGGGGCTCCTGCTCGACGCCGCGTTGCGCCGCGAACTGAAATGGGACAAGACCGAGCGTTT
The DNA here is from genome assembly GCF_020419965.1 of Burkholderia sp. AU39826. Lineage (NCBI taxonomy): Bacteria > Pseudomonadati > Pseudomonadota > Betaproteobacteria > Burkholderiales > Burkholderiaceae > Burkholderia > Burkholderia sp. AU39826. The sequence continues at coordinate 154,693 of NZ_JAIZQG010000006.1, forward strand.
CCGCCGGCAACTGAAACCGGAGCGATGAGCGATGACGACCTTCAACGTGATGGTGCCGGTGGCCGGCGTGCTCACCCTGCCGTTCCTGCCGCTGCTGCATGAACTGATCCGGCGCAGCGACGTCGCGGCGCTGCCGATCGGCGACGGGCCGTTCGTCGATCAGGCGCTGCTCGCCGCGCGCTGGCACGACGCGCTGCGCGCGCACGTGGCCGGCACGCCGCCGGCGGAGGCGTCCGTCGCCCCGCCGTGGCAAGCGCTCGGGCTGGCCGTGCAGCACGCGGACGCGATCCACGTCGCACGCGACGCGCATCGCGACGACGTGCTCCACGCCGATCGCACGATCACGCTCGACGACGGCGCGCGGGCGGCGTACGCATTCGCCGACGAGCGCATCGACATCCACACCGGCGCGACGATCGGCACGCTCGCGCATGCGCCGCTGGTGGACGTCGACGGCGCGGTGCTGCGCGGCGTCGTGGTCGGCGGCACGGTGCGCCTGCGCGGCGCCGGCGGCTTCGCGTGCCTGTATGGCGAGCCGATCGTCTTCGGCGCGGCGCCGGACCCGCGGCCCGCGGACACGGCGGCCGCTCCGCGCCGCGCGATCTCGCTCACCCGCCACTTCGCGTCGCTGCCGCATCGCTTCCTGCACGGCCGTTACCTGCTGCCGTGCGACGTTCGCCTGCCCGCGCATACGGTCGTGCAAGGCAACCTGATCGTCGACGGGACGCTCGTCCTCGGCGAAGGCTGCGTGCTGCGCGGCAGCGTCAAGGCGCATCGCGTCGAGCTCGAACGTCACGCGTTGCTGCACGGCGCGGTGTTCGCGCGCGACGACGTGTTGCTCGCCAACGCGAGCTGCATCGACGGCGTCGTGTCGGCCGGCGGCCTGCTGCGGCTCACGGGTGCGCGCATCGGTGTCGCCGGTCATCCGGTCAGCGCGTGCGCGCGCGACGTGTCGATCGTCAATCATGCCTGCGTGCATGGCGATCTCGTCGCATGGCGCAGCGGCTGGTTCCATACATCCCGTCAAGGAGCGCCTCATGTCTGATCGCCCCAGCCATCGCGGCCCGCGCGCGCCGGTTGCCACCCTCGCGATGCTGTGCGGTGTCGCCTTCGGCGCGCCCGCGGCGCTGGCGGAGCAGCCGGACGATGCCGCCGCCGTGCAGCCTCCGCCCCCCGCGACCGTCATCACGCCGCGCATGCGCGACGAGTCGATGTTCGTGCGTGTGGACGCGGAAGGCCTTCCGGACGGCGTGCCGCTCGCCGAGTTCACGCCCGAGGATACGAACCGGCCGCCGCTGCCCGATGCCGTCGTCGCCCATGTGCAGGCGCCGCAGGAATCGCATACCGAACTGACGCTCGGCTATTCGAGCGCGCACCTGACGCACGGCTACGGCGACTGGTACGGCGTCCACCTGCGCGGCGTCTATCAGGATGGCGGCCGCACCATCCTCGGCGAACTGGCGCAACTGCACCGCTTCGGCGAGAACACGCAGCTCGGCGCGCTGACCTACGTGCAGGATCTCGGGCCGGACTGGTTCGGCGGTATCGGCTTTTCGGGCACCACGTCGGGCACGATCCTGCCGAGTGCGCGCATCGACGCGTCGATCAACCGCAAGCTGTTGCCCGATCGTTCGCTGGTCGTATCGCTCGGCGCCGGCTACGCATGGAACCGCAGCGGTCACCGCGATCAGCTCTATCACGCCGGGGTGATCTGGTACGCATTGCCGAAGTGGATTTTCGAGGCAGGTGCGAACTATACGGTCGATTCGCCCGGATCGGTGAAGGCGCCCGGCTACTACGGCGCCGTCACCTACGGCGAAGCCGGCAAGAGCGTGATCGTGCTGCGCGGCGGGGTCGGCCGCGAGGCGTATCAGGTCACCGGCTCGGGCACGCAGATCGCGGATTTCCGCAGCCACGAGATCACCGCGAAATGGCGCTACTGGTTCACGCGCAAGTGGGGAACGCAGCTCGAACTCGCCTATTACCACAACCCGTACTACTCGCGGATCGGCGGCGAGCTCAGCGTGTTCTATCGCTGGTAGGCGGGCGGACGCCGTGCACACGCATCCCGTCCGTCCTCCCGTCGATCGTTCGCTGCGCATCCACGCGCATCCGCAGCGCTGGCTGTGGTCGATCGCGCTGCTGACGCCCGCGCTGTACGCGTCGCTGTGGTTCGGATTGCCGCTGGCGTGGCGCTACTGGCGCGCGGTCATGGCGTGGGGCGCGCGCGAGATCGATCCGGCGCTTCACGTGATCGTGATCGGTTATCCGCCCGACGCGCCCCGCGTGCCGCTGCTGTCGATCGACGTCGCGGCCCGCCTGCCGGGCGGCATGCTGCTGGCCGCCACCGCCGCGCTCTGTGCGATCGGTTTCGCCGCATCGTTCATCCGGCGTGCGAACTGGCTGCCTGTTGCATATCTGTTACGTATCGCGAGCTTCACCCAGTTGCTGATTTGCGCGTACTTCTGGCTCGCGCCGGGCACGTTCCCGTATGTCCCGCAACTGCATCTGCGCGACATGTTCGTGCTGCACGGCGCGGCGATCGCGCTGATCCCGCTGGTGATGGCCGCGCTGTACTACCCGCTCGATTTCTCGCTGCTGCAAAAGGCCGCCGCATCGCTGCTGGTGCTCGGCTACTTCGTGGTCGCGCTGCCGTTCGTGATGCTGCTGCATGCGACGATCATCCATCACGGCTCGCTGCTGTTTCTGCCGTTCTGCTATTTCCTGCTCGGCGGGCCGCTGCTGATCGGGCTGCTGGTCACGCTCTATACCTACTGCGCGAGCTGGCCCGGCGCACTGACGCGCGATCGCGATTCCGTCTGCTGATAGGGCCGTCAAACGCGCCGTATCAGCGATGAAACGAATCCGCCGCGTTTGCGACCGCGCCGCGCGACGTGCATCGCAGGAAGCCAGCAGGACCGGGCCTCCTGCGCCAATGGCACGTTGTTCGCTTCTTTCAACGTGTCGCATCGAGTCCTCTCGTCGGCGAAGGCAGCGCCGCGCACCGACGCATGTGCGCAACCGGCTGCCGTCGGCACGCACCGCTCGATACCCGACGAACCGGACAGCCGCACACACCTACGGGGCTGGATTGGTCGACCTGGCGGCACGCGGATCACGCTGCCGCACGCCCCCATTCCTTGAGCGAGGAGCACACCATGTTGGCAAAGTCAGGCAAGTTCTTGCGGATCCTGTTCGCGCTGTTCGCGCTCGCGTTCGCATTCAGTCCGGGCGGCGCTCAGGCGGCCACCAACCAGCTTCTGCTGTTGGTGCCCGACACGCTGACGCTGCCCGATCCGCGCGTATCCGCATGGCTCGACAGTGCGCAGGAGGAAGGGCTGCAGATCAAGGTGATGACCGACAGCCAGTTCATGGCGGCCGGCGCGTCGCTGTCGCAGTATCCGGGCCTGATCCTGCCCGATCAGGTACATACGACCGCGGCCGACTCGCTGGTAACGGCGATCCAGAACTATGCGCTGAACGGCGGCAAGGTGATGCTCGTCTACGATTTCGGCGTGCTGAATGCGGCCGGCTTCTACGTCAGCCCGAAATCGCGCTTCAGCAGCATGGTGGGCGTGGACTACGTGCTGTATGACCAATACGGCGGCAACATGATCGGCCTCGGCAACGTGACCGGCATGAGCAGCTGGTTGCGCACGCTCCAGGTGCCTCCCGGCAAGTCGATGGCGTGGACCACGGCTTCGTCGAGCACCACGACCGCGAGTGCGCTCGCATCGACGAGCACGTCGGGTACGTCGACGAATTCGACGTCGGGCACCGCACAGTTTCTGGCCGCCAGCCCGTCGAACCCGGGCGGCCTCGCCAACTACAACCACGGCGCATGGTTCCAGTACGCGACGCCATCCACGGGCAGCGGCGTGCTGAACCAGACGGCTCCGAAGCTGACCGGCACCGTGACCGGCAAGCTGAAGAAGACCACGACGTACACCGCCAATTCGCTGCTGAGCACGTCGACCGGCAAGACGGCCAACACGCTCGCGTCGACGCTGGCCACCACCACCGACACGCTCGAAGGCATCTCCGGCTACGTGTACGGTTTCCTCACCTATCCGAGCTTCGTCACGCAGGGCACGTACACCGGCACGACGATCCTGACCTCGCCGACCTTCGGGCTGGTGTCCGGCTACAACACGTACGGCAACGGCGGCGTGCTGTTCGTCAACCTGCCGCTCGCGTACCTCGACGGCCAGACCGACGGCATGCTGATCCACGGCTACCTGCATTATTTCGGCACGCAGATGCTGAACCTGCCGTCGCTGTCGCCGCTGCCGAAGGCGATGGCCGGCCTCGTATTCAACTGGCACTTCTGCGCGGGCGATCAGCTCCAGCCGGCGCTCTACCTGAAGAGCCTCGGCGTGTGGAACAACGGGCCGTTCTCGCTCGTGGTCACGGCCGGCCCCGATGAAGCGGCGTTCGGCGACGGTGGCGGCCTCAATCTCGCCAACAACCCGCCCGCGCAGAATCTCCTCAAGTATTTCGTGAGCAAGGGCCATCGCGTCGGCAGCCACGGCGGCTGGATTCACGACTACTGGGGCGCGAATGCGAGCGAAACGAACGCGAGCACGTTCACGCAGTACCTGGTGATGAATCACCAGGCCGTTCAGGCCGTGACGGCCGTGCCGGATGTCGAGTACGCGGCGCCGGAAGGCAACACGCCGACCTGGTCGGTCAACTGGCTCGAAAGCAACGGCTTCAACGGCTACTACTTCACGGGGCACACCGGTTCGGCGCCGACCCGCGCATACCGCAACGGCGCGCTGCTGAACCCGGGCCTGTGGGCTTACCCGGTGATGCCGTTCGGCAAGTACGCGACGTTCGAGGAGTTCCAGCAGTACGCGGTGCCGACGGCCGACGTGAACAACTGGTATGCATCGCTGATGAACTTCGTCGTCGCGAACCGCACGAGCCGGCTGATCTATGCGCACCCGCTCGGCGCGTCGTCCTATACGTCGACGCTGTCCGCGATCTTCTCGCAAGCCAATACGCTGAAACTGACGGGTCAGTTCAAGTGGTACACGATGAGCGACATCACGACCTTCGATCGTGCACGCCTGAACGTCACGTGGTCGGCCACCGACACGGGCAGCGGCTGGGCGTTCGCCGCCAGCCACCCGACGAGCCTCGCGAACATGACGTGGCTGCTGCCGAAGAAGGGCTTCGCACTGCCGGTCATCACGCAAGGCTTCGGCAGCGTCGTCATCACCGACTCGACGTACTGGCTCGTGACCGCGAACAGCGGCACCAGTCTCAAGTTCACCAGCGCCAAGGTGCACTGAGCCGCGACATCGACATACCCGCCGGCGCGCGACGCGGCCAACGCCGCGCCCGGCGGGATTTGCGCAGGACCACCGCGCAGGAGCCCCCATCATGAACCGGCCCGCGCTGTTCCCGGCCGCACGCGCACGCGTGACGGCCATCGCCCGGCTATGCCGCCTGTGGTGCGTCGCGTGCTGTGTCGCCGCGTGCGGCGTCGCGCTGCACGCGAGCGCCGCCGAACTCCAGCTCAACGGGCTCTACCAACGCCCGGACGGCGCGATCACCGTGCGCCTGAACGGCGCCGGCATCGATCCTTACTTCGCGTCGAAGGCGCTGCTCGCCGCCGCCGACGCCGGGCTCGACGCCCATCAGGCCGCGCTCGCGTGGATCGCGTGGCTGTTGCCGCGCCAGCGTCCGGACGGCGGCTTCGATCGCTACTGCATGAAAAGCGGCCAGTACAGCGCATGCGCCGAAGCCGATGCCGACGACGCGATGATGGCGACCTGGATCGAACTGCTCGCCCGCTTCGCGCCGCCCGACGGCCTGCCCGCCGCATGGGAGCTCAGCCTGAATCGCGCCAGTGCGCACCTGGACACGCTGCTCGCCAAGCCCACGGGCGTCTATCAGATCTCGTCGACGCTGCGCGTCGCGCTGCTGATGGACAACGTCGAGGTGCACAGCGCGTTCCAGGCGCTCGCGGCGTACTACGTCCGGCATGCCGACTCCACGCACGCCGGCCCGTGGAGCCAGCGCGCCGACCGGCTCGCGTCCGCGATCCTGAAGGTGTTCTGGCGCGGCACGCAGTCCGGCTTTCGCGCGAGCACGCAGCGCATCAGCGACACGACGTTCTACCCCGCGAAAGTCGCGCAGATCTTTCCGCTGCTGTCCGGCATTCAGGTTCCCGAACAATCGAACGACACGATCTACGCGCAGTGGATGCAGAAGTACGGCAAGACCTGGCTGCAACTCGCCGGCTCCGATTATCCATGGGGCTTGATCGCACTGGTCGCACTCAAGATGAACGACAGGAACACGGTCGCGTGCTGGCATGCGCGATCGGGCCCGTACCGGCACGGCGCACACTGGAACGTACTGGAGGAAGCGCTTTACCTGGCATTCGAAAGCCGGATGGCCGACCCGGTCGCGCCCGCTCAATGCGGCTTCACGACGGCGGCGACAACGGAGACCGCGTCACGCTGATCGACGCGTGCGCACGGTCCGGGGGAATCTACAGGGAAGGAGACGTGTCATGTGTGGCATCGTCGGCGCGGTCGCGCAACGGGACATCGTCCCGATTCTGATCGAAGGTTTGCGCCGCCTGGAATATCGCGGCTACGATTCATGCGGGGTGGCGACCGTCGTCAACGGCCAGGCACGCCGCGAGCGCAGCGTGTCGCGCGTCGCCGACCTCGACGCCCACGTGCGCAGCGCCGGCCTGTCCGGCAGCACCGGCATCGCGCACACGCGCTGGGCGACGCACGGCGCGCCGGCCACCTGCAACGCGCATCCGATCTTCTCGCGCGACGAGATCGCGCTGGTACACAACGGCATCATCGAGAACCACGAAACGTTGCGCAGGCAACTGGCCGACGAACACTACGAGTTCGACGGACAGACCGACACCGAAGTGGTCGCGCACCTGATCCACAGCAAGTATCGCGGCGACCTGCTCGCCGCCGTGCGCGACGCGACCTCGCAACTGCACGGCGCGTATGCGATCGCGGTGTTCAGCAAGCACGAGCCGCAGCGGCTGATCGGCGCGCGGGCCGGCTCGCCGCTCGTCGTCGGCGTGAAGGACGGCGAATGCTTTCTCGCGTCCGACGCGCTCGCGCTCGCCGGCATCACCGACCGCTTCATCTTCCTCGAGGAAGGCGACATCGTCGAGCTGACGCCGGGCGGCGTACGGGTGCTCGATCGCAACGGCGCGCCGATCGAACGCGCGATCCAGACCGTTTCGTCCACGCAGGGCGTGGTCGAGCTCGGGCCGTACCGGCACTTCATGCAGAAGGAAATCTTCGAGCAGCCGCGGGCCGTGGCCGCGACCATCCCCGATGCCGGGCTGTTCGACCCCGCCGTATTCGGCCCGGACGCCGCGCGCGCGTTCGAACAGATCGACAACGTGCTGATTCTCGCGTGCGGCACGAGCCACTACTCGGGCCTGACCGCACGCCGCTGGCTCGAGACGATCGCGCGCCTCCCCGCGCAGGTCGAGATCGCGAGCGAATATCGCTACAGCGACGCGCTCGCGACGCCGAACACGCTGGTGGTCAGCGTGTCGCAATCCGGCGAGACCGCCGACACGCTCGCCGCGCTGAAGTACGCGCAGGCGCTCGGCCACATCGACACGCTGGCGATCTGCAACGTGCCGACCAGCGCGATGATGCGCCAGACCAGCCTGCGCTTCCTGACACGAGCGGGCCCGGAGATCGGCGTCGCGTCGACCAAGGCGTTCACGACGCAGCTCGTCGCGCTGTTCATCCTCGCCGTGACGCTCGGGCGGCTGCGCGGCTACGTCGACGACGCGCAACTCGCGCGCTATGCGCTGCAGTTGCGGCGCCTGCCTGGCGCACTCGAGGACGTGCTCGGGCTGGAGCCGCAGATCGCGCGCTGGGCAGCGGAATTCTCGCAGCATGAAAACGCGCTGTTTCTCGGGCGCGGGCTGCACTACCCGATCGCGCTCGAGGGCGCGTTGAAGCTGAAGGAGATCTCGTATATCCACGCGGAAGCGTATCCGGCCGGCGAGCTGAAACACGGGCCGCTCGCGCTCGTCACGCACACGATGCCCGTTGCGACGATCGCGCCGAACGATGCGCTGCTCGAGAAGCTCAAGTCAAACATGCAGGAAGTGCGCGCGCGCGGCGGGCAGCTCTACGTATTCGCGGATGCCGATACGCGGATCGACAACGGCGAAGGCGTGTCGGTGCTTCGGATGCCGGATTACTACGGGCTGTTGTCGCCGATTCTGCACGTCGTGCCGTTGCAGTTGCTCGCGTATCACGCGGCGTGCTTGCGGGGCGCGGATATCGACAAGCCGAGGAATCTGGCGAAATCGGTGACGGTGGAGTGATGGGCGGTTGCTCGACGCGCGCGGGCCGGTGAAGATCGCCAACCGATCGAGCCGGCCCGCCCTGCACGATTCGCCGTCGATTCGTGCCTTGTCGAATCCCGAATACTTCGTACAATACTTAAACCCTATGCCGGCCAGTCCACCGTGGAAAGGCTGGCCGGGACCGCCTTCGCCCCGAATCGGGTAACCCCCGTTCGGCGAACGACAACGGAAACCTACCGCGCAACGCAGGCCGAATCTCTCCGGGGGCCGCAACGTGTCGACGCATGCCAGGAAGCCGCTGATATCGCTCGTCGTGCCTTTTCATGACGAAGAAGAAACGATCGACGCATTCTTTGCCGAAACGCTGCCCGTTCTGGAGTCGGTCGGCTCGGTGCGCTTCGAGATCGTCTGCATCAACGACGGCAGCCGCGACGGCACGCTGGACCGGCTGCTCTCGGTCGCCGCCGGCGACGCGCGCGTGCACATCGTGGATCTCACCCGCCGCTTCGGCAAGGAGGCGGCGCTCACCGCCGGCATCGACGAAGCGGCCGGCGCGGCCGTGATCCTGATCGACGCCGACCTGCAGGACCCGCCCGCGCTGATTCCCGCGATGCTCGAACGCTGGCGCGCGGGCGCCGAGGTCGTCGCCGCGAAGCGCACCGACCGGATGTGCGATCCGCTGATGCAACGCGTGGCGGCCTCGCTCTACTACCGCGTGCACAATCGGCTCTCCGAAGTGGAGATGCCGGAGAACGTCGGCGATTTCCGGCTGATGGACCGCCAGGTCGTCGACGCGCTGCGGGCGCTGCCCGAACGGCGGCGCTTCATGAAGGGCCTGTTCGCGTGGGTCGGCTACCGTACCGAGATCATCGAATACACGCGTGCGCCGCGCAGCGGCGGCCGCTCGAAATTCTCCGGCTGGCGGCGCTGGAATTTCGCGCTCGAGGGCATCACGAGTTTCAGCACGGTGCCGCTGCGCGTGTGGACCTACGTCGGCCTCGCGTTCGCCGCGCTGTCGTTCGTCTACGGCGCGTACATCGTGATGCGCACGCTGCTGTATGGCAATCCGGTGCACGGCTACCCGTCGCTGATTTCCGTCGTGCTGTTCGTCGGCGGCATCCAGTTGATCGGCATCGGCGTGATCGGCGAATACCTCGGCCGCATCTATCACGAATCGAAGCAGCGCCCCGTCTATCTCGTGCGGCGGCGCTACCGCGCCGAGCGCGATGCGGCCGCGCGACCGGCATCGAAGCTGCTGCAGTTCCCGCTCAAGCGCACGCACCCGGCGCGCCGCCGGGTCGCGACGCCGGCGGCCACGGGCATCGCCGCGCGCAAGGCGTCGTTCAAGTAAGCGCGGGCCACGTCAATTGGACATCCTCCGGCAATCGACACGCCCGACGGCGCGGCCCGTCGTCGCGTGGCTCACGTCGCGACGCGTCGTCCTGTACAGCGCGCTGATGCTGGTGTCGTACGCGCTGTTCATTGCGATCTGGATCGCGGTCGTTCGTCACGCGTCCGGCAGCGGCGGCGTCACGCCGCGCCCGGGCGCCGACTTCTCGGTGTTCTGGTCCGCGTCGTACGTGATGCTGCACGGCACGCCCTCGCACGCATACGATTTTTCCGCATTCTCGCGGCTGGCGACCGGGCTGTTTCCGAACCTTCCCCGCGACGTCTTCGCACCGTGGCTGTACCCGCCCACCTATCTGCTGCTCGTGACGCCGCTGGCGCTGCTGCCGTTCGCGCTTGCTTATCCGCTGTTCGTCGCGTTCGGCGTGCTCATGCTCGGCCTCGCCGCGTGGTGCGTATCCGGCCTCCGCGCGATGCCCGGCGCATCGCGCGCCGGCGCATTCGCGCTGGTTGCCGCGCCATGCGTGTTCGTCACCGCGACGCTCGGGCAGAACACGTTCCTGACCGCCTCGTGCGCGGCGCTGGCCGTTTACTGGGCCGATCGGCGGCCGATATATGCCGGCCTGTGCATCGCGCTGCTGTCGGTCAAGCCGCAACTGGCGCTGCTGTTCCCGTTCGTGCTGGTCGCCGCGCGCGCATGGCGCACGATCATGTGGGCCGCGCTCGCGACCGGCGCGTTCGCCGCGTCGAGCGTGCTCGTCTGCGGCGTCGAGTCGCCGCGCCTGTTCGTCGCCAGCGCCGGCATCGCCCGCTCGATCGTCCTCGAGCATGGCGTCGGGTTCTGGCTCGCGTCGCCCACGCCGTTCGCGGCGTTTCGTCTCGCGGACGTGCCGCTCGGCGCCGCGTACGCCGCGCATGCGTGCATCGCCGCGATCGCGATCTACGCCGCTTGCGTCGTATGGATGCAGTCGCGCGACACCCGCGTGCGTGCGGCCGTACTGACGGTCGCGACGCTCGTGGCGAACCCGTACGTGTGGCACTACGAACTCGCGTGGCTTGCCATCGCGATCGCGTGCATGCTGTCGATCGGCTGGCGCGACGGCTGGCTGCGCGGCGAACAGGCCGCGATCGCGCTGATGTGGGCGCTGCCGATCGTCGAATACCTGAACCCGTGGCTGCAACTGCCGCAGATCGGCCCGGCCGTGACGCTCTTCGCGCTGCTGGTGCTGCTGCGCCGCGCCCGCCACGACGCTCGCAACAGTCACAACGCAAGCCGCGGCGGCACGTACACGCCGTAGTACGGCCCGACGCCCGTCGCGACGCCGGTCATCTTCACACCGGCGACGAAGTGCCCCTGGATGTACTTGTATGCGCCGCCGAGCGACACGTCGATGTGGAACGCGGCAAATGCGACGATCGGCACGTAGGTGCTGCTCGACGTCTGCGTGACGACCGGCAGCACGACCGTCGCGCCGACCGGCACCGACGTGTAGAGCGTCGCCTTCACGCCGGTCGCGAGATAGATGCTGTCGCCGATATTGAGCGTCGTCGGGTTGCCGGTCACCATCAGGCCGCCCATCGTCGTCGTGTCGGTCGCGGTCGACTGGAACGACGTCCACTGACCGCCCATGCACAGCGCGCCATACGTCTGGCCGTTCGTGATCGAAAACTGGTACGGCAGACCCGTGAGCGGATTGATCAGCGGCTGGTTGGTCTGCGCGTTCCAGTACTGGTTGTACACGCACTGGTCGATCGCGATCGGAAAGAGCCCGCCCGCCGCGACGCCGCCCGGCGCGGCGAGCACCGCGATCGCGGTCGCGCCGCCGGATGCGCCGGGGATGCCGAGCAACCCGCCGAGCAGCAGTGGAATCGAGCCGCCATTGATGCCCGGCGCGCGCGACACGGTCACCTGCACCGCCGGCACGTCGTACGGGCCGGGCGTGATCGTGGTCGGCTGCATCGATCCGGGCGTGCGCGTCACGTTCCAGTAGCCGGTCGTCACGGTGCCGCTCGCGAGCCGCGCGCCCGCCGCCGAATTCAGCGCGATCACGCCGTTCGCCGCCGGCGCGGCCTGCGACCAGTTCAGCGGCCCGCCCGTCGGCGACATCATCGCGTCGGCCGCGGCGAGCGCGGCCGCGTCCGCCGCATTCTGCAACTGGTTGCGCACCGTGGCGATCCACGCGATGTCGATCGCCAGCGCGCCGAACGACAGCAGCGGGATCAGGAACATCAGGAAGAACAGCGCGACGGAACCGCGTTCGCGCGCGGCGCCGATGCATCGCGTGCCGGCCGCGTCATTCATAGAGCATCACCGAGGTAGCCGAGATCGTCACGGGGCCCGTCAGCGCGCTGAACGCCGAACCGAGCACCAGCCCCGCATACGTGTAGGTCACCGTGACCGTCAGCGCGGTGCCCGCCGTCGTGCCGTTCGCCTGCGTCACGGTCACGGTCGGCGTCGTCGGCGTGCCGCCGGTGATCAGGCTGTTCTGCGTATAGCTCAGCGCGACGTTGGCGATCTGCGTCGGGGTCAGCATCGGCACGCGCAGCACGACGCCGGCCCGCGCGGCTTCGCGGCTCGCGTTCGTGATCACGGCCTTGTCGCACAGCAGCAGGCTCGTGTCGATGATGCCGATCAGCACCATCAACAGGAACGGCAGCATCAATACGAATTCGAGGGATACGACGCCGCGCGCGTGGCGGGCGCCCGTCGCCCCGCGTGTCATTTTACGGCCCCCGCGGCGGGCGGCACGGCGCGCGGCTCGAGCGCGGCGCCCTTCGACGGCCGCGACGCATCGCCGACCGGACGCGCCGCGAGCTGCGTACGCACCGCCTGGTACACGCGCAGATTGTCGGCCACCGCCGACGCGGGCAGGTCCGCAGACAGCAGCTTCTTCGCCGAATCGGTGTTGCCGAGCACGCCGTACGCGAACGCGAGGTTCTGGCGCGCCTGCCACGGCGCATCGGGCAGCCCGGCCACGTCGAGCAGCACGTTCACGCCTTCGCGCGGACGATTGCTCAGCACGAGCGACAGCCCGAGGTCGACCCGCAGCCCCTGCGCGTCCGGATGCGCGCTCAGCGCGTCCCGGTACACGTTCTGAGCGTCCTCGTGGCGGCCCTGAAGATCGAGCACCGTGCCGAGCCCCTGCGCCGCGAGCGGCAGGTTTGGCTGCGCGGCGAGCAAGTCGCGATAGCGGCGCGCGGCCTCGTCGAGTCGACGCTGTCGCAACGCGACGCGCGCGAGCCCGACCTGCGGCCCGAGTTCGGCCGGCGCAAGCTGCCGCGCCTGCTCGTACAGAATACGCGCGCGCTCCAGATCGCCTGCGCGATAGTTCACGTCGGCAAGCCCCAGTTGCGCGGCGAGCGAATCGGGATGCCGCGCCAGCACCTTCGCGTACAGCGTCGACGCGAGATCGACGTTGCCGCCGGCCAGCGCGCTGTCGGCGATGCGCAATTCGGCCTGCGGGTCGTCGCTCTTGTGCGACAGCGCCGGCCGCGTCTGGATACCCGGCGCGCAGCCGCCGGCGAGCAGCGGCAGCACGGCTGCGAAGGCGAACGCACGGAGCGCGGGGCCTGTCATTTGAACACCTCGAGCAAACGGATGGCCGCCGGGCCTGCCGCGATCAGGCCGACCGTCGGCAGGATGAACAGCATCATCGGCAGCGTGATCTTCGGCGCGAGCTTCGCGGCCTGCTCCTCGAGCGCGACGATCTGCTCGGTGCGCTCGCTGCGCGACAGCGTTCGCAGCGCCTGCGTGATCGGCGTGCCGAACCGCTGCGATTGCGTGAGCGTCGTGGCCAGCGAGCGCGCCGACGCGAAGTCGACGCGGATCGCGAAATGCGTGAGCGCTTCGGACACGTTGCCGCTCAGCGTCAGCTCGTCCGCGCACACCGTCAGCTCGTCGGCGAGCGGCGGGCAGATGCGCCTGAGTTCGCGCGCGACGCGCCGCACGCCCGATGCGAGGCTGTTGCCGGCCATCGTGCAGATCACGAGCAGGTCGAGCGCATCCGGAAAGCATGCGGCGATGATCCGCCGGCGCCGCCGGATCATCGCGCCGAGCACGTATTCCGGCACGATCACGCCGACCACGAACGCGGCGACCATCGCCACCGCGCGGATCACGAAGTATTCGCCGAAGCGCGGAATATACGGGCTGAACACCATCGCGACGCCGGCGAACAGCACGCCGCAACTGAGCTTGATGCCGATCATCGACGACACCGCGCGCCGTTCCCGAAAGCCCGCGCGCGCCAGCTGCAGCGCGAGCTTCGCGCGCTGCATCGGATCGAGCACGGGCAGCCGCTCGCCGAGCTGCGCGAGCCGCCGCGTCAGGTCACGACGCACGTCGCCCGGCTGCAGGCGCCCCGTTCCCAGCTCGGGCGACCGCTGTCCGGCGGCCTGCTGCACGCGCACGGCGATGCGCCGGCGCGTGCCGCCGCCCGGCGTCGCGAGCGCCGCCGCGACGCACGCGAGCAGCAGCAACAGTTCGAGGCCGCGGGCGGCCACCATCGACATCGTCATCGTGCAGTATCCAGTTTCGAGATCTTGCGAATCGTCACCAGTCCGATCGTCAGCAGCGTCGCGGCGATCGTCAGCATCACGCGTCCGGCATGCGTATCGAACAGCAGCATCACGTATGCGCGGTTCACGAGGAACAGCGCGCCGATCATCACGAACGGCACCGCCGAGATGATCTTCGTCGTGATCCGCCCCTCGGCGGTCAGCGCGCGTGTCTTCAGGCGGATGTCGCGGCGCGTGCGGATGATGCTCGACAACTCGTCGAGCGTCTCGCCGAGGCTGCCGCCGGTCTCGCGCTGCAGCAGCAGGTAGACGGTGAAGAACGAGAAATCCGCGATCATCAGCCGGTCCGCCGCGTGCGTCAGCACGTCCTTCAGATCCGCGCCGACGCGCAGGCTGTCGCCCATCGTGCGGAAGGTCGAGCGCACCGGCTCGGCGGCGCTGTCGCCGACCGTGCTGATCGCCTGCGTGACGGGAATGCCCGCGCGCACCGCCCGCACGATCAGGTCGATCGCGTCTGGGAACGCCTCCAGAAAGCGCAGCCGGAAGCGCTCGACCAGCGCGCGATAGCTCGCGCGCATCGCGATCAGCGGCAGCCCGACGTAAATCGCCGGATGCACCACGCGCGGCAGCGCCACGAGCTTCACCACGACGATCCCCGCGACCGCGCCGGCGATCGTGCTCGCGACGACGATCCGCAGCCCGCGCTCGCCGCCGACCGCGCGCACGCGCGTCACGTAGCGCTGCACCCATGCCCGCACGCGGGTCTGCCGGCGCGGCAGGTTGAACAGCGCGACACCGGCCCCGGCTGCCGCACCGGCGGCCCGGCCCGTCAGCGATGGCGCAATGCGCTGCATCCGCGCGCGAATGCGCTGCTCCGGCGTCTGGCGCGCGCGGTCGAGCAACGCCGACAGGCCGAGCCCCACCGCGAGGATCACGACGAAGGCGCCGAGCGCGAACAGGTCCGCGGTCCTCATTGCCGGAACGCCTCGTTAAGCGCGTCCTCGACGCCGTAGTACGCGGCGCGCGGCGCGAAGGCGGGCCGCAGCGACGACGCCTCGAACACGCCCTTCACCGCGTCGCGCGTCGTGTCGCCTTCCTGGCGGAACGCGAACAGGTCCTGCGTGATCACGACTTCGCCTTCCATCCCGACGATCTCGGTGATCCGCGTCACGCGGCGCACGCCGTCGCGCATCCGCTCGACCTGCACGAACAGATGCACGGCGCTCGCGATCTGGCGCCGGATCGACAGCAGCTGCAGGTTCGCATTCGCCATCATGACCATGCTTTCGAGCCGGCTGATCGCGTCGCGCGGCGAGTTCGCATGGATCGTCGTCATCGAGCCGTCGTGGCCCGTGTTCATCGCCTGCAGCACGTCGAATGCCTCCGCGCCGCGGATTTCGCCGAGGATGATGCGGTCGGGCCGCATGCGCAGCGCGTTGCGCACGAGATCGCGCTGCGAGATGCCGCCGAGCCCTTCCGTGTTCTCCGGCCGCGTCTCGAGGCTCACCACGTGCGGCTGCAGCAGTTGCAGCTCGGCAGCGTCCTCGATCGTCACGATCCGCTCGTGCTCCTCGATGTGCTGCGACAGCGCGTTGAGCAGCGTCGTCTTGCCCGACCCGGTGCCGCCCGAGATCACGATGTTCAGCCGGCACGCGCATGCGATCTTCAGGACCTGCAGCATCCCGTGCGAGATGTTGCCCTGATGCGCCATCCGCGCGAGCGTGATGTCGCGCTTCGCGAACTTGCGGATCGAGATCGACGCGCCGCGCATCGCGATCGGCGGCAGGACCACGTTTACGCGGCTGCCGTCGGCAAGACGCGCATCGACCATCGGGCTGCTCTCGTCGACGCGGCGCCCGACCGCCGCCGCGATCCGCTGCGCGACGCTCGTCACGTGCGCGTTGTCGCGAAACTTCAGCGGCGTGAGCTCGAGCCGCCCCGCGCGTTCGACGTACACCTGGTCGGGGCCGTTCACGAGGATGTCGGACACGGTGTCGTCGGCAAGCAGCGGCTCGATCGGCCCGACGCCGAACATGTCGTTCAGGATCGCGTCGACGATCAGCACCTGCTCGCCCGTGGTGATCTTCAGGCGCTCGCGCTCGACCGTGTGCGCGGCCACCTGTTCGATGCCGGCCCGCACTTCGTCGCGCGTCTTCATCAGCGCGGCCGACATGTTCATCGACGCGAACACCGCGTTGCGGATCGCGTCGAACTTGCCGGAGCGGATGAGCGCCTCCTGGGTATCGGCCGTCGCGGCCGCACGCGCCGACGTGGACATGGACGCCGGCACCGGGCTTACGGCCGGCGCGGGCGCGGTGTCGTGCGGCGCGGGGCGAGAACCCGCCGGCGCAGGGTCCGGTGTCGGCTGCTTGCGGGTACCGAACGTCACGATCCCTTCCTCCATTTGACGAAGCGCGCGTACCACGGCTCGGCGACGGCCATCGATTCGCCGGTGATGCCGTTCGCGAGCAGCCGGATCTCGTCCAGGAAGCCGCGGCGTTTCGAGCGTTCGATCGGCTCGCCCAGGTTCTCCGCGATCGCGAGCGACTGCGCCTCGTGCGGCAGCTCGCGCAATTGCACACCGCCGAACGCATCCTCGAAATCCGACTGCGCGACGCGCCCCTTGACCGGCTCGAGCGGATTGTTCAGCACCATCGACAGCAGCCGCTCGCCCGGCATTTCCTTCACGAAGCGCGCAAGCCGCGCGGCTTCGTACGCGGCGTGCACCGACCGGTCGGCGACGATATAGACGAGATCGGACACCGTCAGCGCATCCTCGAACAGCTTGCCGGCACGGTAGCCGACGTCGAACAGCACGTAATGGAAGCGGTCCTTCAGCATGTCGACGAGCTGCGCGATCGCATCGTCGCGCAGCAGCGCGTCTTCGCCGTATGCGAGTTCGGCCGACAGCACGTGCAGGCGGTCGCCCTTCGTGACGAACATGCGGTCGAACAGCGCGTCGTCGGGGCGCAGCTCCATGTTCAGCAATTCGATCAGCCCGTTGTTGCTCGACAGCCCGAGCATCGAGTTCGCGCCGCCGCCATGCAGGTTCAGGTCGACGTACGCGACGCGCCGACGCTTCTCCCCCGCCAGGCAGCGCGCGAGGCTGACCGCGATCGTCGTCGCGCCGACGCCGCCGCGCGCGCCGACGAAGCTCACGATCTTGCCGGTGCGCACCTGCACGACCGACTCCGTCGTGGTCAGCGCGCGCCGCATCAGCTCGACGGTCAGCGGCTTGACGATGTAGTCCTGCACGCCGATGCCGAGCAGGTTGCGGAACAGCCCGACGTCGTTCTGCGTGCCGATCGCGACGACCCGCACCGACGGATCGCACACGTCCGCGAGCCGCATCAGGTCCGACACCGGCAGCACCGAATCCGACACGTCGACGATCAATTGGCGCGGCGAGCGCTCTTGCTGCTGCAGCAACCGGATCGCGTCGTCGCAGTCGCCCGGGTGCACGTGGGCGCGCGCGATCGACAGATCCTGCGCGACGCGGCGGATCACGTCCTCGCTGCCCGCATCGGACACGACCGCGAGGAGATCCGCCGCTCCGGCGGAGGCGGCGCGCTTGGCGTTCTGGCGGTCGAGGACGTTCATGGGCGGCATCGCGATCGCATCGTGAGTGGGTCAATGACCGGGCGAGCCGGTCGTCGTCTGCGTCTTGCCCGGCGCGGGCTGCTTCACGCGGTCCTCGACGTAGCGGCGCACCGCGTCGGCCGCCACTTGCGCATCGGCGCCGCCGTACGGCACGGGCGCGACGAGGTCTTCCGGCCGCGCGAGCATCGTCGCGAGATTCGTGTAGGTCGCGCAGCCGAACGGCACGCCGGGCCGCCCGAACCCTGCATCGACGAGATGCGACGGCTGCATCAGCTTCGCGCAGTCGGGCGGCACCGCGCGCACGCCGTCGAAGCCGATCGCGCGCACATCGGGCAGGTTGATCGGCGGCGGCGCCGACAGGCAGGCCGCGAGCGCCAGCGGCAACGATGCGGTGAACAGGGTTCGAACTCGCATGCGCGCTCCTTGGCTCAGTACACGAAGCCCGCGGCGCCGACGAGACGCGGCGTGTCGCCCGACAACAGGTCCAGCCCGAGATTGCGCTGGATCGCGAACTCGAGGTCGCTGCTCGGCCGCGCGACGGTGTCGAGCGCCTGCTCGAGCTGGCCCGGCCCCGTCGGCTGCACGATGTACGGCGTCACGATCACGACGACCTCGGTCTTGTGGTCCTGGAAGTTCTTCGATGAAAACAGCCGGCCGATGATGGGCAGCCGGCCGAGCCCCGGGACCTGCGACACGGTATCCGCGGTCTGGCTCTGCAGCAGGCCGCCAATCGCGAAGCTCTGCCCGCTCGACAGCTCGACCGTCGTCTCCACGCGCCGCACGGAGAGCCCCGGCACCGTGATGCTGCCAGTCGTCACGCTGTTGCTCGTATCGACCTCGCTCACTTCCGGGCGCACCTTCAGGCTGATCCGGTTGTCGGCGAGCACGGTCGGCGTGAAGTCGAGCGACACGCCGAACGGCTTGTACTCGACCGTGATCGCGCCGGTCGTGTTGCCGGCCTGCGCGACCGGAATCGGAATCTCGCCGCCCGCGAGGAAGCTCGCGGTCTGCCCGGACATCGCGGTAAGGTTCGGCTCCGCGAGCATCGTGATCAGCCCTTCCTGGTCGAGCGCATCGAGCACGACGTCGATCGACCAGCGCCCCGTATGGAAGCCGCCGAGCACCGAATACGCGCCGCTCGGCGACAGGTTGAACAGCTTGTTCGTCGGATCGAACAGCGTGCGTCCGTTGAACAGCCCGCCGACGAAGTTGCCTGCCGCGCCGAGCGAACTCCAGTTGATGCCGAGCTGCTGCGTGATGTTGCGGCTCACTTCCGTCACGCGCACGCGCAGGTTCACCTGGATCGGGCGCGACAGCGTGAGCCGGTTGACGATCTTTTCCTTGTCGCTCACATAAGGCGCGAGCGACTGCATCACGGCGTCCGCGTCGGCCGCGCTCGGCACCTTGCCCGACACCATCAGCGAGCCGGGCGCGCCGGACACCGACAGCTTCAATTGCGGGAAGCGGCTGTCGAGCACCGTCTGCAACGATGCGGTATCGACCTGCACGATCACGGTCCGGCGCAGGATCGGCCGATGATTCGCGCCGAGCGCGATCAGCGAGGTCGTGCCGGCCTTCTTGCCGAACACGAACACGGTGCGCGGCGACGGCACCTGGATGTCCGCGATGCTCGGGTCCGCGACGAACATCGCGGTCGCCGGTTCCGGCAGCGACAGCATCTCGCCCTTGCCGGTCGCGATCGACAGCGCCGCGCCGGCGTCCGCCGCCTGCGCGCGCTGCGCAAGCGCGACGCCCGGCGCGACGACGCAGGCCACGCACCAGAAAGCGATCCAACGAACCATGCGCACCATTCGTGTTCCCGTCAAATGCCGGCCGCCGGGCGGCCGGTTCCGAATCGACACCTCGTCATCGCGTCACTGCGCGACCGCCGCCCGCGGCACCTGCGCCGTCGCGTCGGCGGCGGCAGTGCCCGCTGCGGGCGCGGCCGGCGCAACCGGCGCAACGGGCGCAACCGGCGTGCCCGGCCAGCCGGATGGCAGCGGCGGAAGGCCCGGCGTACCCACACCACCGCCGCCGCCACGCGAGCCGTCATCCACCGATGAACCGCGATAGATCACCACCGTATTGCCCTGCGGCGCCGGCCGCGCGCCCGTGTCGGCTTTCGCGGACGGCGAGCGCGTCGCGTCGCGGAACGCGCGCGATACGTCGCCGGCCCACACCGGCGGCGTATCGGGCTCCTGTTCGGCGCCGCCCGCCGCATCGCGGCGGTCGCTCGTCGCGAAGCTGCGCAGCGCGAGCGACAGCGAACCGAGGCGCGTCGCGACCAGCACGACCTGGGCCGTGCGCGGCGCGACCTCGAGCGTGACCGTGCGCGCGCGCACCGGCGCATCGGGTGCGCTCGCGGGCGCCTTCGCGCGCTGGAATTCCGAGCCGACGGCGAGCACGCGAGCACGGCGCACGACCGTCTCCGCTTCGAACGTGCCGGGTGTCGTCGCGGAACCCCCGATCTGCTGCGTGAGCACGACGTCGACGAAGTCGCCCGGCTGGATCAGCCCTGCGTTGCCCGACACGTCGTCGACCGGCACCGAGATCGCGCGCATGCCCGGTTGCAGCGCGGCCGCGAGAAAGTCCGGCGCGCCGGCCGGAATCACGTTGTCCGCGCGGATCGGCGTACCAGCGTCGACGCGGTTGCGCAGCAGCGCACCCTTGAGCTCCGCGCCCGGCTGGGACTCGACGAATGCGCCGGCCGGCACCTGCGCGCTCGGGATGCGCTTCCACGCAAGATCGTTGTCGCGCAGCAGCAGCCCTTCGGGCAGGTCGGCCGCCGCGACGCGCACGTTGACGTCGCTCGCCGCGCCGGACACCGCCGGCGTCGACGCGGCGACATAGAGCTGACGCAGGACGAACGCACCGACGGCGGCAGCGATGATCAGCACGGCCATTCTCAGAGGTTTGGGCATGGCGGCGTGCGTCCCCGCTAGGTGAGCGAAACCGCGTGAGGAAACGGCGCCCAGACGGCCAGTGCGCCGCCGAGCGAAAGCGCGACGCCGTACGGCACGCCGCGCGTGTCGATCGTGCGCGCCGGCGCAATGCGCCAGCGCTGCCATGCGACGGCCGCGAGCACGGCGAGACCGCACGCCGCGCCACTCGCGCCGACGATCGTCAGCACCGGCAGCGCGAGGCCCGGCCCGGCCCACAGGAAGACGGCCGCCGCCAGCTTCACGTCGCCGCCGCCGATCCAGCCGGCGTGACGCAGTCCGGCGAACAGCAGCAGCATCGCCGCCGCGGTCCCCACGTGAGCGGCGAGCTGCGCGAGCCCTTCGCGCGCGAGCGCGGCCGCGACGAAATACAGCATCGCGAACGCGAACACCGCGCGGTTCGACAGGCGCCTCGTGCGCACGTCCTGCAGCACGAGCGACATCAGCACGAGCGTCGCCGCCGACTGTACGAGATGGAGCATCGGAGAGCCGTCCGTCGGCGCGCCCCGGCTGGATACGGTACCGCTGCGGATCCGTGTATTCGTCGGCGGCGCGCGGGGTCAGGGAGGTCAGATCAGCGCGGTGACCTTGTTGATCAGCGACGTGAACACGGCCGGCAGGCCACCGGTGTTGCTGCTCAGGATCACCCCGACCGCCGCCAGCGCGACCACCACGATGCCGGCGAGAACCGCGTATTCGAGCGAGCTGACGCCGCGTTCATCACGCAGCAGGGATTTGACGTAGTGCAGCATGACAACCTCCGTGTGACGGGGTCGTTGATCGACCGTTGAATGTAAAGACGCGGTGTTGCTTCGGTGGCGCACTGCGTTCGCCCATTCATGACTCATGCGACAGCCTGGCAACGGGCCGTTCGCATCCCCCGGAATCCATTCGATCGCTGCAACGCGCGGACGTCGGCAACGGCCATTGCCAGCGCCCGCTTGTTGCGTGCCCGCATCGGCACGATGCGGATCAAGCTGATTCGTCTAGGGTATAGACAATTTTTTCGGCGTTTTCAAATAATTAAGCGTCGAAATGTATTTATGAAAATGCCCGTGCACAAGTAAATCCGGAATCCGACGCCCGGGGTAATTACTGCGCCCCGCATGATGTCATCGCGAGCCCGATTAAGAATCCTTACTGCTTCGGATGGGCGATTTCTGGAACCGGGAACAATTTACGCATTTGTTCAATTTTTGACCGCCGCGCAATCCTC
This sequence comes from Burkholderia sp. AU39826, assembly GCF_020419965.1. Classification (NCBI taxonomy): domain Bacteria; kingdom Pseudomonadati; phylum Pseudomonadota; class Betaproteobacteria; order Burkholderiales; family Burkholderiaceae; genus Burkholderia; species Burkholderia sp. AU39826. Next base: position 176,639 of record NZ_JAIZQG010000006.1, read on the forward strand.
CTTATTACCTGGGTATCGGTTCTTGACGATCGATCCGGGCACGACGTGCCGCTCGATCGGCGTCGCGCGGCGTGATTCACGATTGCACTTTCCAGGTCCATTCACGTGCCGTCACGACTGCGGACAATGACGCGCGGCGGCGGCTTCCGGTCAAGGGCGATTGCGCGGTTCCGCCACGTCGAGAGACCGCGGCGGAGACCGGCGAATGCCGAGGCGCGCCACCCCGAGATCCCCGCCGCTCAGCGACGTGTGCTCGAACCGCTGGAACGACTCGGCAATGTGCTTGCGCAGCAGCGCGACGTCCCAAGGCTTGATCAGCAGCTTCTGAACGGACCCGTTGCCGGACGTGGCGGCGATCGACGCGCCGTCGCCGTAGCTGGACAGCAGGATGCGCACGATGTCCGGGTACAGCGTCTTGACCCGCTGCAGCAGGTCGAGCCCGGACACGCTCGGCATCCGGAAGTCCGACACGATCACGCCGACGCGATGCTGGGCCAGCAGGTCGAGCGCTTCGTCGGGATCGGTGGTGTCGAGAATCTCGTAGCCGTCGCGGCCGAGCGCCTGCCGGAGCATCTGCAGCACCGCGCGGTCGTCGTCCACCAGCAGCAGCGTGCGGTGCAGCAGTTCGCGCTGCCGGCAGTGCTCGGGCAGCTCCGAGCCGGCGGACAGCATGTCGGCGATCTCGTCGCCGGTGACCGGATGGCTGAAGTAGTAGCCCTGCATCGCATGGCAGCGATGCCGGTTCAGGAACGACAGCTGGGCTTCCGTCTCCACGCCCTCGGCCACCGTCTCCATGTGCAGCGACTCGGCCATCGCGATGATCGAGCGCGTCAACGACGCGCCTTCCGCGCTGGTGGTGACGTCGCTGAGGAACGAACGATCGATCTTGACGACGTCGATCGGCAAGTCCTTCAGGTAGGACAGGCTCGAATAGCCGGTGCCGAAATCGTCCAGCGACAGCACGACGCCGAGCGCCTTCAGTTCGCGCAGCGTGTGTGCGATCGCATTGGAGTCCTCCATCAGCACACTTTCGGTCAGCTCCAGTTCGAGCGAGTCCGGCTCGAGACCGGTTTCCGCGAGCGCGGTGCGCACCAGGTGGGCCACGTCCTGCTGCCGGAACTGGCGCGCGGACAGGTTGACGGCAATCCGGATCGGCGGATGCCCTTCCCGGCGCCACGCGACGGCCTGGGCGCACGCGGTGCGCAACACCCATTCTCCGATCGGCAGAATCAGCCCGGTTTCTTCGGCGATCGGGATGAAGCGGTCGGGCGGAATCACGCCGATTCCCAGGCGTCGCCAGCGAATCAGCGCTTCGACGCCGCTGATCTGGCCGGTCTTGAGATCGACCTTCGGCTGGTAGTACAGCTCGAGCTCGCCATTCGACACGGCCTGATGCAGCGCGTTTTCGAGGATGGCGTGCTCCTCGACGCGCGCGCCCAGTTCGCGCGTATAGAAGCTATAGCAGTTGCGTCCGTGTTCCTTCGCGCAATACAGCGCGGCATCGGCCGTCTTCAGCAGCGTCTCCGCGTCGGTGCCGTCGGTCGGGTAAAGGCTGACGCCGACGCTCGTCGTCACGTGCAGGTCGTGGCCGTCGAGCACGAACGGCGCGACGAAGGTGTCCAGGATCTTGCGGGCGATCGCGTCCGCGTCCGACGCCGTCGACAGGTTGACCAGCATCACGACGAACTCGTCGCCGCCAAGCCGCGCGACCGTGTCGCCGTCGCGCACCGAACTCTTGAGCCGCGCGGCGACGACCCGCAGCAGCCCGTCGCCCGCCGAGTGGCCGAAGCTGTCGTTGATGTGCTTGAAGCGGTCAAGGTCGAGCACCATCACCGCGATCAGTTGCCCGGTGCGTCGCGCCTGCGACATCGCCTGCTCCATCCGGTCGCCGAGCAGGTTGCGGTTCGGCAAGCCGGTCAGCGCGTCGTGATTGGCGAGGTATTCGATGCGGCCCTGCTGCATCTTGCGCTCGGTGATGTCCTGGACGATGCCGCGCAGGATGATCGCGTGGCTCGGATCACGGCCGGACTCCGCCTGATGCAGCACGTAGCGCTCGGTGCCGTCCGCGTGGATCAGCCGATGCTCGATCGAGAACGCGACGCCTTCGGTGCGCAGGCTCGCGTAGGACTGCACGAGGAGCGGCTGCTCGTCGGGCGGAACGGCTTGCACGAGGCGTTCGAACGTCGGCGGCGTGTCGGCGGCGTCGAGCCCGAGAATCCGGTACAGCTCCGGCGACCAGTAGCCGTCCGTCCGCCCGGCCTGGTATTCCCAGTTGCCGAGGTGCGCGAGCGCCTGCGCATGCGTGAGGCTGACTTCGGTCGTCGCCAGCTTTTCGACCGCCGCGGCCGCGCGCAACAGATAGCGGATCCGGTAGCCGAGCAGTTTCCACCGCATCGGCTTGGACACGAAGTCGGTCGCGCCGGCGTCGAACGCGCTGGCGATCGACGCGTCGTCGTCGTTGCCCGTGAGCATGACGATCGGCACGCGGCGGCCCTCGGGCAACGCGCGCAGCGCCCGGCAACAGTCGAATCCGTCGCCGCCGGGCATTTCGACGTCGAGCAGCACGACGACCGGACGATGACGCAGGAACGCATCGATGCCCGCCTGCGGACCTGTCGCTTCCTCGACGCGAAAGCCTTCCGGTTCGAGCGTTTCCACGACCAGCAGGCGCGTCATTGCATCGTCGTCGATGATCAGAATCGTCGGTACATCGGCATGCTCGTCGTTCACGACCGTCCTCCTGTTGTACTGCCGCGCGATCGTCATGGCGATCGGCCGGCGTCCCTTCAACCGTCCACGCGCTCCGCGATCAACGCCGCATGCGCGTGCCCGAATTCCGCTTCCGTGCCGGCGACCAGTTCCACCGCCGCGTCCACGTCGGCGGCGCGCGCGAGCCGCTCGATCTCGCGGCAACGCGCCGACAGCAAGTGCGCGCCGACGTTCGCGCTGCTCGATTTCAGCGTATGAGCGGCCAGCTTCAGCGCATCGGCGTCGCCCGCTTCGACCGCCGCATGCATGTCGCGGATCAGCCGCGGCGCATCCGCCGTGAATTGATCGATGATCCGCGTCAGGACATCGGGGCGGCCCGGCCGCTGCAGCGCGCGCAACGCATCGAGCGCCTTATGGTCGATCACGCTTGCTTCGTCATCCGGATCGATGGCGGCGCCCCCCGTCGCTTCCGGCTTCGCTTCGACGCCGCCGCCCGTCGTTGCCGCATCGGTTCCGGTAGCCGGCGCGCACGCCGCGCCGCCGACATGGCGCGCGAGCATCTGCAGCAACGCATCGCGGCGAAACGGCTTGCCGAGATAGTCGTCCATGCCGGCGGCCAGACAGCGCTCGCGGTCGCCGCTGAGCGCATTGGCCGTCAACGCGATGACCGGCATGCGCGGCGCGCCGGCTTCGGCTTCGCGACGGCGCAACTGCCGCGTCGCCTCGAAGCCGTCGAGCCGCGGCATCTGGCAGTCCATCAGCACGACGTCGAATACGTCGTCGGCCAGCCGATTCAGCGCCTGCTCGCCGTCGTCGGCCACCGCCACCTGATAGGCGGTGTCCTCCAGCATCGCGAGCGCGATCTGCTGATTCACGACGTTGTCCTCCACCAGCAGCACGCGCGCCGAAATCGCATCGAGCGGCCGGCCCGGGCCGGCGCCGGCGTCGTCGGATAGCGGTTCCGGCGAAGTCAGCCGCGGCGGCATCACGTGCATCGCCGACGCGATGGCCGTGTGGAGAGCGGCGCCACGAAGCGGCTTCGTCAGCCGGGCGGCGATGTCGAGTTCGCGCGCGACCAGGACGCTGTCCATCATCTCGAACGCGGTCAGCGTGATGATCCTGAGCGCACGCAACGACGGATCGCGGCGGATGTGCTGCACGAGCGAGATGCCATCCATGCCCGGCATCCGCACGTCGACGATCGCCAGATCGAACGGCGCGCCGTCGGCGACCGCCGCGCGCAACTGCGACAGTGCGTCGTCGCCGCCGATCGCCGTGGCGACGCACAGCTGCCATTCGATCGCGTGTTCGAGCAGCACGCTGCGATCGGTCTCGCTGTCGTCCACGATCAGCACCTTCAGGCCCACGAGCGACGGCCGCGCATCGGCTGCTACGCCGACCTCGCCGGATGCCGGCTCGAACCGGGTCGTCACGGTAAACACCGAACCCTTGCCGGGCGTCGATTCGAGCGTGAGCTCGCCGCCCATCATCTCGGCCAGCTGGCGGGAAATCACCAGACCGAGCCCGGTGCCGCCGTATTTGCGCGCGATCGAGTTGTCGGCCTGCTGGAACGGCCGGAACAACTGCGCGGCCACCTCGGGCGCGATGCCGATGCCGCTGTCGGCGATCGTGAACACGATGCGGCCGTCGTCCGAATACGATGCGCCGAGCGCGACGTGCCCGTGCTCGGTGAACTTGATCGCGTTGCCCAGCAGGTTCGTGAGCACCTGGCGCAACCGCACCGGGTCGCCGCGCATCCACTCCGGAACGGTGTCGCCGCGCCGGAACTCGAGCGCAAGCGCCTTGCGTTGCGCGTTGGGCTCCAGCAGCGCGACGACATCGTCGAGCAATTGATGCAGATTGAAATCGATGCGCTCCAGCGTCAGCTTGCCCGCCTCGATCTTCGAGAAATCCAGAATGTCGTCGATGAGGACGAGCAGCGTCTGGCCCGATCGATACACGGTGTCGACGAACTTGCGCTGCTTCGACGTCAGCCGCGTGCGCTGCAGCAGTTCGGTCATGCCGAGCACGCCGTTCATCGGCGTGCGGATCTCGTGACTCATCCGCGCGAGAAACTCCGATTTCGCCGAATTCGCGGCTTCGGCCGTGGCGATCGCCGCCTGCAACGCGACGTCGCGGCGCTCGATTTCGTCGAGCATCATGTTGAAGCCGGCGATCAGCACGGCGACTTCGTCGCTGCCTTTGTGCGTCATGCGCAACGACAGGTCGCTGCCGCTGCGAATGCGGGCCATCGTGCGCGTCAGGTTCGACAGCGGCCGCGAGATCGACGTGCCGAGCCGATGGCTGATCACCAGCCCACCGATCGCGAGCAGGAACGATACCCCCACGATCATCAGGATCGCGGTCGCCACGGCCCGGTAGACGTCCGATACGATGCCGCGCTGCTGAAGATCGACGCGCACGGCTTCCTGCTCCGTGTAGGCCGCGAGGCGATTAGCCGTCGTGTCGACGTCCGCGACGATGCGCTGCATGGCCACGTCGTTGGACAGCATGTCGGACTTCACGGCGAGGATGCGGCGCGCGGATCCACCGAGCGCCGTGGTCAGCCCGACGACATCTTGCGCGCGTTTCGCGTTGCCCGGGCCGTCCGCGGCGAGCGCATCGCGCAGCGCGCCGGCGGATGCGGTCAGCGCGCCGATACTCTTGCGCAGTTCGTCGTCGGCGCGCTTCAGACGGTCGGCGCTGTCGCTTTGCGCGATCATGCGCAGGTCGAACGCCAATGCGTTGATGCCGCCGCTCACGACCGCCGACAGCGATGCAACCCGCGCGGCTCGCCGCCGGAATTCGATCGCGTCGTCGAGGCGCCGTCGCGCCTTGACGATCTGCAACGCGAACGGGTCCGCGATCTCCGCGAGCTTCGCGTCCAGCGCATCGAGCGACTGCAGCACCCTGTCCTCCTTCGCGCGGTAGCGGGGCGCGACGGCGGATTCGGCGAACATGGCGCCGCGCAGCGCGACGAGGCCGTCCTGGCCGTCGAGGATGTCGGCCGCCACGCGCCCCAGCGCGCTCGTCACCCCCTGTGCGGTGGCGGCATCGAGGTTCGGCGCCGCGATCGCGAGCGCATTGCGTGCGCCGTCGAGCGACGCCTGCATGCGCTCGCGCAGCGGCGCGAGCCGGTACCGGTTCGGCGCGACGTCGACGCGGCCGGCGATCGTCATGATGTCCTTGACGTTCGTGCGGACCTGATCCAGTGCATGAATCGTCCGGTTGTAGGCGGTGTTGGCCGCGAGCGCGCCGCTCACCGCCGCATCGGCATCGTCGTCCAGCCGCTCGATTTCCTTGCCGATCTCGGTCAGCAGCGTGGCGCCCCGCGCCTGCAGGCCTTCGATCAGCCGGCGCTCGGCGAGGAGTTGCGCATCGCCGCGCAGGCGCTTGTCGATCCCTTCGTTCATCGAACGGAACATCGTCCGCAGGTCGGTGGACGGCTCGGCGATGCCGTGCCCGTCGATCGCGCGCACGGCGGCCGTGATGCCGGCAATCCGCTGCAATTGCGTTTCGATCTCCGACGACGACTGCTGTCGCTCCGACGCATCCTGCGCGTGCTGGAGCCGACCGAACTCCACCGCAAGTTCCGCATAGGCGCGCTGCAGTTCGTTGCTGCGCATCTGTAGCGGCAGCGATTCCGTCGTCAGCGTGCGCACGCCGGACGCAATCCCGTGCACCGCGAGCAGGCTGGTCACCGAAATCGCCACCGCCCCCAGCAGCATCAGGCTGGTGCTGGTGACGAGCTTCGCCTTGATGTCCATGCAACCCTCCAGGATCGGGATGGCTCGGCGGCCATCCGTCCGCTCATTGCGCCGGCACGACGAGCGGCGCGACGCGGCCGTGCTCGATTTCGGTGAGGAACACGTCGTTCAGCGCCTGGTGATCGTCGGTGCTCAGATTGGCCACCAGCCCGCCGAGGTCGAGATGCCGGATCGACTCGAGCGCCTGCTTCAGCGTCGCCCGGCTGGGTGCCGGCCCCGCGCGTTCCAGCCCGATCAGCGCGACCTTCGCGTCGAGACAACCCTCGATGTGCACCACGCCGATGTGCTCGTCAGGAAAGCGCCGCGCGATCAGCCGTGCACAGTCCCTGATCACGGGGCGCTCGCTCTGCGGCAGCGGCACGACCTGCGAGATCACCGTGCCGTTCGCTTCGTCGCCGATCAGGCGCAACAGGTCGTCGGTGCCGACGAACGACACCGCCGCGAGACGGGCCGCGAAGCCTTCGCGGTGCGCCGCGCGAATGAATGCGGCGACCGGCGTATACGGGCCGACCATGACGACGACGTCGGGCCGCGCGTCGAGTACGGCAGCGAGCCCCGTGTCGACCGCCGTCGTGCCGCGGCGAAACGTGCCGGTGGCGACGACGTCGAGGCCATGGCGGCGCAGTGCGAGTTGCGTGCCGGCCAGCACCGCGAGCCCGAAGCCGTCGTCCTGATAGAACACCGCGAAACGCTTTGCGCGGTCGTGCACGATCAAATGATCGACCAACGCGCGCGTTTCGTCGTCATAGCTCGCCCGGATGTTGAAGACCTCCGGAATCACCGGCCTGCGCAGCGCCATCGCGCCGCTGAACGTACCGACGAGCGGGATGCCGGCGTCCCGGATCATCGGCAGCACCGCGGTGGTTGTCGGCGTGCCGACGTAGCCGAACAGCGCGAGGACGTTGCCCCGCTCGATCATTTCCAGCGTGTTGTCCACCGTCCGGTCGGGTTCGTAGCGGTCGTCGGCGACGACGAGATCAATTTTCCGCCCGTGCACGCCGCCGTGAGCGTTCGCGTCGTCGAATACGGCTTGCGCACCGATCAACAGCCCGCGCCCGAGGCCGGCGGAATTGCCCGACTGCGCGTTGACCATGCCCAGGCGGATCGTGTCGTCGGTCACGCCGGGTTCCGCTGCAAAGCCCGCGCCCTGGCCGCTCAGTGCGGTGCAGCACGCGAACAGCACCAGCACGCGCCGGCCGCCGGGACGCGCGAGCGCGTGCAGTACGTTCGAGAACCAGATGCCGGAACACATCCGTGCGACTGACACACCCTCGTCCATGTTGGGCTCCCGTTCGGCACCGGTTGTTCTGATTCGATGGTGCACCCCGCCGCATGCCGCACCGGTGCCGTGGTACGAGTCAATTAGTCATATATATAGGTGGCATCCCTTGCGACTGCAAGCCGGAGGAGCGGATCGACGCCGTTTGTCGAGAATCGTTTCGCTGGGGCGACGGAATGCGGGTGGACGCGATCGGGCAGGATCGCCTTCCGGCATTTCGATACAGTCGTCAGTGCGGTGATTTGTTGCGGAAATCGATGCGTCAGGGCACGGCGCGGCGATCATCTCGCGCGTTGCGAGCATCGTGAACGTCGTGGCCTTGTCGTGTCCGGACCGCCCGAGCGGCAAGCGGATTTCGGGGGCGCCCGGTTCGATGTCGATGTCCTCGACAACTAGTGCGCTGTGCCGTGTCCGTGACGATGGATGAATACGCGCCAGCGTTTCGGGTTGACTGCCGCGATTCGGTCCAGTTGGAATAAGCAAAGGAATGCAAAACAAATGGACGAGGCTGATGCGGTTCGTCCGTGCGGTGTCTATCGACCGATGGGATGATTTCCGGCACGACGGTAGCAATGGAGTTCATCTACCTTGGATATGACATCGGTTTCCGATGCAATCTCCCGCTCTCAAGCCGTGATCCTTCAACTCGTGCGTCAAGTTTCAGAGGCCGCGCGCTCCGCTTAATACTGATCATCGGCTTCCCCCGCACTCCGTCAGCCTACTCCTGGGATACAGACTCCTGGCCGTCATTCGCGCCCATCGGAATGGGCGCGAGCCGATCACACCAAGTCAGGCCTGCTTGATGTAGAAAGTGACCGTCGCATTGTCTCCTGAGCCTCCGTCGTAACCGACTTTGTAACCGGCAGCGCTTACGGTTATCGAGTATCCGTTTCCGCCGTAATACGGGTTGTCCCAGTAGATCCGCAAGTTTTCGATACCGCCACCGTCGGCAAATTGATATTGAAGCTTCCCCTCGGTTCCGGTCATGAAGCCGTCGGAATCGCTCTCCCATTCCCCCGTTTGTCCATTCGGGATCTTCTCCGGCGGGTACGTGACCCATTCGCCATGCAGCAGATTGATCGATGCCGAGTCCAGAAACAACGTGCTGCCCGAGTTGTTTTGCAGCTTCACAACAGTGCTTCGTGCGGACATTTCGTTCTCCACAATAAAGTGTGATTACGCATCGCAGCCGTTTTTTAATGCATACCCCGCAATGCATTTCAAACATAGAACGCGAACATCGGCACCGAAAGCTGATACTTATGACAGTCGAATTTTATGGAATAGCTTAAGAAATTATTCAAACAATTGTGACATCAAAAATCACAACGTAAAAACCACAAAAATAGAATCGAGCAGCATTTGATTCGCAAAATTAACCGCATTGCTTCCTTAAAAATCGCACGAAACACCACGGTTTCATGACAACGACACCGCGCCGCGTTGAGAGCATGGCACTTCAGGTGTCAAACGGTTCGCTGCGGGAGACCAACCGTGAATGGGCACTGGCAAGCGCTTGTGGCTGGCCCAGCTCCACTTTCGTGACAATCCCGCCCTGTGGATACGAAATCTGCGGCCCTGTCTTGGTGGTGTCGTGCGACCGGCTCGACATTGCGGCGTACGGCGCCATCAAAATAAGCATTTGTCAGTGAAAACTTCCGGTCTCACATGGATTTGTTGTGTTCCGGACTGACTGCAAACATCTACACGCTGCCTACAAGAGCATACCGACAGACGACGATGGGAAATTTGAAAGCCATCAGCCAACGCGCTGATTTCATTGGCCCGCCCTACACGATTCGAACGTGTGACCTACGGCTTAGAAGGCCGTTGCTCTATCCAACTGAGCTAAGGGCGGTCGGGGAGAAAAGACACGGCCGGACACGGAGCGGCATTCGGCATCGGGCTTTTGAGTAACGAAGCAGCAGCAACACCGCCCACTGCCCCACGACAACTCAAACCCCCGAAACAAAACGGGTCCGGCACGAAGCCGAGCCCGAAATTATACCCGATCATCGCGCCGGATCACGCGATACGGGCGCCCGCCGCATCAAACCGGCTGCGGATGCAGCATGAACCAGCCGAGGCAGACCGCCCCGGCGATCACGCAATACACGCCGAACGACGCGAGCCGGCCGCGCCCTTCGAAATAGCGCATCAGGAACCGCACGCTCAGGTACGCGGCGATCGCCGTCAGCACGCCGCCGAGCAGCGCATCGGCGAGCTGGTCGCGCGCATGGAACAGCTTCGGCAGTTCGAGCACGCCCGCGGCAAAGATGATCGGCGTGCCGAGCAGGAACGAGAATTCCGCCGCCTTCTCCGCCGTCAGCCCGGCCGCGTTGCCGGCGATCATCGTCAGCCCGCTGCGCGAGAAGCCCGGAATCAGCGCGCCGATCTGCGCGAGCCCGACGAAGAACGCCTGCTTGAACGTCATCTTCTCGGGCGGCTGGTGCGCGCGGCTACGCTGGATGCGATCGCCGAGCCACAGCAACACGCCGTTGACGATCAGCGCGATCGCAACGATCCGCAGGTCGTGAAACACGCGTTCGATGCGCTTCTCGAGCAGCAGCCCGACGATGCCGGTCGGGATCGTGCCGATGATCAGCGCCCACATCAGGTGCCCGTCGTCGTTCTTGCGACCGCCGAGCTGCGCGAAGAAACCGCCGATCAGCGCGATCCACCGCGCGCGGAAGTACCACAGCAGCGCCAACGCGGTACCGAGGTGGAGCGCGACGAGGAATGGCAACAGCTGCGGCGCATGCTTGTCGATGTGCATGCCGAACAGCGCCGGCACGAGCAGCGTATGGCCGAGGCTGCTGACGGGGAAGAGTTCGGTGACGCCCTGCAGGACGCTCAGGAATACCAGAAACCAGAGGCTCACGCGTCGGTCCTTTCAGTGAAGATTAAGCGGGAAGGAAGGCGGACGACGCGATGCGCGTCCTGAAAAACGCGCCCCGATTATGCCGAGCCAGGATTACCGCGCCAAGGCATTTGGCAGGATATTGCGGCAATGCACACAAACGCTTGCAATTTGTAAGCACTCAGAAAGCAAAAAGCCCGCCATTTGCATGGCGGGCCTGTCGATTTCGGCAGAAATTGCCGTCAGCGGCCGAGCTGATAGAAAAATAATACCGTGCTGCCGGTAAACATGCCGAACAGTGCGATTCCCATTGCCATTGCCAGATCCATGGCCCCCTCCACGAAGTGTCATGACCCGGCAACATCACCGGTTTAGAGGCATTATCCCGACGGTTGACAGCGTTAAAAACTCGCAATTTCCCGAGAAGGGTTTTCCCGGACCGCCCGCGGCCCGATAATGGAATGCACGTTGCTCCCCTCACCCGCCCAACCCGATTCGCCATGCCGATCTTCCAGCAACACGACATTCACGAACTTCATGCCGGCCCGTCGCTCGTCCGGGTCGCCCCACAATTCGGCGGCCGCCTGCTGTCCTGGCACGTCGATGGCGAACCGGTGATCTTCTGGCCGGAAACCGCCGACTGGAGCAATCTCGCCCGCGTGCGCGGCGGCAATCCGCTGCTGTTCCCGTTCCTCGGCCGCCACCGCGTCGACGGTGAAATCGGCCGCTGGCGCGATGCCGCCGGCGTGGTCCGCGACCTGCCGATGCACGGTTTCGCGCGCGATCTGCCGTTCGATGCACACCCGTCGGCCGACGGCGCCGCGCTGTCGATGACGCTCGACGCGAACGACGCGCTGCGCGCGAGCTACCCGTTCGATTTCCGGTTCGAAACGACCTACCGGCTGGCCGACGCGCATACCCTCGACGTCGCGCTGACGACGACCAATCGCGGCGACACGCCGCTGCCTTACTACGCCGGCCACCATTTCTACTTTGCGCTGCCGCACGGCGAGCGGGCCGAGACCTTCCTCGAATTGCCGCCCACCCACCGTTGCCACCAGCGTGCGGACGGCTCGATCAGCCCGCTCGAACCGGGCGAGGCCCGTTACCGTCTCGACGATGCGGACATCCTCGACCGTTTCCACTGCCTCGACGGCGAACCGTCCACGCCGGTGCGCATCGTGATGCCGGGCCGCCGCCGCACGATCGAGATCGCGCTGGACCTGCCGGGCTCGATCCCGTGGTACGCGGTCACGACGTGGACCGAAAAACCGGATTCCGACTTCTATTGCGTCGAGCCGTGGCTCGGTCTGCCCGATGCGATCCACAACGGCCGCGGGCTGCGCATGCTCGCGCCGGGCGCGACGGAAACGGCGACGCTGCGGATCCGCGTGATCCCGCTCGCCGGCTGATTCGACACGCATCGGACCGGGCCGCTGCGGCCGCGCCCGCAGCCGAAACTGCGGCGTGCGGGTCGAACCCGTTAAAATCGGACGTTTTGTGTTGCCTGCCGCGTCACGCGCGGCAGGGTTTTGCGAGGTTCAATGTTCGGAACAACAACGAAGCGACTCTTCGCAGCCGCCTGCGCCGCCCTGCTCGTCGCGTGCGGCTCCGCACCCGTCGGCCCCGGGTTCTATCGCGTCGAGCGTGGCGACACGCTGTACAAGATCGCGCGCGCGAACCGCACGTCGGTCCAGAGCATCGTGCGCTGGAACCAGATGACGAACCCCGATGCGATCGAAGTCGGGCAGGTGCTGCGCGTCGCGCCGCCGCCCGGCTCGGCCACCGCATCGACGCCGTCGACCACCGGCACGGGCAGCGCGGGCCGCGCGCGGCCGGCTCCGCCCGCGCCGGTCGAATCGGCGGTGAAGCCGGCCACGAGCATTGCGCTGATCTGGCCGGCGGCCGGCAACGTGGTGCGCACGTTCGATGGCTCGAAATCGAAGGGCATCGACATCGCGAACTCGCCGGGCACGCCGGTGGTGGCGGCCGCGCCGGGCGTCGTGGTCTACGCCGGTAACGGGCTGCGCGGCTACGGCAACCTGATCATCCTGAAGCACAACGCCGATTACCTGACGGCCTACGCGCACAACCGCGCGCTGCTGGTGAAGGAAGGCCAGTCGGTCACGCAAGGGCAATCGATCGCGGAGATGGGCAACAGCGACAGCGATCGCGTCGCGCTGCATTTCGAACTGCGCTATGGCGGCCGCTCGATCGATCCGTCACGCTACCTGCCGGCGCGTTGAGCGCACGGCACACGACACACGATGCCGGCGCGCATCGCGTGTCGTGACGGATAAAACGGAAAAAATCGAGTCAGCGCTTGCGCAGACGTCCGGTGAAACGGCCGGACAACGGATCGACGTGGCGGGCAAACGCCACCAGCCCGCCGATTCCAATCAGGCTGAACCCCGCAGCTATCAGAAGCAAATCCATGATCACACCACTGTTTTGTCTTGATCTTATGCGTCATTGTGGAATCGTGCACTGAGCCCCGCCTATTGGACGAGTCCGAACATTCCCTATCAGCAAACACCATTGTGGATGCGTCCGAGTGAAATCCTGATGTAAGCCGTTCACCCAGCGCCACGTTCGACACCCAGGAGACCATGCGATGCTGCCCGCCGCCGACCGCTACGACCTGCTCCTCTCCCGCTTCCGGTGGGACATTCCGGCGCGCTACAACATCGGCGTGGACGTGTGCGACAAATGGGCCGACGGCAGCGGACGCATCGCGCTGATCCACGAAACGGCGCAAGGCGACGTTTCCCGCATCACGTTCGACGAACTGAAGCATGCTTCTAATCGGCTCGCGAACAGCTTTGCGCGCGCGGGCCTGCGGCGCGGCGACCGGATCGGCATCTTTCTCGCGCAAGGCCCTGAAACGGCCGTCGCCCATCTCGCCGCGTACAAGTTCGGCGCGATCGCGGTACCGCTCTTCACGCTGTTCGGCGTCGACGCGCTGGAGTACCGGCTCGCGAACAGCGAGGCGGCCGCGCTCGTCACCGACGCGGCCGGCTACGCGAAGATCGCGCCGCTGCGCGCGCAGTTGCCGGCGCTGCATACCGTCTACTGCATCGGCGACGATGCGCCCGACACGCCCGGCGTGCTCCGCTACGACGCGGCGCTCGCCGCCGAAGCGCCGGATTTCGTGCCGGCGGATACGGCCGCCGACGATCCGGCCGTGATCATCTACACGTCCGGCACGACGGGCAAACCGAAAGGCGCGCTGCACGCGCATCGCGTGCTGCTCGGCCACTTGCCGGGCGTCGAGATGTCGCAGCAGTGCTTCCCGCGCGACGCACGCCTGTTCTGGACGCCCGCCGACTGGGCATGGATCGGCGGGCTGCTCGACGTGCTGCTGCCGTCATGGCATCACGGCGTGCCGGTGCTCGCACGTCGCTTCGAGAAATTCGACGGCGAAGCCGCGTTCGCGCTGATGGCGCGGCACGGCGTCACCCACGCGTTCCTGCCGCCCACCGCGCTGAAGCTGATGCGCGCCGTCTCGGCGCCGCGCGAACGCTACGCGCTGTCGCTGAAATCGGTCGCAAGCGGCGGCGAATCGCTCGGCACCGAACTGACGGCGTGGGGCCGCGACGCGCTCGGCGTGACAATCAACGAGTTCTACGGGCAAACCGAGTGCAACATGGTGCTGTCGTCGTGCGCGGCGCTGTTCGATGCGCAGCCCGGCGCGATCGGCAAGGCGGTGCCCGGTCACACGGTCGCGATCGTCGATGCGGACGGCACGCCGCTGCCGCCGGGCGTCGAGGGCCGCATCGCGGTGCGCCGCCCCGACCCGGTGATGTTTCTCGAATACTGGCGCAACCCCGCCGCGACGCGCGACAAGTTCGCGGGCGACTACCTGCTCACCGGCGATACGGGCACCATCGACGCCGACGGTTTCGTGCGCTTCGTCGGCCGCGACGACGACGTGATCACGAGCGCCGGTTACCGGATCGGCCCGGGGCCGATCGAGGACTGCCTGCTCACGCATCCGGCGGTGCGAATGGCGGCCGTCGTCGGCGTGCCCGACGCGACGCGTACCGAGATCGTCAAGGCGTTCGTCGTGCTGAACCCTGGCCACGTCGGCGACGACGCCCTCGTGAGCGCGCTGCAGGCACATGTGCGCACGCGGCTCGCCGCGCACGAGTATCCGCGCGCGATCGCGTTCGTCGACAGCCTGCCGATGACCGCGACCGGCAAGATCGTGCGCCGCGCGCTGCGCGACGCATGAGCCGCCCGCCCGCGCTCGGCCCTCCCGACCGGATGGTTTATAGTGGCGCCACGCAGTCTTTCCAAGAAACCGATGTCCTCTGATCAACACCCCGCCACGGGCGCGTCGCACAGCCCGCTCTACGCCAAACTCCTCGGCGAAACCGCCAAGATCGACTGGTGCGATCTCGAACGCTTCTTCGCGCAGGGCAAGCTGCTGTCGATCGCGCGCGACCTCGATCTCGTGAGCGTCGCCGAAGCAGTCGCCAACGACGATGCCGAACAGGTCACGCGCTGGCTGTCATCCGGCCTCGTCGCGCGCATGCCGGCCGAAACGGCTGCCGACTACGCCGCACGCAATCCGGAGCTGTGGGCCGTCGTCGTCTCGCCGTGGGTGTGCGTGCAGGAACGCGCCTGACGCGCCCGCCATGTCCGGATCCGCGGTACCGCACGGGGCCGGCAGCGCGTCGGCCGCCGTCACGCATCGGCGCGTCCTCGCGCTCGCGTTCCCGATCGTCGTCGCGAACCTGACCCAGCCGATCCTCGGCGCCGTCGACACGGCCGTCGCCGGCCACCTCGACGGCGCGCAGTATCTCGGCGGCGTCGCGCTCGGCGGGCTCTTCTTCAATTTCGTGTTCTGGGGCTTCGGCTTCCTGCGGATGGGGACGACCGGGCTCGTCGCGCAGGCGCATGGCGCCGGTGACGCCGCCGGGATCCGCCTGAACCTGCTGCGCGCGCTGATCGTCGCGTTCGCGCTCGGCGCCGCGGTGCTTGCGCTGCAGGTGCCGCTGCTGTCGTTCGCGCTGTCCGCGTTCGGCGGCAGCGATGCCGTCCGCGCGACAGCGCTCGCATACAGCCACGCGCGGATCTGGAGCGCGCCGTTCGCGCTCGCGAACTACGTGGTGCTCGGCTACCTGCTCGGCGTGCAGCGCGTGCGGCTCGCGCTCGTCGCGCAGGTGTTCATCAACGCGGTGAACATCGGCGCCGTGCTGCTCTACGTGTACGGCTTCGGCTGGGGTATCGCCGGCATCGGCGCCGCCACCGCCACCGCGGACGCATGCGGCTTCGCACTCGGCGCGTGGATGCTGTGGCGGCTGCGGCCGAGCGGCCTTGCGCCGCTCGCGATGCGCACGCTTGCCGACCGCGTCGCGCTCAAGCGGCTGATCGCGCTCAACCGCGACATCTTCCTGCGCACGCTGTGCCTGCTCGGCGCCTTCGGGTGGTTCGCGCATCTCGGCGCGAAACAGGGCGACGCGACGCTCGCCGCGAACGCGCTGCTGCTGAATTTCCAGACGTTCATGGCGTATGGCCTCGACGGCTTCGCGCATGCGGCCGAGGCGCTCGTCGGCGCGGCGGCCGGCGCGCGCGACCGCCGCGCATTTCGGCAAGCCGTACGCGTCACACTGTTCTGGTCGGCACTCGGCGCGCTGCTGTTCGCGCTCGTTTACTGGGCGGCGGGTGGCTGGATCGTCGCGCGCCTGACCGATCAGGCCGAGATCCGCGCCGTCGCGCTGCGCTACCTGCCGTGGGCCGCGATCTCGCCGATCGTGTCGGTCTGGGGCTTCCTGCTCGACGGCGTGTTCATCGGCGCCACGCAGACACAATCGCTGATGCGCGCGATGGTCGTGTCCTTGTCGATCTTCATCGTGGCCACGCTCGCCGCCGTCGGACCGTTCGGCAATCACGGCCTGTGGTTCGCGCTACTGTTGTTCATGGCGGCGCGCGGTGCGACGCTCGCGCGCCACCTGCCGGCGCTGGTGCGGCGCATTGGCGCCGACCCGCCGGTCGCTTCCGCGGCCCGTGCGTGACGGCGGGGCCGCCGGCCGTTACTGCACCGGCTTCGGCGGCGGCGCGTCGAGCATCGACGGCGGCGTCATGTCGGTCGGCACGCCGTGATAGTCGGCCGGATCTTCCGGCGGGTGGCCGCGGCGCGCCTGGCGAGGATCGCTGCTGCAGGCGGCAAGGAGGGATGCGGCCAGCACGGCCAGCAGGAAACGGGTCATCAGGGAGGGCTCCGGAAAACGGCGCGCCCATCGCGCGCCGGGACCGCGCCGAGTCTAGCGGAAATCCGGTTTCGGGGTTGCGCCACGCTTGTCCTACTATGTACGCATGGCGCTGTGCCGTCGAAAGGAGGCTGCCATGTCGTCTGAGGAAATTGCGGGCCTGATCGGCCTGATCATCGGTCTGATGGTGCTGGTCGCCCTGTCGTACTTCGAGTCGCGCGAATACAAGCGCAGCCACGGAGGCGAAGGGATGATCCACCACTGGATGACGGAACACCACCTGCTCGACTGGCGGCGCAAGCACTGAGCGCGCCGCTGCCGCTCGGTCCCGCCTCGGGCCGTCGCGAACGTGCCGCTCTGCGGCACGGTGATCGTTGCGTGCCGCGGAAATTATCAGGGCCGGACATGCATGCATGGGCCGGACACACGAACGCCGTCGCGCGGCTAGCGTGCGACGGCGTTCGCTTGCGTGCGCCGCACCTGACCGGCGCGACGCGATTCGGACCGTTCAGCCCAGGAAGTGGCGGGCGTAGCGCGCGTTGATGTCCGACAGACGGAACAGCGTCAGGAAATCCGCGCAGTTGAAGTCGGGATCCCAGGCCGGGGCGCCGCAGATCTTCGCGCCGAGACGCAGATAACCCTTGATCAGCGGCGGCGGCGCGACGACGGTGCCCGTCTGCAGTTCGTCGACCGGCAACGCCGTGTGCGGGAACGCGCGATACTCGGGTGCCGTCAGCGCGCCTGCCGACAGCGACTGGTACAGGTTCGCCGCATAGTGGCCGCCATCGGCCATCGACACGCTCGCGCAGCCGAGCATCGTCTCGTAGCCGTTCTGCATCATGTACGCGCCCAGGCCGCCCCACAGCGCCATGATGACGGCGCCGCTCCGGTAGTCGCTGTGCACGCACGAGCGGCCGACCTCGACCATCTTGCCGCGCAGATGCGTGAGGCGCGACAGGTCGAATTCGCCTTCCGCGTACAGGCGGCCGACACGGGCCGCCTGGTGCGGCGGCAGCACGCGGTACGTGCCGACGACTTTCAGCGTGTCGAGATCGCGGACCAGCAGATGATCGCAATACGCGTCGAACGGATCGACGTCGAGACCGGACGGGCCGCTGACCTGCGCGCCCATCTCTTCGGCGAACACGCTGTAGCGAAGGCGCTGGGCTTCGCGCAATTCGTCTTCCGTACGCGCCCATGCGGCGCGCAGGCGATACTCCGATGTGACGGTTTCACTGGCGCGCGGCAGATGGCGCCGCGACGTGTCGAGGGGCAGCGAGGCAAAAGGGAGCGTAGGCGTCGGCAGTTCTCGCATTAGGCTTTCCTGATCGTAAGGAATAGGACGACATGCCCGCCAATGTAGTAACCGGCCGTGACCGTTATGTGGCACGACCGTGTCCGTTCAATGACGTGTCGCCGAATTGACTTTAGCAGAAAGCTTGCGAAACCGTATGATCAATCCCTTCAAACCCATTCAGGCGGGCTTTACACCAGTTCGGGCGTCAAAACCGCCCGCAACACGGCCTGCCGGCTGCCGTCGCGCGTGCGGCTCGCGAGCCACACGATTCCGCCCTTCTTGACGCTCCAGCCGTCGTCGCCGCCGGCGACGAGCTGCGCGGCGACGCTGCCGAGCGTCGGCTGGTGGCCGACGATCACGACCGTCGGCGCGATGCCTTCCGGCCAGCCGGCCGCCGTCAGCACGTCGTCGACGCTGCCGCCCGGCGCGAGCGCGTCGACGGTCCGGTACTGGTCGGTCAGCGCCTCGACGGTCTGCACGGTGCGCGCCGCCGGGCTCGCGAGAATCACGGTATTCGTCTCGAGGCGGCCGCGCAGCCATTTGGCCATCGCCTGCGCGTCCTTGCGGCCGCGCACGGTCAACTGGCGCGCGAGATCGCTCGTCGCGTAGTCTTCGGCTTCGGCGTGGCGCCACAGGATCAGGTTCATCATGATGTTCTCCTTGCGTCGGCAGGCGGCCGCACGCGAATGCCTGCGGGGCGGCCGATCATCAAGGGAATTGTCGCAAATCGTGGCAGATTCGCCGCCGCGGCATTTACCCGCATATCGTGATTGACCGAATCGGTCGTTCAACGTTATTATCTCTGGCTCGTCGGAGCGTAGCGCAGCCTGGTAGCGCATCTGATTTGGGATCAGAGGGTCGAAGGTTCGAATCCTTTCGCTCCGACCAAAGAATCAAGGGGTTAGCTGATGCTAACCCCTTTTTCGTGGGCGCAATGTCAAGCCGTTGCTACTATTTTGCTACCATCTGGGGCGACTTCCATAAGGAGGAACCACGCCCGATGGCAGCCCGTCTCATCTCCGTTCTCGATGTAGCGGATCAGCTTGGGTCACTGTTCGCTCATGTACTGCAATGCCTTGCCGAGCAAACTCGACGGCATGACGATGGACAGATGCTCGACCAGCATGTGCTCAATGACGGCGAGCACGCGGGTGCTGTACCGGGAGCGCAGTCGCTTCCACTTCGCGCGCGCTTTCCAAGACGTCGTAGCCCGCAGTTTCCCATTCGTGCGCCGCGCCACACCGAAATCAATACTTTGCCTTTTGGCCGTCATAGACGATCGACGGCACGCTCTCACTACATCTCCACGGGCATCACACGTCAACCGACATGACCCGCTGTGAGGCAACGAGCGTCGGTGGCGGGGTGCACTTGCAAATACAGAGGTCATCACTCAGCGCGACCCGCCGTCCGTCAGGCCCTGTCATTGGAAGTCGCGGACCGGCGCATTGAATCTTGCCGATCGATTTGCAAGCTGGGCAAATTACGTCGTCGTCTTCGTGCGCGATATGCCTGCCGTCCAGTTCAAACGGTGTTGCCTTCACGCTAACGGTTCCCGCAACGGTCGTATGATCGCCATCGAGAATCAGATATCGGGTCATTTTCCGTTACCTCAGTCACGTCCCGAAACGGACGAATACAGGTGTGCCATCTTCGCCACGCAGTCAGCCATGTGGAGCCACGCCTCCGATTAAAAAGGCCAATCTCGCCATCCCGACGCCCACGCACCAGCCCATCAAAAGAGGACCGATTTCCCCCGTGTACTCGCGGTCGTACTTCCAAGCTGCGATGAATAGCAACGGCACAGGTACACCGATCATCCCGATCATCTTGGGCCAATCGGCATACGGAGCGAATACCTGAAGCGCGCTGCTCACAAGGACCCAGCACGGCAGTCCCAGGACGAACAGCAACCAGCCGAACCCTATTAACGTCACGGGGTGTGCACGCCTCTTAACTTCATTCGGTTGGGTCACGTTGAGCGATCTTCCTTCTCGATTACAAAAGAGGTCATCCGCTTGTAGCCCTCCAACGGGGAACCGGATCAAGACTGATCAATGTATGCAACGAGTTCCCAAGCAACAGGGGCCATGCGCTGACGTGTACCCAGCATGCTGTCGAGGACCGCTAGCCGTCGAGGTTCATGCACGACAACGGAGGGTAACGCGTCGCCCTTAAGAAACCTGCGTTTCGCATCACCCACCTGACCGGCGTCCAGTTTCGCGCACCATACGCCATCTTCCGGACACTGCTGTCCGGTACGCGCGACGGTCCCCAACGGCACCCGCGTTGCGATGCTCGCAGGCTGATCTTCTTGCGCGGTTTTCTCCGTCTGACTTGCCAGAGGTAACCCTGTTGCAGGGTCGAGACGCTTCGCCTTCGCCATCCGATCGATGACTTCCGTCGACGGTTTCTGTGGAGGAGCTGCTGCTTCCTGCTCTTTTTGCCATTGGAACGTGCCATCCCACGGCGGAAGCTTCGCAGGGGGGAGCGGCACGATCTTGTCGATATCCGGGACCTTGGGATTGCGACCGTCGTTCGCATCGATGAACTTACCGATTGCACTGTATCGACGAGCACGCTCAGGATCGGCGGCCACCCCAATGTAGTTGAGCTTATCATTCGCTGGCGGCCCCTTGAAACCGTCCTCCAATGAAAGAGCCCCTTGCCTGTCGCCAGCCGCTGCGGCTTGCTGGAATGCTTGAAGTGCACTTGGATACCGCTGCTTTATCGTCTCGATAATTCCGAGGTTATTAGCAGCTTTACCATGCCCTTGATCGGCTGCACACTGGAACATCGCGTATGCGATGTCCGGTGCCATATTATCCGGGGCAAGGATGTCAGCAACATAGTACTGAGCTTCAGCATTTCCCAAATCTGCGGCCTTGCGGATGTATCTTCGAGCCGCCTCATCGTCTCTCTGAACCCCGTACCCATTCAGAAGATAGTGCCCAATATCATAGTAGCCGCTTGGCACACCTGCCTTGATAAGCTGTTCAGCTAGATCAACGCTTTCCTTCTCAGGATCGGGTGAAGATGCCATTCCCGACGATACTAAGATTTGCAGGTTGTGATTTGCCTTATAGTGGCCAAACGCGGCCGCGATGCGGTAGTACCTAGCGACATCGTTGAAATCCTTCGGTCCTTCCCTCTTTTCAAGGAATCGGGCGTACTGAAAAAGAGCATCCGCCTCCGGATCAAGGGGCGGCAGATGGTCGGCTTCATGCGTGCATGTGAAGGCGAGATTAAGGCGCACTGCGCTAACATCGGGCAACGGATTCATAGCACTTTCGTTCTTCGAACAGGCGGTCAGCAGGCAAACAACGGAGATGGCAACTAGTACGCGCATGATCAATCAAGCCTGCTTCGTGTTGTCGTATTGGAAGAAAAACTGACGAGCGCAGCCAAGGGCTGAAGATTGCTTCCTCGCAGGCGTTTGTTTCGATCCGTGATCTTCACCCACTGATTGAATGCGTCGGTCATGTTGTCACCTATCGCTGCACTATTGACGTCATTACCGCTCGCGGCTCCCTGCCCCTCAGACGGAGCCGGTTTCGTATGTATTGCCCACAACCTCTTCCGCAGAGCCCTGCTCACATCGCCATGCTCGTGGCAGATGTTCAACTCGCTATCCACCTCCATGCTTCGCGTGTTGATGTTTGCCGAACCATGCGTCAGAAACACGTCATCGATGACCATGATCTTGCTGTGCACATAAGTGTCCATCCACTTTCCTGCTGGAGAGTCTGGCGCAACCAGAGTACAGATCAGTGTCTTCGGCCCCGGAATATCGCCTGGAATGACTTGCCCCTTGTTATTGTCAGCAATCTTGGCATTCACGTCGTTGAGCTGCTTCTGCAAATCCTTTTTGTGCGCTTCGTTCTTTTCCAAGGCTTTGGCGATCTCAGCCTTCGAACCCGTTCCATAGGTCTGAATCAACTGCGCCGTGCTGTCAGTACCGTCAATGCTCGCCGCTAGATTGCGTCGCTGCTGCTGATACACGTCGTTCCGCTCCAACCTTGTCACGTTCGGCATCGTGTCCGCGTGTCCCAGCGATTCCATCATCCGGTATGTCGTAAGCGCCTCACCAGCACCGTCGTGACGGAGTTATCGATTACCCCATCGATTGGTCGCAAGTCGCATCAACGCGGCGTTGGCAGCACGCAAATCGAATAGCTCCGGGTCGAATCCTGGGCCGACCCATTGACGATAGTTATCCGCTTCTTCGCTGTCAGGACTGTCGCGCAACGTGGTCAGGAACGTTTCATACCCTGGCGCACCGCCGACGTCTTCCGGTGGGCAAGCGCGAGCACCATCGATCACCCTGGACTCGCCCCACGACTCGTCTGCAATCGTCTCAACGCTTTCGACCACGATCTGGTGATCCCAGCCGTCTCCGAAGTCATAGCGATAGAGAATGTGCGAGTCAGGTCGCAGGACTTTGTTCAGTTTGGTTTTCCGGTCGTCGAATGTCTTCGATCGATCCATGAACTCTAGTGCCGCATCGACATCGAACATGGCGTAGGTTTTGCCGTCGATCAGGAAGTCGTGCATGTGTGTGCTTTCCCATCCGAAGGCTGCTTGCAGAATGTGGTGTAACTTGCGCAGCGAGTCGGGCCCTTCGACTGTGATCCGGCGCCAGATAGGCGGTTGGATATACAGTAATTGCACGTGCAAGGTATAGCGCTGGAACGACTTGGCCATCTGATCTCCGAGGTCTGGGCATCAGTGGCATTATCCCTTCACGGCGTGGGAGGGGTCACCGTCCAGGGCAGCAGTTCGTCGATTCGGTTGATCGGGTGAGCGGCGATGCGCGCCAGGACATGACGCAGGTACGCCTCGGGATCGATACCATTGAGCTTGGCCGTGCCGATCAGGCTGTAAATCGCGGCCGCACGTTCGCCGCCGGAATCCGCGCCGGCGAACAGGTAGTTTCGTCGGCCCAGGGCAACGCCGCGCAGTGCCCGTTCGACCGGCAGATTGTCGATTTCCAATTGTCCGTCGTCACAGTAGCGAGTCAATGCTTCCCACCGGTTCAGGACATAGGGGATGGCCTGATTCGTGTCCGATTTGCGCGAGAGTGTTGCCAGCGCGGCGTTTAGCCACACATGGAACTGTTCGAGTAATGGTTTGGCGTTCGTCTGCCGGTGCGCTTGCCGCTCGTCTGGCGATTTGCCCCGGATCGCTTCTTCGACCTCGTAGAGCGCGCCGATGCGTTCCAGCGCTTCCTTGTTCAGCGCGTTGGGCCGCGCCGCGTACAGATCGTAGAACTTGCGCCGGGCATGCGCCCAGCAAGCCGCCTCAAGTACCTTGCCGGTCTCGTAGATCTTCTGATAGCCGCCATAGGCATCGGCCTGCAGCGTCCCCTTGAACTTGGCCAGATGCTGTTGCGGATGCTCGCCTTTGCGATCAGGGGTGTAGGCGAACCAGACTGCCGGTGGCGCCTTGTCGCCCGAGTATCGGTCATCGCGCACATAGACCCACAGCCGCCCGGTTTTCGTCTTGCCATTGCCCGGCGCGAGCACCGGAACTGGCGTATCGTCGGCGTGCAGCTTCGTGGCTGCCATTACATGCAGGCGCAGCGCATCGACCAGCAGTTGCAGTAGCTTGGCACTGTGCCCCACCCATTTCGCCGGCAACGAGCGATCCAGTTCCACGCCTTCTCGGGCGTAGATCGCCGACTGGCGGTACAACGGCAGGTGATCGTTGAACTTCGCCACGAGCACATGCGCAAGTAGTCCCGGGCCGGCCTGACCCCGTTCGATGGGGCGGCTTGGCGCTGCCGCCTGTGCGATCTGATCGCAACAGGTGCACGCCAGTTTCGGTCGAACATGGCGAATCACGCGGAAGCTGCACGTACTCCAGTTGCTCGGACACGTCTTCGCCGAGCGGCGTCATCGCGCCACCGCACGCCTTGCAGGTTTCGTCGGACTCCGGCAGGTACGTTCGTATGTCGCGCGGCAGATACTCCGGCAGCGGCTTGCGTTGTATCTGTTCCGGTACCGTGCGCGGTGCCTTGGGAATCTCGATGGGCGCAGCGCCTTCGTCGACTTCGAGATCTTCCAGTTTCAGTTCGAGCTGCTCGATCTGGCGATCCAGTTTCTCGGAGCTGCGCCCGAATGCCATACGGCGCAGCTTCGCGATCAACAGCTTCAGGTGCTCGATCTCGGCCTTGCCCGTGGCCGCCACGGCTTCGTGTGATTGGACCAGATCTTCCAGATGACCGATGCGCGCATCGCGCTCAAGCAACAAGGCTTTGAGCGCTTCGATGTCATCCGGATAGGCGTTGGCCGTGGTCAGGCCCGCAGTTTACGCGGGCGCCGGGAGGTTTACAACGCCGAACTCGGCTCGGTCGTACGCACCGGCTGCCGCCAGTCGATGCCTTCGAGCAGCATCGATAACTGGGCCTGACTCAGGCAGACCACGCCGCCATCGGCGCGCGGCCAGATGAAGCGCCCACGCTCCAGGCGTTTCATCAGCAGACACATGCCGTCGCCGCTCCTCCACAGCACTTTGACCAGATCGCCCCGCCGGCCACGAAACACGAACACGTGCCCGCTGAACGGATCTCGCTCCAGCACGGTCTGGACCTTAGCCGCCAGGCGCAGCGCATGTCGGTCACGCCTGCAGCCAACCAGACGCGAGTTCGACTCGGCAAACCGATCACGCTGCCATCCCCGGCATGCCGCGCAACATGTGCAGCACCAGCGTCAACGTACTCTCGTTCGGAGCGCCTTCGATGCGGACATGGGCGTTGCCTACGTTGATCTCAATCGCGCCGGTCGGTATCGTGGTCGGCGGCGACACCGGCACCAGCGGCGTAGTCTCGGCAAGCGGCGTCTCCACTTTCACCGGTAGCAGTCCAGCCGAATCGTATTCGCCGGCCCGCAACGAACGGCGCCATTTGAACACCAGATTCGCATTCAGGCCGTGCTCCATTGCCAGGCGCGCGACCGACACGCCGGGCTCGCATGCCAGCCTGGCCATCTCGCGCCGGAATTCGAGCGGGTGATTCGGGATGCCTTTGCGGCCAATCCTCTTTGGTGCTTCTGTTGTCAAAGTAGTCCCCGCTACTTGAAGTGGTGGGGACTACTTTGGCAATTTCTGGTCAGGCCGTCGAGACGGTGCTGGAGACTCGCTTACTGCAGACCGGACGCCACACCGGATCGGGCCCGCACGCCTGCTCACGGTCCACAATCCGGCATGTAAATCCGAGCTAAGTCGATCACCGAGGTGACACTAGTCTCCGACCTGCGTAGCGGTGCTGCCAATCAACATGCAACCGCATTCGGTGTGGTGGCCATGTAGCGCGACACGCTCGCCGCCAATTGTCAATGTTGGATGTGCTTCAATGATCTTGTTAATGCCGTGCGATTTGCCATCGGGATATTTCTCTGGGCAGTCAACGAGATCATGCAGACGAGCAATCGCCTTACCTCCAATCGTATGGATATCCGAGCCGCTGATCACGCGCCCCCCATGCGATGTCATATCTCCGACCACGATGATAGCTAGTGCCATTTTGCACCTCAACAAAGTTGAGAACGAGTTTCTGCGTGTTGTCTGGACAGAGGTGCGCGCGCATCAATCACCTTCTTGATTGGATTCCTCGTCGGGATAAGACGGGTAGGTGCTTGCTATCCTACCTTTGATGTAGGCTATGCGGCCGTTATATGCCTTCATCAAACACGCGTTATCACTACAGGAATTCCGTACTGTCTTGATCCAGTTGATTTGATTCAGTCTCACTGGATCTTGGTATGAAATTTCTTTCGAATTGGTCAGCATCATCGCAACGTAGCCACGATTGACGGTCGCATCGAGTTTAATCAGATCTGGATTCTTGCATATAAGGTGTTCGACATTCGTTGCGGCTTTACTGCAGTCGAAACTTTGCTCCGCATTTGCTGGCGCATGGGTCTGACGCGCGAAGGCGTACGCCCAAGAACCGTCGAGCAGCACCATCTCGTCCTGCGATCGATAGATCATCGCAGATCGGAGGCCCGAGCAGAGCGGTGCGTCGACATCACCCAGAATATAGGTATCCGTCAGCGCCGCGCCTTTCGCATGGAACTTCGCGCTCAGAAAGGCATTGAATTTGTCTCTGGAACCGAACGAGTGAGAGATGACCGGGTCGACATAGAAGTTCATTTTCTTGTCGATCTTTACGTTGCAACTGTGCCCGGTGTAATGAAGTGCAAACGCACTGTCATCGAAAGTGAGAAAAGCTGCGGTCTGGGGATTGACCGGAAAGGGCAACTGGTGTGTGTCATGTCCTTGTTCGAACTGCGCTGCACCTATCATTCGATATATTTCCTCGGCCGATGCATGCGCCGGCCCAAAGACCACCGACATCAGGAGGATTAAGCTCAGTGTGATTTTCTTCATGAAAAAAGACATCGTTCGTTTAATGGTTGGAATTGTAAGTGCCTAGGCAAAACATGTCGTGCTCTCGTTCGCGGCGCGTCTTGTTTTCGATATCCAGGAATTCGACAGGTGCTCCAGTGTAGTCACCGTTGTTCAGTTTACGACACAGACTTGGCGCTTTGCTCAGACTGCCCATGTTAAAGGCGAGCGAGACCAGTGCATCGTACTCGTGCTGGTAGAGCGGTACGCTGATCGCATTCTTGACACGACCTTCGATCACCGCGACATCGTTGTCAAAAAGTGTCTGAGCCTCAGCAACGGTTATCTTGCTCGACATTGCAATGTACCCGTTCGCCGCACAACTGCTTTCGGCAATCAGGTGACCCCAGCCAACCGTGCAGTAGCCCTTACTGTCGTTGTAATAGTAAGTATTTGCCTTCGCAGTGTCATAGTGCACACCCTCCCACCCCTTGATAAATGCCTTGCCTTGATCCGAAATTTTCAATTGCGCTATCGGGATCCGTTGACCAGTAGGCTTGAGAGGAGGGGCATCGAGAAATGTCGCCTTGTAGCCCTCCTGCAGAATCGCAAGCGAATCGATCAAGTCGCTGCGACGCTGGAACGGAGCGGCCAACGATGATCCATTCAGTTTCGAGTGGGGATCGAATCCGAGAGCGCCCGAATACGTCTCGAAATGGAGCATCGACACATTTTCGCTTCCGACGACATGCAGCGGGGTACCGTTGCCCTTCAACAGCACTCCGCTGTTAGCAAGAACTTGCCCCTGGCTTACTGTGTCTCCGATTTTCACCTTTGTGGACGATGGATCGACTTCGCCGTACAAAGCGATAAACTCTCGGCCATCAGAGGTCTTGTGATGAATACTGATTTGCCAAGTTTGGCAATAGAAAAATTCGCATTTGATAACAACACCCGGTGCAATCGCTACGATCGGAGTGTGTGCCTGCACGTAAAGGTCGCGGGCCGCATGCTTCCGACCGCCAGCGCGATTCGCACCAAATCTTGCTTGATCATGACCACCGCCATGTAAAGGTTTGGTCCATGTATAGTCCGACGACGTCGTTCCGTATACGCCACCCTCGTCATTTAGCGGGCGGGTTTGTATCGGAAAAATTATAGGTGCAGCGCCCTGACGAGGTACCGAAGTCGGGGCTCCGCTATCGTTGTTCGGATGATCGTTCTGCGGTGGGCTACCCGGTGGATTTGGTTTCTTTGGCGTCGGCTCATCCGATTTCCGAGTCTCGGCCGGGGGGACCTTCAATTTTTGGCCTACGACGATGAGGTCTGATTTCAGTCCGTTCACCCGCTTGAGCAAATCAACGCTCGTATGATATTTCTTCGCGATTGTCGTCAGATTGTCGTGCGACTTGACAACGTAAGTGCCGCGCCAGTAATTGCCTTTCGCCGTATCGTCGACTTTGGTCGGCAACTCATGCTTGGTCTTCGGACTGGTCAGATTGAAGTAGGCCTGGGACAGAGACGCGTTCAAACGCGCGACTTCCTTCATCGTATCGCTAGTCCAACGCTTCACATGCACAGATAGCGCAGTGCCCATTTGAACCGAGAACCGGATGGCACCCTCCGCATTTGTCGATGCGGCGTGATAGACCTGATTCGCGCGGTCTTCCATACCCTTGATCTCGATTTTCAAATCCTGGATCGGTCGGCCAAAGTGATCCTTGAAATAGACCGTTACGGCGGACAGAGGATCAGTGTTGGTATTCGGGGCGGTCATGATTTTTCCGGATTGGCTCGAATGGCGTTCAGGCGCTGTGATTGACGTAATGATCCGGATCGTCTGGAGTAGCTTCGCCGGAATCGCTGGACGATGGGGCTACCGATTCGACTAGCCAGGACCCTTGAGTGCCGACGAGTACCTGGAGGGTCTCGGGTTGGTCGGTCGTCAAGCGTGGCGTGCGACCATGCTCATCGAGAGTACCCTGAGCGACCACCTCACCATTCTCCCGTCGCGCCGTATATTCGACCTCGCCGAATTCTCTCTGCCAGTAGATATCATAGACATCGAGTCGGTTGCTGAATGCTTTGGGCATGTCAAAACCGGGTACGACGACAGGTAGCGACTTCGGGCCCGGCAGCGCATGGTTGCCTGCATAGGCGGTCCATTGCGCGGGCGTACCATGCTCGATTCCTGCACCGCTGATTCGGATATAACTACCGCGCGCGTTGAGCAGGATTTCCTCGGCGGCGGTGATCTCGATCCGACGCTTTGCGCTGATCAGTTTCAGAACCTGATCGGCGATAATCTCGACATTATCCGACTGCGCCTGGATTTCTACCTTACCCTTTGCTGCGAATAGCTTCATCCCCGCATTCTTAACGAATAGGCTGACTTTTTCGGCCACGCTTGCGATCAATGATTTCCCTGCAGCCAGATGCGTGCTTTCACCGCTGACGATATTTACATGCTGGTCAGCCGTGATCTGCGTCGACTGTTGCGTTGATGTCGCGATACCGGCCGGGCTCGCGAACAACATGATCGGGGCCTTGAAACCGTTCGCACTGCCGGTACCGCCACCGGCGGTGCGACCTCCGGTAGAAGTGCCGGCAACACTTGCCTGCGTCGCGTCGGTAAATGCACGCAACGCATCATAGCCTGCGCTGAGACTCTCAGCGCGATGCCCTGCACTTGCATCAGAAAGCGACTGGACAACGCTTTCCGCATTGACGAGCTGGCTGGTCGCGTGACGCGCATCCATGGGCTGTTTGACCGATGCGTCGTAGCTTGAGACGAAAAGCCCCTGCGCCGCACGAATTGCGCCGTGAGCGTCCGATTTCAAATCGAAACCGCTGCCGAGATAGGGGCCGCGGGTGTTACCGTCCTGATCGATGAGATAGCCGAGGTGGAGGAGCGTGTTCGAACTGCTGCTGAACAGCCGAACACGATTCTGCGCAGTAGCGTCGTCCAGGACCATCTCGTTGTAGCCAGCACCTGCATACTCTTTCGATCGGTAGCCCGACAGGATGCCATTGCTGTGCCATTGCGGCTGAACGCTCCCGTTGTAAACGCGATGCAGCACGATGGGCCTGTCACAGTCACCTCCGACATAGCCAACCAGCACTTCCTCCCCGACTCTCGGAACGTGTACGCTCCCGTAACCTCCGCCCGTATCCGATTGTGCGACTCTCACCCAGCACGAGGCATTCGCGCCCCCTGAACTTTGACGGTCCCACACGAACATGACCTTGACGCGGTTCAATGCGTCCGTATACACCTCTTCGCCCTGCGGCCCGACGACGATTGCCGTCTCCAACTCCATCGTCGGCTTCTTGTGTTCGAAGGGACTCCGATACGGAACTGTGACACGCTGCGCCTCGACTTCGACCAGATAAAAACCGGCCGAGCCATCTTCATGAGTGACGATCTCACCCGATTGCTCAAACTTTGCCTGTGCTAGTTCGCTCTGCAAGCTATATGGAAAGCTCGCTTCGTGATTCGATAGCGGCAGATTGTTTTCAACGTACCGACGCACTTTGATCGATGCGAATTCTCGGTGCCCGGCTTGATCACGATCGTGCTCAGGATGGCCAATCAGTACAAAACGGCGGCCGGCATCAATGGCCCGAACGCCCCCCATGCCAAGAAATCTCTTCGCTCTCGATTCCCATTCCTCTAGATGAATCTTCGAGAGATGTTCACCGCGATCCCGGTTCAGATACGTGTAGGCGCCGGTATATTCGTAGACTTCCGTCTGTTCCGGCAAATTTCCTTGACCGGCCATCGTCGGCAGCGTCGTACCTTTCGGGTTGGCAATAGACGATGGTGCCTTGTAGTCAAACGTACGCGTAGTATGTACGGTACTCTGCAATGTCCGCGAGCCTGCCCATTGCGTAAAAGCATCCGTTTCGCCAGTCGCGCCTGATTTGGAGAACTCGACTGGATTGGGAGATACCTCATCAAGCGAGTAAATGTCATCGGTTACGATGAGCCTGTGTGACTTCCCCTCGTTGTCCTGGCGCCAAAAACCGAACAAGCCTTCTTCTTCCATCAATCGATGGACAAAATTCCAATCGGTTTCACTCTGACGGCAGTACGAGCGCGAGGGTAACGTCTTCAGCAAGGCGAATTCGAATTGTCCCCGCGCTTGTGGATGCGCATTGAATACATCGGTGAGGATGGCGTCAACGCTCTGGTCCTGCCAGTACCGCATATCGCTGCGGAACTTTAGGAAATGCATCCATGAAGCGAAGGCCAACTGATAGCTTGAAAGGCCTCCGTCAGTACCGAGTCTGCGAGCTGTATGAATGTATCCGTTGATCGGTAAATAAGACTTGTTCGCTTGCTGCAACCAAAGGGTCATCGGCTGAGCAATCAGCGTTTTGAGCTCAATATCACCTGCTGTGGATACCATGTCGAGCGTGACACCGAAGTCACGGCCAAGCTCGGAGTAAGTCACCGCCCGACGCGGGACAAGCGCATTCTCCGGCAGCGATGGGATGCTCGTCTTGAGCAGGCGATCTTGCTGGATCAGGCCGCCACGAATTGCCTGAGCCACTTCGGTCATGTTCATGCGTTATCCATCTTGTTGTTTTTTGCAAGCCCCAATGGCCTGCGCTCTCACAGGAACGGCTTCCCGTTATGTCGCCGCAATTTTAGCGATACCGACAGGCCTTGAGAATGTATCTTGACCGTGAAAACAACACTATGATCTGACAAAAATTCATACACTCGTCTGCGAGAGGCCGGGCTTAATGCGCGTAGCGCCGTCATTTATTACTCATTCAACACAATTTCCTTTCATATACATTTCCAAATCGCGATGTAGTCGAGTGTCCGTGCAATCATGATTCCGGCGGCCGCACCGGACAGATGCTCGAGATGCGGGGGCTCGCGTTTAGACGCAATCGGCGACAGTAAATCGTTAGTGAGAAATTCTCTGAGTCGCGCTTGAGCATCAGCAATAACGTAGGGCGGGGAATTCAGTAATTGCTCATCGCGGAATATGCCAATCGTATCCGTCGCGGCACGCCACGCCCTGTACGCGAAGGCGCGAATATGGGCGCGTCCGATTATCTTGGGACACGCGCACCGGACACCGATCGATGCCGTGGCGCTTGACCCGCAATGCGACTCGGTCGCCGCTCGCCGCTACCGATAAACGGCCCGTGGCTGCACTGGCGGGGCGACAACTAGCGTCCTTGCCCGCCCGCTGCTTTTTCTCGCTATCGCTCATCGTTCGACTCGGAATCAGAGAGCCGCAGGTTCGAACCCTTTCGCTCCGACCAAGGAATCAAGGGGTTCCGGTTGACGACTGTAGCCCCATTTACGTTGACGGGCGCTTTTTTCCCGGCCCTCGAATCGCACACCCGTTTTCCGTGTCCGCAGCAGTACGGCCCGGCACGGACCACCCGCCGCATCGACGCGCCCGCGCCTCCCCACCCAGGCCCGCGCACGGAACTTGCTGGAACACGCGATAATACGTGTGAACAACCCGCAACCGCGCATGAAAAACAACATTCTGGAAACCGCCCTGTGTGCGTCGCTACTCGTGCTTGCGACCACCGCCGGCACTGCGTCGGCGAAAGCGCTCGACGACGCGCTCGACTGCCATTCGACCGGGCACAAGTTCGTCGCGCCGCTGCTCGCCGCCGGCGACATCCAGTCGGAGCCGATGCACGTCGAGTCGAATTCGGTCAATGCATTCCGCACGAAC
Source organism: Burkholderia sp. AU39826 (assembly GCF_020419965.1). Taxonomy (NCBI): domain Bacteria; kingdom Pseudomonadati; phylum Pseudomonadota; class Betaproteobacteria; order Burkholderiales; family Burkholderiaceae; genus Burkholderia; species Burkholderia sp. AU39826. The sequence continues at coordinate 208,826 of NZ_JAIZQG010000006.1, forward strand.
CACCCGCTGACGGCGTACGGCTTCGGCGTCTATGTCGTGCTCGGCTACCAGGCGAACGACCCGATCTTCCGTCCGGGCGACGGCACGCCGATCGGCGACTGGGCCTACGGCGTCGTCGTACGCGGCACGAAGGGTTCGGTGGAGGAAGCCGTACGCAAGGCCGGCAGCGACGCAACCGTCAAGCAGGCGTTCCCGTTCCTGACCGCGATCGTCTGCTCGTCGGATTGAGCAAATCGGCAGCACGAACCCGCGGGCGCGCCTGACGGGCGCCGCCGCGGATCACCCATGACCACGGGACCTCGAGCGCCTTGCGGGGCCCGCTATCGCCCCTCACGCGCCGGTATACACCACCCGATACGGAATACCGACCTTCTCCCACTCCGCCGCCTCCTGGCTGAGGCTATAGTCGGTCAACGGGTTCTGCTCGACCCATGCGTTCGGCAAACGCACCTCGTACCCGCCCTTCTTCATCTGCGAAACCGAGATGTCGGGCAGCCCCGCATCGGTCCGGCGCCGACACAGCAGCGCAGCGAGCCGCAGACAGAACAGCAGCGGCCACTCGACCTCGCGCGCCTGAGACAGCTTGCCGAGCTTGCCCGCATGGCCGAGCACGAGCGCCGCGAGCCGCGCCTGGTCGGTACGCGAAAAACCCGGCATGTCCGCATTGCTCGCGATATAGGCCGAATGCTTGTGATACGCGCTGTGCGAGATCGACAGGCCGATTTCGTGCAACGCGGCCGCCCAGCCGAGGAACATCCGCCCTTCCTCGCGCGCTTCCTCGTCGCCTTCCTCCAGCTCGTCGTAGAAGCGCACGGCGAGCGCACCGATCCGCTCGGCCTGCGCGCGATCGACGCCGTAGCGGCGCGTGAAACCCTCGACGGTCACCGCCCGCATGTCCTCGTGCTGCGTCCGGCCAAGCAGGTCGTACAGCACGCCGAGGCGCAGCGCGCCGTCGGTCGTATCGACGTAGTCGACACCCAGCTCCTCGAATACCGCCAGCATGATCGCGAGGCCGCCCGCGAGCACCGGCACGCGGTCGGGCTTCAGCGCGATCAGCTTCAGCCGGTTGACATTCTCCGCCTTGATCAGCGCACGCTTGAGCCGCTCGAGGCCGCCGCGCGAAATGCCGTGCGTGATACCCGGATCGTTGAAGCCGTTCGCCTCGACGAGCTCCGCGAGCGCGCGCGCGGTGCCGGACGAGCCGATCGCCTGGTCCCAGCCGGCCTTCTTGTACTCGCTCGAAATGATCTGGATCTCGCGCTTGGCCGCGAGTTCGGCCTGCCGCATCGTGTATTCGTCGACGTTGCCGGCCGGGAAGAACGTGCGGCTATGGCTCACGCAGCCGATATAGAGGCTTTCCATCACGATCGGCGTGTAGTGCGAGCCGATGATGAATTCGGTCGAACCGCCGCCGATATCGACGACGAGCCGCTTGCCGGCGCTCGCCGGCACCGAGTGCGCGGCGCCCGCATAGATGAGGCGCGCTTCTTCGCGGCCCGCGATCACTTCGATCGGGAAACCGAGCGCCGCCTCGGCCTCGCCGAGAAATTCGGCGGCGTTCTTCGCGACGCGCAGCGTGTTGGTCGCCACCGCGCGCACATGGTCGGGATGGAAATCGCGCAGGCGCTCGCCGAACCGCTTGAGCGCCTCCCAGCCACGCTCCTGCGACGCGCGGTCGAGCATCTTGTCGCTCGACAGCCCCGCGGCCAGCCGAACCGGCTCGCGCAGCGCATCGACGGGATAGATCTGGCTGCCGGCCGGCGTTTCCTCGACGCGCCCGACGATCAGCCGGAAGCTGTTCGAGCCGAGATCCACGGCAGCCAGCAAGTGGGGAGTTGTAACCATCAGAAGGGGCTCCGTGCGCGTTCTTCCGCGGCAGCCGTTCCGGCAACCGAGGGCGGTCAATCAAAGGCGACATTTTAAGCGTGGAACGCTTGCCGTTGCCACGCTTGACGGGCATGCACGCCGCTCGACTCCATATAGCCGAAACATTTATGCGACGAAAGGGTTACGGCGTAGAATTTCCGGATATAAAGGCATTATTGTCATCAGCACGTCATCGTACCGTGAGAGTTTCCGAGCGTCTGTTCGAATCATCGCCTGAATTACCCTCTACCCTGCCGATGTCCGTCCGTTACCCGCTTCTCAATCGTGAACTCGGCATCCTCGGTTTCAACGAGCGCGTGCTGGCCCAGGCGGCCGATCCGCATGTCCCGTTGCTCGAGCGCCTGCGTTTCATCTGCATCACCAGCAGCAATCTCGACGAATTCTTCGAAGTCCGGATGGCCGGCCTGCAGGAGCAGATTCGCGACAACCCCGGCGCGCTGACGCCCGACGGCATGTCGTTGCAGCACGCTTACGATCTCGTCGTCGAGCGCGCCCAGCGGCTCGTCCATCGACAGTACACGATGCTGCACGAAACCGTGCTGCCGGCGCTCGAACAGGAAGGCATCTACTTCCACGCGAGCGACACGTGGAACGACGAGCAGCTCGAATGGGCGCGGCGCTACTTCCTCGACGAACTGCTGCCCGTGCTGACGCCGATCGGCCTCGATCCGGCCCACCCGTTCCCGCGCGTGCTGAACAAGAGCCTGAACTTCGTCGTCGAGCTCGAAGGCCGCGACGCGTTCGGCCGCCAGGCCGTGATGGGCATCGTGCAGGCGCCGCGCGCGCTGCCGCGCGTCGTGCGCATGCCGCATGCGCTGTCGGGTTTCGAGCACGGCTTCGTGCTGCTGAGCTCGTTCATGCAGCGCTTCGTCGGCGAACTCTTCCCGCAACTTGTCGTGAAGAGCTGCAATCAGTTCCGCATCACGCGCAACAGCGAGCTGTTCGTCGACGAAGACGAAATCACGAACCTGCGTGTCGCGTTGCAGGGTGAATTGCCCGCGCGCCACCTCGGCAATGCGGTGCGCCTCGAAGTGTCGGCCGACACGCCGGCGCACATCGTGCGGCGCCTGCTCGACGAAAGCGAGCTCGGCGACAAGGACTGCTATCGCGTGGCTGGATCCGTGAATCTCGTGCGCCTGATGCAGATTCCCGACCTCGTCGATCGTCCCGACCTGAAGTTCACGCCGTTCACCGCGTCGACCCCCGCGGCAATCGCCAACGCGCCGACGATGTTCGACGCGATCGACGCCGGCGACATCCTGCTGCACCACCCGTACGAGAGCTTCCAGCCCGTGCTCGAACTGCTGCAGCAGGCCGCGAGAGACCCGAGCGTCGTCGCGATCAAGCAGACGATCTACCGCACCGGCACCGACTCGCCGCTGATGGACGCGCTGATGGAAGCCGCGCGCAACGGCAAGGAAGTGACCGTCGTCGTCGAGCTGCTCGCGCGCTTCGACGAGGAAACCAACATCAACTGGGCATCGCAGCTCGAAGCGGTCGGCGCGCACGTCGTATACGGCGTGGTCGGTCACAAGTGCCACGCGAAGATGATGCTGATCGTGCGCCGCGTCGTCGAGGGCGGCAAGGCGTCGCTGCGCCGCTACGTGCACCTCGGCACCGGCAACTACCATCCGCGCACCGCACGCCTGTACACCGACTTCGGGCTGATGACGGCCGACCAGAAGATCTGCGAGGACGTTCATCACGTATTCCAGCAACTGACCGGGATCGGCGGCGAACTGACGCTGCACGAACTGTGGCAGTCGCCGTTTACGCTGCATCCGCGCATCATCGATTCGATCCGCGCGGAGATCGACAATGCGCAGGCCGGCAAGCGCGCGCGGATCGTCGCGAAAATGAACGCGCTACTGGAGCCGTCGGTGATCGCCGCGCTGTACGAAGCGTCGCAGGCCGGCGTCAAGGTCGACCTGATCGTGCGCGGCGTCTGCGCGCTGAAGCCCGGTGTGCCGGGGCTGTCGGAAAACATCACGGTGCGCTCGATCGTCGGCCGCTTCCTCGAGCACCACCGCATCTACTATTTCCACGCGGGCGGCGCCGAGGACGTCTATCTGTCGAGCGCCGACTGGATGGACCGCAACCTGTTCCGCCGCGTCGAAGTCGCGTTCCCGATCCGCGATCGCAGGCTCAAGCGTCGCGTGATCGCCGAAGGGCTGTCGGTGTGCCTCGGCGACAACCAGTCGGCCTGGCAGATGCACAGCGACGGCCACTATCGCCGCCGCCGCACCGGCAAGACGATCCGCAACGCGCAGCTCGGATTGCTCGCGAAGTTCTGTTCGTGAGCCGCCCGCGCGATGCGGGTCGCGCGTCGCGCCGGAATGAAAAAAGCAGCCCGCGGGCTGCTTTTTTCAACGGCGGGCCGCTACGCGATCATGCTTCGTAAGCGGCCGGCCGGATCGCGATGACGCGCGAGCCCGGGAACCGCGCGGTGAACGTACTGCCGCGCCCTTCCTCGCTCTGCACGTACAGATGCGCGTCGTGCCGCTGCAGCACGTGCTTGACGATCGCGAGCCCGAGGCCCGTGCCGCCCGTGTCGCGCGAACGGCTGCGATCGACCCGGTAGAAGCGCTCGGTGAGCCGCGGCAGGTCGGCGGCCGGGATCCCGAAGCCGCTGTCCGTGACGGAAAACACGCCCTGCGCGCCGTCGCGCCGCCACGACACGGCGATCTTGCCGCCGTCCGGCGTATAGCGGATCGCGTTCGTGACGAGATTCGCGAACGCGCTGAACAGCTCCGTCTGCGCACCGGTGACCCCGAGCGTCTCGTCGATCGAGAACGTGATGTCGTGATGCCCGTTCGACAGCGTGTTCGCATCTTCCTTCAGATGGTCGAACACCGCCCGCATGTCGATCGCGCGATCGACCGGCGGCTTGCTCTCGCCTTCGAGCTTCGCGAGCACCAGCAAGTCGGTCACGATGTGCCGCATCCGCGACGCCTGCTGCTCCATCATGTCGAGATAGCGCGCGCGATCCTCCTCGTTCAGCGGCAGCTCGCGCATCGTCTCCAGAAAGCCCGACAGCACGGTAAGCGGCGTCTTCAGCTCGTGCGACACGTTCGCGACGAAGTCGCGCCGCATCGCGTCGGTGCGCTCGAGCTCGGTGATGTCCTGCGTGAGCAGCAGCTTGCGGTTCTCGCCGTACGGAAACACCTGCACGGCCAGCACGTTCTGCCGCGAATCGCCCATGCCGCGCATCAGCAGCGTGTCCTCGTAGTGCTGCGCATTCAGGTAGCGGACGAAATCGGGATGACGCACGAGGTTCGTGATGTGCTGGCGCAGGTCGCGCTTCGCATCGAGGCCGAAATGGACTTCGGCGATCGCGTTGCACCACTCGATCTGGTCGTGGTCGTCGAGCATCGCGACGCCGTTCGGCGACGCCTGGATCGCCTGGATGAAGCGCGAGTGCTGCTGTTCGACCTGCCGCACCTGCGCATGCCATTGCTTCGCGAGCTTGTGCAGCCGATAGTAGATCTCGCCCCAGATGCCCGGCGCGCTCGGCACTTCGCCGTAGACCGGCGCATCGAGCAGCCGCCACAGACGCTGCGTATGGAAGGTGCTGAAAAAGCCCTGCGCGACCAGCATCACGACCACGAACACGAGGCCCGCGGTCGGGCCGGCGAACACGCCGACCAATACGCCGATCAGCACGAGCAGCACGAGCGACACCAGAAAGCGCGCCCAGATGATGTTCATGATTCAGCGTCCGAAAGAATGAACGGCATGCCGCGGCACACGGCACGCCCGAGTACGTTACGCGTGCTTGGCGAGACGGTAGCCGCTGCCGCGCACGGTTTCGATCATCGCATCGCAGCCGGCCGGTTTCAAGGCCGCGCGCAATCGCTTGATGTGGACGTCGACGGTGCGCTCCTCGACGAACACGTGGTCGCCCCACACCTGGTCGAGCAATTGCGTGCGGCTGTGCACGCGCTCCGGATGCGTCATGAAGAAATGCAGCAGGCGGAACTCGGTCGGGCCGAGATCGAGCTTGATCTCGCTGCCGTCCCCGTGCGCGGCGACGCGATGCGTGGCCGGATCGAGGCGCAACCCGTTGATCGACACGACGTCCTCGGTCAGCTGCGGCGCGCGGCGGCGCAGCACGGCCTTGATGCGCGCCATCAGCTCCTTCGGCGAGAACGGCTTCGTCACGTAGTCGTCCGCGCCGATTTCGAGGCCGAGCACCTTGTCCTGCTCGTCGCCGCGGGCGGTGAGCATGATGATCGGGATATGCTTGGTCCGTTCGTTGTTGCGCAGGTCGCGCGCGAACGCGATACCGGACTTGCCCGGCAGCATCCAGTCGAGCAGCACGAGATCGGGCAGCACGTCGCTGATCAGGTTCTGCGCCTGTTCGGCGTTGTACGCGCGGATCGGGCAGTGACCGGCGTGCTGGAGATTCACCGAGATCAGTTCGGAAATCGCGGGCTCATCTTCAACGACGAGAATGTTGCTGGGCATCGGCACCTCTGTTCTTCCTGTACGGAGTCGATTAACTGTTGGCTTCGCGATCGAGCGTGTCGCGCGGCTGGTGCCGCACGTCGGTGCCCTTCACGATGTAGATGATGAATTCGGCGATGTTCTTCGCGTGGTCGCCGATCCGTTCGATCGCCTTCGCGATGAACAGGTATTCGAGGCCGACCGAGATCGTGCGCGGATCTTCCTGCATGTACGACACGAGCTTGCGCACGAATGCACGGAATTCCTGGTCGATCTCCTTGTCGTCCTTGACGATCTGCGCGGCGGCCACCGTATCGAGGCGCGCGAACGCGTCGAGCGCGCGGCGCAGGATCGTCACGGCCATCTCGCCCGACACCTTGATCTCGGCGATGTTGACCGTGCGCGCGGCCGGCTCGTCGATCAGGCGGCGCACGCGCTTCGCGATCTTCTCCGCTTCGTCGCCGGCGCGCTCGAGGTTCGTAATCGTTTTCGAAATCGACATCAAAAGACGCAGGTCACGCGCGGCAGGCTGCCTCCGCGCGATGATGTTGCCGCATTCCTGGTCGATCTCCACTTCCATCGCGTTCAGCGTTTCCTCGGCCGCGATCACCTTCTCGGCCCGCTCGCGATCGAATTCGTTCAGTGCGTGCATCGCGCCGACGATCTGCGACTCCACGAGTCCGCCCATTTCCAGCACTTTCGACGACACGGCATTCAGGTCCGCGTCGAACTGGCTCGACAGATGTTTATCCGACATGACTGTTGTTCTCCGTCATCAGCCGAAGCGGCCGGTGATGTAGTCTTCCGTTTCCTTGCGCACCGGCTTGATGAAGATCTTTTCGGTTTCGCCGAACTCGATCAGCTCGCCCAGGTACATGTAGGCCGTGTAATCCGAGCAGCGCGCGGCCTGCTGCATGTTGTGCGTGACGATCACGACCGTGTAGTCGCTCTTCAGCTCCGCGATCAGCTCCTCGATGCGGCCCGTCGAGATCGGGTCGAGCGCCGAGCACGGTTCGTCGAGCAGCAGCACTTCCGGCCGGATCGCGATGCCGCGCGCGATGCACAAGCGCTGCTGCTGGCCGCCCGACAGCCCGTAGCCGCTCTGGCCGAGCTTGTCCTTCACTTCGTTCCACAGCGCGGCCTTCGTGAGCGCCCACTCGACGCGGTCGTCCATTTCCGAACGCGTGAGCTTTTCGAACATCTTCACGCCGAACGCGATGTTGTCGTAGATCGACATCGGGAACGGCGTCGGCTTCTGGAACACCATGCCGATCCGCGCGCGCAGCAGCGAGATGTCGCGCTTCGTCGTCAGCAGGTTCTCGCCGTCCATCAGGATTTCGCCTTCGGCGCGCTGCTCCGGATAGAGCGCGAACATCTTGTTGAACGTGCGCAGGAGCGTCGACTTGCCGCAGCCCGACGGACCGATGAACGCCGTCACCTTCCCTTCGGGAATGCGCAGGTTGATGTTCTTCAGCGCGTGGAACTTGTTGTAGAAGAAGTTGAGGTTGTTGACCTCGATCTTCGCGTTCAGCGGCGCGAGCGGACGGCCGTGCGCCGCGTCTTGCGTGCCGGCGGGCGCAGCAGTGCGCTCGACGGGATTCAGGTGGCTTTCTGCCATATTCATCGGATTGCTCCGCCGTTACTTTTTCGAGAAGATCGAGCGCGCCAGGACGTTCAGTCCGAGCACCCCGAGCGTAATCAGGAACACGCCCGCCCACGCGAGCGACTGCCACTCCGCGAACGGGCTCATCGCGAACTTGTAGATCGTGACGGGCAGGTTCGCCATCGGCTGGCTCATGTCGACCGAGAAGAACTGGTTCGACAGCGCGGTGAACAGCAGCGGCGCCGTTTCGCCGGCAATCCGCGCGACCGCGAGCAGCACGCCCGTCACGATCCCGCCGACCGACGCGCGCAGCGTGATCTTCAGCACCATCCGCCACTTCGGCGTGCCGAGCGCGACGGCCGCTTCGCGCAGCGCGTTCGGCACGAGCTTCAGCATGTTCTCGGTCGTGCGGATCACGATCGGAATCTGCAGCAGCGCGAGCGCGATCACGCCGGCCCAGCCCGAGAAGCGCCCCGACTTCGCGACGACGATCGCGTACACGAACAGGCCGATGACGATCGACGGCGCCGACAGCAGGATGTCGTTGATGAAGCGGATCGTGCTCGCCAGCAGGTTCTTCTGCCCGTATTCGGCGAGATAGACGCCCGCGAGGATGCCGATCGGCGTGCCGACCAGCGTGCCGAAGCCGCACAGCAGCAGGCTGCCGACGATCGCGTTCGCGAGACCGCCGCCTTCCGTGTTCGGCGCCGGCGTCGATTCGGTGAACAGTTGCAGCGACAGGCCGCCGACGCCGAGGTGCACCGTGGTGTAGAGAATCCACACGAGCCACAGCAGGCCGAATGCCATCGCGGCGAGCGATGCGGTGAGCGCGATCGCGTTGATGGCCTTGCGCTTGCGCTGCAGGCGGTTGCGCATCGCGTCGAGCACGGCGCCGTCCGGCCCCGGGAAATTCATGATGGGCTCGCTCATTTCTTGCCCTCTCCCTTCTCGAGACGAAGCAGCAGCAGTTTGGAGATGGACAGCACGATGAACGTGATCACGAACAGGATCAGCCCGAGTTCCATCAGCGCGGACGTATGCAGGCCCGGTTGCGCTTCCGCGAATTCGTTCGCGAGCGCCGACGTGATGCTGTTGCCCGGCGCGAACAGCGACACGCTGTCGAGCAGGTTCGTGTTGCCGATCACGAAGGTCACGGCCATCGTTTCGCCGAGCGCGCGGCCGAGGCCGAGCATCACGCCGCCGATCACGCCGGTCTTCGTATAGGGCAGCACGACCTTCCACATCACTTCCCAGGTCGTGCAGCCGATTCCGTATGCCGATTCCTTCAACAGCACCGGCGTGACCTCGAACACGTCGCGCATCACCGACGCGATGTACGGGATGATCATGATCGCGAGGATCACGCCGGCCGCGAGGATGCCGATGCCGATCGGCGCGCCGGACGTCAGCGGGCCGAGCACCCACACGTCCTTGAACAGCCGGCCGATCGGCTTCTGGAAGTATTCGGCGAAGATCGGCGCGAACACGAGCAGGCCCCACATGCCGTACACGATCGACGGAATCGCGGCGAGCAGCTCGATTGCGATGCCGAGCGGACGGCGCAGCCACACGGGCGCCAGCTCGGTGAGGAACAGCGCGATGCCGAAGCTGACGGGCACCGCGATGACGAGTGCGATCAGCGACGTCACGAGCGTGCCGTAGATCGGTACGAGTGCGCCGTAAATGTCCGAGTTGGGGTCCCACTCGGATTGCCACAGGAAGCCGAGGCCAAACTTCTGGATGGTCGGCATCGACGCAATGATCAGGGAAACGATGATCCCGCCGAGCAGCAGCAGGGTCACGATCGCGGCGAGCCGCGCAAGGCCGCCGAACAGGACATCCCCGAGACGGCTCGGCGCGCGCTGCTGCGCGGTGTCGGGCGATCGTGAGGACGTGTATGAAATATCAGACATGGGTGCCTGCTTTGGATCGCCGGGCGCCGTAACGCCCGGCCTTACCGCACACACTGCCCGACCGGCGCGGCCGGGCAGCGAACCGCTGGATCGCTTACTCGGCGGCGACCGGCTTGCCCGACGCGTCCGTCACCTTCGTCTTCCATTGCTTGCGGATTTCCGTCTCGACCGTCGCCGGCAGCGAGATGTAGTCGAGGCTGTCGGCAGCCTTCTCGCCGTTCTTGAACGCCCAGCTGAAGAACTTCAGCGTTTCCGCGCCCTGCTCCGGCTTGTCCTGCTTCGCGTGCAGCAGCACGAACGTCGCGCCGACGACCGGCCAGGCTTCCTTGCCCGGCTGGTTCGTCAGGATCTGGTAGAACGACTTCGACCAGTTCGCGCCTGCCGCCGCGGCCTTGAACGTTTCCGTCTTCGGCTCGACCACCGTGCCCGTCGAATTCTTCAGGGCCGTGTAGACCATGTTGTTCTTCTTCGCGTACGCCCATTCGACGTAGCCGATCGCGCCCGGCAGGCGCTGCACGAAGGCCGCGACGCCGTCGTTGCCCTTGCCGCCCGTGCCCGTCGGCCAGTTGACCGTCGTGCCTTCGCCGATCTTCGACTTCCACTCGTCGTTGACCTTCGACAGGTAGTTCGTCCAGATGAAGCTCGTGCCCGAACCGTCGGCGCGGCGGACCACGGCGATGTCCGTATCCGGCAGCTTGACCTTCGGGTTCAGCGCGGCGATCGCCGGGTCGTTCCACTTCTTGATCTTGCCGAGGTAGATGTCGCCGAGCACCGGGCCCGACAGCGTCAGTTCGCCGGCCTTCACGCCCGGCACGTTGACGACCGGCACCACGCCGCCGACCACCGTCGGGAACTGGAACAGGCCTTCCTTCGCGAGTTCTTCGTCCTTCAGCGGAGCGTCCGAACCGGCAAAATCGACCGTCTTCGCGACGATCTGCTTCAGGCCGCCCGACGAACCGATGCCCTGGTAGTTGACCTTCGAACCGCCGGACTGCTGGTAGTCGGCAGCCCATTTCGTATAGATCGGCATCGCGAACGTGCTACCTGCGCCCGTGATGTCGGCAGCGTGGGCGGCGACGGCGAAAAGCGCGCCAGCCAGGCCGGCAATCGCGGTTTGCATCAATTTCATGAGACCTCCAGTGTGTGAGCGGATGACTACGGCACCGCGAAGGTTAGGGGCTGCTCATGACGGTAATGTGACAATCGATGAAACTGGCGTGACAGTAACATGACTGGTTGAAAGGGAGTATCGGGTGGCGCGCCGGGGGCGCAGCGGCGGTGATGGCGGCAAGAATTGCCTGCATCGGAGGGCGGGAGCGACGCTGTTTTCACCGATGTGCGGGACGTCGTGGCGCAGCGTCAGCCGGACAGGAAGCCGGGTGCGGCGGCAGGCCGGCTTCCGGGGTCGGATGCGTGATTTGAGCGGAAGACTGCGTGGGCGGAAGGTCACCTCTATCAGTACGGCAAACCTTCGCGTCCGACAAAATCACGGCGCCCGAAGGTGCCGCACGCAAATTCGTCAGAGCCGGCACGCGGGCGGTCGAACCACCGCGCGCCGCTGACATGGATCAGCTCGTCGCCGCCCGCACTGCGTCGGCAATCGCCTCCGCATGGCGCGCCGCATCGGCCGCCTGCTGCGCTTCGACCATCACGCGCAGCACGGGCTCCGTACCCGATGCGCGGATCAGCACGCGCCCGCTACCGGCAAGCGCGGCTTCGGCGGCATCGATCGCGGCGCGAATCGACGCGCTGCCCTTCCAGTCGGCGCCCGGCTTCATCCGCACGTTGATTAGCTTCTGCGGGAACAGCGTGACGCCGTCGAGCATCTGTGCGAGCGTGCGACCGCTGCGCTTCAGCGCGGCCAGCACGAGCAGCGCCGACACGATGCCGTCGCCGGTCGAATGCCGGTCGAGCGACAGGATGTGGCCCGACCCTTCCGCGCCAAGCTGCCAGCCGTGCTCGCGCAACTGCTCGAGCACGTAGCGGTCGCCGACCGCCGCGCGGACGAACTTCACGCCCTCGCGCTGCAGCGCGACTTCGACGGCGAGATTCGTCATCAGCGTGCCGACCGCGCCGTCGACCTTGCCGTCGGTCGCGATCCGATCCTTCACGAGCACGTAGAGCAGTTCGTCGCCGTTGTACAGCCGGCCGGTCGCGTCGACCACTTGCAGGCGGTCGGCATCGCCGTCGAGCGCGATGCCGAGATCGGCGTGGTTCGCCCGCACCGCGCGCACCAGCGCGTCCGGCGCGGTCGCGCCGACGCCGTCGTTGATGTTGAAGCCGTTCGGCGCCACGCCGATCGGAATGACGTCCGCGCCGAGTTCGTGGAATACGTGCGGCGCGATCTGGTACGCGGCGCCGTGCGCGCAATCGATCACGAGCTTCAGCCCGCGCAGATCGAACGCGGCCGGGAACGTGCTCTTGCAGAATTCGATGTAGCGGCCGGCCGCGTCGTCGAGGCGACGCGCCTTGCCGAGACCGTCGGACGCCGCGCATTCGAGCGGCTTGTCGAGCCACGCTTCGATCGCGGCTTCGGTGTCGTCGGGCAGCTTGTTGCCGTCCGCCGAGAAAAACTTGATGCCGTTGTCGTGATACGGGTTGTGCGACGCGCTGATCACGACACCGGCCGACAGGCGCAGCGCGCGGGTCAGGTACGCGACGCCGGGCGTCGGCATCGGGCCGGCCAGCATCACGTCGACGCCGGCCGCCGAGAATCCGGCCTCGAGCGCGGCTTCGAGCATGTAGCCCGACACGCGCGTGTCCTTGCCGATCAGCACCGTCGGACGCGAGCCCGCCGCGACGTCGGCCGAGCCGGCCAGTACCTTGCCGGCCGCATAGCCGAGACGCAATACGAAATCCGGCGTGATGGGCGCTTCGCCCACCGTGCCGCGAATGCCGTCCGTGCCGAAATATCGACGTCCCATGGGGTCCTTCCTCCTTCGTTTTTCTGACTTGCTTATCGTTGCCGCGCGGCTACGCGCACGGCATTCCAGACTTTGAGCGCATCGACCGTCGCCGCGACGTCGTGCACGCGCACGATCGCGGCACCGCGCTCGACCGCGCACAACGCGGCCGCGACGCTCGCCGCGACGCGCTCCATCGGCGGCTTGCCGCCGATCACCGCACCGAGCATCGACTTGCGCGACATGCCCGCGAGAATCGGATAGGCGCGCCCGTCGGGGCGCGCGGGCGCCGTGTCCGGCAACGCGGCCAGCAACGCATAGTTGTCGTCGACGACCGCCTTGCCGAACCCGAAGCCGGGATCGACGCAAATGCGCTCCGCCGCCACCCCCGCGTCGCGCAGCGCCTGGGCGCGCGCGGCGAGAAAATCGCGCACGTCGGCCACGACGTCGCCGTAGTCGGGCTCGCCGACCTGCATCGTCTGCGGCTCGCCGAGCATGTGCATCGCGCACAGCCCGCTGTTGCCCTCGCGCACCGCGTCGATCGCGCCCGGCTGGCGGAACCCCCAGATGTCGTTGATCAGGTCCGCGCCGGCGGCCAGCGCCGCACGCATCACGGCCGGCTTGTAGGTATCGATCGACAGCGGCACGTTCAGCGGCCGCAGCGCCTCGACGAGCGGAATCACGCGCGCGAGTTCCTCGTCGAGCGGCACGGGTGGCGCGCCGGGGCGCGTCGATTCGCCGCCGATATCGAGCAGGTCCGCGCCGTCGGCAATCATCCGCTCGGCCTGGCGCAGCGCATCGTCGCGCGCGAGGAAGCGGCCGCCGTCGGAAAACGAATCGGGCGTGGCGTTAAGGATGCCCATCACGAGCGGGCGTTCGAACGTCAGTTCGAACCGGCCGCACCGGAGCGGCGCGGGAATGAACGGGGACACAGCGGAATCGGACACGAGCAACGGACGTGAATGAATGCAAAACGGGCCGGTGTGAAGCCACACCAGCCCGTATACGGCGCTAAAGCGGAGATTATGCCGCCGGCGACGCCGGCGCCGGCGCGGTGCCCGGCTTGACCTCGGCGGCGGCGCTGCCGCCGCCCGACGAATCGCCGCCGACAGCCGGCGAGCTCTTCGGCGAGCGCGGCGGACGACCTTCCATGATGTCGTTGATCTGATCGGCGTCGATCGTCTCCCACTCCATCAGTGCGGCCGTCATCGCTTCGACCTTGTCGCGGTTCTCTTCGAGCAGGCGGCGCGCGAGGTTGTACTGTTCGTCGAGCACGCGGCGGATTTCGGAATCGACCTTCTGCTGCGTCGCTTCCGAGATCGTGCGCGTGAAGCCGCGGCCGAACGGCGACGCATCGTTCTCGTCGTCGACGTACACCATCGGCCCGAGCGCGTCGGTCATGCCGAAGCGGGCGACCATCGCACGCGCCGTCTGCGTGGCCTTGTTGAAGTCGTCCGATGCGCCGGTGCTGACGAGGTTCATGAACAGCTCTTCGGCCACCCGGCCACCGAACAGGATCGCGAGGCGGTCGAGCAGGTAATCCTTCGAATACGTCTCGTTGTCATGCTCCGGCAACTGCCACGTGACGCCCAGCGCGCGACCGCGCGGGATGATCGTGACCTTGTGCACCGGGTCGGCCTTCGGCAGCAGCTTCGCGATCACCGCGTGGCCCGACTCGTGATACGCGGTGGCGCGCTTCGCTTCCTCGCGGATCACGGCCGACTTGCGCTCCGGACCCATGAAGATCTTGTCCTTCGCGTCCTCGAAATCCTGCATCTCGACGATGCGCTTGCCGCGACGGGCGGCGAACAGCGCAGCCTCGTTCACGAGGTTCGCGAGATCGGCGCCCGAGAAGCCCGGCGTGCCGCGCGCGATGACCGCCGCGTCGACGTCGTTCGCGATCGGCACCTTGCGCAGGTGCACGCGCATGATCTGCTCGCGGCCGCGGATGTCGGGCAGCCCGACATAGACTTGGCGGTCGAAACGGCCCGGACGCAGCAGCGCCTTGTCGAGCACGTCGGAACGGTTGGTGGCGGCGATCACGATCACGCCCGAGTTCGCCTCGAAGCCATCCATCTCGACGAGCATCTGGTTCAGCGTCTGTTCGCGCTCGTCGTTGCCGCCGCCCATGCCGGCGCCGCGATGACGGCCGACCGCGTCGATTTCGTCGATGAACACGATGCACGGCGCATGCTTCTTCGCCTGCTCGAACATGTCGCGCACACGAGCCGCGCCGACACCGACGAACATTTCGACGAAGTCCGAGCCCGAGATGCTGAAGAACGGCACCTTCGCTTCACCCGCGATCGCGCGGGCGAGCAGCGTCTTGCCGGTACCCGGAGGGCCGACCAGCAGCACGCCGCGCGGAATGCGGCCGCCCAGTTTCTGGAATTTCTGCGGATCGCGCAGGAAGTCGACGAGCTCGGACACTTCTTCCTTCGCTTCGTCGCAGCCCGCGACGTCGGAGAAGTTCACCGCGTTGTTGTTCTCGTCGATCAGCCGCGCACGCGATTTCCCGAACGAGAACGCGCCGCCTTTGCCGCCTCCCTGCATCTGCCTCATCATGTAGAACCAGAACACGATGATCAGGATCGTCGGCCCGAGGTAGTACAGCGCGGACATCAGCGCGTTCGGCTCGTCGTCGGCCTTGCCGCTGACCTGCACGCCGTACTTCATCAGATCGCCGACCATCCAGATGTCGCCGGGCGACACGATCTGGTATTTCTGGCCATCAGCCGGAGTGACGGTGAGGTTGCGCCCCTGAACGATGACGTTCTTGACCTTGCCGTTCTTGGCGTCGTCCATGAACTGCGAATAGGACACGCCTTCCTGGACGCGGGGCTTGTCGAACTGCTTGAACACCGTAAACAGCACCAGTGCGATCACCAGCCACACCGCTGCCTTCGAAAACATATTGTTGTTCAAAGCACCACTCCTTCACTCGTAGACGAGCGCCTACATTTTCCTTGCGGCGCCCCTCGGTCATTCTAATCCAGTCCGACCACCCCTGCCATAAGCATTGACAACCGCCGCGATAGCGCTTCGCTTGTCCGGCAAGGGCCGGAGCCCGTTTGCGGCAGCGCCTGCGCGTCAGCGCGGATGCTTCAGCTGCCGACCCAAAATGAACGTTTCGGACGATTTGTCGCGAGATGCCTTGGGCTTGCGCGGCGCGACAACCTTAAACTGCTGTTTGAACTTCTCGACGATCTGGCTGTAGCCGCTGCCGTGAAAACACTTCACGAGCAGTGCACCGTCCGGCTTCAGATGGTTCTGCGCGAATTCGAGCGCCAGATCGCAGAGATGCTCGATACGCGCCGCGTCCGCCGACGCCACGCCTGAGAGGTTGGGGGCCATGTCGGAAATAACAAGGTCCACCGCGCGGCCTTCGAGCACCTCCTCGAGCCGGTGGAGGACGTCGTCCTCGCGGAAGTCGCCCTGCAGGAAATGGACGTCGGCGATCGGCTCCATCGGCAGGATGTCGAGCGCAACGATCGTGCCGTCGATGCCGCCCTCGCGCTCCGCGTCGCGCTTCTTGCCCTGCGCGAGCTTGTTGCGCGCATACTGGCTCCAGCTGCCCGGCGTGGCGCCGAGATCGACGATCACCTGGCCCGGACGGATCAGCTTGTCCTGTTCGTCGATTTCCTTCAGCTTGTACGCGGCGCGCGCGCGATAGCCCTCCCGCTGCGCCATTTTGACGTACGGGTCGTTGATGTGGTCGTGCAGCCAGTGCTGGTTGAAGCGGTTTTTTGCCATTCGAGAGAGAGATTGCTGCCCATTGCTTCGTGAAGCCGCGCTTTTAGCGGATAATACGCGTCTTCTTCGCGCGGCTGCGGCCCCTTTTCAGGCCCAAGCCGCGATTTTACGTGGTTTCGGCGCACGGCTGACGTGGTATCGCCCCGCGATCGCTTTTCAGTCAGCGCGCCCTTATTTAGATTTCGACATTTCCATGCCCGCCCTTTCGCTTTCTCCCGCCGAGCGCTCCGCGCTGCGCTCCCAGGCCCATGCGCTCAAGCCCGTCGTGCTGATCGGCGCCGAAGGGCTGACCGACGCCGTGCTGAAGGAAATCAAGGTGCACCTCGACGCGCACCAGTTGATCAAGATTCGCGTGTTCGGCGACGAGCGCGACGAACGCATCGCGATCTACGACGAGATCTGCGACCGTCTGAACGCGGCCCCGATTCAGCATATCGGCAAGCTGCTGGTGATCTGGAGGCCGGAAGCCGCGGCGGCCCCGGCCCGCGGCCGCCGTGCCGGCGCGCTGCCGAGCGCGGCGGAAGCCGCCGACGACAAGAAAGGCCGCGCGCCGCGCACCGTCAAGGTCGTCAAGGTGTCGCCGAACGCGAGCCCCGTGCGCCGCCCGCGGCCCGTGAAGGTCACGGTGCGCGGCAACGAGCGTGTGACGGCGGGCGGCACCGTGAAGCGCGCGAAAAAGCGCCAGGCCAGCACCAAGCGGCCGTTCCAGGACAAGTAAGCCGCTTGCGCGGCACGGATGCCCGTGCCGCCCTGCCCCGTCGTTGCGCAACGCGCAACGACGGGCGCTCAGGCTTCGCGCGCCGGCAGGCGCCAGATCAGCATCAGCCCCAGCACGCTCTCGACGAGATAGAACACGCTCGAGACACCGTGCAGCATCCCGAAGCGGCTCGCATACGGCGAATTCGCGATATCGGTGCCCGCGTCCATCGCGGCCACCCGCAGCGCGTTCATGAACGGCTGCAGCGCAAAATACCCGACCAGCACGCACACGACCATCGCGGCGACGATCCAGCGCACGCGGCGATACTCGTTGCCGCCGCGTCGCACCTGCTGGTTCGACAACGCGAGCAGCAGCACGCCGCACACGACGCCGACGATCGCCTCGATGCGAAACAGCTGGGCGGCGACCGAACCGGCCGTCATCCGCTCCAGCGTCTTGAACAGGACGGGCGCGACCGCATACCCGATCGTCAGCAGGCTGCCGACCCATACGGCCGACAGCAGACGGAACACGCGATGCGGCATCACGTCGCCCCGCTTCAGATGTAGCTGACCGAGATGATTTCGTACTCACGCACGCCGCTTGGCGCCTGCACGGCCGCGACGTCGCCTTCGGACTTGCCGATCAGCGCGCGCGCGATCGGCGAGCTGACCGAGATCAGGCCGTGATCGATATCGGCTTCGTCGTCGCCGACGATCTGGTACTTGACCGTGTCGCCCGACTCGAGATCCTCGAGTTCGACCGTCGCGGCGAACACCACGCGGCCATCGGCGTCGAGCACCGTCGGATCGATGATTTGCGCGGCGGACAGCTTGGATTCGAGTTCCGCGATGCGGCCCTCGATAAAGCCCTGCTTTTCCTTCGCTGCGTCGTATTCGGCGTTTTCGGACAGATCGCCCTGTGCGCGGGCCTCCGCGATCGCGTTGATCACGGCCGGCCGCTCGACGGACTTGAGGCGCTGCAATTCATCGCGCAGTTGCTCCGCGCCACGCTTTGTCAACGGAATGGTGCTCATAAACGGCTCAATCGCTAAAAACGGCTATAAAAAAAATCACCGCGATTAAGCGCGCTTCCGATGCACTGGAAACACCGCCTAATCGCGGCACGTGTTGCTTCGACAGGTAACTGAACGCTTAGTTTAGGCGAGCGTGAAGACCTTGTAAATCATAGACTTCCAGATCCTTCAGGTAGCGCAAGCCCTCGACGGCCGCGCGCGCGCCCGACATCGTCGTGTAGTACGTGACCTTGTGCGCCTGCGCGCTCATGCGGATCGAACGCGAATCGGCGATCGCCTGGCGCGTCTCGTCGACCGTCGTGAACACGAGCGCGATCTCGCCGTTCTTGATCATGTCGACGATGTGCGGACGCCCGTCCTTCACCTTGTTCACGACCTTCACCGGCACGCCGGCCGCTTCGATCGCGGCAGCCGTGCCCTTGGTCGCGACGATCGGGTAGCCGAGGTCGTGCAGCATGCGCGCGACTTCGACGGCCTTTGGTTTATCCGCGTCCATCACGGTCAGCAGCACCGTGCCCGACTCCGGCAGGCGCGAACCGGCCGCGAGCTGCGACTTGAACAGCGCTTCGCCGAACGTGCGGCCGACGCCCATCACTTCGCCGGTCGAACGCATTTCAGGCCCGAGGACCGGGTCGACGGTCGGGAACTTCACGAACGGGAACACCGCTTCCTTCACGCTGAAGTACGGCGGCTCGACTTCCTTCGTCACGCCCTGCTGCGCGAGCTTCTGGCCGACCATCGCGCGCGCCGCGATCTTCGCGAGCGGCAGGCTGGTCGCCTTCGACACGTACGGCACCGTGCGCGACGCGCGCGGGTTCACTTCCAGCACGTAGATGATGTCCTGCTTCGAGCCGTCCGCCTGCGGCACCTGCTGGATCGCGAACTGCACGTTCATCAGGCCGACCACGTTCAGCGCCTTCGCCATCGCGCCCGTCTGCCGCTTCAGCTCGGCCACGGTTTCCTTCGACAGCGAGTACGGCGGCAGCGAGCATGCCGAGTCGCCCGAGTGGACGCCCGCCTGCTCGATGTGCTCCATCACGCCGCCGATGAACACGGCTTCGCCGTCGCAGATGCAGTCGACGTCGCACTCGATCGCGTCGTTCAGGAAGCGGTCGAGCAGCACCGGCGAATCGTTCGACACCTTCACGGCCTCGCGCATGTAGCGTTCGAGGTCGCGCGGCTCGTGGACGATTTCCATCGCGCGGCCGCCGAGCACGTACGACGGACGCACGACCAGCGGATAGCCGATTTCGTCGGCCAGCGCGAGCGCTTCGTCCTCGGCGCGCGCGGTGCGGTTCGGCGGCTGGCGCAGGCCGAGGTCCTGCAGCAGCTTCTGGAAGCGTTCGCGGTCTTCGGCCGCGTCGATCATGTCCGGCGACGTGCCGACGATCGGCACGCCGTGCGCCTCGAGGTCGAGCGCGAGCTTCAGCGGCGTCTGGCCGCCGTACTGGACGATCACGCCGACCGGCTTTTCCTTGTCGACGATCTCGAGCACGTCCTCGAGCGTCAGCGGCTCGAAGTACAGGCGGTCGGACGTGTCGTAGTCGGTCGACACCGTTTCCGGGTTGCAGTTGACCATGATCGTTTCATAGCCGTCCTCGCGCATCGCGAGCGCCGCGTGCACGCAGCAGTAGTCGAACTCGATGCCCTGGCCGATCCGGTTCGGCCCGCCGCCCAGCACCATGATCTTCTTGTTGGTGGTCGGCTGCGCCTCGCACTCTTCCTCGTAGGTCGAGTACATGTAGGCGGTTTTCGTCGCGAACTCGGCCGCGCACGTGTCGACGCGCTTGTAGACCGGGCGCACGTTCAGCTCGACGCGGCGGCGGCGGACGTCTTCCGGCGTCGCGCCGAGCAGCTTCGCGAGGCGGCGGTCGGAGAAGCCGCTCTGCTTCAGGTAGCGCAGCTCGTCGAACGTCAGCGACGCGAGCGTGCGGCCCACGAGCGCCTTTTCCTTCAGGATGATCTGCTCGATCTGCTCGAGGAACCACGGGTCGATCGCGGTTTCCGCGAAGATTTCCTCGGCCGTCATGCCGATGCGGAACGCATCGCCGACGTACCAGATGCGGTCCGGGCCCGGCTCGTGGATCTCGATCGCGATCTCGTCGCGGTTGGTCGACTTCTCGTCGAGACCGTCGACCCCGACCTCGAGGCCGCGCAGCGCCTTCTGGAACGATTCCTGGAACGTGCGGCCGATCGCCATCACCTCGCCGACCGACTTCATCTGCGTGGTCAGGCGCGAATCGGCTTCGCGGAACTTCTCGAACGCGAAACGCGGGATCTTCGTGACGACGTAGTCGATCGTCGGCTCGAACGACGCCGGCGTCTGGCCGCCGGTGATTTCGTTCTTCAGCTCGTCGAGCGTGTAGCCGACCGCCAGCTTCGCGGCGACCTTCGCGATCGGGAAGCCGGTGGCCTTCGATGCGAGCGCCGACGAACGCGACACGCGCGGGTTCATTTCGATGACGACCATGCGGCCGTCCTTCGGGTTGATCGAGAACTGCACGTTCGAGCCGCCCGTGTCGACGCCGATCTCGCGCAGCACCGCGAGCGATGCGTTACGCAGGATCTGGTATTCCTTGTCGGTGAGCGTCTGCGCGGGAGCCACCGTGATCGAGTCGCCGGTGTGCACGCCCATCGGGTCGAGGTTCTCGATCGAGCAGACGATGATGCAGTTGTCGGCGCGGTCGCGCACGACTTCCATCTCGTATTCCTTCCAGCCGAGCAGCGACTCTTCGATCAGCAGTTCGCGCGTGGGCGACAGGTCGAGACCGCGCTTGCAGATCTCCTCGAACTCTTCGCGGTTGTATGCGATGCCGCCGCCCGAGCCGCCGAGCGTGAACGACGGGCGGATCACGACCGGGTAGCCGCTGCCGCCCGTCTCCGCCATGATCTGCGCGTGCACCTGGATCGCTTCTTCCATCGAATGCGCGATGCCCGACTTCGCGGAGCCGAGACCGATCTTGGTCATCGCTTCCTTGAACTTCTGGCGGTCCTCCGCCTTGTCGATCGCTTCCGGCGACGCGCCGATCAGCTCGACGCCGAACTTCTCGAGCACGCCGTGGTGGTGCAGGTCGAGCGCGCAGTTCAGCGCGGTCTGGCCGCCCATCGTCGGCAGGATCGCGTCCGGGCGCTCCTTCTCGATGATGCGCGCGACGACTTCCCACGTGATCGGCTCGATGTAGGTCACGTCGGCCGTGTTCGGGTCGGTCATGATCGTCGCCGGGTTGCTGTTGACGAGAACGACCTTGTAGCCCTCCTCACGCAACGCCTTGCAAGCCTGCGCGCCCGAATAGTCGAACTCGCACGCCTGGCCGATGATGATCGGGCCGGCGCCGATGATGAGGATGCTCTTGATGTCTGTGCGTTTTGGCATGGCTTGTGAATTCAATAAGTAATCGTTGTCGTGGGTCGGCCGGCGGCGCTCAGCTCATGGTCGCGAGCGCCAGCTTCACCGAGAAACCGATGAACAGGCCGCCCACGCTGCTCGCCGCGCCTGCCGCGAGCTTGCGGCGGCGGCGGAAGTGCTCGGCGAGCCGCGCGCCCGCGAAGATCAGCGTGCTCAGGTACAGGAAGCTCGCGCATTGCGCGATCGCCCCGAGCACGACGAACGACAGCGCGGGATGCGGGAATGCCGGGTCGACGAACTGGATGAAGAACGAGATGAAGAACAGGATCGCTTTCGGATTCAGCAGGCTCACGATCAGCGCTTTCCGGAACGGTTTGTCGAAAGACCGCTCGCCGTCGACAGCCTGCCGGGCCTCGACCGGCGCATCGCCGCGTGCGCGGAGCTTGCTCCACGCGCTGCGCAGCATCCCGGCGCCGATGTACAGCAGGTACGCGGCGCCGCCGTACTTGACGACGGAGAACAGCAGCGGGTTCGCCTTCAGCAGCGACGCGACGCCCGCGGCGGACAGCACCATCAGCACGGTATCGCCGACGAACACGCCGCAGGCCGCGCGATAGCCGGCCTTCACGCCGCGCTGCGCGGCGAGCGACAGCACGTACATCGAGTTCGGCCCCGGCAGCAGGATGATGAAGATCACGCCGAACACGTAGGTCCAGATATCCGTGATGCCGAGTGCGTGGCCGAACATGATGTGAATCTCCCGTCCTTCGGTTGCGTCGATGACGTTAAGCGGTGCGCTGCTTCGCCGCGTCCATCAGCGCGGTGAAACGGTCGAACAGGTAGCCGATGTCGTGCGGGCCGGGCGACGCTTCCGGGTGACCCTGGAAGCAGAATGCCGGCTTGTCGGTCAGCTCGAAGCCCTGCAGCGTGCCGTCGAACAGCGACACGTGCGTCACGCGCGCGTTGGCCGGCAGCGAATCGGCGTCGACCGCGAAACCGTGGTTCTGCGACGTGATCACGACGCGGCCGTCGCCGAGATCCTTCACCGGATGGTTCGCGCCGTGGTGGCCCGTCTTCATCTTCAGCGTCTTCGCGCCGACCGCGAGGCCCATGATCTGGTGGCCGAGGCAGATGCCGAAGGTCGGCACGCCGCGCTCGATGAAGGCCTTCGTGGCCGCGATCGCGTAATCGCACGGCTCCGGATCGCCGGGGCCGTTCGATAGGAAGACGCCGTCCGGATTGAGCGCGAGCGCATCTTCCGCACTGGCCTGGGCCGGCAGCACCGTCACGTGGCAGCCGCGCTCCGCGAGCATGCGCAGGATGTTGTACTTGACGCCGAAGTCGTACGCGACGACGCGGTACTTCGGCGCTTCCTGCATGCCGTAGCCGCCTTCGAGGCGCCATTCCGTCTGCTTCCACTCGAACGGCTTGGTGGTCGACACGACCTTCGCGAGATCCATGCCGGCGAGGCCCGGGAACGAGCGCGCCAGCTCGATCGCCTTCGCTTCGTCGTCGGAACCCGTCAGGATGCAGCCGTTCTGCGCGCCCTTGTCGCGCAGGATGCGGGTCAGCTTGCGGGTGTCGATGCCGGCGATCGCGACGACGCCTTCGTCGCGCAGGTAGTCGCCGAGCGTGCGGTCCATGCGGAAGTTCGATGCGAGCGTCGGCAGATCGCGGATGATCAGGCCGGCGGCATGGACTTTCGTGGCTTCGACGTCTTCGGCGTTGACGCCGACGTTGCCGATATGCGGATAGGTGAGCGTGACGATCTGGCGCGAGTAGCTCGGATCAGTCAGGATTTCCTGATAGCCGGTGATCGCGGTATTGAACACGACTTCGCCGATCGTATGGCCTTCGGCCCCGATCGAATAACCACGAAAGACCGTGCCGTCGGCGAGTGCAAGCAAGGCGGGAGAAAAAGACGGCAACACGGGAGGCTCCTTGGGGAACACCCTGCTGCCGACCTGTTTACCCTGCCGCGCGAGCGCCGCGCTGCGTGGGCGCGCGCGGTCGCTTGCTGGACGCGGCCTGCGTTGTCGAGACGCGAACCCGGCGCGTGGCGCACGAGGCTTCGCGGCATCGCCCGGCTGGCGGCGTGCGGCGGATGAACGGGATGAATGAGGTAGGCGCTAGGGTGCGAGGTTGATCAGCACAAACTTTCAAATTATAGCCTGAAAATGGGCCTATCTTCAATTGATATGGCCGTCCGATCATGGGCGCGCCGCGCTCGGCGGCGCGGCGCGACGTGCTGCGGCCCCGTTTCCGCGGCCGCCCCACCCGTGAGCGTACCGCCGGATCAGTGCGCTTGGCCAGCGCCGCGCGCGGGCCACACGTACCAGACCGCGCTCGCGAGCTGCAGCGCGAGCAGCACGCCCCACGCGGTGAAGTGCGCGGCGGCCGGATAACGGCCGTCGACGGCCGGCCAGTGCGACAGCACGGCGCCGACGCCGATCTGGAACGCAAAGATCAGCAGGAAGATCACGAGCGTGAGCGTCGTGTTCGCGCGGCCGATCAGGTGAGCGGGAAAGTGGCCGGCCATCACCGCGTAGGTCAGGATGCCCACGCCGCCGAACATCCCGTAGGCGGCCCACAGCACGGCCGGCGGCAACGGCACGCGCGCGACGATCGCGAGCTGCGTCGCGACGAACAGCGCCATGCCGATGCCGCAGGTGGCGTAGACCGACACGCCGCGCCGCTCGAGCACGCGCGCCGCCGCACCGAAGCCGACGCCGCCGGCCATCATCGCGAAGCCGAGCACCGACACGAGGCGCGCGGCATGCGGCGCGTCGAATCCGCCGACATCGCGCAGATACGGCCCGACCCACAGCGACTGCATCGCGTAGAACACGCCCTGCGTGACGACGGAGAACGACGCAATCTTCCAGAACGCGCGGCTGCCCAGGATATGCCACGTGCCCTTGAACTGGCTGACGAGCCCGCCCTGGTGGCGCGCCTGCTGCGCGTCGGGCGCCCCGAAGCCGATCGAGGCCGCGACGATCACCGTCAGCACCGCGAGGCCGAAACAGATCGCACGCCAGCTCGCCCAGCCGAGCAGCCAGGTCAGCGGCGAGCCGACCATCACGCCGCCGAGGCCGCCCACGGCCATCACGAGGCCGTTGACGAGCGGCAGCCGGCCGACCGGGAAATGCTGCGCGAGCGCCTTGAACGCCGCGCCGAGACACACCGATACGCCGACGCCGATCAGCAGGCGGCCGACCATCATCGCGCCGATGCCGTGCGCCGTGCCGAACACGGCCGCGCCGGCCGCCGCGAACAGCAGCATGCCGGCCGTGACGCGACGCGGGCCGTAGTGGTCGAGCATCACGCCGGCCGGGATCTGCGCGCCCGCGAAGCCGAGGAAATAGAGACTGGTGAGCAGGCCGAGATCGGCGGCCGACAGGCCGAGCTCGTGCGTGACGAACGGCGCGAAGCCCAGATTGACGCCGCGAAACACATACGAGACGAAATACCCGACCGAAAACAGCGCGAGCACCCTCACCTGCACCGACGACATCGCTTCCCCTTGTCATATGAAGACGCGCGACGCAGCGCCGCCGCGCCGCGCACAAACGAACGAACGCACAAACGAAAACGCCGTCACCTCGGTGACGGCGTTTCGTCGAATTCGTCGGATGATAGCGCAATCGTGCGGGCCTCACCGGCCGTTACGTCGCGCGGCAGCCGCGCTCGCTTCGCTTACTTCTTCTTGCCCTTGTGCGCGGCGGCCTTGGCCGGCGCGGCTTTCGCGGGCGCGGCCTTCGCCGGCTTCGCCGACGACTTGGCGGCGCCGCCGCGCTTGCCGCCGTGCGACTTGCCGCCCACCGCCAGGCTCGCGCGCTCGATGCGCGCACCGCCCGTCGACGTCGCGATCCGCTCCGGACCGGGTTCCGCCGGCACCGCGCGGCCGACCGGCACGTGCAGCACGAGCGCCTGGCCCGGCATCGCGAGATCGCGGTGCGTACGGTTCCACGCCTTCAACTGGCCGACCGATACGCCGTAGCGGCCGGCGATCGCCGCCATCGACTGCTTGCGGCGCACGCGGATCAGCATCTTGCGCGTGTCGGGGACGTCCGGCTCCATCGCGAGCGCGCCATTTTCGGCGACGTCGGCGCTGATGTCCTCGTCATCGTCATCGCCGCGCGGCACGACGATCGTCGAGCCCGGCTTCAGGCGCATGCCGGCCGGAATCTTGTTGACCGACATCAGCGTATCGGCGTCGACGCCGATCTTCTCGGCGATCGCGGCCGGGCGCGCGCGTTCGCTGACCGTGTAGGTGGTCCACGACGACAACTGGCCGCTGTAGGCTTTCAGGTTCTTCTCGAACGCGGACGCGTTGTCGAACGGCAGCAGGATCTGCGGCTCGGTCGCGCCGAGGATCACCGGCTTCGAGAACGACGGGTTCAGCGAGCGGAACTCGTCGAGCGGCAGGTTCGCGAGCTTCGCGGCCACCGCCACGTCGATGTCGCGCGACGTCGTGACCGTCACGAAATACGGGTGGTTCGGGATATCCGGCAGCGCGAGGCCATACTGCTGCGGGCTCGCGATGATGTTCTTCACCGCCTGCAGCTTCGGCACGTAGTTGCGCGTCTCGTTCGGCATCCGCAGGTTCTGGTAGTCGGTCGGCAGGCCGGCCGCCTGGTTGCGCGCGATCGCGCGCTGCACGTTGCCTTCGCCCCAGTTGTATGCGGCCAGCGCCAGATACCAGTCGCCGAACATGTCGTGCAGGCGGGACAGGTAGTCGAGCGCGGCGCTCGTCGACGCGAGCACGTCGCGGCGCTCGTCCTGCCACATGTTGCGCTTCAGGTTGTACGTGCGGCCGGTGCCCGGCATGAACTGCCACATGCCGGCCGCCTTCGCGACCGACAGCGCCTGCGGGTTGTACGCGGACTCGATGAACGGCAGCAGCGCGAGCTCGGTCGGCATGTGACGCGCCTCGAGCTCCTCGACGATGTGATACAGGTACTTCTGCGAGCGCTCGGTCATGCGCTGCACGTAATCGGGACGCTGCGTATACCAGGTCGTCTGCATGTCGACGAGATCGCTCTGCAGGTCGGGCATCTGGAAGCCGCGGCGGATGCGCGCCCAGAGATCGGAGTCTGCAGTGGTCAGGTCGCCGACGGATTGCTTGTCGACGTCGACAGTTTCTTTGGCGGTGGCTGATTTACGGAGGTAGTTGGACGTCGCCTGCGAATCGGCGGCGTTGTTGGCGACAGGGGGCTGGCTCGCACACGCGGCGAGTAGCAGTACCACCATCGCACTCAATATAAGTCGCATGAAAATCTCGGCTTCCGACGGCTGGAAATTGCAGGCGATACTACGGAAGTGCGTGCTTCACGTCAATAAAAACACCGAAAACTCAGCGAAATCCTACATTTGGAGCAATTTTTACAGACACCGCTTGAGCTTTGGAGTCCTCCGGAAAACGTCATCGGAACCGGTTTTTCCATTCGCGCATCAGCGTGAATGCCATCAGACGATCCGTCACCGTTTCGTGCAGCTCGGCCTCGAGCGTCGCGTGGATCGCCGCGCTGTCGGCCCGCATGAACGGGTTGACGGCACGCTCGTGCGCGATCGTGGTCGGCAGCGTCGGCACGCCGCGCGCGCGCAGGGCCTGCGCGTCGTCGCGCCACGCGGCCAGTGCCGCATTGCCGGGCTCGCACGCGAGCGCGAAGCGGATGTTCGACAGCGTGTATTCGTGTGCGCAATGCACGCGGGTGTCGCCGGGCAGCGCCGCGAGCGCGTCGAGCGACGCGAGCATCTGCGCGGGCGTGCCTTCGAACAGGCGGCCGCAGCCGCACGAGAACAGCGTGTCGCCGCAGAACACGTGCGGCACCGCGTTGCCCTGCCCGGCCGCGCGTCGACTTGCCGCGCCTTCGCCGGCCGCTTGAAAATACGCGATGTGACCGCGCGTATGGCCCGGCACGTCGAGCACGTCGAACGCGACGGCCGGCGCGTCGAGCGTCACGCGATCGCCGCCTGCAAGGGGCCGCGTGACCACGCCGATCGCTTCGGCCGCGGGGCCGTAAACGGGCAGCGGCGCATCGTCCGGTTGGCTATTGCGCAGCGCCTCGACACCGCCGACGTGGTCGGCATGGTGGTGCGTGAGTAAAATAGCGGTCAACCGCCAGCCTCGTTCGGCAAGAACCCGGCGTACGGGGGCGGCTTCACCCGGGTCGACGGCGATCGCATCGCGGCCGTCCGAGACGAGCCAGATATAGTTGTCTTCGAATGCCGGAACCGGCACGTATTCCAGCTCGTTCATGGGCGCGCAATCATCGTTATGTCTGACCGTCAAATTATAGACTGGCCCGCCTGGACCGACTCGCCGCCCGGCCGCTACGTGCTGGGCTGGGAACAGGCGCAGCTCGACCGGATCGTGTCCGACGTATTCGGATTCCACGCGCTGCAGCTCGGCCTGCCGCAGCTCGACGCACTGCGCGAGAACCGCATGCCGTATCGCGGCCTGGTGCTCGACCCGGCGAGCGGCGCAAGCGCGCCGTACCAGTATCCGTGGGCGGGCGAAGCGCACACGGCAGGCCATGCGCCCGCCGATCGCAGCACGACGTGGTGCGACCTGCTCGACCTGCCGTTCGAATCGCAAAGCGTCGACCTGATCGTGATGCCGCACACGCTCGAATTCACGTCCGACCCGCACCGCCTGCTGCGCGAGGCCGAGCGCGTGCTGATGCCGGAAGGCCAGCTCGTGATCACCGGCTTCAATTCGCTCAGCCTGTGGGGCATGCGGCAGACGTTCGGGCGCATGGCGAATCGCCCGTTCGTGCCAGCCACGCGCGACCAGATCGCATTCATCCGGCTGAAGGACTGGATCAAGCTGCTCGGTTTCGACCTCGAACGCGGCCGCTTCGGCTGCTACCGGCCGCCGCTCGCCACCGACCAGTGGCTGGCCCGCTACGGCTTCATGGAGGCCGCCGGCGACCGCTGGTGGCCGATCTTCGGCGCCGTCTACATGGTGACGGCCGTCAAGCGCGTGCGCGGCATGCGCCTCGTCGGCCCGATCAAGATGAAGAAGCCCGTTCTCGCACCGGGCCTGACGCCGGCGGCCTCCCCGACCACTCATCAAGAACGTTCATGACAACCGACACCATCGACATCTATACCGACGGCGCCTGCAAGGGCAACCCCGGCCCCGGCGGCTGGGGCGCGCTGCTGCGCTACGGCGACAAGGAAAAGGAACTGTACGGCGGCGAGCCGAACACGACCAACAACCGCATGGAGCTGATGGGCGTGATCGCCGCGCTCGAAGCGCTGAAGCGGCCCTGCCACGTGATCGTCCATACCGACTCGCAGTACGTGCAGAAAGGCATCAGCGAGTGGATTCACGGGTGGAAGAAAAAAGGCTGGGTCACCGCGGCGAAGACGCCCGTGAAGAATGCCGACCTGTGGAAGCGGCTCGACGCGCTCGTCGTACAGCACGAGATCGAGTGGCGCTGGGTCAAGGGCCACGCGGGCCATCCCGAAAACGAGCGTGCGGACGCGCTCGCGAACCGCGGCGTCGAATCGCTGGCCGCCTGACGGCCGGCCGCCTTCTCCTGTTTTTGTTGCTTTTCCCGACATGCGCCAGATCATTCTCGATACCGAAACCACCGGCCTGAACGCCCGCACGGGCGACCGCCTCATCGAAATCGGCTGCGTCGAGCTGCTGAACCGGCGGCTCACCGGCAACAACCTGCACTTCTACGTGAATCCCGAGCGCGACAGCGATCCGGGCGCACTGGCGGTGCACGGCCTCACGACCGAATTCCTGAGCGACAAGCCGAAATTCGCGGAAGTCGCCCACCAGATCCTCGACTTCGTGAAGGACGCCGAGCTGATCATCCACAACGCGCCGTTCGACCTCGGCTTTCTCGATGCCGAATTCGCGCGGCTCGGCCTGCCGCCGTTCTCCGAACATTGCGGCGGCGTGATCGACACGCTGGTGCAGGCCAAGCAGATGTTCCCCGGCAAGCGCAACTCGCTCGACGCGCTGTGCGACCGTTTCGGCATCAGCAACGCGCACCGCACGCTGCACGGCGCACTGCTCGACTCGGAGCTGCTCGCCGAGGTGTATCTCGCGATGACGCGCGGCCAGGACAGCCTCGTGATCGACATGCTCGACGACGTGGGCGCCGACGGCGGCGCCGCGAACGGCCAGCGGGTGTCGCTCGCCGCACTCGACCTCGCCGTGGTGGTCGCGAGCGACGACGAGCTGGCCGCGCACCAGGCTCAGCTCGACGAGCTCGACAAGTCGGTCAAGGGCACCTGCGTGTGGCGCCAGTCCGCCGCCGCGGACACCGCCGAAGCGGCCTGACGCACACGGCCCGCGCCGCGGCCGCGCTCACGCGCGCGGCTGCAGCGCGATGACGGCCATCCCGCCGAGCGCGAGCACCGCCCCGGCCACGTCCCAGCGGGTCAGCGCGACGCCGTCGACCACCCGCAGCCAGATCAGCGCCACCGCGATGTACACGCCGCCGTACGCGGCATACGTGCGCCCCGCCGCGCTCGGGTGCAGCGTCAGCAGCCACGCGAACAGCGCGAGCGACAGCGCGGCCGGCACCAGCAGCCAGGCCGGGCGGCCGGCCTTCAGCACGAGCCACGGCAGGTAGCAGCCGACGATTTCGGCCAGCGCGGTAGCGGCGAACAGCGCCGCGATCCTCATCAGTTCGGTCATCCGGTTCCTCGCGAATTCAGCCCCGTCGCGACGGGCGGCACGGCCGCGCCGCGCGCCGCCGATCATACCCGAGCGGGCCGCGCCGGATGCCCCACCAGGCGGGCGATCCACGGCAATTTGCACGATCGTCCGTCATCGTGCTATCATGTCTCCCGTTTCAACATTCAATCTCTGTCTTTTCGATTTTGAGAGAAGTCCGTCCGCACGACGCGGGCCGGTGCCTCGATCGAAATTGCATCCACAGGAAAGCCCGCCCGACAGGCCCGCTTTTCTCGTTTCGCTGCCCCTCCGGGGCGTTGCCGGAAGCCGGACTCCTCGTCCGCACCGGCATCCGCCGCTTGCATCACGCGGCCCATTCTTCATGAGCGCACTGTCGCGACGGCCCATCGGGCCCGCGTCGAAGCAGCCCCTTGGCCCTTTGCTGCCCGCTGCGCAGCAACTGCTTGATGGTCTGCCCCGACGCGCAGCATCCGACACCGCGCTCGCCGGCAAACCGTGTCGGACGGCCCGCCCGTTCCGGCGCTGTCAAAGGAGTGCATGACCTTGACCGCAACACACGTCAGCCCGACCGCTGTCTCTTCTCCCGCTTCGCCGTCCGGCGACGCCCCGCTCACCGCGGACGACATCACCGTCGTCGACCAGAGCCTGCTCAAGCGCGCCGTCAGCGCGATGGCGATCGGCAATGCGATGGAATGGTTCGACTTCGGCGTCTACAGCTATATCGCCGTCACGCTCGGCAAGGTGTTCTTCCCGTCCAGCAGCCCGTCCGCGCAGTTGCTCGCCACCTTCGGCACGTTCGCCGCCGCGTTCCTCGTGCGCCCGCTCGGCGGCATGGTGTTCGGCCCGCTCGGCGACCGCATCGGCCGCCAGCGCGTGCTCGCCGCCACGATGATCATGATGGCCGTCGGCACCTTCGCGATCGGCCTCATCCCGAGCTATGCGTCGATCGGCATCATGGCCCCGATCCTGCTGCTCGTTGCCCGCCTCGTGCAGGGCTTCTCGACCGGCGGCGAATACGGCGGCGCCGCCACCTTCATCGCCGAGTTCTCCACCGACAGGCGCCGCGGCTTCATGGGCAGCTTCCTCGAGTTCGGCACGCTGATCGGCTATGTGCTGGGCGCGGGCGTCGTCGCGCTGCTCACCGCGTCGCTGTCGCAGGAAGCGCTGCTGTCGTGGGGCTGGCGCGTGCCGTTCCTGATCGCCGGCCCGCTCGGCCTGATCGGTCTCTACATCCGGATGAAGCTGGAGGAAACGCCCGCGTTCAAGCGCCAGGCCGAAGCGCGCGAAGCGCAGGACAAGGCCGTGCCGAAGGCGCGCTTTCGCGAGACGCTGTTCGCCAACTGGCGCGCGCTGCTGCTGTGCGTCGGCCTCGTGCTGATCTTCAACGTGACCGATTACATGGTGCTGTCGTACCTGCCGAGCTTCATGTCGTCGACGCTGCACTTCGACGAATCGCACAGCCTCGTGCTGGTGCTGCTCGTGATGGTGCTGATGATGCCGATGACGCTGTACGCCGGCCGCCTGTCGGACAAGGTCGGCCGCAAGCCGGTGATGCTCGCCGGCTGCGTCGGCCTGCTGGTGCTGTCGATCCCGTCGCTGCTGCTGATCCATGCGGGCACCACCGCGTCGGTGTTCGGCGGCCTGCTGATCCTCGGCGTGCTGCTGTCGTGCTTCACCGGCGTGATGCCGTCGGCGCTGCCCGCGCTGTTCCCGACCGAGATCCGTTACGGCGCGCTCGCGATCGGCTTCAACGTGTCGGTGTCGCTATTCGGCGGCACGACGCCGCTGGTGACCGCGTGGCTCGTCGACGTGACGCACAACCTGATGATGCCCGCGTATTACATGATGGGCGCCGCGTTGATCGGCATCGTGTCGGTCGTCGCGCTCGCCGAATCCGCGCGCCAGCCGCTGAAGGGCTCGCCGCCGGCCGTCGCGACGCGCCGCGAAGCGCATCAGCTCGCTCGCCAGTTGCGCGAGGAGGACGACGAATCGGAGGTCTACGGCGTCGCGACGCCGGCCCGCGCGTAAGCGTCGCTCAATGAAAAAGCCCCGGCCGAAGCCGGGGCCCGATCGAAACCGATCCCGCCCGACCGGCTTGCGCCGGCCGGGCTTTTTTTCATTCGATCGACGCGAACGCGCTCATGCCCGCGCTTCGCAGTCACGGCAGAAAATCAGCGCGCGCGACCGCGACACGGCCGCCTGCGCACCGCGCGCCGCGACGATCAGCCCGACCTGGCCGAGATTGAAATCGCGCTCGACCATCAGTTGCGTCAGCGCGGCAAGCGGCAACACGACGGACGGGTGGTACAGGCTCGATTCGATCAGGGCTTTCATCATCGGCTCCATCTGGCAATGCGTGATTTGATGGAGTGGATTCTAGGGATCGGTCGACGCCGGATAAACAGCGCGAATGCGAAGTCACTTGTCAGCCGTCGAGAACAATCGGCAGCGGCTTGCCGGACAAGGCCGCGGAGGCCGACAGCGGTCTGCGAGCGCCCGGCGGGCCGCTTCGAAGCCGAGGGCCCGTTCACGCCAATAACGGGCTTGCGCCGGCCCTACGCGAGCGGCGTTTCGACGAAAGCCGGCAGCGCTTCGGCGCGCGCGGAATGCGCGGCGAGCGCCGGATAACGGGCCGGATCGATCCGCGCGAGCACCGGGTAGTCGGCCGCCATGAACTGCGTGAAGCGCCACGCCACCGCGACCGTCACGTCCGACTGCAACGGTCGTGCGCCGCCGAACCAGCCGTCCGTGGCGGCGGCCAGCGGCTCCAGCGCGCCGTACGCGCCTTCGAGCTGGCTCAGCACGCGTTCCATCCATGGCTCATGCTGCCTGTCCGACGGGCGCAGCGCCTGCTCGTAGACGAGCTGCACGGTTTTCTCGGCCGCGGCGAGCGCGAACCCGATCGGCACCAGCGCGCGCAGCCGGGCATCGACGGCGTCGGGCAACAGGCGCCGCTCCGGCGCGGCCAGGTGGTCGAGATAGTCGACGATCAGCGACGAGTCGAGCAGCGTCGCGCCGCCGTCGGTCACGAGCGTCGGCGCCTTGACGGCCGGGTTGAGCGTCCTGAACCGTTCGAGATGACGGAACACCGAGATCGACTCGTGTTCGAACGGCAGGTCGAGCAGCTTCGCCGAAATGGCGACACGGCGCACGAACGGGGAATCCAGCATGCCGATCAGCTTCATCGCAAACGCTCCGTTTCGAGGGAATGGGACCGACGACTGTAGCAGCGTCGCGCGGCGGCGCCTAGCGCGCCCGTCCGCGTGATGCAGATCAGCCGCCCGCACATCCGGCTCCCGCTGCCCGGCCACAGTGACCATAATGCAGGTTCACGCTCCTTCCGCCCCAGGGTCCGCCATGTGGTATGCCGTCGTCGAGCAGCAGCGGGAATGGATGCGCGCATGGCGCGCGGCGACGCGGTACGCGTTCGACGCATGGCCCGCGGCGTCGCTGCCGCATGCCGCTTCGTCGTGCTACGACGACCTGTTCGAGCCGCTGCTCGGCCCGCAGGCCGCGCCACCGGGCTTCGACCTCGCGTGGCCCGCCGTCGGCGAGCAGGTCGTCGCGCACACGCCGTTTTGCGACCTGCGGCGCTTCGCGCACGACGACGCGCGCCGCACGGTGCTGCTGTGCGCGCCGCTCGTCGGGCACGCGGCCGTGATGATGCGGGAAACCGCGGAAACGCTGCTCGCGGACGGCGACGTCTGCGTGACCGATTGGCGCAATGCGCGCGACGTGCCGCTCGCGGCGGGCCGTTTCGGGCTCGACGAGTACGTCGCGATGCTCGACGACTTCGTCGGCATGCTCCAGCGCGACGCTCGGCCGCTGCACGTCGTCGCCGTGTGCCAGGCGACCGTGCCGGCGCTCGGCGTCCTCGCGCTGCGTGCCGCGCGCGGGCTCGCGCCGCCCGCGAGCGTCACGCTGATCGGCGGCCCGATCGATGCGCGCCGGAACCCGAGCGCGCTCGGCGCCGCGGCCGCCGCCCATTCGCTCGACTGGTGCCGGCGCCACCTGATCGACGTCGTGCCGCCCGGCTTCGCCGGGCACGGTCGCCACGTGTTTCCGACCTATCTGCAACAGGGCGAGATCGCGCTGCTGTATCCGCAACGCTTCCTGACGCTGATCGAGACCTACGCGCTCGCCGCTTCCCGCTTCGACATGACCGGACTCGCCGACGCACGGCGGGCGCTGCGCGAATACACCGCGCTGCTCGACATGCCGGCCGACTATTTCCTCGACACGGTCGACGTCGTGTTCCAGCGCATGCTGCTCGCGACCGGCGCGTGGCGCGTGCGCGGCCGGCGCGTCGAACCGGCCGCGCTGCGCGACGTCGCGCTGCTGACCGTCGAAGGCGCCTGCGACGCGGTCACGGGCGCCGGCCAGACGCATGCGGCGCTCGACCTGTGCAGCGGCCTCTGCGCCGACGAGCGCCATCGCGTCGACATCGACGATTGCGATCACTACGGGCTGTTTACGGGACCGCGCTGGCACGGCAACGTCCATCCGGCGCTGCAGCGCGTGTTCGCGCTGGCGGAAGCCCGGCGACCGCGCCAGCGCCCGCGCCGAAGCCGTCGGACGTGACCCCGTGTCAGGGGCGCGCCGCGTCGAGCAGCGCGCGCACCTCGTCGTCGCTCGTCTGATCGAAGCGCGCGTAGAACTGGCTGATCCCGAAGAACCGTAGCGGCTGCGACACCGCGACGAACGCGTCGGCCAGACCGTCGAACGCATGCGCGGCCCCCGCCGGCGCCACCGGCACCGCCGCGACGATGCGCGCCGGGTGGCGCTCGCGCAGCGCCTGCAGCGCGACACGCATCGATGCGCCGGTCGCGACACCGTCGTCGACGACGATCGCGATGCGCCCTTCCACCGCCAGCGGCGGCGCGGCGCCACGATACAGCGCTTCGCGGCGATGCAACTCGGCCGTCTCGCGCGCGATCACGTCGGCGAGTTGCGCGTCCGATACGTCCATCGCGCGGATCGTCGAGCGTTGCAGATGTGTCGCGCCGCCGGTCGCGATCGCGCCCATCGCGAGCTCGGGGTCGAACGGCACGCCGAGCTTGCGCACGACCAGCACGTCGAGCGGCGCGCGCAGCGCGCACGCGACCGGATACGCGACGGGCACGCCGCCGCGCGGCAGCGCGAGCACGACGACATCGCCGCGCCCCGCGTATTCGCGCAACGCGTCGGCCAACTGGCGGCCGGCCTCGGCGCGATCGGCAAAACTGGGTTCGGTCACGATCGCCTCCCTGCCGTTGCGCCGGATGCGCGCAACCCGCGCCGGCGCCTGTCAACGAGCATGGTTCATCGGGCGCACCGACGCAAGCCGGGTCAAACCGGCGCGCGACGCGCCGGAGGAAGGTCAGAGGCCGGCGGCCTGCCGGTACAGCCGCCAGAACGACTGCGCGTAGGACTGCGCCAGTTCGGGCGCGCGTCGGAACACGTTCACCGTGTCGGCCCGCTCGGCCGCGCCGTCGGACAGCGTCGTCAGCGCGACGCTGTCGTCGACGATCACGAAGCGCGACGCGGGGCCGCCGTGCCGCGAATCGATCGCGACGTCGATGCCAGCGGATTTCAGATAGCCGGCGCCGCTGGTCTTGCCCGCGCGCGGCGGGCGCACCAGCACGACGCGTACCTCGATCCCGCGCGCGCGGGCCGCGCGCAGCGCGCTCGCGACCGCCGGCGACACCTGCGTGTAGCCGGCCAGCAGCACGCGGCGCTGTGCCTGTTCGATCAGATCGACGGTCGCGTCGGCCGCCGCGTTGTCATACGAAAAGTACGTGCCGACCGATGCGGCGTCGGACGGAATCTGGCTGGCGTGGACACTCGTCGCGCAGCAGAACGCGGCGAGCAGGATGGCGGCTGGTCTCATGGCGGGCGCCATTGTAGCGACGCCAATTCGCGTGGCAAGAGGCGGCCGCGACGCTGCTGCGCCGGCGCAACACACCGTGCGAAAGCGGTGCCCGACGGCTGGCTTTCAAGCCGGGTTTTCGACCCGTCGGTCAGCCGCCCGCGACGCGCGCGAGCCAGCTCGTCACGCCGTCGACGGAACGGAAATCCGCGAGGCTGCGCGCCGGCAGCGCGGGATATGCGCCGCCGGCCATCTCGGCCAGCGCGCGCCCCGGGCCGAGTTCGAGAAACGCGGTTGCGCCGGCCTCGACGCACGCCGCCAGACAGGCCGCCCACTCGACCGGCTCCGCGATCTGCCGCGCGAGCTTGTCGAGGCCCGTGTCGACGTCGAGCACCGACGCGCCGTCGATCCCCGAGAACAGCCGCGTGCCGGGCAGCGGCCGGCGCACGCGCGTCGCGGCCAGCGTCGCGCGGAATGCCGGCACGGCCGCCGCGAGCCGGCGCGTGTGCGACGCGATCCGCACGCAGACGGGTGCGACGCGCAGCGCACCGGCTCGCAGCGCGGCGTCGGCCACCGCATCGACATCGGCGTGCCGCCCCGCGACCACGAACGCATCGCCGGGGTTCGCGATCGCGATGGCCGCGTCGCGGCCCTCGCACAGCCGCGCCAGCTGTGTGCGCGTCAGGCCGCGGACGAACACCATTCGCTCGTCGCCGCCGCTCGCGGCATCCATCGCGCGTGCACGCGCATCGGCCAGATCGAGCGCGTCGTGCGGGTCGATCATCCCCGCGACACTCCACGAGCCGACCTCGCCGACGCTGTAGCCGGCGACGCAGCGCCCGCGCGGCCACACCGCGTCGAGCAGTGAAGCCGCCGCGAGCGCGTGGAGCGTGCAGAGAATCTGCGCGGCGCGGTTTTCCGTCAGCGCGTCGGGCCCGGCCTGCCGGACCCACGTGCGCGGATCGTCGCCGAGCAGCCGGCCCGCATGCGCGAACAAAGCGTCGGCCTGCGGCGCCGCCCCGGTCAGGTCGAACATGTCGGCGCGCTGTGCGCCTTGCCCCGAACACAGGATCGCCAGCGTCATCGCACGTGCCCTTCGGCTTCGAGCACATCGACGAACACGCTCATCGCGAGCAGGTCGGCTGCCCCGCCGGGGCTCAGCCGCCGCGCGACGAACGCCCGATGCGCGGCCGCCGCGCGCAGCCGCCAGTCGCGCGCCCGCACGCCGCCACGCGCGACGAACGCACGGGCGGTCGCGCGGGCGAAATCGAGGCCGTCCTGCCCGCCCCGGTGCAGCAGATTCGTGTCGTCGAGCGCGGCGATCAGCGCGAAGCATGCGGCGACCCGCGCGGCTTCCGGATCGTCCGGCAGGTCGCGCCGGGCGCGGCGCAGCGCGGGCAAGCCGACCGCGTACACGGTCGGGAAGCCGTCGGCCGCCTCGCGACGCGCACCGCCGACACCGTAGCGGCGGCTCGCGCGCTCGCCGTGGCTGTCCGGCAGACGCGGGCCGCCAAGGATCTCGGCGCCCCAGCGACGCGATACGAACGCGCCGAGCGTCGTCCCGGCCGGCGCCGCGCCCGGTATCGCGCGCCGGCCGGCGGCCGCGCACAGCAGCCCGAGCCCGAAGATCGCGCCGCGATGCGTATTGACGCCGCCGGTCGCGGCGAGCATCGCGTGCTCGGCGCGCAGGCCGATCTTGCGCAGCACGGCCATGTCGGCGTCGCGTGCGCCGGCGTCGACGAGTTCCGCGAAGTACGGCCGCAGCACGGCGGCGCTGCGCGCGAACATTGCGGCATCCATGTCCGTGTGACTGCCGGTGTCGACGTGACTGACGAGGCCCGGCTTCGGATAGGTGTCGATCTCGAGCACGAGGCTGCGCTCGGCCAGCGCGGCGATGCGCTCGGCATCGGACGGCGCGGCGACGCGGCAGGCGGCTCGTGCGTTCACCGCGTGCCTCCGGTGAAGGCGTCGGCGCGCATCAGTTCGACGGCGATCGCCGTCTTCACCGCGACGTCGGGCATCCGCGCGTGCAGTTCGCGCCAGTTGACGCCCGCGCCGTCGTCGCGCAGCAGTTCGCCGTCGATGCGCATCGGCGCGCGCGCGTCGATCGCCGCGAGACCGTCGAGCAGCGGCGCGAGCGACGCGGCATCCGGCAGCGGAAACACGATGTCCAGATCGGACGATGCGCTCAGGTAAGGGTCACCCGTCAGCGCCTGCCATGCAAGGCTGCCGAACACGCGCCCCTGCACGCCGCAGCGCGCGCCGAGCGCATCGAGCTCGCGCAGCAGCGCATGCCAGGCCGCGGGCGCGGCGGCGAGCACGTCGGTCAACGTGGGAAGCGGGCCGACCGTCGCGAGCGCGTCGGCGGTCACGTTCAGCGCGATGCGCCGCTTGCCCGCCGACGGCGGCAGCGGCAGGCCGAGCGGCACGCGGCCGGCGTCGGCTTCATCCGGCGACGCGCGACGCACGATCAGCGGCCGGCCGCGTTCGGCCCAGGCGCGCACGAGCGGATCGCCCGCGAGCGCGGGGTCGCGGGCGAAGGCCGCGCGCCACCCGGCCGCCGTCAGCGTGACGAGCGTGTGGCGGCGCAGCGGCAGCTCAGCGTGCGGCACGCGCGAGTGCCTCGACGCGGGCGGCGACGTCGGTCGCGACCGGCCGGCCGCGCGCCGCGCGCCGATCGATGCGCTCGGCCGGCTTGCCGAGCCATTCGCCGACCTGCGCGTCGAGCGCGCGAGACGGATCGAGCACGGCGTCGACGGCGCCCATCTTCACGAGGTTGTCGAGCCCCGGCGCGAACACCGGCGTCGAACGCGCCATCTCCTTCAGCACGTCGATCGGCAGCTTGGTCACGCGCGACATCGACGGCAGGTCCATCACCTCCGGCTCGGCGCCCGGCACCGCGAGCAGCGTGCGCGTCGCGAGCGCGGTCGCGATGAATGCGCCAGCCGCCGTGTGGCCGTACAGCACGCCGATCGTCCGGTGTCCGGCGAGATCCGCGTGCATCAGGCATTTCGCGAGATGCGACAGCCCTTCGTTCAGGCCGAGCAGCTCGTCGCGCTTGCTCATCCGCTGGCTGTCGCTGTCGACGAGCACGAGGATCGGCGTGTCGCCGCCGCGCGCGACCGTGTCGAGCACGCGCGACGCAAGCGTCAGCGCCTCGTCGATGCCGAACGGCAAGCGATCGGTCACACCGATCACGTCGACGCGCGTACCGGCCAGTTCCGCGTGGCCCGTCAGCAGGCCGCCATGACGCGCAATCGAATGGCCGGCGGGAAACAGCGCGTTCAGTACTTCATCGAGCGTCATGCCGGGCCTCCTGTAACTGGTCGGCGAGCTTCGCGAATGCATCGTCGGGCATGCCGGGAATCGCTTCCGGCTTGTCGGCGCCGAGCGCACGCCACACGTCGAGCGCATCCTCGCAGCCGCCGAACCGTTCGATCCGCGCTTCGAGACGCGCCTGTTCCGCGCGCAGCATCGCCGCATCGAACGCCGGCGCGCGGCCGATCAGATCGAGCGCGGCCGCGCGAAACGCGTCCGGTGTATCGGCCACGTAGCGATCGGCGCCGCCGATCAGCCGCCGGTGCTTGCCGCCCATCGTGCGCCAGATCAGCGCGCGATCCTTCGAATCGAATTCCTCGACGCCGCGGTTGGTCTCGATCACTTCGGGGCCCGACACGCTGATGCGCCCCTGCTCCGACACCGCGAGCGCCGAACAGCACGCGGCGAGCAGCCCGCCGCCGCCGTAGCAGCCCGCGCGCCCGCCGATCAGCCCGATCACCGGCACGCCGGCCGCACGCGCGTCGACGAGCGCGCGCATGATCTCCGCGATCGCGAGCTCGCCCGCGTTCGCTTCCTGCAGCCGCACACCGCCCGTATCGAACAGGATCAGCACCGGCTTGCCGACGTCGCGTGCGGCGCGCAGCAGCCCGGTGAGCTTCGCGCCGTGCACTTCGCCGAAAGCGCCGCCCATGAAGCGGCCTTCCTGCGCGGCGACGAACACCGGCCGGCCGTCGAGCCGGCCATGGCCGACCACCATCCCGTCGTCGAACTGCCGCGGCAGGTCGAACAGCGGCAGGTGCGGGCTCGTCACGCGCTCGGCCGGCCCGAGGAATTCGCTGAAACTGCCCGCGTCGAGCAGCCCGTCGATGCGCTGTCGCGCCGATGCTTCGTACCAGCTCGCCGCGTTCGGGACGAACGC
Organism: Burkholderia sp. AU39826; assembly: GCF_020419965.1. Lineage (NCBI taxonomy): Bacteria > Pseudomonadati > Pseudomonadota > Betaproteobacteria > Burkholderiales > Burkholderiaceae > Burkholderia > Burkholderia sp. AU39826. The sequence goes on from NZ_JAIZQG010000006.1 coordinate 249,127, forward strand.
CGGCGCGTCGTGGATCGCGTCGCTCATCATGCGTCTCCCTCGATCGCGCGCACGGCCTGCGCGAGCCGCAGCGACACCATGTCGGGCCGCGCGCCGCCGTCGTTGATCGACAGCTTCAGGCCGCCCGGCGTGCGCCGTTCGACGAAATCCGACACGACGGCCTGCCAGACCGCGCCGAAGCCGACGGCCGCGGTGCGGATGTCGATCTCGCATTCGTTGCCCGGCAGCACGCGCTCGACGAGCACCTCGAGGTTGCCGGACGCGACCACGCCGACGAGCGCCGCGGCCTGCTCGCCCTTCGCGCGTTCGCGCGCGGTGAAGCGATAGTTCAACTGTTCCATGCCCTCTTCCTCACCAGTTGCGGAACCGGGCCGGCGGCGCATAGAGCCCGCCCGACCAGTGCACGAGATCCTTGATCGAACGCGCGGCGAGCCAGCGACGGTCGGCGTCGAGCGGATCGATGCCGAGATCCTCCGGGCGGCGGATCACGCCGCGCTCGCGCAGCCGCTCGACCAGCTTCCGGTCGCGGCCGCGGCCGACGTTCGTATAGCCGGCGACGCCGCGGATCGCATGCTCGCGTTCGTCCTTGTCGCGGCACATCAGCAGGTTCGCGATCCCTTCCTCGGTGACGATGTGCGTGACGTCGTCGCCGTAGACCATGATCGGCGCGAGGTCGAGCTGCAGCTTGTCGGCGAGCTTCAGCGCGTCGAGCTTCTCGACGAACATCGGCACGTTCTTGTCGCCGAACGTCTCGCCGATCTGCACGACCAGCTTGCGGCCGCGCCGCAGCGCCGCCGGCGTGTCCGGGTCGGCTTCCGCGCCGGCCTTCAGCCACGGCTCGCTCGGATGGCGCCGGCCGCGCGCGTCGCTGCCCATGTTCGGCGCGCCGCCGAAGCCGGCGATCCGCTCGGCCGTGACCGTCGACGAATGGCCGGACAGGTCGATCTGCAGCGTCGAGCCGATGAACATGTCGCACGCATAGAGGCCGGCCGTCTGGCAGAACGCGCGGTTCGAGCGCAGCGACCCGTCGGGCCCCGTGAACCACACGTCGGAGCGCGCACGGATGTAGTCGTCCATCCCGACTTCCGAGCCGAAGCAGTGGATCTGCTCGACCCAGCCCGATTCGATCGCGGGGATCAGCGTCGGATGCGGATTGAGCGCCCAGTGCGTGCAGACCTTGCCCTTCAGCCCGAGCTTCGCGCCGTAGGTGGGCAGCAGCAGCTCGATCGCGGCCGTGTTGAAGCCGATCCCGTGGTTCAGGCGCTTGATCCCGTACGGCTCGTAGAGGCCCTTGATCGCGAGCATCGCGGTCAGGATCTGCGTCTCGGTGATCGCGGCCGGATCGCGCGTGAACAGCGGCTCGACGTAGAACGGCCGGCCGGCCTCGACGACGAAATGCACGCGGTCGCCCGGGATGTCGACGCGCGGCACCTTGTCGACGATGCGGTCGACCTGGGCGATCACGATGCCGTCCTTGAACGCGGTCGCCTCGACGACGGTCGGCGTGTCCTCGGTGTTCGGGCCCGTGTACAGGTTGCCGTCGGCGTCGGCGCTCACGGCCGCGATCAGCGCGACCTGCGGCGTGAGATCGATGAAGTAGCGGGCGAACAGTTCGAGATAGGTATGCACCGCGCCGAGCGCGATCTTGCCGCCGAACAGCAGCTTCGCGATGCGCTGCGATTGCGGGCCCGAATACGCGAAGTCGAGCCGCTTCGCGATGCCGCGCTCGAACACGTCGAGATGCTCGGGCAGCACGACGCCCGACTGCACCATGTGCAGGTCGTGGATCTTCGCGCTGTCGACGTCGGCGAGCGCGACGGCGAGCAAGTCGGCCTGCTTCTGGTTGTCGCCTTCGAGGCACACGCGATCGCCGGGCCGCAGCACCGCTTCGAGCAACGCGACGGTGTCGCGCGCATCGACCCGCTTGCCCCGCGCGTAAGCCGCGCCGGCCGCGAGCCGGGCATCGCGCGCTTGCCGCGCGTGATTCCATCCGGTCATGAACAGTTCTCCGCTTCGATGGTTCAGCGGCATTCTAAGCCTGGCGCCGCTGTCGATTGATGATGTTGCCGAATGCGACTCAGAGGACGCCGCGATGGATGCGGCGCGCGCACGGGCCACTCGCATGGCCCCTCGCCTGGCCTCACGCGCCGACCAGCGCGCGCGTCGTGAAGAACAGCACCGACGGCCCGAGCAGGCAGCCGACGCCGGTATGGAAGGTCGCGACCAGCGCACCGTACGGGACGAGCCGGCGATCGGTCGCGGCAAGGCCGGCGCTCACGCCGCTGACGGTGCCGGCCAGCCCGCCGAAGATCATCGCGGAGCGCGGCGTCTTCAGCCCCATGAAATTGGCCGCGACCGGCGTGCCGACCATCACGATGATCGCCTTCACGAGCCCCGTCGCGATGCTGAGCGCGATCACGTCGGAGCTCGCGCCGATCGCCGCGCCCGTGACGGGCCCGACGATATAGGTGACGGCGCCCGCGCCGATCGTCGTCATGCTGACCGCATCGGTATAGCCGAACGCACGCGCGACGCATGCGCCGACGATGAACGGCAGCACGGTGCCGAGCAGCAGCGACACGACGCCGACGAGCCCGGCCTTGCGCGCCTCGGTCGGCTGCACTTCGAACGCGGTCGCGACGATCGCGAAATCGCGCAGCATCGCGCCGCCCATCAGGCCGATACCGGCGAACAGCTTGACGTCGGCCAGCCCCTTCTCGCCACCGGTGAATGCGCCGCCGACGTAGGCGAGCACGAGACCGATGACGATCGCGATCGCCGAGCCGTGCACGCGGCCGAACGTGAGCTTGCGCGACGCGATCGACGACAGCCACATGATCAGGCCGACCAGCGCGAACGACGCGACGAGCCCGTTGTGGGCGACGGTTTTTTCGAGCATCTGCAGCATGGCGGCCTCCGTTACCGTTCTTCGAATTGCGGCACGCCCGCGAAGGCCGTGTCGTCGCGCCCCGTGCGCGCGAGTACCGCGATGCAGCATGCGCAGATCGCGACCGCGCCGACCGCCGCCAGCAGCGCGACCGGCCCGCCCTTGAGCGCGGCGACGACGTTCTGGTTCGCGGCCATCGCGACGACGACCGGGATGTACATCGCCCCCCAGAAGCCGACGCCCGCCTCGGTCTCCTTCGGCAGCCAGCCGCGCCGGTGCAGCCACAGGCGCAGGCAGATCAGCAGCAGCATCGCGATACCGACGCCACCGACGTTGGTCTTCACGCCGATCGCGCTGCCGAGCAGGTCGCCGAGGAACAGTCCGGCCAGATGGCAGAACGCCAGCAGCGCGGTTCCATAGATGATCATGAGTCGTCTCCAGTCTCTTCGTGACGGGCGCCTGACGCGTGCGGGAGCCAGGCCCGCACGCCGATCCCGGGCGGACTGTGTGTCTCCTGCGGCGGGGCGCCGCGGCCCGGCGGCTCGTCGTGCGAGCGCGTTCTCGGGGTCGATGGGATGATGCGGTTTCGGGCCGGACGCCGGATGGCTTAGACTGATCGATGCAGCCGGCGGCGCGACACGGGCTACGCGTCCGGTGTCCCCCGTTTCGCGGAGGCCGCACGGGCGCGTGATCCGATACTAGCGCCGCAAAATCCGGCCATTTATGAAGTTGTCGAAACCGATTCAGTGGATTTAGCAATGCGTCCGTTACCGCCCGAATTGCTGCGCAGCTTCGTCGCCGTCGCCCAGTCCGGCAGCTTCACCGCCGCGTCCGAGCGCGTGAACCTGTCGCAATCGACCGTCAGCCAGCATATCCGCCGCCTCGAGGAGCTGCTCGACCGGCCGCTGTTCGAGCGCGACACGCGCAACGTGCACCTGTCGCAGCACGGCGACGCGCTGTTCCGCTACGCGGTGCGCATCCTCGAACTGATGGACGAGGCCGTCACGTCGGTATGCGGGCCGCCGCTATCGGGCAAAGTGCGGCTCGCGATGTCGGAGGATTTCGCGTCGGCGCACCTGACGGCCGCGCTCGCGAGCTTCGTGCAGCGCAACCCGGACGTCGAGCTCGCGATCTCGACCGGGCTGTCGGGCGACCTGTTCGACGCGCTCGACGAAGGCCGGCACGATCTCGTGTTCGCGAAGCGCATCGCCGGCAGCCGGCGCGGCCGCGTGATCCGCAGCGAACCGCTGTACTGGTGCACCGGCCCCGATTCGCGGATCACCGGCCACGAGGCCGTGCTGCCGCTCGCGATGCATCCGGAGCCGAGCGTGTCGCGCCGGCGCGTGCTCGAATCGCTTGAAGCCGTCGGGCGGCCGTACCGGATCGCCGTCGTGAGCAGCAGCATCGCGGTGTTGCGGGCGGCCGCGAGCGCGGGGCTCGGCGTCAGCGCGTTCGCCGGCTACGTGATCCCGGCCGGGCTCGCGCGGCTCGACGCGGGGCTGCCGGAGCTCGGCGAACTCGAATACGTGATCGACCGCCCGGCGGCCGCGTCGCGCTCGACGCTCGCGCTGGAAGCCACGCTGATCGCGGCGGCGGCCGAGTTGTAACGGCACCGCACGGGCGCGGTCGCGCCCGCACCTGACAGCGTTGCCCGGAACGCGTCATCGTCCGCGCAGCACGCGCTCGCGACAATGGGACCCAACGGAATGCACCGCACATCGCCGCGCGCATCCGCTACCCCGTCCCCTTGATCGGAGCCCGCCATGAGCAACGCCCTGCGATTCGCCGTCGCGACCGCCGCAGCCGCCTTGCTGTCCCCCGCCTTTGCCCAGACCCACGCGTCGACCCCCGCGCAACAGGGCCTGACGCGCGCGGAAGTCATCGAGCAGCTCAAGCAGGCCTATCTCGACGGCGAACTGCCGACCAACGACGGCAACTATCCGCCGAACGCCGCGACGCGCGCACGCAACCGCGAACTCGTGCAGGCCACGAGCCCCGCGTGGCTGGCCCACGTGCCGCCCGCCAGCCAGACGACGTCGCAGCAATAACCGCCGCCGCCGCACCTGCACGACCGGACCAGGATCAGGGCAGGAAGCTGCGGCGCCGCGCGTCGATCAGCTCGACGAGCAGCCGGTCGCGCTCGGCCGCCAGCGCCTGCATCGAGCGCTCGCCCTGGATCGCGCGCAGTTCGTCGGTCAGCTTGCGATCGACTTCCGGATCGAACGACGGCGTGCCGAGGTCGTCCCACCAGCTCGCGATCGGCCCCGACAGGTGTTCGAGGAAGTGCGCGATCCCGCCCGCGCCGCCGCCGAGATGATAGGTCAGGCACTGCCCCATCAGCCCCCAGCGCAGGCCGGGGCCCCACGCGACGGCCTTGTCCGCGTCGGCGACGCTCACGACGCCTTCGCCGACGAGGTGATACACCTCGCGGAACAGCGCGGCCGCGAGCCGGTTCGCGACGTGGCCGGTCATCTCCTTGTTCAGCACGATCGTCTGCTTGCCGAGCGCATCGTAGAACTGCTTCACGCGCGCGATCACGTCGGGGTCCGTCGCATCGCCGCCGACCAGCTCGACGAGCGGGATCAGGTGCGGCGGATTGAACGGATGCGCGATCAGGCAGCGCTCCGGATGCTTCGCGCACGCGGTCTGGATCTCGGACATCTTCAGGCCCGACGAACTCGACGCGATCGGCACGTGCGCGGGCAGTACGTCGTCCATCCGGCGATAGAGCGCGCGCTTCAGGTCGAGTCGCTCGGGGCCGTTCTCCTGCACGAAGTCGACGCCGTCGAGCGCGCGCACGAGATCGGCGTCGAACGACAGCCGCGCGGCAAGTTCGGCGGCCCGCTCGCCGAGGAAGGCGGCGAGCGCGTCGCGCAGCCGCGCGTCGGCCTGCGGCGCCGGGTCGGTCGCGACGACGTCGAAGCCCTGCGTCAGGTAGAAGGCGGCCCAGCTCGCGCCGATCACGCCGGCGCCGACGATCGCGATACGTCGAATGTCCATGGTTGTCCCGTGTGGTTGGTCTGCGGATATGCCGCGGCGATTGTCGCATCGAATCCCGTGCGCATGCGTCGACGCGGGGATTGCCCACGCCCTCTTGAAATGCGCGGCGGCGGCCACTAATTAAGCGTCGTCGGGCAGTGCCGCATCCAACGCACCGCCCCGTTATCGACCTCGTGGAGCCCCCGTCGCGCCCGCCGCAGGCGTCGCGCGGTCACGTCTCCCGCGTTCCCTGTTCAGGAGGACAAACATGAGCGGTATCCATCACGGCTACGATCTGTTCGACGAATTCGCCCGCGTGCAGCGGCAGATGGCGAGCCTGCTCGGCGAGCGCCCGTCCGGCATCCGTGCGGGGCGCGCCGGCGCATTTCCCGCACTCAACGTCGGCGCCACCGACGATGCGATCGAGATCGTCGCGTTCGCGCCCGGCATGGCCGCGACCGACTTCGACGTGTCGATCGACAAGGATCTGCTGACGATCAGCGGCGAGCGCAAGCCGGCGCCGCGCGAAGGCGACGACGTGCGCACGTATGCGCAGGAGCGCTTTCACGGCGCGTTCCGCCGCGTGGTCGAATTGCCGCGCGACGCGGACCCCGACCAGGTCAGCGCCCGCTACGAGAACGGCTGCCTGCTGATTCGCGTCGGCCGGCGCGAAGCATCGAAGCCGCGTGCGATCACGATTCAGTAATCTTCAGGATACCGACATGAACACGAACCCGACCCTGGCCGAACGCCACCCGAGCACCGTTCACGCTGCCGCCGCCGAAGCCGCGCGCCGGCCCGCGATCACGCCGTCCGTCGACATCGTCGAGGACGCGCGCGGCGTCACGCTGCGGGCCGACCTGCCCGGCGTGCCGCGCGACAACCTCGACGTGAAGGTGCACGACAATACGCTGACGATCGAAGCCGCGACGCAATTCGACGCGCCGGCCGACCTGCGCATGCGGCACGCGGAAGTACGCGCGACGCGCTATGCACGGTCGTTCGTGCTGAGCGCCGACCTCGACACGTCGCGAATCGACGCGAACCTGCGCGACGGCGTGCTGACGCTGACGATTCCGCGCCGCGAGGAAACGCGTCCGCGTCGCATCGACGTGACGGCCGGCCATGCGTAAGCATCGGCGCGTGTGCTGACGCGACGCGCATGAAAAATCCCCGCCCCGGCGCGATGCCGGGCGGGGATTTTTTACATCGGGCCGCGCGCGTTCGGGCACGCGAACGGCCGCTTCAATCGAAATCGAACAGGTCGAACACCGACTTCTTGCGACGCCGGCCGTCGTGCCGATCACGCTCGTCGTGCGAGCGGCCGTCGCGCCCCCAGCCGTCGTCGCGACCGCGCGGCGCGTGCGCGTCGTGTTGGGCCGGCGCGGCGTCGCGGCGAACCGGCGCGTCACCGGTTTCACGGGCGATCAGCTTGTCGAGTTCGCCGCGATCGAGCCACACGCCGCGGCAGGTCGGACAATAGTCGATCTCGATCGACTGGCGCTCGGCCATCAGCAGGTCGGGCGTCTTGCAGACAGGACATTTCATCGCGTTTCTCCTTTCCGTGCGAATTTCATCCGGATTCCGTATGAGGCGCGGGATGCCGGCCGCCGCGGCGGCCGGCATCCCGCGTGCCGCGTCAGTCGCGCGCCGCGTGCGCGGCCCGCTTCGCCTTCGCGCGCCGCGCGAGCATGTTCATGCCCTCGACGAACGCCGAGAAGGCCATCGCCGCATAGATGTAACCCTTCGGCACGTGCGAACCGAACCCTTCGGCGATCAGCGTCATGCCGATCACGACCAGGAACGACAGTGCGAGCATCACGATCGTCGGGTTGCGGTCGATGAAGCGTGCGAGCGGCTGCGCGGCGAACAGCATCACGGTCACCGCGACGATCACGGCGACGAACATGATCGGGACGTGCTCGGTCATGCCGATCGCGGTCACGATGCTGTCGATCGAGAACACGATGTCGAGCATCACGATCTGGCCGATCGCGGCCCACATCGTCAGGCCGGCCGCGCCGGCGGCCCCGCCCGCGCCGTCGCCGTCATGCGACACGTGGTGATGGATCTCGGTGGTCGCCTTCCACACGAGGAACAGGCCGCCCGACAGCAGGATCATGTCGCGCCACGAGAACGCATGGTCGAACAGCGTGAACACGGGTTCGGTCAGGCTCGCGATCCACGCGACGCTGCCGAGCAGCGCGAGGCGCATCACCAGCGCGAGCGCGATGCCGAGGCGCTGCGTGCGTGCGCGCTGCGCTTCGGGCAGCTTGTTGCTGAGGATCGAGATGAAGATCAGGTTGTCGATGCCGAGCACGACTTCCATCACGACGAGCGTCAGGAGCGCGGCCCAGACGGCGGGGTCGGTGGCAAGCGTCAGCAGATAGTCCATGGGATGGGCGGATACGAAAGTGGAAAACCCGATGATATGCCGCTCCGTACTTCGGAAAAATCAGAGAGAATCTGACTTCAGGTTCGTTTTTTTCGATATATCGCGCGCCGATGCTGAATTTTCGCCATCTGTACTATTTCTGGGTCGTCGTGAAGGAAGGCGGTTTCGCGCGTGCGGCCGGCCGGCTGGAAATGGCCGTGCAGACGATCAGCGCGCAGGTGCGCGAGCTGGAGAAATCGCTCGGGCACCAGTTGCTGCGCCCGGCCGGGCGCGGCGTCGCGATGACCGACGCCGGGCAGGCCGCCTTCGCGCGCGCGGAAGTCATCTTCGAGATGGGCCGGCTGATTCCCGACGACGTGCGCGCGGCGGCCAGCCGGCCGACCGTGCGGCTCGCGGTCGGCCTCGCGGACGGCATCTCCAAGCTCGCCGCGCACGCGATCCTGGCCCCGGTGCTCGACACGCCCACGCTGCGGCTGCTGTGCCACGAGGGCGAGCACGACGCGCTGCTCGCGGAACTCGCGCTGCATCATCTGGATCTCGTGCTGGCGGGCCAGGGCGCGCCGTCGGGGTCGAACCTGCGCGTGACGAGCGAGCGGCTCGTGGCCTCGCCGGTCGACTGGTACGGGCCCGCGGCGCTCGTCACGCCGGCCGCGCGGCAGCGCTTTCCGCAGTGCCTGACCGAGCTGCCCGTGCTGCTGCCGACCGCGCATTCGGCATTGCGCGCCCGCCTCGACCAGTGGCTGGAAAGCGAGCGGATCGTGCCGCGCGTGGCCGGCGAGTTCGAGGACAGCGCGCTGATGGCCGTGTTCGCGGCGCGCGGCCTCGGCGTGTTCCCGCTGAGCGAACTCGGCGCGAACGATGCGTCGCTGCTGCGCGGGCTCAGGCGGCTCGGGCGCGCGGGCGACGTGACCGAGGAGATCCACGCGATCCGCTCGCGGCGCGGCGAACATCATCCGCTGACGTCGCGATTGCTGGCCGCGGCGCGCGGCGCGGCGGCCGACTGAAGCGAGCGCGACATCAAACGAAACTATAATGTCGCCCCGGCCATACGAGATGTGTGCGTGCGCCCATCCGGGCACCGCCCTTGCGCCACCTCTCGCCGAGCCTTCTGAAAGACGCCATGCACAACCGATTTCGCCTGTTTTCCGTTTCGTGCGCGCTCGCGGCCGCGACCGTGCTGGCGGCATGCTCGTCGCCGCCCAAGCCGATCTACCAGCAGGAACAGTTCGACGCGACCACCAGCCCGTATGCGCATACGTTCCACTCGAAATCCGACGCGGCCTGCGAGGCCGCGCGGCGCGCGCTGCTGAGCCAGGGCTACGTGGTGTCGTCGTCGCGCAACGACGCGGTCGACGGCAGCAAGAATTTCCAGCCGAGCAACGACATGCACGTCGTGATCGAGTTTCACGTCGTGTGCGCGGACGCGACCGCGGACGGCTCGTCGAGCATCGCATACGTGAACGCGGTGCAGGACCGCTATACGCTGAAGAAGTCGAATACGTCGGCCAGCGTCGGCTTGAGCGTGTTCGGCTCACTGTCGCTGCCGATCGGGTCGAGCGACGATGCGCTCGTCAAGACCGCGAGCGAGACGATTCCCGCCGGCGTGTTCTATGAACGCTTCTTCACGCTCGTCGACCATTTCCTGAAGATCGACCCGGCGCGGCGCGACCGCGCGACCGTGAAGGCGGCCGAGAAGGAGCCCGTCGCGCCGCTGCCCGAACCCGCGCCGACGCCGCAGGGTGAACCGATGAAGATGACGACGCCGGTCGTGCCGACGCCGCCCGCCGCGCCCGTGCCGCTTTCGGTGCCGGGTGTCACGCCGGGGGCGGGCGCGAATGCCGTGCCGGCCGCGGCTTCGGCCGTCGCGGCGCCCGCCGCGACGCGCGCTGCCGCGCCGGTC